>JBMFWD010000061.1:0-17646 GCA_049965615.1 Acidobacteriaceae bacterium
CAACCCGGAAGCGAACCAGCCACATATCGGTCCAGCGTCCAGCGAACCGCCCGGTCCACATAGCGATCCACAACCTGCGGGATCGAAACCACTCGATGAACTGCAATTTGAGCCGGGTGCAGCCAAGGAAACATGCGAATGTAGTTGCGATCCAGCCCCTCGCGCTTCAGTCGTCCCCAATGAAATGTGGAGTAGATCGAGCGCAACATGTCTCGTCTGACCAATTCATGAGCCAGGTCGAAATGATGAAACACACCATTGACCGCAAGAACGACCTTAGGAGGTGAGGAGGGCATACCCAATTCAGCCTACCCTAAAATCAGCGGTAATCGGAATGTACAGAATATTTGTTATCGGACATTATAGCTTACAGCAAAACTTTGCGATGCTCCCGCTAACTCCTTCATTCTGCAAACTATCCAGCACCTCAAATGTGATAATGCCCCTCGGCCTTGCCACGAAAGAGCCAGTAAATTGTCACAAAATACCCCACCGCCAGCAGCATCCCGAATCCCCACCAGATCAACCCCACATGCAAGGCATACGACCCCGTCAAGGAGTCCGCGATAGTCAAACTATCCTGGGGACTCAAAGACGACGGCAGCAGCACCGGGTACAACCCCGCCGCCGCTCCAACCAGCATGAAAACCAGATAGGCACAGGAAGCCAAAAACGCGTGCAAGGCCTTCCCCGCGTTCCTGAAAAGCTGCAGTGCCAAAAGCGAGGCCACCACCGCAAGCGGAATCAAATAAAGAATCGGATGAGAACCATAGTTCTTCAGCGCCAGCGGCTGCACGGCAATCGTGGCGACCAGGCTGACCAGCGTCATCAGACACAAGGCAGCCCATCCATAGCCGGCCGCCCGCCTCGCTCGGTCGCTCAACTCGTCTGAGGTCTTCAACCAGATCCAGAGCGCGCCGTGGGTGCTCAAGGCAACCACCGCCACCAGGCCGCCAATCACCGTATACCAGTCCAGAATTCCCGGCTGCGGCCCCACTTGCCAATTCGTCCACAACGGCAGGAAGAAGTAATGATCCGGCCCAAGAGGCACGCCGCGAATCACGTTGGCCAGCGCGGCCCCAAAGAAAACGGTCAGCAGCAAACTCGCAAATGCGAAGATCGCCCCGAAGAATGTGCGCCACAGATCGTTTGCGATATGCCCTCGCAGCTCAATGCCGAGTGCCCGCAAAACCAATAGCCACAACACGATAGTCAGCGGAAGATAGAATCCACTGAAGGAAGATGCATATAACAGCGGGAAAGCAAAAAACAAAGTACCGCCGCCCGCCAGCAGCCAGACTTCATTCCCGTCCCAGACTGGCCCTATGGCCTGGATGATCGTCGAGCGGTCCTTCTCTGAGCGCCCCAGTATCGGATAAAGAATACCCGCACCAAGATCAAATCCATCGAATACCACATAGGCAGCAATCATTACCGCCACAATCCAGAACCAGATAAATCCCATGATTTCTCCTCGCCTTTTATCCCCCGAATCTGCTTCAGGCAGGCGTGTTCATCGTTATGCGCTTATGGTGTCCGGGAGCGAATGCTGCGCCGCAGCCTCTAGCCCATGCTCGATAATCCGGTACACCAGTACGATCCACAGAATGGCCAGCACCGCATACATACCCATGAAGCCGAGCAGCGTAAACAGCCCGTTCCCGGCCGAAACGTGCGTTGAAAATCCCTGCGACGTTCGCAGCAGCCCGTAGACCAGCCATGGTTGCCGTCCAATCTCTGCCGTCATCCAGCCGGCGGTGGTTGCTATGTACGGCAACGGAAAGCTCAGCATCAGCGCCCAAAGCACCCAGCGGGATTGATAAAGCTTCTTGCGCCACAGCAGGAAAGCCGCTATCACCATCAACAGGACGAAGTAAGTGCCGAGCCCTGCCATGATGTGGTACGAGTAGTAAAGCAGCGGCAGCGTTGTCGGCCAGTCCTGATGCGGAAAACTGTCCAGCCCCTTTACTTCGGCTTTCGTCGTTCCGTAAATCAGGAAGCTGAGAACATCATTGGCCGCAATGGGATTATCAATCGTCTGCGTTTCCTCATTAGGCTGCCCGACCAGAACAATCGGCGCTCCCGCCTGCGTATGGAACAACCCCTCCATGGCAGCCATCGCGGCAGGCTGATTGTGGGCCACGTACTTGCCCTGCGCATCGCCCGTAGGAAAGATCATCAGAAGACACGAAATCAATCCGGCGACGACACCTACTTTGATGAATATCTTCCCGAACGCATCGTGCTGCTTGCTCAGCAGATAAAAAGCTCCCACCGCCGCCATCACAAAGGACGCCGTTACCACCGTGGCACACATATTGTGAGCGTATTGCCGCCATGCCCAGCCATTGCTCAACAACCCCCAGAAGCTGTCCAGGCGGAACGTTCCATCCGGCATCAGCGTGTAGGCCACCGGATGCTGCATCCACGCGTCGGTCGCAATGATGAAGAAACCTGAGAGCCACGACCCCAGGAAGACCATCACCGCAGAACCAAAGTGCGCCAGCCTGGAGAGCCGCTTTTCTCCAAACAGGAAGAGTCCAAGAAAAGCAGACTCCAGAAAGAACGCGAAGACGCCCTCCATAGCAAGCGGCTGCCCGATCACTCCGCCAGTCAGACGGGAAAACTGCGCCCAGTTGGTGCCGAACTGGAACTCCATGGGAATCCCAGTCACAACTCCCAGTACGAAGTTCACCGCAAACAGCTTGGCCCAGAAGCGCGAAGCCCGATCGTAATTCTCATTCCCTGTTTTGAGAGCAATGCCCTTCAGAACCACAATCAATAGCGCAAGGCCCATCGTGAGCTGAGGAAATAAATAGTGGAAGGTAACGAGAAAGGCAAACTGGAGACGGTCCAAAACTATAGCGTCCATGGCCTCTATTGTAGGCTCGACCTGCTCTGTCGCTGTGACTCTGGTCACAACAACAGGGCTATCGGTATTCAGTTCATGAAAGGCGAAGAACTCAACCGTCGCTCGGAATCACCCCGGAAGTCTTCCCGCGAGGATGCAGCGCATGATAACGCTCGTCGCCGGCAAAAAAGATGAGTTTGGCGCCCACGAGGCACAGATACGCCCCAACCCAGATCAGCGCGGTCCGGTCGTTCCATTCTCGAATGAATCCCGCCATCCATCCAGCGATCGCAATCGACACCAATCCAAACACCGCGATGACCGCCGAATCCACACCTTTATGTTGCAGACGCAACGCAGACAGCAACCCGAGCGCGCCAAAAATCAGCCCGTGCGCAATCACCAGCAGCAACAGGATCTGCAGCGTCGCGGAAGACGAGAATCCCAGAAACGAGCCCGCACCTACAAAGCAGATGCCGGCCAGCCCGTAGAGCAGAATCTGCTGCAGATTCCGCTTCCCTGTTTCCGCCGCTGCAAACCAGTCCGCGATGCCGGCCAGCGTGATGGCCGCGCCGCAAAGCACCAGCGCAATCACAATCGCCGTAGCTGAAAAGAATGGATTCGCGGCAAGAACACTCAGGTACAGAACCGCCAGTCCGCAGACCAACGCAACGCCGCCATGCACGGCAAATAAAATCGCCCGAATCTGGGGATGGTTCAGCATCCAACAGACATCCTACGCTCCTCGATGCGTATCGGCATCTCAAGAGTCGAAGGAACACACATCACCGGACAGCGCACATCGGAAATCACCTTCAGGACCGTGCTGGATGCAAAATCCTTCTCCCGCAGTTCCTCAATCGGAGCCCCCAGTACCACCAGGTCCGCATCCATCCGCTCTGACTCACGGATAATCAAATCTGCCGCTTCTCCAGAGTCCACAATGTGCTCTACAGGAACCGTGTGCTGCTCATTGAACGGAGCCAGAAAGCGCAGCCGCTCCAGGCAGGCCTCATGTTCCTTGTGGTCGCGGCATGGCTCGGCATGCACCACCGCCAGTTGATTGAACGCACAACGATGCGCGTAAGCCAGGGCTTCCAGGCTGGCCACTGAAAAGTCCGTCGCAATCACCACCCGCTGCCATCTTCCGCCGCGCGGAATATGCCGCTCTGCGCCCCTTGGCACGGTCAGCACAGGACAAGGTGTGCGAGCCAGAATCTGCCGCGCTACCGTACCCAGGGCCGCGCGCCCCGCTCCGGTACTGGCGCGGGTGCCAAGTATCACCAGGTCAGCCCGTGCGTCGATCACCGACTGCAGAATACGGTCGCAGATCACTCCCGTCTCCACCCGGGAATGGACCGGAATGCCCTTCCGGCGCGTCTCTTCCTCCATGCGGTGAATCTCTTCCATCGCGGCTTTATCCTCGCCCAGCGCAATCGGAACCCCGCCCGCAAAGGCGTATCCAACCGGGTCAATCACGTGCGTAATCATGATGCGGGCTCCGTGGACCTGCGCTACCGCCTGCGCATACCGCAGCGCTGAGGATGATGCCTCGCTCAAGTCGGTAGCAACCACGATCGTGTCGAAATGGAATTCTGGAGAGCGTAACATGACAGGCCTCGGTTTCAAATACGGCGCATTAGGCTCCGGGTGGGGGAGTAGCCGTAATACTCCCCCGTTCCCCGGTCGATATCGCAGGTCTACGCTGACTGCGATATCGGATGGCTGGGCGTCACCGCAACAACAGGCCTCCGCCGATCTCGATCAATCGGTATCACTTCTCCGCAGGTACAACGTAACTGCTGCCCCGCGGGCCGCCAGGTCTGCACAATCAAATTCCTGCTGCATCTGGCGCATAACCAAATGAGACGGGTCGCGCGACGTTGAGACGCCCCATTCAACTCCGGTTGACGGTCAATCCAATGCAGGCTCCCGCTGCGGAAATAAAGAGTCTCCGCTTCGCAGCCTGGATTCGCGCAACGCATCTTGCACCTCTCGTTCAAGGTCAAAACCTCTTCCCACGTTTACTGCCGTGCGACTGCCCCTTCGGGTTTCTCTTGTGTCTGCGCGCCCGGATGCGGCAAATGATGAGGCAACGTCAGTACCGGCATCGCCGCACCTGCCATCACGCGGTAGGCAGCACTTTCTGTAAATGCAGGATTGCGGCGCTTTTCGTTCCAGCCCAGTACAATCCAGTCCGCTTCAAACTGGGCGGCGCTTTCCAGAATTTCCCCAATCACCTCTCCATAAGCGACATGCGTCTTCCAATCCACCGTAAGCGTCGCAGGGTCATCCATGGATGCGTCGAGTTGCCGCTTGGCCCAGTTCAAATCGCGCACAGTTGCGTTCCCTTCCCTGGCGTCCGGCTCAATCGAGTGCATCAGGATCAGCTCAGCCTGGTAAAACTCCGCAAGTCGCCGCGCCACGTCCACATTCTCCCGGTAATACCCGTGCAGCGAAACCGGATGAAGTATCCGCCGCGGCGTTGCAAAGGCCTCGGGCGCTCTTACCTGTGGACCCACCGCAAAGATAGGAATCTCCAGTGAACGGAGCAGGCTCTTCGCGACCGATCCCAGAACCAGTTGCCCGACCCGGCCTCTACCGTGCGTCCCCATGATCACCCGCTCGGCGCCCGTGCGGTGAACCTCGTCGCGAAGAGCCTCAGCAGCGGAAAATCCCTGGCGCACAATCGAATCGCAGGTAACCCCCTCCGCTCTCGCCCGCTTCACCAGCTCAGCCAGTATCCGCTCGGCAAACTCCTCCGCGTCCATTCCTCCGTCTGGCGGAACCAGTCCCTGCGCGCTGACAGCTGCAATTGCTGGGTTAATGAATGCATGAACCAAGGTCAGATGGCCCCCAGTCGCCTTCGCCTGAGCAATCGCGATCGGCAAAAGATAATTACTGTCGCAAAGGTCCGTGGCCACTAGAATTTGGCGAGGCTGCACCAGTGCGTCGGGATTGTGGGTTACGGCATTCATCACAATATCTCCGGTATGGAGATAGTCTGCGACAAAGTTCTCGTCTGGGATGTGTCCGCCGCCACACGCGGATGTGATCTGCATCACAGCTTCGTCGGGAATTGCAAACTACCCTTCCGACCCCGAAACCCTTCCCCGTCCGCCCGGCTACCACCTCTAACTGACCCGCTTCCCGGCCATCCTTGCCCCACTGCAAGCCAACCGTCCGGTCCATGACAGAACGCTCAACAGGGACTCCCAGAATGGCGGGAAACACCCCCTTGCCGACGTCGAGGTGACGAAATTTCGTCACGTGACGAGACGTCGTCGCGACGAAGTTCGTCTCCTGCCCATTTCGTGTCCTTCGTCACATCTCGTATGTGATTGCAATCACGAACACTGAGCGATCAGCGGCACAGCTCTGCAACTTTGGCATAGGGATTGCCTTCAGGTATGGCAGAAAGAGAGTTCCTATGTTGCGAATCTCGGTCAAAGACAATCCGAACGGACTCCACCTTAAGTTGGAAGGCAAGCTCATTCCACCGTGGACAAGTGAGCTCGAGTCGGTCTGGCATCAGATTGTTACCAATCTCGACGGCAAAAAGCTTCACATCGATCTTTGCGGTACCACCTTCGTTGACCACGAGGGCATGCACCTCCTGCGCGCCATTGTGGACGTCGCCAACCCGGACATTGAAGCCAACTCGCCGTTGACCCGGCAGTTTGCAGAACAGGCGCGCTGCAAGGCGCAAGCATAAAGCGGTAAAGGAAAGGCAACAACCATGAATCTACACACCGGAAATCACGACACCAGGAACTGCGAAAACTGCCAGCTCCGCGACCCCGGCATGTTCTGCGATCTACCCAAGAGCGGCATGGAGGCCTTCCAATCTTCCAGGCACACCTCCACCTATCCTTCCGGCACTTTCCTTTACTTTGAACGCGAGGCAAACCGGGGCGTCTTTGTTATCTGTTCCGGACAGGTGAAGCTTTCCGTCAGCTCCAGCGCCGGCAAGACCCTGATTCTGAAGATCGCCAAGCCCGGTGATATCCTCGGCCTCAGCTCCACGCTGACCGACACCCCGTATGAGGCCACCGCAGAAGTACTCCAGACCGCGCGGGTTACCTATCTGCGTGCTGAAGACTTCCGCGCGCTCATCGCAAAGTATCCCCAGGCCTACTCCAGCGTCATTCGCCAGCTCAATCTGCAATATGAGAGCGCCTGCGAGCAGCTGCGCACGCTGGCTCTTTGCAACTCCACCACCGAGAAACTCGCCCGCCTGCTCCTGCGCTGGTCCAACCAGGGACGTCAAACCCCGGAAGGGACGCAGTTCACTGTGCCGCTCACCCACGAGCAGATTGCCGAGTGCGTTGGCGCTACCCGCGAAACTGTCACCCGCACCCTGGGGGACTTCAAGCGCAGGCACCTCATCGCTCTCCATGGAGCAAGCATGGTCATCCCGAACCGCCGCGCTTTGGAAAGCGTAAGCGGCTCCTGAATCTATCATTCGCAACCTTGTCTGCTCTGGCGCCGGCGCTATTCTCCGGCGCCACTTCTTCGTCCGTGTCTTGCGATCGCCTCGCAGCTAGGTCAGAATCTTTAAGTAATGGACGTTGCCGCGGAGAAAACCTCCCAGCCGGCCGCCGATGCAAGGGCCACGCTGGACAAAAGCATATTTCTGGCACTCTTTGACCATGCGCCCGACGCGATTCTGGTCGCGCGCAGCGATGGCCAAATTGTCGAGGCAAGCATTCAGGCCGAAACCCTTTTTGGATATCCTCGTGAACAATTAATCGGGAAAAAGGTCGAAGATCTCCTTCCCGAACGTTTCCGAAAGACACACAGCCATTACCGGCATGAGTACTCTCAGGCTCCCCACAGTCGCTCCATGGGAGAGGGCCTGCAGCTCTTTGCACTCCGCAGCGACGGGGTTGAAATTCCGGTCGACGTCATGCTGAGCCCGGTCCAGACCGCTACCGAAGCCGTTGTCCTGGCCGTCGTGCGCGATATTTCACGGCGAAAGAAGATGGAAGCGAAGCTGCGCGAAACCCAGGAGCACTTCCGCGCAATCGTCGAAGGCGCCAGAGACTACGCCATCTTCATGCTCAATCCACACGGCCTCGTCGTCACCTGGAACCAGGGCGCCGAGCGCATCCTGGGATACCGCGCCGAGGAAATCATCGGACAGAAATTGTCGGTGTTTTATCCGCCGGAAGAGGTCGAACGGGGAAGGCCAGAGCAGGAACTGCAAGTTGCCGCCGCCGAGGGACGTTACGAAGACGAAGGGTGGCGCATTCGCCGCGACGGTTCTCGATTCTGGGCCAATGTCGTCGTTTCCCCCCTCTACAACGCTGAAAATCAACTTATCGGCTACTCCAAGCTCTCACGGGATCTCACAGACCGTCGCCGGGCAGAAGAAGCTCTGCTCACCGAACTCAGCTCATCCGTTTTGCCCGGCCTCGATATTGAAACCATGATGTCCGCCATCGCGGCCAGTATCCAGCGGCTCATCCCCCATGACTACGCCAGCGTCTCGCTCTTCGACACAGCCGACCAGGTCATGCGAACTTACCGGCTGCATGGCTCCCGGCAAGAGCGTGTGGTCTCGGAAATCGCTCTGGCTCACGCCGAAGGCTTCCCCGAGATGAGCGTCTTCCAGAGTCACGATGCGATTTATGAACCCGATCTCCCGCACTCCGCTTTCCCGAAAGCGGCACTTGCCAGTCTGCTCTCCGCCGGAGTGCAGGCAGCCTGGTGGCTGCCCCTGAAGGGTGACGGGCAACTCGCCGGGGTGCTCAGTATCGGAACAAAAGACCCTGAAGCCCTGGCCAACATCACCCGCAATACCCTCCTGCAAATGGCAGGACAAATCGCCCTCACCATGCAGGGAGTTAACGCCGCCCGCCAGCTCTCTTCTCTTACCGAAAGACTGCAGCAGGAAAAGCGTTACCTCGAAGAGGAACTCCATACCGAGTACAGCTTTGAGGAGATTGTCGGTCAAAGTGCCGAGGTCAAGCGGGTGCTCAAGCAAGTGGAAACTGTAGCGCCAACCGATGCAACCGTACTGATCCTTGGTGAAACTGGAACCGGAAAAGAACTCATCGCCCGCGCCATACATAACCTCAGCCCCCGCACAAGCGGAACCTTCGTCAAGGTCAACTGCTCATCCATCCCCTCAGGGCTTTTGGAAAGCGAACTCTTCGGCCATGAAAAGGGCGCGTTCACCGGGGCAATCAGTCAGCGCATCGGGCGCCTGGAACTCGCCCACCGTGGAACCTTGTTCCTGGACGAAATCGGCGACCTCCCGCTTGAACTTCAGCCCAAGCTGCTGCGAGCCCTTCAGGAAAAAGAAATTGAACGGCTCGGCGGCAAACGCACCATACCAGTCGACTTCCGCCTGCTGGCCGCCACCCACCGCGACCTCTCCCGCATGGTTCGCGAGGGTACATTCCGCAGTGACTTGTACTACCGGCTCAAGGTCTTCCCCATCCTGCTGCCGCCTCTCCGCCAACGCAGAGAGGATATTCCGGAGCTCGTCAATTACTTCGTAGCCAAGCACGCCCGGCGCATGAACCGCCTCATCGAATCGATCCCCGATGAAGTGATGGATGCCCTCTCGCGCTGGCAGTGGCCCGGCAATATTCGCGAGCTGGAAAATTTTCTCGAACGCGCAGTGATCCTTACCCGAGGCTCTATCCTTCGTGCTCCTCTCGGAGAACTACAGGAACTCACGGAAGAACCCAAGCCTGCAAATCACTCCCTGGAAGCCAATGAGCGATCTCACATCCTCCAGGCGCTCCGTGACGCCGGGGGTGCCATCGGTGGCCCCGGAGGCGCAGCCGAGCGGCTCGGCATCAAGCGAACCACCCTCAACTCCAAAATCAAAAAACTGGGCATCGAACGCCGCGAGTACCTTACCTGACCCCTGAGCAGAAGAAAGGCGCCGGGGTTCCACGCCCGGCGCCCGAGAGAACTTCGGATTCCATTTAGATCGATGGGACTGCGTCTGTCGTAATCCCTAGCTGTTGGAGGATCTTCGGATTGCTCTCCTGCACCGCAAGAATGTTATGGCAGGTGGTGCAATCGTTCGGAATCGATTTTCCGTCCTTGGCAGTATGACTTCCGTCGTGGCAGCGGAAGCACCCCGGATAATCCATGTGACCGATGTTATTGGGATAGGTTCCCCAGGTGACATTCATATTCGGAAATACATTCTGGTCATAGACCGCAACAAGTCCCTTTGCAGCCTGCTCAACCGTAGCGCGCTGGTTCTCCCACACGGCGGGATAATTCGTCTTGTAATACTGATAAAGGGCATCTGTGATCTTCTTTCCTGCCTCCTCCTGCGAGCTGTACTTCGTCTGGATAAGTGCCAAGCCCTCTTTGTGGACGAATGGCAAAGACGGACTTACGTTGCCATGCGACATCGCGGCATCCAGAGCTTTCTGCGGAGTCTTAAAGATATGGGTCGCCTGATTGTGGCAATCCATGCAGTCCATCACGCGTGTCACGCCTTTCACCGGACCAGTCCAGTTTGTATCCACAAACTGTCTCTCACCACCCTTGCCATTTGGGGCAGTTACGGCAATGATCTTCTGGCCTGTGTCGTTGGTTGCCGTGTAGACAAAATGCGAAAGATGCTCGCGATGAATCAGGTTGAGATGAAGCACCAGCACCGTAGTTACTTCGGTGTTCTTCTCATCATCTTCGTAGCTGTTGAGTACGATCAACTTGTCTCCGGTAAACCGACGAGGGTTATGGCACTCTTCGCACGTTGCACGGGCCGGGCGAAGTGCGTTTAGCGGAACCTTGATCGGCCGCGGATAATCATGAAACGCAACTTCAAAAAGCTGCTTTGTCCCCTGCATCTTGGCATGCACATAAGAATCAAAGCCCGAGCCAACGTGGCACTCCACGCAAGCCACATGCGCATGAGGCGAGTGCTGATAGGCCACCCACTGCGGATGCATCACGTGGCAGGATTCACCGCAGAACTGCGCTGAGTCCATGTACGAGACGCCCTGATAAGTTGCCGTGCCAACAATCGCCAGATTGACGACCGTCGCAACCAGCACAATCAGAAATCCGTGCCGAAATACCGGATTATTGAGATCCAGTTTCGGATAGATCGAAGGAATCTGACCGGCCCTGCGCAACTTTTCGCGCCGGAAAAAGACCCCAACCGCGATCATAATGAGGCCGCCAACAAACAGAATTGGCAGCAGGAAGAAGAAGATCAACCCCAGATATGGATTGTTCAACGCATTGTTGACCAGATCCATGATCCAGAACGTCCACCAGGTAATGGCAGACGCCATGGTGATGCTACCCCCTATCAGCGACAGCGGATTATTGCCATAGAAGAAGAACGATTGGAGCCAATTCTCTTTGAACCTTCTCAGCCAGGTCATCTGCGTCTCCATCTCCTATCCAGAGAAGTAGGCCATTAAAGTGAGCGCAAGCAGGGCCAGTCCAATCGCTACAGCTACAAAGCCCGCAATGCGCGCTACGTTTACGAAGGACGAAGACGGTGGAAGGTCCACTCTGGATTCCAACTTCCCTTCACCCGCGAGTCGCGAATACTCCATCGCCCGCTTTTCTTCGAACTCCTCTTCTGTTTCCCGCCCGGTCAGCACAACCATGTCCATCGGAAATGAACCCGGACGAAGGTGGGTATTGAAGAAATGAATCGCAAAGATGAACAGCACCGCAAGCAGTGCCTCTTCACCGTGAATGATGAGCGCAGCGTTCAACGCCCATCCGGGCAAAAAGCGCGCAAAGAAGGGCGCGAACCACATGGCGTAACCGGAAAAGCCGATCACCACCATCCCCCAGAACACTGCCCAGTAATCAAACTTCTCCCAGTAGGCATAGCGCTCGAACCGCGGCTTCGGACCCAGGCCCAGGAACCACCGGAAATTTCCGAACAAGTCTTTAATGTCCTTCCATTGAGGCACCATCGACGTCGGTCCCCAGAAAATCCCCTTTTCACGACGAACCAGACCACGGTAAAGAATTTGCCCCAGGTGCGCGAGAAAGGCCAGCGTAAGAATGACCGCACACAATTTATGGAAAAAGAGAATGGCCGCAAACCCTCCCACGATGCGAGCAAAATCTTTGGCCAGCGGAGACATGCTGAATCGCAAAGGAAGTCCAGTCAGGGCCAGGCCAAGAAATGTGGTCACCACAGTCGCGTGCAGGAGTGTTTGCATCGGAGTGAATCTGCGAAAGTACTTCCCTGCAACACCTTGACCGCCTGCTACCGCTGAACCGACTGTCTCGCTACTCATGATCTTCCCCCTTTGCGCTCCGGCCTCTCCAGCGAGCAAACTGCAGCCGCGTAAACCACAGAATGGTATGGATGGCAAAGAAGCCAAGAACGCTCCATAACAGGAGGTCCATAAAAATTCGTATGGAGAAAAGCGCCGGATTGGAGTGAAAGTCGTAGGCATCTGCGTGTGGGTCGTAGCTTACAAACTTTACGTTCGATTCGCTGTGACACTTGCCACAGGTCTTCACCAGATTCGCTCGATTCACCGGAGACTGCGGATCGGATGCCGGCAGCACTTCATGCGGCCCATGGCAATCCCAGCAGTGCGCAACCTCGGTGTAACCCAGGGCCGATACCTGCGCGTGGAACGTATCCCGATAGGTAGCGTACTTCTCCCTGTGACAGCCACCGCAGGTTCCAACTGTCCTCTCCTGGAATGCGGTGTGCGCGGGCTCGGATATCCGGTGCGCGGTATGGCAATCCGTGCACACTGGCGCCTTCTTGTTTCCGGCCAGCATCGCCTTTCCGTGCGTTCCTGCCAGGTACTTCTCTTCGATGCCCGCATGACACTTTCCACAAGTCCCCGGAATATTCGTCCTGTAAGTGGAACTTTCAGGATTGGTGCGAGGCAGGATATGGTGCGTTCCATGGCAGCTGGAGCAATTTGCCGCAACCAGCAGGCCGTCTTTTGTCAGCGCCGCCCCATGAATGGAATCCTTGTACTCCCCGTACACATTCTTCAGGTGATGCTGCTTCACAAAAGCGGCATTTCCATGGCACGCCCCGCAGGTATGCGGAATATTCAGCGGGTAAACCGGCGAATTCTTGTCCGTCACCTTCACAATGGCATGCGGGTTGCCATGACAATTCAGGCAGGAGTGCGCACCTTGTCCGGCATGCACGGTGCCCGCCAGCCCGGAGGCTTCCTGCGTGTGGCAGGTTCCGCACTGCACCTCGGCCACCTTTGCCGGATGAGGAAATGTCTTGATGTCGCTGTGACACGCTGCGCAGCCCAACACTCCGTGCACACTCGCATGAAAGGTGTCCGCTGCGACGCTGATGGTGTGTCCCGACGAGTCCTGCATACCCGGATTACCGTGGCAGGACAGGCAATCCAGTTGCTGCCCCCTCAACCATAGTGGGAACAGAAAAAGAAGCACGGCACAAATCACCGCAGGCAGCAGCCTGTAGCGATACAGCATGCCGTGCTTCTCCATCTCGCATAACCGGTCGGAAGTCACCTTCGCCGGAGTCGACGTCTTCGAGAAACGCTTAGCTCGACTGCGATCCGGGCTTCCCTTACACCCTGCAAGGCTGCAGTTCCGCTTTCTGGAGAAGTCCGCAACGGACTCCTCTTCCTCGATCCGTGAATCCGGCGAAGTCATCACTTCCTCCCGGAGAAGCTACTTCTTCTCAAGTACGCGTATGTAAGTAACCAGATCCTTGATCTGCGTGTTGCTCAACTGGTTCTTGTAAGCCGGCATCTTGCCCACGCCGTCTTCAATCGCCTTCATGAGAGCAGCATCCGTCTTCTTCTTCACTCCCGACGCCTCAAAGGATGGAACTTTCATCATCTTTGCCATCGGAGTTGCGGCCTTGCCATCCGGGCCATGGCACATCTCGCATTTCGCCTTGTAGAGCGAGGCTCCCGGGCCTTGTGCAAAGGCCACTGGTACGGCCATTGCGGTTGCGAGCAGTACTGCCAGCTTGAGTGTGTGTTTCATGGTGATTGGCCTCCTTTTGACCGGTTCCATGTTGTCAGAATTTATAGTGTATTCCCAGAGTCAAGATATTCGCGTGGAAGTTACGGGGCGCCGTCTCTCCCGCTGGCGAAATCGTAAGTCCGGTTTGCAACCCGATGAGTGAGGGTGAATCGCACGCCACCACAGGAGCCGGATTCCCGGGAGTGGGGCCGGAAGTCGCGCAGTATTGCGCTCCCGAGGGTCCACCCTCGCCGTATCCGTAGTAGTCGTACCTTGCATTCCACACAAGTCCGTTCCGGAAGTTCCAGGACAATTTCACAAACGGTGACTGGTAAGTCGACACCAGCGAGCCCGCAACGTCGCGCGCATCGTTATAGAAGCGGCTTCCATCCACCGAACTGATGTTGTAACCGAATGAGGAACTCAACCGCTTATTGGGATGGAGATCGAGCGCCACCGTCCCATACTGCGTCGGTGCGTGCTCAAAGTCCTTCGTGGGGCCAAACTCGTAATAGCTGGCGCCACGAACCCTTGCCCCAGGGCATGCCGTACCACTGGCCGTCGCAGCTCCCGGATATGTGCTGCTCGGTGCTCCGTTGTAGCAGATGTTCGTCGAGGTATACACATCGCTGTAACCGTAGTTGAAGTCCAGCGCGTAATGCTCGTTCGGAGTGATAGCAGCGCCAATGCCCAGCACCCGGCTGTAGGCTACATGCTCAATCGGGCCTGCATAGGTAGCATCTCCACTCGCCACTGCTTCCTGGTTGTTGTTCGTATTGTCGTGAATCTCAACGTCGTTATAAGCGCCGTTGATCGAGATCCAGGGCTTCGGCCGATACATCGTATGCAAGCGGTAGCGCTGCATCTGCCGCGGGTTGACCGGAGTAAATGCATTGTCGCTGTAGAAGATTCCAACGCTGCCATTTACATTCCAGTTGGGCTCAGGACGCAGTGAGGCGGTAAAGATGCCGCCATTCTGATGAATCGTCACAGTCCCGTTCGTCTGCGATCCCACCGGCAACGGAGTATTGTGCGGAATACCCTGCGCAATAATCTGCTGATGATACCGGTAGGTCAAGGATAGCATTACTTTTGACAACCCTTCATACGAAACGGTCACATTATTCGTGAATCGCTTCTGCCCGAAGAAGTTATCCTCCGACGTGCCCGCCAGGCTGCCGTGCGGTCCGGAGTTGGGCGGTCCGGCAATGAGAGGGCCAGAATAAGTGATCGTCTCATTCGGATCGGTCGGGGTCTGTAATGTTGCGCCTTGCGTCTCGAAGGCGGTGCCAGGCTGCTGCACATTCGAGTAGGTCAGCTGCTCAGAAAGCACCCATGCAGGAGACGCCTGATAAGTCAGGGCGTAATCTACCGCCGTAACTTTCCGCTTGGCGCTGGCGTTGCCTGTAAAGGTAGTGGAGCGAACCCGTCCGTAGAGACCCTGAATATTCTCGTAGTAGTTCGGCAGGTCCATCTTCGCATCCGTGTACCGGATATCGCCGTTCATTTCCACATTCTTGATGCTGGTGGTGGAGAAGCGGAAGATCTCCGTGGGATAAAGCAACCTTGTAGGCTGCGTACGAAGGTAGCTGGTAAAAACATCACAAGCCGCGTTGATCACCGGCTTGCCGCCAGGTACCTGAGGGTCATACAGAATCGTGTTGTCAACCATGCTCCCCTTATTGCACAGACTGATGCTGTAGGGGCTCAGGCTGTCCCAGTTGCCGAGCGCCGCCGGCGTGCCGTCAGCCTCCTGCACCAGGAACTGACTCGGCGCGATCGTGTAGTAAGAGTTCTCTTTGATATGGTTAACGATCTCTTCAAAGGTGAACTGCGTGCCGCGCATCGGCTTCCAGTGGATCGCTCCACGGAAGAAATCCGTGCTGTGGCGCTGATACATATTCAACAGAAGATCGCCCTGATTAATCTGACCGCCGGGGCTCAGGGAAGGTCCCTGGAATACGTTCTGCTCGTACTCCACCTCATAGCTCACACGGGACATGGGGAACAGAATCAAGTTGACATCCGTCCTGCGGCGCACCGTGTTGTAAAGGAAGGAAGACTGCTCTACCTGCGGCCAGGCCAGTGACCCGGTCGGTGCCGTCACCGGGCCAATCGGAATCGACTGCCCCGAGGGGATATTCGGATTTCCCAGGAGGTCATAGTCAAAGTACCGCCGGTTCCGATTGAAGGTTCCGGAGAACTGATAGTACTTGCCCTTCACCACATCCATCCGGGTAAAGTTGAACGGATCTCCGCCGAACCCGTTGCTGTAGATCTCCATGTGATCAAACAGCGGACGCTTGTTTGTCGTCAGCGGACGAAGCTCAAAGGTGCTTCCAAGCACCCGCGGACCGGAGTGCAGGTTCACCAGCGTGTCATACATGGCATTGCTGCCCGTAAGACTCGTCATGTGCCCGCCCATGTTGATCGCCCCATGCAGCGAATATCCTGCGGGCGCTGAGGGCTGTCTCACCGGTGAGGATGAACTGCCCGGCATGTTAGTTTGCGCCATCGCCGTTCCTGTCATCACCGCCAGAGCGACAACTGCAAGCCGAACGCCAGGGCGACGGCGAGCTGCAGCTAAGGCAAGTGGACGATACAACCAGGGAAACCAGCGCGTGTTCTTCATCATTTTGGAACCTCCCAAGGTAAGCCGTGGCCACATCGAACCGTGATCTCTTCCGGGTTGCGCCGACCGATGTGGCTGGAAGGCGCAACCCGGCACGGTTTATCGAATGAATGCAGGATGAAGGTTCGAGCCGTGGATCTCAGTGTGGCAGTTCGTGCAGGGCGTCAGTTCCGATGACCCCTGTCCCATGGTGTGGAAGGTACCTTCCGCAACCGGACTGTGACATTGATTGCACAGCGTATTGATCGTCGGCATATTCAGCAGCCGTGCGTTCTGCGATCCATGCGGGCTGTGGCAGCCAAGGCAACCGACAGCCTTCACTGCTGCATGCTCGAACACGAACGGCCCACGAGTATCCATGTGGCACTTCGTGCACACCCGGTTCTGGTCCGCGGTAGAACGCAGATTATTGGCGCTGAACGTGCCGTGTACATCATGGCAGTCCGTGCACTTCATCGCGCCTTCCGGCACCGGGTGATGGAAGGGCATGCCGAACTGCGCCTTCACATCGGTATGGCAGCTCTCACACAGCTCCGGCTGCTTCGCTAGCAGCAGGTTCGGACCGTTGGAGTGATGCACGCTGTGGCAACTGGTGCAGCTTACGCCGGCCTTCGCATGCGGTGACCGCTGGAAGTCCGGATGAGCTGTTGAGTGACAACCCAGGCACTTCTGGTCGATCTGCTTCGGCGTCGCTTTGTCGAAGCGGAAGATCTTGGTAACATCCCCTCCGCTCTGCACGTGCGCCTGGCCTGGACCATGACAGTTTTCGCACGTCAGCGTTTTATCGCCATGCAGGAAAACCATCTTTGCATGTGGATTGTCAGCAAATGTGTGTGCAACGCCGGTATGGCAGGTTTCGCACATCTGCGAGCCCACATAACCTGGCGGCAAACTGGATGCGTTCTGGCCTTGTGCAGCCTTCACTCCCGGACTCGCCGGCCGCGTAGCGGCCTGGACCGATGGATGTTCAAAGACTACGAATGCAAGAATGAGCAGGATTGCGGACAGCAGGGAAATTCGTCTCATTGGCAACCACCTTCTGTTTTCTCTCTACAGCTACCTTCCCCAGCTAAACGTCACTGGCAAATATCCATTCGCGAACTGGATATGTTAGGACCGGAGTTACTCCACAAGATGTGACCTATATCACAAGTCACTCTTGTCCAAATTAGC
The DNA here is from genome assembly GCA_049965615.1 of Acidobacteriaceae bacterium. Lineage (GTDB taxonomy): Bacteria > Acidobacteriota > Terriglobia > Terriglobales > Acidobacteriaceae > Acidobacterium. The sequence continues at coordinate 17,589 of JBMFWD010000061.1, forward strand.
TTTTGAACGGCGGCGGTATTGCCCTGTTACGGTTTGTGTTGAGAGACATAAACCCGAG
>JBMFWD010000062.1:0-16781 GCA_049965615.1 Acidobacteriaceae bacterium
GCGTGACCCGGACAGTCCACGTGCGCGTAGTGACGGTTCGCCGTTTCGTATTCCACGTGCGCCGTCGCGATCGTGATACCGCGCTCCCGCTCCTCAGGAGCGTTGTCAATCGTGTCAAACGAACGGAACTTGTTGTTCGGATTGTGCTTCGACAGCACCTTCGTGATCGCCGCCGTCAACGTCGTCTTACCGTGATCAATGTGCCCGATCGTTCCCACATTCACGTGCGGCTTCGACCGGTCAAATTTCTCCTTCGCCATGATTCCCTCTCTGGTTCCTTCTAAACTCGTAACTTCTTCGGTTGCTTTTTACGACTCCCGCTTCGAGAGCCGGGTTCCATCTAAAAACCGTGTTGCCTGTTATCCCTGGTTCCGGCCGATAATCTCTTCGCTGATCATCCGCGGAGCCTCTTCGTAACGCGCAAACTGCATCGTGTACGAAGCGCGGCCCTGCGTCGATGAACGAATGTCGTTGACGTAACCGAACATTTCCTTGAGCGGCACAATCGCGCGGATCACCTGCGATCCGCCCGAGTGCTCCATGCCCTCAATGCGTCCGCGCCGCGAATTGATGTCGCCGATGATCGTGCCCATGTGCTCTTCCGGCACCGTCACTTCCACCGACATCACCGGCTCCAGAAGAACCGGGCTTGCCTTCTTCGCTGCTTCCTTGAAGGCCATCGAACCGGCAATCTTAAACGCCATTTCGTTCGAGTCCACATCGTGATAGCTGCCGTCGAACAGCGTCACCTTCACGTCCACCATCTCGTAGCCCGCCAGCACGCCGTTCTGCAGCGCCTCGCGGATACCCTGCTCGGTCGGCTTGATGTACTCGCGCGGAATCACGCCGCCCTTGATGGCGTCCACAAACTCGAAGCCCTTGCCTGCCTCGTTCGGCTCCAGCTTGATCTTCACATGGCCGTAGTTACCCGAGCCGCCCGTCTGGCGAATGTACTTGCCTTCCGCCTCGGAGGGCTTGCGAATCGTCTCGCGGAACGCAACCTTCGGCTCGCCCACGTTCGCTTCCACCTTATGCTCACGCTTCAGGCGGTCCACGATGATTTCCAGGTGCAACTCGCCCATGCCGCTGATGATCGTCTGACCAGACTCCTCATCGGTTCGCACACGGAACGTTGGATCCTCATCGGCCAGCTTCGCCAGCGCCATGCCCATCTTTTCCTGATCGCCTTTGGTCTTCGGCTCTACCGCCACTGAAATCACAGGCTCAGGGAAGTCAATCGCACTCAGCGCAATCGGGTGGTTCGGGTCGCAGATCGTGTCGCCCGTCTTTAATTCCTTCAGACCCACACAGGCGCAGATGTCACCGGCGCGAATCTCGGTTACATCTTCGCGCTTATTCGCGTGCATCTTCACCAGCCGGCCCACGCGCTCAGTCTTGCCCGTGCGAGGATTCAGAACCGTGTCACCCGTCTTCAGCACACCCGAGTACACACGAATAAAGCCCAGCTTGCCGAACGGGTCGTTGATCAGCTTGAAGCCTAGAGCCGAGAACGGAGCATCATCGCTCGCCTCGCGCGTCAGCGTTACACTCGGATCGGATGGATCAATGCCCTCGATAGCAGGAACGTCCAGCGGGCTGGGCAGATAATCCACCACCGCATCCAGCAGTGTCTGCACACCCTTATTCTTGAAGGCAGTCCCGCACAGCACCGGGAAGACCTTCATATCGATCGTTGCCTGGCGCAGAGCTTTCTTCAACTCCTCGGGAGTCGGCGTCTCGCCTTCGAGGAACTTGTGCAGCATCTCGTCATCATTCTCGGCAACCGTCTCGATCAGCTGCATCCGGAAGGCCTCCGCCTTCTTCATCAGATCAGCCGGAATCGGCTCCACTGAAAACTTCGCACCCATCGTCTCGTCGTGCCACAGAATGGCGCGCATCTCGATCAGGTCCACAACACCCTTGAAGTTCGCCTCAGCGCCAATCGGAATCTGGATCGCCACCGGACGCGCGCCCAGGCGCTTGCGGATCGTCTCGATTACATGCTCGAAATCTGCGCCCGCCTTGTCCATCTTGTTCACAAAGCAGATACGCGGAACCTTATACTTGTCGCCCTGCCGCCAGACAGTCTCCGTCTGCGGCTGCACCCCACTCACCGAATCAAACAGCGCCACCGCGCCATCCAGCACGCGCAGCGAGCGCTCCACCTCGGCCGTAAAGTCTACGTGGCCGGGCGTATCAATAATATTGATGCGGATGTTGTTCCACATGCAGGTCGTCGCAGCAGACGTGATCGTAATACCACGCTCCTGCTCCTGCTCCATGTAGTCCATCGTCGCGGTGCCTTCATGCACTTCGCCGATGCGATGCGTGATTCCCGTGTAAAACAGGATCCGCTCAGTCGTCGTCGTCTTGCCGGCGTCAATATGAGCCATGATTCCGATATTTCGGCAACGGTTCAGCGGTACTTGGCGAGCCACAGCGAGTCTCTCTCTAATTCCCGCGGGTTACCCCGCGTCTGGTTTCCGTCTCAGGTCCGGTACTCTGTCCGGCCCACGATTGCTAATTCTCTGCTACCAGCGATAGTGCGCGAAGGCCTTGTTGGCCTCGGCCATGCGGTGCACATCTTCCTTTTTCTTCATCGCGGCGCCACGGCCATTGGCAGCATCCAGAAGCTCATTGGTCAACTTCTCAACCATGCCCTTTTCGCCACGGGCGCGACCGTAATTCACCAGCCAGCGAATCGCCAGCGAGGTCCGGCGCTCCGGATTCACTTCAATCGGTACCTGGTAGTTCGCGCCGCCCACGCGGCGGGTCTTCACTTCCAGCAGAGGCTTGCAGTTCTCCACGGCCTTCTTGAACAGCTTCAGAGCCTCATCGCCGCCCTTTTGCTCAAGATTCTGCATCGCGGCATAAAAAATACCCTGCGCCGTCGACTTCTTGCCTTCCCACATCATCGAGTTCACAAACTTCGTGACCAGAGTCGACCCGTAAACCGGGTCGGGAGCCACTTCCCGCTTCGCAATGTGACCTTTTCTCGGCATAAATCTCTATTCCTTCTTCCAGCCTTCCGGCCCGAAAACTTTTCCCTCAACGGCCAACGCGCAAAGCCTCAGCCCGGCGCGTCCCGGCTACTTCTTGCCCTTGCCTGCCGCCGCCGCGCCAGCCTTGGCGCGCTTGGCGCCATACTTCGAACGTCCCTGGTTCCGGTTGGCCACGCCAACCGCATCCAGCGTTCCGCGCACTACGTGATACCGCACACCCGGCAAATCCTTCACACGGCCGCCGCGAATCAGCACAATCGAGTGCTCCTGCAGGTTGTGGCCAATGCCGGGAATATATGTCGTTACTTCGATGCCGTTCGTCAGGCGCACACGGGCTACCTTACGGAGCGCCGAGTTCGGCTTCTTGGGGGTCTGCGTGTAAACACGGGTGCAGACGCCACGGCGCTGCGGGCAGCCCTGCAGCGCAGGGGATGCCGTCTTGTAGCGCGGTGCGGTGCGGCCTTTGCGAACGAGCTGATTGAATGTAGGCAAACCGTAAAACTCCTTACCTGTCCTGATCCTGCTCAAACCCTTCAAACGCGCAGCCTGAGAGTCCTCGCGCGGTCTTTGCGCCGCAAAATCCACGGCTGCCCGCACGAAGCCATCTTCCTGCTTCGCGTCTGCTTGCTTCCCTCTCAGACGAGAATCGCGACGGTGACCGAGCGCAACCCATCCCACAACGGGATCATTTCAAGGTTGGCCAGCTCCGTTTCGTCGATTCCGGCCCGCATAGTCCGCCAAGGTGACGGATGTCGCAGGCTCCGATGCGATACTGTCCTGCCAATCGAGTCCGGCCAGGACCTCACAGAGTTCTTTGGAACAACTCGCCTCTGCGCTGGTTCCTATTGTGCGGCTCACAGCGTGAAAACACGCACTCTCGTGGAACTTTCTAAGATTATCAACTGTAACGTACAGAGTCAACGCAGGAAAGACAGATTTCCGGTGGTTTTCTTCAGCTTTTTTGCGCCGGATCACCGTCGCTCCCCCCGACCATCCCTCAAAATGCCCGCCAGCCCACCCTCCCCGGCCCCAAAACAGCCCCTCAATCCTGTCCCCGGACCTCCAACTGCGCCCGGTCCGCTTTTTATCAGGCTGCAATCCTCCTCCCCATCCTCACTCCCGGCCTGATATAACTCCCTCCATGAGATTCGCGCTTCGCCGGCACATCGCCGCCGCCTCCATTGCACTCCTCGCCGCTCCCGTGGCGCTCGCCCAGGCAAATCAAAATCACAACGGTCCCGCCACCAACCTTCACAACGCCAAAATCGAGCACCTCATCCGGCACCTGCAAAAGACCGCCTACATCCGCGAAACCGCCGTCTCCCCCAACGGCAAGATGATCCTCTGGGAGCAGGGTGGTCAGGACTCCTCAAAAATCTTCCTCGCCCCGCTCGCCAATCCCTCCGCCGCGACCACCATCAGCGCCTGCTCTGCAAACCAGGAAGGCAGCGCAAACCAGGCCGCCTGGTCGCCGGACTCTCGCCGGATCGCCTTCTTCTCCAACTGCACGCCTGACCATACCGGCGCGGTTTTCGTCGCCTCCGTCAAAAACAACCGGCCCGAGCAATTGGCCACCCTCGACGGCTACGCCCACTCCCTCATGTGGGCCCCCAACGGCAAAACCCTCAGCTTCATCTACGTCGAAGGAGCCAAGGGCCCCGTCAACGCCCTCGCTCCCACTCCGCCGCCCGCCGGCGTCATCGGCGAAGAAAAAGCCCGCGACCAGCGCATCGCCACTCTCTCCGTCCACGGCGGCTCCATCCAGCAGATCACCCCCGCAGACCTCTACGTCTACGAGTTCCACTGGGCCCCGGACTCCAGCAAGCTCACCTACGTCGCCGCGCCTCTGCCCGGCGATGACAACTGGTGGACCGCCAGACTCTACACCCAGACCCCCGACGGCAAACCCCAGGCCATCCTCGACCCCGGCACAGTCTCCGGTCCGCTCCACGGCCTCCAGATCGCCGTCCCCCGCTTCTCCCCCAATGGCAAGCAGATCGCCTTCATCGGAGGCCTCATGTCCGACCAGGGCGTAACCGGCGGCGACCTCTACATCATTCCCGCCAACGGCGGCCAGCCCCGCGACGTCACACCCGGCACCCACCTCACCGTCTCCTGGATTCACTGGCAGTCCGCAACCCCCACCCGCGACACCTTCATCGTCACCACCATCTCAGCCGGAGCGCCTTCCATCCAGCGACTCGACCTCTCCGGAAGCACCTGCCACTTCCAGCCCCTCATGACCGAACCCGAATCCATCGGCAACGGCCATCTCCTCAACGGCGTCTCGCTCTCCTCTAATGGAAAAGTCGCCTTCATCGGCAGTTCTTTCTCCTCGGCGCCAGAAGTCTACGCCGGAACCCTCGGCGAACCCCTCACCGCCATCACCCATATCAATGCCCAGATCAAGCCCGCCTGGGGTAAAGCCGAGTCCGTCAAATGGACCAACGAAGGCTTCCACGTCCAGGGATGGCTCCTCTACCCGGCCAACTACAACCCCAGCAAACGCTATCCCCTCATCGTCTATGTCCACGGCGGCCCGGCCTACGCTAACATGCCACACTGGCCCTATGCCGGCTACGGACCCGTTCCCTTCTCCGCTCTCGGCTACTTCGTCCTCATGCCCAACCCCCGCGGAAGCTACGGCGAAGGCGAGCACTTCACCCAGGCCAACCGCCGCGACTTCGGCTATGGCGACCTCCGCGACATCCTCGCCGGCGTCGATACCCTCGAAAAACGGCTCCCCATCGACAACAACCGCGTCGGCATCACTGGCTGGAGCTACGGCGGATTCATGACCATGTTCGCCATCACCCAGACCCATCGCTTCCACGCCGCCGTCGCCGGCGCGGGCCTCTCCGACTGGAAGAGCTACTACGGAGAAAACTCCATCGACCAGTGGATGATCCCCTACTTCGGCGCATCTGTCTATGACGACCCGGCCGTCTACGCCAAATCCTCGGCCATTAACTTCATCAGGAACGCCAAAACCCCAACCCTCGTCGTCGTCGGCTCCAATGACGCCGAATGCCCCGCCCCGCAGTCTTTCGAGTTCTGGCACGCGCTCAAAACCCTCGGCGTGCCCACCCAACTCGTCGTCTACCCCGGCGAAGGCCATGGTTTCTACAAGCCCGCCGACCGCGTCAACGTCCTCGAACGCGCCCTCGCATGGTTCCAGCACTACATGCCGGCCCAAAACTAGCCCACCACGGGCCTCACCTCCGGCTCCACCTCACCGCGGAGCCGGCCACCCTTTCCACATCTGTCGTTTCTCTTCCACGCCGGCCCTGTTCTCCCACCACTCCGGCCTGTTATCTTAAGGTCACCCGGATATTCACTGAGAGGGTCATTAACCGTCCATGCTTATGTCATGGACGGGGAGGTTGCATGAAGCGGTTTTTCGTCCTGATTGTTCTTGTGTGCTTTTCTCTTCCCGTTGGGCTTTCCATCGCAGGTTGCGGTCACAACACCAACAACTACTGCCTCAAAAACGGGCACGCCTACGGCCCCACAATCAATCAGGTCGCCTATGTGATCCTGCAGCCCCAGACCACGGGCATCTCCCTCGCCTGGGGACAAACACAGTCGCTCGACCAGCCCACCGCGTACAACTGCAACAACAATACTGAAACCGTCGCCAACTACATCTACGCCACCACCAACCCCGCGCTGGCCGACATCTCCCCCTCCGGCGTCATCTGCGCCGGCACATGGAACCGCTACAGCCAGGGCCTCGTCGCTCCCTACACCGTCTGCACGCCCCCCTCCGGCGCAAACCTCACTAACTGCGGCACATCTACTGACCCCAACGCCGCATGCGGCACCGCTCAGGTCACCGCCACCGGAGGCTCGGTCACCAGCAATCCCGTCACCGTATATATCCATCCGCCCATAACATCCATATCCATCAGTCCGGGGGCCGTCACGCAGACCGGTTGCTTCTCCCAGAACACCACCGTCAGTGACAGTAACGGCAACCCCATCACGCTGCGCAGCGAAACTACCGTCCTCGGCCCCGATGGCACCCCCATCCCCACCCAGGATATCGGCACCATCACCTACCGCGCCAGCGACTCCAGCATCGTCAACATCATCAACACCACCAATAACGGAACCGGCAGCAATCCCAACGGCACCATGACCGCCAACCAGCCCGGCTCCACTCTCATCACCGCGCAGGTTGCCAGTTCCAGCTCAGCCGCAGGCTACTTCTACACCTGCCCGCCCACCTCTATCGCCCTCAGCATCAACGGGCAAACCAGCGCCACCGTTACCCCAAGCTCCAAGCCCACTGTCGTCGCCACGCTCAAGGATAAGAACGGAACCGCCATCACAGGTGCCGCGCTCGACTACTCCTCCACCCAGCCGCAGAACCTCTCCGTGGCCTCCACCGGCGACATCAGCGTCAACTTCCCCAGCGAAGCCGAAATCTCCGCCATCTGCCAGCCGGGCACCTGCAATCCCGCCCCCATCAATCAGATCGGCGTCTACGGCACCGGAACCCCGATCGTCTCCAACACCGTGCAGATCAACGCGCCCGGCAAGGACAGCGACCAGATCTGGTTCGCCTCCACCCAGTCCCAGTACTTCAGTGAGGTTGACCTCACACAGGGAACCAAGGGCACACCGGTCCGCCTGCCCTACGTCCCCAACTCCATGATCGCCAACCAGGACGTCAGCCAGCTCTACTTCGGCAGCTACCGCGAGTTGATGATCTACAGCACACTCACCAACAATCTCAGCAAGCAGGACACCAGCGTCCCCGGCGTCGTGCTTGCCGTCTCACCCGACGACTCCACCCTCGTCATCAATGACCAGCTCCGCAAGGTCATCTACCTCTACTCGCTCGATACCGGCTCCAGCACCAGCATCGGCGGCGTCGCCACCCACGCCCAGTTCTCGCCTGACAGCAAGACCGTCTACATCACCGGGCCGGATACCCTCTACGTGCACAACAGCAATACCGGCTGGAGCACCTACCCGCTCACCAGCACCCAGAGCACAGCCTGCACGCCGTCTCTCGATAACACCGGCGCCAATCCCTACTGCGGACGCGATCTCACCATCACCGTCCCACAGGTCGCGGCCTTCGTCACCGGCAGCGTCACCAATGCCTACGGTTTCTGCCCGGACACCACCGGCTCGCTGCCCGTCTACTATCCGCAGGCCGCCAGCGTACCGGCAGATACCGAACACATCGCGGCAACCGCCAATGGCGACCACATCATCGGAGCCACGCCCACATCGCTCGTCGACATGTGGCTCTACTCTGACGCCGCCCAGTCCCAGCTCGGCATGCCCACTGGCGGATGCCCGCAGCCATCGCCCACCACTTCCGGGCCGCTGCACCTCTATCCCTACACCGTTTCCACCCCGTTCTCCGGCTTCACTCCGAGCCAGATCGATCAGGTCCTCACTTCCCCCAATTCCCTCGAGGCCTTCGTGACCTACCAGTCCAGCTCGCCCAGCGGAATTCTCCCCGCCTACGATCCCAGCGCCACCGCCAACCAGGCCGGCACAATGACCAACATCCAGCTCTCCGGCAGCGCGGGCGATCCCATCGCCGGTGCATTCAGCCCGGATGGAAGCATCTTCTTCGCCAGCACCACCGGCGACGACCTCATCCACATGATCGATCCCTCCACGCTCAAGGACACCGGCACACTCAACCCTGGACTCGTCGGCTCTTCCCAGCAGCCCGTTCCCGCGGAGTTCATCGCCGTCAAGTCCCGCTCCACCACATAGTCCCCACATCCAGCCCAGGCAAAAGGCCCGTCCACTCAGGACGGGCCTTTTACTGTCCCCAACACCGCTTCGCGGAAATCAAAAATACTGCTTGTCGTGGCTGTAAACCGCCTGCGGCTCCCCCAGCCGCTGAGCCATCCCGTCGGACTCAATGGCCCGCTCACCAGATCTGTTCTCTCTTTCCTCCAGCAAAAAACTCACGCTTACTCTGCTGCTCGCCCGCTCCTCGGCCTTCTCTTCTTCGCCTGCGACCACAACCGGCTCCTCGCTGGCCTGCTTCCATCCCATGCCACGCCGCGACGGCTCCGTCATCGGCGCCTCCCGCGGAGACAAAATCTCCTCCAGTCGCTTATCAATTCTCTCCGGCACCTTCCACCTCGCGGCCTTCGGCCGCGCCTCCGACGTACGCATCACCACCACCGCCACCGCGGCACCCGCACACAATACTCCCGCAATCTCAATCCACATTTGAAACGGCGACATGGCGACACTCCTTCCAGCCGTCATCGGCAGTAACCGGAAAAACTTGAGACCCCCTGCCGCGCTCCAATCTCTCGCCCACTCCGCACATGCTCTAGAATCAACCTATAGCCCATGAAATGCCCCTATTGCGGTTTCGCGCAGGACCGCGTCGTTGACTCCCGGGAAAGCAAAGAAGCGGACTCCATCCGAAGACGCCGCGAATGCGAGCGCTGCAACAAACGCTTCACCACTTACGAACGCATCGACGAAATCCCCTACATGGTCGTCAAAAAAGATGGCCGCCGCGAAAAATTCGAGCGCGGCAAAATACTCAACGGACTCCTCCGCGCCTGCGAAAAAAGACCCATCTCCGCAGGAATCCTCGAAGACCTCGTCGACCAGACCGAAGCCTTCCTCATGGACTCGCCCGAACGAGAACGCTCCACCACTGAAATCGGCCTGCTCCTCATGGAAAAACTCAAGGAACTCGACACCGTCTCCTACATCCGCTTCGCAAGCGTCTACCGCGACTTCAAAGACGTCAACGAATTCAAAGCCGAACTCGAACAACTCCTCACCGGCAAAGACCTCAGCCAGCGCAGGAAAACCTCCCACTAGGCAAAGACAGCGAGATCAATATGACCCACAGCAAATCACACACAGTCACCCTCATCCCCGGTGACGGCATCGGCCCCGAAGTCACAGATGCGGTCGTCCGCATTCTTAACGCCACCGGAGTCAAATTCGACTGGGAACCCTACTCCGCCGGCGCCGATGCCTTCGAAAAATTCAAGACCTACATCCCCGCCGACCTCTACGACTCCATCGAGCGTACCCGCGTCGCACTCAAAGGCCCCGTCACCACCCCCGTCGGCGGAGGATTCTCCTCCATCAACGTTGCCCTTCGCAAAAAGTTTGAGCTCTACGCCAACTTCCGCCCCATCAAAAATCTCCCCGGCGTCAAAACCAACTACCCCGGCGTAGACCTCATCATCATCCGCGAAAACACGGAAGGCCTCTACGTCGGCCTCGAACAGGAAATCGTCCCCGGCGTCGCCACCGCCCTCAAAGTCGTTACAGAAAAAAGCTCCACCCGCATCGCACGCTTCGCCTTTGAATTCGCCCGCAAGCACGGACGCAAAAAAATCCACTGCATCCACAAGGCCAACATCATGAAGATGACAGACGGCCTCATCCTTCGCTGTACCCGCCAGGTCGCAAAGGAATTTCCCGAAATCGCCTACGGCGAGCACATCGTCGACAACACCTGCATGCAGCTCGTCACCAACCCCTACCAGTACGACATGCTACTGCTCGAAAACCTCTATGGTGACATCGTCAGCGACCTCTGCGCCGCATTCGTCGGCGGCCTCGGCCTCGTCCCCGGAGCTAACCTCGGCGAAAATGCCGCCATCTTCGAGGCCGTCCACGGCTCCGCCCCGGATATCGCAGGAAAAGACCTCGCCAACCCCACCGCCCTGCTCCAGTCCGCCATCCTCATGCTCCGTCACCTCGACGAAGACAAGGCTGCCGACCGCGTTCAGGCCGCACTCGAAAAGGTCTACGCAGAAAAAATTGCCCTCACCCGCGACGTCGGCGGAGCCTCCGGCACCAGCGCCTTCGCCGATGCCATCATCGCCGCCCTCGAAGCCCTCCCGGCCTGATCCCAATCACCTCTCAATCTGCATCCTGCCCCTCACGGGCAGGATGTAGTTCCAGCTTTCCGCATCAACCATCGGACTCTGAAAACCCCACCACCCCGCCGCGCCGCCAATCGCGACTTTCTACCCATTCATCGCTTTCCCAAAGCTCTTCCGCTGAAAAGTCCACGTCATCCCCGCGCCCTCCCTTTACACTAGAGAGACATAGAAATCCAACCGACTCCGGCCAGCCACGTCGCTCCGGACCATCGTTTGGATCAATCTCGCGTTCCAGGCGGCTAAGTACATTGACTCGGCAGAAAATCGGCATCCTCGGCGCGACCGGCATGGTCGGCCAGCGCTTCCTTCAGCTTCTCGAACACCACCCGTGGTTTGAAGTCACCTGGCTTGCGGCCAGCGACCGCTCCAGCGGCAAACGCTACGGCGAAGCCGTACGCTGGAAGCTCGACACCCCCATCCCCGCGCACATCGCGCAGATGGAAATTTCGCCCGCGCAGCCCGAAGGCGCGCCCCAGGTCATCTTCGCCGCCCTCGACTCCGACATCGCCCGCGAACTCGAGCCTCGCTTCGCCCAGGCCGGTTGCGCCGTCATCTCCAACTCCAGCGCCTTCCGCATGCAGGCTGACGTTCCCCTCGTCATCCCCGAGGTCAACCCCGGCCACCTCGCCATCCTCGAGCACCAGCGGTGGCGCAGGCAGTCCGGCGGCTACATCGTCACCAACCCCAACTGCTCGGCCATCGGCCTCGTCCTCGCCCTCAAGCCTCTCGAAGCCCGCTTCGGCATTGAAAGCATCTTCGTCTCCACCATGCAGGCCATCAGCGGCGCAGGCTATCCCGGCGTCCCCTCCATGGACATCCTCGGCAACGTCGTCCCCTACATCAAAAACGAAGAAGAAAAGCTCCAGGAGGAAACCCTCCGCCTGCTCGGCTCCCTCCAGGGCAATCTCGTCCAGCCCCTCGACGCCCGCATCGCCGCACACTGCAACCGCGTCGCCGTCGAAGACGGACACACCGAAAGCGTCAGCATCAAGTTCCGCCGCAAGGCCACCCGCGAGGAAATCCTCGCCGCATGGGCGGAATTCAAGCCCCTCGCCGGCAAGGATCTCCCCACCGCGCCGGCCCAGCCCGTCGAATTCCTCGATGCCGAAGACCGCCCCCAGCCCCGCCTCGATCGCATGCGCGGTCGCGGCATGGCCGCCAGTGTCGGTCGCCTCCGCCCCTGCACCCTCCTCGACTGGAAGTTCACCGTCCTCTCCCACAACACCATTCGCGGCGCCGCCGGAGCAGCCCTGCTCAACGCAGAACTCCTCGTCTCCCTCGGCAAGCTCGCACCCTCGGCGGTACCCGCATGAAGCCACTCGTCGTCATGAAATTCGGCGGCACCTCCGTCGCCGACCACGTCGCCATTGACCGCACCGCCTCCATCGTCCGCGGACGCGTCGAGCGCGGCGTGCAGCCCATCGTCGTCGTCAGCGCCATGGCCAAGGTCACCGATCAGCTCCTCGCCGCCGCTGCGGCAGCAGCTCGCGGCGACCGCAAGGGCGCACTCTTCGTCACCTCGCGCCTTCGCAACCGCCACCTCGAAGCCGTAGGCCGCCTCGTCACCTCCGCCGCCTGCTCCGACGTCCACAACGCCGTCGATGCCGAATTCAACTCGCTCGACGAAATCCTTCGCGGCCTCGCCGCCGTCGGCGAACTCACTCCCCGCATCAGCGACATGGTCGTCTCCTACGGCGAGCGCATCTCCAGCCGCATCGTCTCCGCCGCCTTCGCCGACCGCGGTCTCGCCGCCACCCACATCGACGCGCGCCACTGCATCATCACCGACGCACAGCATGGACGCGCCATCCCACAGGACGACCTCATCGAGCAGCGCCTGCGCGAGCACGTCCTCCCGCAGGCCAGCGAAGGCCGCGTCTGCGTCATGGGCGGCTTCATCGGCTCCACCCTCCAGGGCGCAACCACCACTCTCGGTCGCGGCGGTTCAGACTTCACCGCCGCCCTCGTCGGCGGCGCACTCGATGCCGAATCCATCGAAATCTGGACCGACGTCAACGGCATCATGACCGCCGACCCCCGCGTCTGCCCCGACGCCCTCCGCGTCAAATCCATCAGCTTTGAAGAAGCGGCAGAACTCGCCTACTTCGGCGCAAAAGTCCTCCATCCGGCCACCATCCTCCCGGCCGTCAAAAAGAACATTCCCGTGCTGGTCCTCAACTCGCACAACCCCGCCAACGAAGGCACACGCATCACCGCCGTCGCGCCCCACTGCAGCAGCCCCTTCAAGTCCATCGCGGTCAAAAGAAAGCTCACCATCATCGACGTCGTAGCCAGCCGCATGCTCATGTCCCACGGCTACCTCAAATCCGTCTTTGAAATCTTCGACAAGCACAAGTGCGCCGTCGACATGGTCTCCACCTCCGAGGTCAGCGTCTCGCTCACCGTCGACTCCAACGAAAAACTCCCCGAAATCGCCGCCGACCTCAGCCAGATCGCCGACGTAAAATACGAAGGCAAAAAAGCCCTCGTCTGCCTCGTCGGAGAAGACATCCGGGGCCACAACGGCATCGCGGGTCGCGTCTTCTCCGCCGTCAAGCACGTCAACCTGCGCATGATCTCCCAGGGCGCATCCGAGATCAACATGAGCTTCATGATCGAAGAGGACGACGTCGAAGAAGCGCTCCGCTCGCTCCACAAAGAGTTCTTCTCAGACCCCGACCCCGAAATCTTCGACACCACAGAAGCCGCAAAACCCGTCACCACCAGCTAACCCGCAGAGCAAGGCGGATGCCCCACCCAAACTTTGTGGTGGCCCTCACAAACTTCGTGGTGGGGTACAAACATCTGTGCGAGTAGAAAATATTGTCATCCTGACCGGAGGCGCCGGGTGCCCCATTCATCGCGGTCCTATCGCGATGAGTGGGGTCCGATCAATCATGGCACCAAAAATATTGTCATCCTGAGCAAAGCGAAGGACCCGCAGTTAAAAAATTCAGCCGTCCGTCGCAAAGCGAAGGACCACCAAAGCATCCAACCACCCGGAGAAACCCCATGCTCTTCTTAGTCCTTGGTCGCGGAAAAACCGGCAGCCTGGTCGCACAAATCGCACACGAGCGCGGCCACAGCGTCCGCGTCGTCGGAGAAGAAGAAAACCGCAACGCCGCCGCCCTCACCGGCCCCATTCTCGCCGGCTTCGACGCCGTCATCGACTTCACCACGCCCGAGGCCGCCGTCACCAACATGCGCGCCTGCCTCGCCAACGGCGCACGCATGGTCGTCGGCACCACCGGCTGGTACCAGCATCTCGAGGACATGCGCGCCCTCGCCCGGCGCAAAGACGCGGCCCTGCTCTACGGAACCAACTTCTCCATCGGCGTCCAGGAACTCTTCCGCCTCACCAAAGACCTCGCCACCGCCCTGCCCGGCTACAGCTACCGCATCACCGAAACCCATCACGTCGACAAAAAGGACGCGCCCTCCGGCACCGCCCTCACCCTCCGGCAAATCCTCCACGAAGCCAACCCCGCCCTCAACGTCGAAATCACCTCGCACCGCGAAGGAGACGCCTCCGGCATCCACGTCATAGAAGCCCGCTCCGAAAGCGACTCCATCCAGATCCGCCACGAGGCCTTCTCCCGCCGCGGCTTCGCAGAAGGAGCCGTCCGCGCCGCCGAATGGATCGCACACAAAACCGGCACATGGGAGTTCCGCGAAATCTTCAGCCAGATCACCTAGAAGACTCAGGCCCCGCGCCCATTCCCTCGCCGCAACTCCCTGGTCTTCCGCACAATCAACCCCTCGTACCGCGCCTGCATATTTGCGTACTTCACACCCGCGGCCCCATCCAGAATCGCGCCCCGCAAAAACATCATGTACGTCCACTTAATCAGCGGTCGCGCTGGCAGCTTGTAAAAAATCGCCTTCTGCGCCCGCCGCCGCTCGTGGAAATCCTCCCCCCAGAGCGCCGTCCTCCAGGAAGCGTCCCTGCTCCCCATCCCTGCCGCAATCAGTTGCGCTTCCATCGTCGAGTAGACATCGTGCTTCGCCTTCCAATGCTCCATCCCCTTTGAAAATGGGAAATGATCCAGCATCCCGCTCAGCTCCACCACCCCACCGTCCACTTCCAGAATCTCGTTGATGTCCCGCACATAGCGCGCCCGGCCACGCCGTACCATCCGGATGTAAAACGGCGACAGCTGCGCATGCTTCAGCCACCTTCCATCCAGAAAATCACGCCGCCGCACCCGGAATCCCGCAGTTCCCTCCCCAGCACTCCGCACCGCCTCCTGCATCTCTTTCACCAGCTCCGGCGTGGGACGCTCATCCGCATCCGGCATAAAAACCCACTCGTGCCGAAAAGCCACGCTCTCCAACGCTGCATTCCGCTGCCGCGCATACGTGTCAAATTTTCGCTGCGTCACCGTCGCCCCGCGCGCCTTCGCAATCTCCACCGTCCGGTCCGTGCTGAACGAGTCAAACACATGCACATCGTCCGACCAAGCCACCGCATCCAGGCACCCCGGCAAATCCTGCTCTTCATTGCGCGTTAATATCAGCACTGAAATCATGGCGGCTCTCACAGGATTCTACCGTCCCGCCCCCCCAACCGCAGTTTTCCACGCCTATTCACCACTTCTTCGCGCCGCAAGCACCTCCCACCTGCGATAGACTCAACTCGTAATGGAATTATTCGGTTGCGGCACAGCCCTCGTCACCCCCTTTCGCGCAGATGAATCCATCGACGAACACGCTCTCCAGAGCCTCGTCCAATGGCAGATCTCGAGCGGCATCCACTGGCTTGTCGCCTGCGGCACCACCGCCGAAACGCCAACCCTCTCCGACGAGGAATGGCTCCGCGTACTCCGCATCGTCACCGAGGTCGCCGACGGCCGCGTCCCCGTCTGGGCCGGCTGCACCGACAACTCCACCCGCCGCGCCGAAGAACGCACCCGCCTCGCCTCCCGCATCCCCGGCATCACCGCCATCCTCAGCGCTAATCCCTACTACAACAAGCCCACGCAGGAGGGCCAGTTCCAGCACTTCTCCGCCGTCGCCCGCTCCACTGAGCTGCCCGTCGTTCTCTACAACATCCCCAGCCGCACCGGCGCCAATCTCGAGCCCTCCACCGTCCTCCGCCTCATCGAGGCCAGCCCCAACATCGCCGGCATCAAGGAATCCTCCAGCAACATGACCCAGATCGCCGAGCTCGCCACCCGCGCGCCCCGCTCCTTCCAGGTCTACTCCGGCGACGACGTCATGGCCCTCGGCACCCTCGCCGTCGGCGGCGCAGGACTCATCTCCGTAGCCTCCAATGAAATCCCCCGAGAAATGGCCACCATGGTCCAGTCCGCCCTCAACAACGACTGGCCCACCGCCCGCGAGCTCCACCGCAAATTCTTCCAGCTCATGCAGGCCAACTTCTGGGAGACCAGCCCCGGCCCCGTCAAGGCCGTCCTCGCCATGATGGGCCGCCTCGAGGAAAACTACCGCCTCCCCATCACCCCCATCTCCCCGGCCACCCGAGCCCGCCTCGAACGCCTCGTCGGAGAACTAGGCCTCCTCGCGGAAGCCCCACTCCCTCAGGGCGAACTCCACCTCTTCTAGGGCCAGTTAACACTACTGGCCCTAACCCCAAACACGTAGTAAGCCTGCCGGAAATTACCCCCCAATTTGTTATCCTGAAAGTAAGGACATACGAAAAGCGGCCCACCACGGGTCGCTTTTTTCGTCCCAGAGCACCCCCAAACCGGCAGTCCAACGCTAGAACACCACTCAATGCAACAGAATCAACAACATCCCCACAAAAACAACCGGGATGGACTCATCGCTAGTGGGGGTACGGACCGGGGACATACCTGACAGATTGAACCGGGCAGATGCCTGACACTGCAACGGGGTCGTGAGGGTTTAG
>JBMFWD010000063.1:0-15952 GCA_049965615.1 Acidobacteriaceae bacterium
GGCTCCATCCTCGCCGCCCGCTATGCGGACAGTTCATTTGCTATCTCAACCGGACATATCATGTGCTAACGACACACTCGCTTTTAACCTATAGCCGTCCCCTTACTTCTGGCGTATAATGCAGTTGCTGCTTCCCCCCTTTGCACCCTGAGCATAGATTCATTTCGGAAATTTGCCGGTAATTTCTCTCTAAATTGTTATTCTGGAATTAGGGAGTGTCATCAAATTAGCCAGATGGCAGCGGCTGCGAGGTGAATTGCGGCGAGGAAGTTTCGAGCTGTTTTGTCGTATCGGGTGGCGATAGCGCGGAATTGTTTTAGTTTGGCGAAGAAGTTTTCGATGAGGTGGCGTGCTTTGTAGAGTTCCTTGTCGTACTCTCGTTGCTCTTTTCGATTCGCCTTGGGTGGAATGACGGCCTGTTTTCCAGCTTGCTGCAAAGGTTCGAGCACCCGTTTGTCGGCGTCGAAGCCCTTGTCGGCGATCACGGTGTTGGCTTCGAGTTGAGGCAGCAGCACGTCGGCCCCGTCCAGTTCGCAGGCCTGGCCCTCGGTGAGATGAAAGCCTATTGGGTTGCCGAGCGCATCGACGGTGGTGTGAATTTTGGTGCTCAGCCCGCCTTTGCTGCGTCCGATGGCTTGCGATTCGCCTTTTTTTTGCGCGCCCCGGCGCTATGCTGGTGGGCGCGCACGATGGTGGAGTCGATCATGGCGTATTCGTTGTCGGCGTCTTTGGACAGATGCTCGAAAACAGCCTTCCAGACTCCGCGAACAGCCCAGCGGCTGAACCGCGTATGCACCACCCGGAAGTCGCCGAACCGCTCCGGCAGGTCGCGCCACGGGATGCCCGCTCGATAACGATAAAGCACGGCTTCCACGAACATACGGTTATCCACGGCAGGACGACCCACTGTACCGCTCCGACCAGGCAAAAGATCCTTGATCCGATCCCACTGATCGTCCCGCAACCCGTAACGCCTTACACTCATCCTCTCAAGCTAAAATCTGCTCAAGCTCACGCATATGACCAATTTGATGACACTCCCTAGGGGGAGGCGCAGAAATGCCGAGAATAACACTGCCGTTAAGAGATCATCACTTGCGCGCTAGAAGACAGAATCCATCCAGCGAAGTGGGCCAACAAGAAGCCCTCAAGTTCGATCACGGACATAACCGGGGCCAAAATCTCCAGGACACAGGCCACAATTTCAGGCTAGGCGACGAGCTTGCTATTTCGCGAGTTTCAAATTCGACGAGATACAAGGGAAGCAAAACAGATAATCGCAAAGCTCTCTCTATTGGTCGCGAGTTCGCCATCTTCCTCTTCTTCGCGGCATTCCTGCTATCAACTACGTTCAGCCTGATGGCGCAAACTTCATTGGGAGCATCGAGTCTGGCTGGAACCGTGCGCGACCCCTCCTCGGCGGCCATTCCGGGAGCAGAGGTGACGCTCACCGATGTTCAACGTGGATCGACACGGACGGCTACGACCAATGCGCAGGGAGAATATCAATTCAATGCAATTCAGCCTGGGCTCTACTCTTTACATGTCGCGAGAAAGGGATTCAGTCCTGCAACAGTTCAAAACGTGAAAATCGTAATCGACCAGGCTGCCACCGTGAACGTAAAGTTGCAAATTGGGACGGTTTCGCAGCAAGTTATCGTGAATGCTGCCGGATCCACTCCGTTGCTGGACACTACCTCGAACGCAATGGGTACAGTCATGGGATCAAGGCACGTCGCAGACCTCCCTCTAAACGGCCGGAACTTCTTGCAGTTGGGCAGTCTGGTGGGCGGCAGCCAAAAGCCAACAGGCGGCTCCGATATTGTGACTGCACAGACCGGACATTCGGATCTGTCGATCAGTGTGACGGGTGCAAACCAATTTTAAACGAGCTACTTGATTAACGGTATAGCAACCCGCGGCTCGCGAATCGGAGATTCGTCTCTCAATGAATCCGTGGCAGCTATAGATCAGTTCAAAATAGATCTGGGCTTCTTTATGCCCGATCTGGGGCCCAATTCCGGCGTCATAAATGTCATTACGAAGTCAGGAACTAATCATCTCCATGGGGAAGCATATGATTATTGGCGTAGCGATAAGCTCGATGCCACCAACTACTTTGCCACGGTGCCGGGGACCTTACGCCGAGACCAATTTGGCATCGCATTAGGCGGCCCCATTATTATCCCGAGACTGTTAAACGGTCATAATAAATTGTGGTTTTTTTTCAATTATGAGGGAACCCGTCAGGCTCAGGATAATCAAGAACGCGGATACACCCCAACAAGCACTATGATGAGCGGTAATTTCAGTGCTGAGTCGTCGGACTTCACGATCTATAACCCCTACACCTACGATCCATCAACAGGAACTCGACAACCATTCCCGAACAATATTATTCCACCGTCGATGATCAGTCCGGTTGCCGAAAAGTTATTAGCGTACTATCTCCCAGGATCGAACTACAATCAAAAGCCAGCAAATCTTTTCAGGAGTGTGCCGAGCACGCTCAATGATAATCAATTCACCATTCGGGTTGATGCTACCCCAAGCTCCCGGCAATCTCTCTTCGCGACCGTGATTCATGACAACTACCCGGCAGTTGATGGTGCCCTTATGCCCTCAGCCGGACACAGCTTCCCCTTGGAAGCCGACCTAGGATCCTTGCAGGATACCCTGACACTAGGGGCCAATATGGTGAATATCGCGCGAATCGGTTTCGAAAGAAACTCAGCCGGCGACGATGGTCAAGGAGAGTCTGGTCCAGCACTGGAAACTCAAATTGGAATCCCCGGAACGGTGGATCCCCATGGAATTCCGAGCGTAAATATACAAGGCTTCACTGGATTCGGAAATCCTACCGGGAAAATCGGGAATACCGACGACATTTATCAGTTATATGACTCCCTAGACATATCGAAAGGTAACCACAATTTTGCGCTAGGTGCCGGACTGCTGTATACGCGTTCCGTGCAGAGTAACGCAAACGCCAACTCAGTAGGTGGGTTAAACTTCGCACCGATATTCACCGCCCAACTGGCTCCCAGCAGCGCAGGCCTAGCACCTGTTGCCGGAACCGGTAATGCTTTCGCGGATTTCCTGCTAGGAATGCCGAGCAACGGACATGTGGTAGGCTTCCAGCCGATGCACTACCGTTATACTGAATTCTATCCATACTTTCAAGATTCATGGCGAGTGACCCCGGCGTTCACTGTAAATTATGGAATTTCATGGTACTACGAAACGGTACCGAATCCCCAGGGGCCTGATCGAAAGATCCCGCACGACTTCAATTTCTCCACAGGCTTGCTTCAATACGCAGGATTGGGACAAGTCAGCCCCCAGATTATTAAGCCGAATTATAAAAGCTTCACGCCCCGCTTAGGATTTGCATGGCATCCCCGTTGGTTGGGGCAAACCGTTGTTCACGCAGGTGCAGGGCTATATTACGGACAGAAGGGGCTTCTTGAAACACAGTTCACCTATATCGCGCCACCATTTCAAGCAGCTCAATCATTTTCCAATGACCAGTTTTCGCCAATGCCAACTTATACATTCGGAAATTCAAATCCAGAAAACAATGTTTTCCCTGTTTTGAAGCTTCCTCCATTAACAAACTCCTTTGCGTCTTCACTTCCCCAGGGATTCTCGCCTTTTGCGGTCAACCCAAATAGTAAACAGCCCTATACGTGGCAATGGGTGGCTTCGATTCAACATACCATTGATCGTAACGATCTCGTGGAAGTCGACTATATAGGCAACAGCAGCCATGACCAGCAGAATCGATATAATGCTGATCAGTGCCTCGTCAGTGCAACTAACTATTGCGAACCCAATACAAAGCCGTATCCCCGCTACGGGTTCATTCTTTATTCGAATACAAATGGGAATTCTTCCTATGAGGCAATGATCGTGAAATATCAACATCAAACCTCTTGGGGACTGAATCTCCTGGCTAACTTTCAATACTCAAAAACACTGAGCGACTCATGGGGGACAGCCGATAGTACAGCCAACCAGAATGCATATTGCCGCAGCTGTGATAAAGGGCCTGTGTCTTATGACATACCGCATGCCCTCACTGTGTCGGCAGTGTACGACCTGCCGATTGGACGGGGGCGGTCGCTTTTCTCCAACATGCCGAGGCCTGCAAATGCATTTGTCGGCGGGTGGCGTATAAGTGCTATAACAACCTTACAAGCTGGTAATCCGTTCACGGTGACCTCTCCAAATAATACGTCGTCACCGTTCTCTGTGGTCCGGGCAGATCAGACTTGTAACGGAGCAGATAGCTATCTGAGTCATCATCTTCGCTCGGACGGGTTTGTCTATTTCAGAACCTCGTGCTTTTCTTCCCCGCCCGCGGGTTATTTCGGAAATTCGCCTCGGGGGGTACTCTTTGGACCTGGAGCGGCGAACACGGATGTCGGTCTTGCAAAGGACATAGCGATCTACCGCGCCCTCAAGTTGGAGCTTCGCGGCCAGTTTTTCAACGTGTTTAACCATCCAAATTTCGGTAATCCTGATGCTTATACTGGTTCCTCAAGCTTCGGTGTGATTAATACGGCCGGAGCACCAAGAATCCTGCAGATTGCAGGCAGATTTGTTTGGTAGAAGAAATAGGCCTAGTGGGCCGTCGTGGAGAGTTTGTCGTCGCAGCCAAGAGTCACTAGCCTCATTGCCCTTCGAGGGCTAGAACGATATTCGAAGGGCCTATTTGGCAGGATATTGGGACATCCTTTTCACGGCGGCGCGCTGGATACATTAATCGTAAGATCAATCAGCACGTTTCGGTGCGAGTGATACGTGAGGAGATTAAGCGCATGGCATATTCGAGAAGAGAATTTCTAGAGGCGGCTTCCGTTGCAGCCGCCTCTAGCTTGATCCCGGGTTCTTCTGCTCTAGGGGAAACTGGGGCGACTAATTCAAAGCAAAGGCGTCCCAATATCATACTGATGCTTGGCGACGATCATCGCTGGAACGCGCTGGGATGTATGGGGGATAAGGTGATCCAGACCCCGAACCTCGATAAGCTCGGCCACGATGGGGTTATATTTGAAAACAATTTCACCACTATGCCCATTTGTTGTGCCAGTCGCGCCAGTATCATGATGGGGCAGTATGCGAGCACCACCGCAATCTATAACTTTTCGAAGCCACTGAGCACCGAGCAGGTAGATGGTGCGTATTGGACTCGTCTGAAGAACGCCGGCTACAGGGTAGGATTTGTCGGAAAATTTGGGGTGGGAAAAACGATGCCGAGCAAGTCCTTTGACTACTGGCGGGGGTTTCCTGGGCAAGGAAATTACTACCCGGAAGGACCCAAGGGACGCCACATGTCGCAGATTATTCGCGGGCAAGCGGAAGAATTCATTCGGGAAGGGGCGAGTACGCAGCCATTTTGCCTCTCCATCAGCTTCAAATCTCCGCATGTAGAGGACCAGTCGCCAAGGCAATACCTCCCGGAGCCGAAGATGTTGGAGCTGTATAAAAATGTCACGATTCCTGCTGTGAGCCGTGCCCCACAAAACGATATTAACAGGATGCCACTGCGGGTTCAGCACTCAGAAAGTAGACATCGGTGGGGTGTCCGGTTTTCAACGGAAGAACTCTATCAAGAGTCGGTCAAAGGGTACTACGGTCTGATTAGCGGCATAGATTCAGTTGTGGGAAATCTTCGTAGGACACTAGAAGAGCAGGGAATCGCCGATAATACAATCATCATCTACTCTGCGGACCACGGAATTTTCAACGGTGAGCATGGATTGGCAGGAAAGTGGTACCTGTACGAGGAAGCTCTAAGGACGCCTTTGCTTGTTTACGATCCGAGGCAGCCTGCTGGCGAAAGAGGCATGCGAAGGCGAGCCATGACCTTGAATATAGACCTTCATCCAACAATGTTGGAACTGGCAGGCGTTGAGCCAGCGCCTTCTGTGGAGGGGAGAAGCTTTGTTGATCTGCTCCACAAAGAGGATCCGGAGTTCAGGTCTGTGTTTTTTATCGAGCATCATTTTCCATATGGGGGCTGGATTCCATCTAGCGAGGGAATCAGAACCGAACGATGGAAATACATCTATTGGACGGGGCACAAAGAACCTCGTTATCCATATGCCGCCCCCTATGAGACCACTTCTTCGGCACGTGAGGAACTATACGACCTTGAGAATGATCCGTACGAAATGCATAACCTGATCGGCCGGCCAGAAACGTCTAACGTGCAGCGGGCATTGAGTGAGTATAGAAAAAGATGGAACTTATCCGTTCATGATATGCGCGGAAAGAGTACCCGGTGGACGGAGCCGATTGACCGGTCAACTCTTAAACAGGACGGCGTGATCACTTAGGGTATGTTGGCGCAAGCGTTAATCGGACAGATGAGTCGCTATGGGCAATATTTGGGAAGCAGCTCCGCGCAAGAAATATCTCGCGGGGCTGCTCCCGATAAAAATTTCGCTGAAGATCAACCGAATGCTGGTCAAAAAGAGGTTAGAAGGTTCGGATCAGCTTATTTGTTGGCGTTGTGCCCTTATCGAGATGCGGCATCTCGGAAAACATTCAGAATTTTGTAATGGGCTCGTTGGATCACCTTGCTCAGTACAATTCCGATTGTTTTTCTAGTTGACGTGGACAAATGTTCCTCAGGGTGATGATGCTGCAGTGGGGAAGCTAAGTACTGCAAGGCTATGCTCGGACCGATACGTTTGCTAGTACAGGGACTCTGTCCGAAGTACGGGCCATTGCGAAAGGGTAGATGAGTACTGCGAGCGTAAAGACCTGGCGCCACGATCTGCAAAGGGGCGGAAAGTGAAATACTCGACAACTAAGTATATCGTCTGTTGTAAGGCGAGATTACCAGCGGGAAGGTTTGAGGGCGCGGCTTGTAAGCTGGTGCGTTCGCAAACGGTGGGTACTTCGTTGGACCAAGGGAGCCCGGTTCTCGGATCCGGTGTGAGTCTCGCTTCAAGAATAGGCTCGATTCGCCTTGCCAGTAGGGGGGGGATCATCCAGACCCCAAACGGTCAATAGATACAGCCGCACACCGAGAACAGAAAGCGTGGGTGGGGGCGCAAATGGCAATTGGCCTGAGGCATTCGGCCATCAGAGACAAGGGGGATGGCTGGTATATTCTCAAGCGGGCGAGCGGGTGGCCTACTGTGCGTGAGTGCTGCGCGGTCGTAATTCAACTCGCTATCAGCATCTCTTATCCTCGCGCCGCAGTTGTTGCGTTCACCCGGACCAAAGGCGCATCTGCGCCGGATTGAATAACTCGAAGCCAGGTAGTCAAAAGGTTAAGGCGACTGAAAATGTTCAATACCTACGAGATGGAGAGCAGATAGGGCTAATGGATACCACAATCAGCGGTGCCAGCGAGCAGAACAAAACAACTGGCGGGAGGAGGCCTATGCCGAGTGTAACACGTCGGGATTTTATCCGGTCCGCTGCGATTGCCTCGGGAGGCGGACTGATACTCAAGGAAGACATCTTTCCCCATGCGCTATACGCAGCATCCTTGGGCCCACATGGGATCGTGTGTGTAACTCCACAGCGGGTCGCCGCAACCCCCACATTTAAGTACCGGCCCTACCGCTCCAAAGCAGTGGCCTCACCGGATGCTTTGTCATGGATTCAAATTGACCTGGGAGAACCACGGACGATCGATGAAATAAAGATGTTTTCGGCGAATCAGAGATTTATTCCTGGTCAGGACGCGCATTATGTCGGCGAAGGTTTCCCGTTGCGCTTCAAGCTTGAATGGGCGAATGATCCGGAATTTGCCAATTCGGAATTAATTCTGGATCACAGTCAGAAGGATTTCGATAATCCCAACGACCGAATCGTCAGCGTTTCGAATTTAAAGGGACGAGCGCGCTATATTCGCTTGACCGTAACGAAATTTCCATTGCGGGAGTGGACCTCCAGCGTGGTCGACGCCCCGGAAGTAATTCCTGCTGTTACCGCAAAGAACAACCATTGGTTCGCGCTATCCAGGATCGCCGTGCTCTCCAAGGGGACCGATGTCGCGATCGGGCGGCATGTATCGGGTGACGTTACATACAGCAACGCGGAAGATTTGCAGCAATTGACTCGTCCGACCCGTCTGGATTCCGAGTATGTCTATAGAGATCGACCAGACTATGCCACCGACGCGTCGACGTGGAGAAAGGTCCCTTACAGGGCGCACGCTCCGCGTTCTGGAGTGAGACTGCACGGTGGGATATTCGAAACGGCAATGCGTAAGAACATCGCGTATTTGCTCGAATCCTTTACGGTCAATGACCTGTTGTTGCAGTTCCGCGAGCGTGCCGGGAAGCCCATATCTCCGGATTCGAAGGTGGGGAGTAAGTTCTGGGACAGCGATTTGGCGGGATCCAATGCCGGAAGATTCCTCATGGGATCTGGAAATACCCTGCGTTGGATCGAGGATCCGGAATTACGGAAACGGTTCGATGAAGTCATACGTGGAATCGCAGAGTGTAAAGAGCCTGACGGCTATTGCATGGCTTATCCGAAAGACACGATCTTTTATTCGGAGCGAGGCGCTTATACGCGCGCATGGCTGACCCATGGACTGGTTGAGGCCGGTTACGGCGGAAGTCAGCTGGCATTTGAGCTGCTTCGTGGCTATTACGATTGGTTCGATCAGTGTGAATATCTGCCGAATCTGATGCGGGGCGCCGTTCAGGGCGCCCAGGGCATGATCGCAAATACGAGAACCTACCTCACGCCTGTTGGGAAGCCAGCGGACATCCAGGTGATTCAGCGCTATTTCCTGGAGAGGCGTTGGCTCTCCGCTCTTGCGAGTATGGATGAGGAGCAGATCTGGCAATATCCTTATGACCGTCCGCATTGCTATCTGCTTACCAATCTCGAAGCGTATTTGGATATGTATCTCGCAACGGGGGATGAGGACTTATTAAAGGGAGTAAAAGGTGGGTGGGAAATGTATCACCAGCATTGGCAGCAGCCCGGTGGTTCCATCTCGATTATTGAATTCAATTACGACCCGCCGAATTCCAATTCTCTGACGCAAAAGCTCGGGGAGAATTGCGGAAGCTCTTTCTGGATACTGCTGAGCCAACGCTTTCATCTGCTGGCTCCTGAGGAAGAGCGGTACGCGGCGGAGATAGAGAAGTCTCTCTACAATGTCACCCTGGCGAATCAGGATGGAACCTACGGGATTCGTTATCATACGATTCTTGTTGGGCGCAAAGAGAAAGGTACGCGAATCAATACCTGCTGCGAAGGGCAGGGGACGCGTCAATTAGGATCTCTACCGGAACATATCTATTCCATCGCGCCTGATGGGCTGTACATCAATCTGTTCGAGCCGTCGTCAATAAAGTGGATGCATAACGATCAATTGGCCACGCTGCGGATGGATACAAAATTCCCATTCGATCAGCAGGTAAGGTTAACGATCGGCCTTGCGCAGCCGACGAAGATGAAGCTGCGAGTGAGGGTGCCATCCTGGGCGACGAAGGAGATGCGAGTCTCCGTAAACAACTCACGCGCTCAAGTTGGGAGCCCTGGGTCTTACGTGGTTCTCGACAGGGTTTGGTCCGACGGGGATACAGTATCTTTTACGTTGCCGATGGGGTTCGCGCTTGAGGAATACAAAGGTGTGAGCCAGATTCCAGGGCATAAGCGATATTCGCTGACCTACGGTCCACTGCTTTATGCGGCCGTGGGTTCAAAAGATGCCGCATTGCGTGTTACCGGTGGCTCGCGCGCCGAGGGCCTCATTCAGCAACTTCAGCCAAAGCCGGGCAGTCCTCTTCACTTCACCGTGGCAGGAAATCCCGGCATAGTTTATATGCCGTATTGGCAAATCGATGAAGAGGAGTTCACTTGTTTTCCGATGGTAGATGTGAAGGCCAGCTAGATCAGTGGAAGAGATATCTCCTCAAGAAGCATGAACTGGGACGCTGACAGAGGCAGAACGAGATGATCGCGTGAGAATGCGAATTAGGGAAAAGGGGGCTGCTGCGGGTGACGGACAGATCGATACAAGGTTAAGGGCTCGAAAGTTGTGGGGCTGAGTTGATCGCCGTGCTGAGTGGCGGCGGTAATGGCTTTTTAAGACAGAGAACCTGCTGTGTGCGGAGCGGGATAGGAATGGTGATGGAATGCGTCTTGTAAAAGGGGTAGTATCGATTGTGGCGTTGATTGTGGCTGCTATTCCAGCTATGGCGCAGATGTCGATGGGAAATCCAGCGAACGGAGCAACGAAGATTCCCGATGCAAAGCTTGATCCGGCGCGGACTCTGGCGTCGTCGGAGCTGGAGTCGGTGCTCCATAAGCCGCTGCCGGAACAATATATATGGACCACGGGGCCGATGGGCTCGCGGAGAGCAAGGGGCCATCTGGCACCGCGTTATTTCCGCCGGGTGTTTCAGATAACGAGTGTTCCGGCCCACGCCACGCTGTACCTGGCCGGGCCGCGCAGGGCGACGATTTACGTCAACGGAAAAGAAGTGGGTCACTATCAGCTCGTCCCGGATGGCCGTATGGGAATTCGAGTCTATGAGCGTGACGTCACCAGGGAACTGCATGCGGGCAAGAATGTGCTGGCGATTGAAGCCGTGCGCGGCCCTCGTGCCGGCAATGAGGCCGGAGACAACGTGAGCCGGCACCTGCAGCACGGAGATGCGCTTGCTGCGATGATTGTTCCGGCCGCACGCGAGATAAACGCGACGCCACTGGTAATGAGCGATTCGCATTGGAAGGCGATGAAGGGGACCGCTCCTCAAGGGTGGCAGGACGCGAATTTTAACGATGGAAGCTGGCCCGTGGCAGAGGACCTGGGCGGAATTGAAAACTCCATTGACCTGTTCCAGGCGAATGCCGATGCGGGCATGTATGCGTGGCCGGGGTATGACGGTATTTCGCCATTTCTGGCTCATTATTCGCTGGATGCGATGAAGGTGAAGAACGTGTACGGTGGCGCGGGAACCGTGGAGAACGCGAAGGCGCTCACGGGAGACAATGCTGCTGGCCTGTTTACGGTGATGCTGCCAAAAAAGCATGTGTCGCTTCTTAATTCGCCGCAGATGCTGCTGGACTTTGGCCGTGAGGTGAATGGCCGCATGGAGTTGCAATCGGACTCTGACGCGCCAGCGGAAGTTACAGTGCAATACGGCGAGTCAGAAGAGGAGGCGGTGAACCAGCCGTACCTGGGGATCGATCCGGTTTATCTTCCGCCGCATGGTACGGCTTACGGACCAAAAAGCGCCTTCCGTTACGCGATTGTCCGCTTTGTGGGCGGGCGCGATACGCAGTTCAAGGCCATTCGTCTGGATGGGATCATGTACCCGGTGAAGTACCAGGGATCGTTTGATTCGTCTGACCCGGAATTGAACAAGATGTGGACTATCGGCGCGTATACCGCGCACCTTTGCATGCAGGACGACATCTGGGACGCGCCCAAGCGGGACCGCAATCGCTGGATGGGTGATCTGGACGTGAGCGGCCGCACCATTGATGATGCGTTTGGCGACCACTTCCTGATGCAGGACACGCTGAGCCGCCTGATTGGCCCGGCTCCGGTGAAGCGGCATGTGAACGGGATACCCGGTTATTCGGCATTCTGGGTGACGGGCGAGAAGATGTATTACCTGCACACCGGATCCATGAAGCAACTGGAGAGCATACACACGCGGCTCGTGCAATTGCTCAATTACATGGAGAAAGATCTGAACCAGCAGGATCTTTTCTCAGACCTGACACGTGCGTGGCCATTTGTGGACTGGTCGCCGGAGATGAACAGCTATGACGCGCAGACCCGCATGGCCACGCAGTTTGAGTATTACGCGGCCTTCAAGGACGGCGCATATCTGCTGCGCGTATTGCACGACGACAAGAATGCGCAGAAGTTCGAAGAAAAAGCCGATGCGCTGAAAGCTGCGGCGCAGGAGCACATGCTGGATGCCAAGGGCTCCTTTGGCGACCGCTGGCAGCCGAATGCATACGCGGTGATTTCGGGAGTTGCGAATAAGGATCAGTATGCGAAGATTTGGCGCAACTCACTCTCGGATGTGGGCCACGTGAAGTACAACCCTTACATCATTACGCCTTACTACAATTTCTATGTGGTGACCGCGATGGCGAAGATCGGACACCGCCGTGCGGCGCTCAACTGGATCCGCCAGTATTGGGGCGGCATGGTGCAGGAAGGCGCGACCAGCTTCTGGGAAGGATATGATCCCACCTGGTACAAGGGGATTAACTTCCATGCATCGCTGCAGGCTGACAACATGTCCGGCTACAACGTGAGCCTGGCGCATGGCTGGTCGAGCGGCGTAACTCCCTGGCTGATGACGCAGATTCTTGGCATTCAGGCAACAGCCGGAGGGTTCGCGAAGGTGAACATTCGTCCGGACCTGCTGGGGTTGAAATGGGCCAAGGGCGGCGAGCCGACGCCGCATGGAATACTGAATGTTTCAATTCGTAATGACAATGGTTACGTAACGAAGATTGAGCTTCCGCCCGATGTCAAGGCGCGTGTATCTGTTCCTGTTCCGGAGGCCGGCACCAAGGTGCTGGTGAATGGCAAGCCGATGGCAAGCACTCCGGCGGAAGGTGGCAAGCGTGCCGTGGTGATGCTGAGTGGGCAGGGCAGCTACACGGTGAGGAGCCGTTGAGCTGCGTAGATCGGCTCAATGACAGCGCAGTCTAACGGATCGAAGCCAGAGAAAGGGAAGCCAATGAGTCGTTTGTGGAAGCGTTCTTCAAAAGGGCCGTCTCGCCGGGAATTTATCGCCGGCGGGTCGGCCCTGCTGGCAGTAGCTGCCGGCACTGGAGCCGGACATGCGGCGGAGACTTCTGCTAATGGCATGGACGGCTCTGCGCAACAGCAAGGAGCAAATGGCGGCGATGGGAATGCGCTCTATCGTGGGCCCGAGCCTGCCACAACCGCCGCTCCACGCGAGTGGAGGGCATCGTGGATCACCAGCAAGGAAGCGCCGCGAAAAGCAGAATGCATCTTGCGCTTTCGCAAGGAACTGGAACTAAACACCAGGCCTTCGCGATTTGTGATTCACGTGTCGGCTGACAACCAGTATCTGCTGAAGATAAATGGAAAGTACGTGGGCAATGGGCCTTCGCACAGCGATGTGCAGCACTGGAAGTACACCACGTACGACATCGCGCCCATGCTCCGAGCGGGGAGGAACCTGATTTCCGCGACGGTCTGGAACTTTGGCGAGAATGCGCCTGTGCGGCAGATGTCGGATCGTACGGGATTTCTGTTGGATGGAGATGCTGCCAATTCGGTGGAGATTCACAGCGACGAGTCATGGAGTGTAGCGATAGAGAAGGGAATGCAGGCGCTGGCGATGCCTGAGTTTCCGCAACATTATTATTATGTTGCTTCGGCCCCCGAAAAGCTGGATGCGAGCCGGTTCCGTTGGGAGTGGGATGACCCGGATGCGGAGGCGAGTGAGGATGCCGGTTGGCACGCTGCAGCCAGTATTGGGCTTGCCGCGAGCCGTGGCATGATGTTTGCGCAATCAGAATGGCAGTTGATGGCGGACGGTCTGCCGCTGATGGAGAGGCGCGAGGAGTCGCCGGGCAAAGTGGTTCGGCTGATAGGACTGCATTCCGCCGGCAGCTTTCCCGCCGGAAAGTTGACCGTCCCCGCCCATCATCAGGCGACGATTCTGCTCGACGTGGGTCATCTTACAACGGGGTATCCCGATCTGGCGTTCAGCAAGGGGCGCGGTGCGGAGATGAAGCTGACCTATGCAGAGGCGCTGTATAACGCGGAGGGCACGAAGGGAAATCGTAACAACATCAAGGGCAAGCACATTGAGGGTGTGTATGACCTTGTTTATCCCGATGGCAGCGTGGATAGAAGCTTTTCCTCACTGGATTGGCGGACGTGGCGCTATCTCCAACTGGACGTGAAGACCGGCGAAGAGGCGCTCGAGCTTGACCGGTTCCGAGCCTGGTTCAGTGCGTTTCCATTTGTGAAAACGGGGAAATTCGATGCGGATGATGCGCTGCTTACTTCCATTATGGAGGTAGGTTATCGCACGGCGCGGCTCTGCGCGCACGATACTTATATGGATACGCCCTATTGGGAGCGCCTGCAATACATTGGCGATACGCGTGTGCAAACACTCATTTCCTACGTGATGACCGGCGACAATCGGCTGCCGCGAGAAGCGATCCAGGCATTCCACAACTCGGCGATTTCTGCCGGCATAACCCTCAGCCGGTATCCGACGTCTGTGTTCCAGGCGATTCCGGGCTTCTCGCTGTTCTGGATCGGCATGGTGCACGACTTCTGGATGTATAACGACGATCCGGAATTTGTGCGCAGCCATCTGCCGGTGATTCGCAGCGTGCTGAACTGGTTTGCGGAGAGGCAGAACAAGAACGGGCTGCTCGGCCGACTGGAGTGGTGGCCCTTCGTGGACTGGTCGAATGGTTTCGAAAGCGGGATCCCGCCGCAAGAGGAGAACGGAAATTCCGCCATCCTGAGTCTGCAGTTTGTGGAGGCGCTTCGGCACACGGCGGAGTTGGAACACGCACTAGGACTCGACGACCTGGCGCGACGGGATACGGAGCAGGCGGACTTTGTTTCTGCCGCGGTGAGGAAGCTTTGCTGGAGCCAGCAGTACGGGTTGCTGGCGGATACTCCTGCGATGAAGCACTTCAGTCAGCATGCGAACGCTTTTGGGGTGTGGCTGGATGTGATTCCGAAGCGCGAGCAGAAGCGTGTGATGAACAAGATTCTGTCGGTGAACAATCCGGGTTTCAAGGCGGAGAATGCTCCACCGGATATGTCGCTGGCCTCGTATTACTTCCGCTTCTACCTGGCGCGGGCGATGGTGCACGCCGGCATGGGCGACCGTTATTTAGATACCTTGGTTCCATGGAAGCAGATGCTATCGGAAGGGCTTACGACGTGGGCGGAGATGCCGCCGCCGAGCCGGTCTGACTCCCACGCGTGGAGCGCGCATCCGAATTATGATTTGCTGACGACGGTGGCGGGCATCCGTCCTGCCTCGCCGAATTTTGGCAGCGTACGGATTGAGCCTCGCCCCGGACACTTGAAGCATGTGAATGCTACGCTGCCGACTCCACGGGGGCTGGTAACGGTAGAGGTGGATCTTCGCGGACCGAAGCCTTATGCGTCGGTCACACTGCCGCAGGGGCTCGACGGAACGTTTGTGTGGAAGGGAAAAGAGTACCCGGTGGGTGCAGGGAAGAGGCTGTTTTCATTGTGAAGTGCCCGGAGTATGGCAATGGCAAGGTTTATGGTCAGAAGGAGTCGAAGGTGCTGGTGCGGATCGTGGGGCAAGCGCCGCTGGCGGCTACCGTTTACTCGCTCGAACGGTTGCGCTCCCACCCCGGCTGTGGCGCCTGCGGGCAGGTGTTTACGGCCGAGGAGCCGGAAGGGGTGGGGCCGGAGAAGTACGATGAAACGGCGGCGGCGATGATCGCCCAGCTCAAGTACGGTGCCGGAACGCCGTTCCACCGACTGGAACGACTGGAAAGCCAGCTGGGTATCCCTCTCCACCCCAGCAAGCCAAAAGCAGGCTTGCCGGGGACCCCGGTGCTGCCGGCGGCTACGCAGTGGGAGATCGTCGAGGAAGCTGCTCAGGTGATCAAACCGGCGCGGGATGAGTTGATCCGGCAGGCGGCGCAGGGCACGGTGGTGCATAACGACGACACAAGTATGCGGGTGCTGATGCTGGAGCGCGACCCCAGGGACAAGCACACGGGCGTGTTCACCAGCGGCATCGTGTCTGTCGGTGAGGGCAGGAAGATCGCGCTTTACTTCACTGGCAGCCGGCATGCCGGGGAGAACCTCACGGAGGTGTTGAAGCAGCGAAGTGCGGAGTTGCCCAGCCCGATCCAGATGTGTGATCCTCTTTCCGGCAGTGGAACGATTGCAAGGTTCTCGAGCGATAGACTGGGAGCGGGTTTAAGCGTACTTGGAGGT
>JBMFWD010000064.1:0-15931 GCA_049965615.1 Acidobacteriaceae bacterium
AAGATCAGCGACTGGACCAGATGAACATGTGGAAGTAAAGTTGCCACCTTCAGGTGGCGCAACTCAACCGGGGCCGCGTTAGCGACCCCACAAGCCGCTTCGAGCGACTCACAAAATAAAGCCCCCGGCTCTCTCAAGGAACAAAATTGATGGGCACAAGCTGGAATCCGAGTTCCTTGGCTTGTGCGTGAAGTCTGGCTGATTTCTGGTGTCGCCCACACTCATCGTTGGGCTACAGAGCTCCAGCACCAGAGGCACGGCTCACAAACAACAAGGGGCATGGGAAAGTGGAAAGCCAACCACGCTTCCCACTTTCCCACACACCCGACTGCGGCGGGATAGATTCAACACCCGTTGCGCTACACTGACAATCTCTCTGGTACAAATTACCGGGCAGGCCAGCTCGCCATTAGCCCAAAACGTGACGTCTGTCACCGCGATTTTCATTACGCTCGCCTATACAGGAAGCAGGGTCGCCGCATCTAATTGAGTGTCAGGCCTGTTCCGCCGCGGCGCGTTGTTTCCCAAAGAGGTGCATATGGCAAATCCATCGGCCTCTCTCCCGCACCCCCCGCAACCTCGTCCCAGCTACGCCATCCGCAAGATTATGGTGGCCCACGATGGCTCGCCGGCCGCAGAAAATGCTCTCAAAGACGCCATCGATCTAGCCCACACATTCAACGCGGAAATCGTCCTCGCGCGCGTCGAGCTTCCCGAGGATGACTACTCGACCGCCAGCCTCGCGGCAGGCAAGTCGGAAGCTATCTCCGACCTCGAACAGATCCACAAAAACCTCTCACAGCGCGGGCTCAAGTCGCACATCCTCACCAGAACCGGCCTCGTCGGCGACACTCTCTTCGATATCAGTCACAAAGAACGTGGCGACATCCTCATGCTTGGTGCCTACGGCCACGGCAGGCGTGACCGTCAAACCCTTGGCTCCACAGCCGAACATCTGCTCCGTTCCATCCCCTGCCCAGCCCTCACCTACGGGCCAGAAGCCCAGCCCGGCCTCATGGATGGCCTCAAGTCAGGCCGTCCCATCCTCGTGCCCATCCCCATGCCTTGCGTGCATTGCGACCTTGATTTTGCCGCGCAAGCCGCATCGCTCTTCAACAGCCCCGTGGAACTCCTCCACATCATCCAGGGACCACACACGCCCCGCATTCACAGCAAACACGAAAAGATCTGCCGTGACCTCGCGCGCGGCCTGGAAAAACAGGGTATCAAAGCCAGTTGGAACATCTTCTTCGGAGTACCTGAAGTCTTTATCCACGCCGTCGCCGTCGAGCGCAACACCCCGCTCATACTCATACCGCTGCAGCGCCGCGACCGCCTTTCCTCCATTACTTCGGACAACGTCGCCGCGCAAATCATCCGCAGGTCGCGCGTTCCCGTCATGAGCTACCGTCTCGACTGATTCCTTCCCCAACGTTAGACAAACCGAAGCGTGTCCCTATTCCGCAAACGCTTCCCTTGGTCTATGCTGAAAGGTCATGCGACCAAGAATCCTCTTACCCGCTCTCTGTCTCAGCTTCCTGCTGGCTTTCTCCAGCCCGGCCGCCAAGGCACAGCCACATCCTGCAAGCGCCACCGCGCCGCAGCAAATGACCATTCCCCTGTCCGCGCGCATCCAGCCCGCGCAACTGGCAGAAATGATCCATTCCGGGCACGCTCCCACCATCCTGCAGGTCGGGTTCACCACCCTGTTTGAGGAGGCGCACATCCCCGGTGCAATCCACGCTGGCCCCGCCGTCTCCGGCACGGGTATGGCTCTGCTCCGCAAAACCGCTGTCCATCTGGACCGCCACAAGCTGCTCGTCATCTACTGCGGTTGCTGCCCCTGGCCCAAATGCCCCAACATCCGGCCAGCCTTTGAAGCACTCCGCAAGATGGGCTTTACCAACGTCAAAGCCGTCTACATTCCCCACAACTTCGGCGCCGACTGGGTCAACCACGGCTATCCAACCGTAAAAGGAGCCTGATCTTGAAGCACCCCATCCTTCGCCGTTCCATTTCCTCGCTCGCCCTCGGCATATTGCTGCTCTCCGTCGCGGCCTTCACTCCGGCCCGCGCACAGGATGGCCCCCACAAGCTCGTCGGCCACCTTGCGCCAGCCTTCGCGCTCAAGAATTTCCAGCAAAAAACCATCCACCTCTCCCAATTCCGCGGCAAGGTAATTCTGCTCAACTTCTGGGCTTCCTGGTGCGCCCCCTGCCAGGCGGAAATGCCCACCTTCGCCCAGTGGCAATCCCAATACCACGGAAAGTTGCAGGTCATCGGCGTCAACATGGACGACGAAATGCCCAAGGCCGAAGCCGTCGCCCGCAAGCTCAAAGTCAACTATCCCCTCGTGGTTGGAACCGCGCACATGGGCGAGGCCTACGGCGGCATCTATGGGCTGCCTGTTACCTTCCTCATCGACGCCCATGGCCGCATCCGAGCCGAATACCAGGGCGGAAATCACGTCAGCCAGATACACTCGGAAATCCAAAACCTGCTCGCCCACCCCGCTCACTGATTCAGCCTGCCGCGCCACAAAAGCTCTGTATTTTCTTCCATCCAGCCAACGCGACTTCAGTGCAAGCCCCTCTAATCGAGGGGCGGCTCTGCTCCGCCCAGAAGGAGTTAAATTTAACCCTCGGCTTCCATCGCCGCGGGAACCGGAGGCTGATGCATGGCTATTCCCGCCCTCAACACCGACCCATCTCACCTGCTCAACACGCTTTTTCGCGACTACTACCAGTCGCCATTCGCCATTCGCACGCCCGGCTGGGTCTGGAACTCCCATCCTGATCGCGAGCCCCTCTTCACGCTCTGCTTTGAGAACTTCTCCGCTCTCGACACTCTCCTCCATCACCCAACTGAGGTCACTCTCGGCGAAGCCTACATCCGCAGAGAAATCGAAATCGAAGGCGACCTATACGCCGCACTCCGCATGGCGGATTACATCTTCCATCGCGCCTCCCACCTCAACGTCGCCCCGCTGGCACAGCTTGACCACGTTGTTTCCGAGGCAAAGAATGCCCTCCTCCACGGCCCCCAGCACTCCCGCCGCCGCGACCGCACTGCTATCTCATTCCACTACGACAAGCCGCCGGAATTTTTCCTCCCCTGGCTCGGTCCCACCATGGTCTACAGCAGCGCCTACTTCCGCGATCCAAATCAATCCATCGACGAGGCCCAGACCAACAAGCTCGAACTCATTTGCCGCAAGCTCGAGCTCAAGCCAGAAGACTCACTACTCGACATCGGCTGCGGATGGGGCAGCCTCATCCTCCACGCCGCCACCCACTACGGAGCCGATGCCAACGGCATCACTCTCAGCCGTGAACAGGCAAAGTTCGCTGAAAATCGCATCGCCCAATCCCATATGAAGGAGCACTGCTCCGTCGCCCTCAAAGACTATCGCGAGCTTCCCTTCGAGCCCATGCGCTACGAGAAGATCGCCAGCGTCGGCATGGTCGAGCACGTCGGTCTCAAAAATCTCACGAAGTACTTCCACATCGCATTCGAACTGCTCAAGCCTGGCGGCCTCTTTCTCAACCAGGGCATCGGCCGAGACCTGCACTCCCCGCCACCCAAAGACTCCTTCATTCAGAAGTACGTCTTCCCAGACGGCGAACTCGTCCCGCTCCACCAGATGATCGCCGCCGCAGAAGCTGCAGGCTTCGAAGTACGTGACGTCGAAAATTTCCGCGAGCACTACGCACTCACCCTGCGCCACTGGGTCAAGGCCCTGCGCCAGAATGAGAAAGAACTGCTCGAAATCGTCCCGGAAATGACCTACCGCATCTGGTTGCTCTACATGGCCGGCTCCGCGGTGGCCTTCGACCGAGGCGACATTTTCGTCAGCCAGGTCCTCCTCCGAAAAGTCGACCGCACCACCATGGCCATGCCCGGCACCCGCGAACACTGGTACCGCGACTGGAATGGATTGTCCGCGCAAACAAAAGCCCCGCACTGAATATCTCCGTAGCGGGGCTTTTTTTCTGACTGACAGGCAGCTACGGCTTCAAAGCCAGACCGGCAACCACCCCGGTCATCTTGTAACTGGCCATCGAGTGGTTAAACGCAGCAACATCGCTGGAAAGGTACTGGTTGAACCCTTCCACCGCTGTCTGGTATTTCGCGTCCACCCGCTTCTTCTGGTCCAGCAGCGTTGCCGTGGGAGCGGTATCCTCGCCCTCGAACAAGCTGTACATCATCTGCAGCGTCTCGTGAATCTCATCCGGCACGCGCAACGTGGACTCTTCCGCTCCTGCACCGCTGGTGAGCTTCAGCTTCTCCGCCTTGGTCTGCTTCTCGAGCTTTTCAATCGCAGCGGTAACAGCCGCCTCGTTCGTCTCGCCCTTCACCGCAACCTTCAGCGCGGCCAGTTGCTGGTCAATGGCATGCAGCCGGTTCAGCGCCGTATCCACCTGCGAAAGCTCATGCAGAACAGCTTCCTCAGTCTCATAACGCTGCTGCATTTCAGAGAGAGTTCCACTCGACGCCGGATCGTTCCTCACCGTGAACTTCTGCGAAGAAGTCTCCCCACCAATCTTCAGCGTGGCCGTATAAGTTCCGGGAGGCAGCATCGCGCCCGCCTTCGGACCCTTCATAAAGTCCACCGCCGAATCCCAGCGCACCGGCCCATCCGCACGCAGATTCCAATACACCCGGTGCAATCCGGCCTGCGTGGGAACCCACGGCACCATCTCCCTGGCGCTCTTTTCCTTCTTCCTGGCCTTCGGCTGCGCCATCTCTGCCGCCGGAGTCATCGTAATCGGCTTGCCTTTGTGCATGCCCTTGAGAGTCCGCACCACCTTGCCTGCGGCATCGGTAATGATCAGCTCACCCGGCTTATCCGCAGCCTTGGGCAGGTAATAATCAAAGGCCGCACCAAACGTCGGGTTCTGCCCGGCAAACGCCTGGTCGCCCGGGAACTCCATCTCAGGCCATCCCCAGTAACGTATCGCCGTCTCCGGCCTGAATAGGGTCAACGGCGCGCTCGCCACCTGACCGTCAAACTTCTGGAACGGCGTCAGGTCGTCCAGAATCCAGATCGAGCGCCCATGCGTCGCCAATACCAAATCGTTGTCATGCGCGTTCAGCGTCAGGTCGTAAACCGCCACATCCGGCAGCCCCAACCCGAACAGGTACCACTTCTTCCCCGCATCCCACGACACATACAGCCCGTTTTCCAGGCCCGCGTAGTACAGGTTCGGATTCTTCAAATCCCTCCGAACCACGTGCACGTAAACATCGCTCGGCAAATTCCCGCTGATCGAAGTCCACGAAGCGCCATAATTCGTCGTCCGGAACAGATAAGGCTTGAAGTCGCCGCTGAAGTGACGATCCACGGCAATCAGCACATCGCCCGGGTCCGTCTGCGAAACGTCAATCGACTCCACGCGTCCCCACGCCGGCAGTCCCGGAATATGCGACGTCACATTCGTCCAGCTACCGCCGCCGTTCCGCGTCACCTGCACCTGCCCGTCGTCCGTGCCCACCCAGATCACCTTCGGGTCGCTCTTCGCCACGGCAATCCGCAGAATCGCGTCGTAAACCTCCGCGCCGGAATCGTCCTTGATAATCGGACCGCCCGAAGACACCTGCTTCGACTTGTCATTCAGCGTCAGATCAGGGCTGATCACCTTCCACGTCCGGCCACCATCCTCGCTCTGGAACAGCACATTTCCGCCCGCATAAAGCACCTTCGGATTATCCGGCGACACCGCAAAGCCTGCGTCCCACGCAAAACGGTACTTCAACTTCCTCACGCCCCGGCCATTAAAATCCGCCGAATACGGTTCAATGTTCTGCGCCTGCTCTTCTTTCTTGTTAAAGACCATCAGGAATTGGTTCTGCGTCGAGTTGTAGATAAGATCAGGATTATCCGCCGCCGGAACCGCATAAATCCCATCTCCACCGTTCAACAGAAACCAGTCGCGGCCCAGAATCCCCTGCGGATTCTTGTTCATCCCAGGCCCGCACCAGCCGCTGTTGTCCTGCAGACCGCCGCATACCTCAAAAAAAGGCTGCTCATTCGTCGCCGCATGGTAAAACTGCCCAATCGCCAGATTGTGGATGAAGTTCCAGTGCTTGCCGTTATCCGCCGAGAGCGCCACGCCCCCGTCATTGCCATCCATGATCCGTCCGCTGCCTGCAGGATCAATCCACATCGTGTGGTGATCCACATGAATGTTCTTCGCAATCGTCGTAAAGTGCTTCCCGCCATCCGACGACTCCAGCAAGTTGTTCGAAATCGCAAAAACCCGGTTCGCATCCGTCGGGTCTACCGCAATGTGAGAAAAGTAGAACGGCCTGGAATCCACTTCCTGATTCCTGCTCACCAAGGTCCAGTGCTCGCCATAATCGTCAGACCGCCACAATACACCTTGGTTCGAGCCCATCACCGCATACACCACGTTCGGCGAACTGGCCGAAATCGCCAGCCCGATCCGCGTCACTGGTTCCGTCGGTAGTCCATGCCCGCTCAACCGCTTCCACGTCATACCACCGTCCATCGACTTGTAAATCGCATCCTCCGGCCCGCCGTCCGAATAACCCCACGGAGTCCGGCAAAAACGATACGTCGCCGCAAACACAATATTCGGATTCTTCGGGTCCATCGCCATGTCGCTGATGCCCACACCCGGCCCCTCGTAAAGCACCTTAGTCCAGGTTTTGCCGCCGTCCGTCGTGCGGTACACCCCGCGATCCGCGTTGTCCTTCCACGGCTCGCCCATCGCCGCTACCAGCACCGTATCCGGATGCTGCGGATCAATCACAATCCGCGAAATCTGGAACGTGTCCGCCAGCCCCATGTGCTTCCAGTGTCGGCCCGCATCCGTCGACTCCCACACGCCATCCCCGTACGAAACATCATTGCGAATATTTGCCTCACCTGTTCCAACCCACACCACTGACGGATTCTGCGGGTCCACCGCCAGCGCGCCAATCGACATCACCGGCTCATGCTGAAACTCCGCCGTCCACGTCGTCCCGCCGTTATCCGTTCGGAACACGCCGCCATCCGCCGCGCCCACGTAGTAAATATCAGGATTCCCCGCAACACCGGCCACCGCCGTCACGCGCCCGCCGCTGATCGCAGGACCAATCGACCGGAAGTGAATGTTGCTTGAAACCTTCATCGGCAACTCGGTCCGGCCCTGCGAGTTTTCTCGCTGAGGACCGGCCTGGGCAGCAAACAAAGCAACAGGGGCTGCAGCCAGAAGGCAAAAAACAGCCGCATGACAACGCAAACTGGATGATTTCATAGTGTGTTCTCAGTAACTCCTTGTTTCAGGAAACACACAGTCTAGCACGCCAACCCATCCACCAGACATCCACGCGCCCAAAGCAAAAGGAGCCGCAAACGGCTCCTTTCCATCCAGCCATCAAAAACAATCAGAACAGGTGGAAGTCCACCTCGACGATCATCCGTACCGCCACCGGATGCCCGTGGTACATCGCCGGGCGGAAACGGTACTTCCGCACCGCTTCAATCGCCTTCTCATCCAGCCCCATGCCAAGGTGGCGAACAATCTTGATGTCCGCCGGCAGCCCCTGCTTGGTCACAATAATCTGCAAATCCACCACGCCCTGGTACTTGGCGCGCCGGGCTTCATCAGAAAACTCCGGTTCGGGAGCATAAATCGCCACCGGCGCGGAAACCCCTCCGCCCACGTTGTACACGCCGCCGCCCATGCCCTGCCCGCTGCCGGACCCGACACCCGCGCCATTGCCGGCGCCCAGCCCCGTGCCGTTCCCGGAACCAATGCCGGCATTCCCGCCCGTACCATTCGACGCCAGCTTCACCTGCGGTGAATTCGTCACGCCGATATTCGGCAGGTTCTGGTTCGGCAGATTCATCGGGGGTGCCTGCACCGAAGGTGGCACAGGGATAATCGGGTGGTCCACCTTAATCACGCTCGGGGGCGTAATCTGCAGCTTTTCAAACTTCGGCAACTTGCCTTTGCTCGCCTGCACCACCTCGTGCGCGCCGCCGCCGCCACCACCGCCCATGGACTGCGCCTGCGGCATCGTCATCGGCACCAGCGGTATCGAATTATCGGCTTCTGCCTTCTCCTTCACCACAACGTGGCGAGCCAGCAATCCAAAAAGAATAATCAGCGCAATAATCAGCGCATGCAGAATTGCTGAAATCGCGCTCGACTTCGCATCCCGCTTCACCGCCAGCGGATCCACCACCGCAACCGGCTGCGAGGTCAGTTCCAGAGGAGGCAGCTTCTTCGGGAAAAAGGTGTCCTGCAGGTTGTGCCAGATCTCCAGCCAGATCGGTTCCACCGGAACCGTCTCGCCCACCTCCACCGGCTGCGAGGTCAGTTCCAGAGGGGGCTGTTTACCAGACGAAAAAGCGTCGCGCAGATTCCCCAGCAGGGAAGACCAGATCGAACCGTCCGTCTCCTGCAGAATCGTACTCGGATCTTCGATGGGATGTTGCTCTTGCTGCGGCTCCTTCTCAGGAGCCGACATTACCGGATTGCCCATAGCACTTCGTGTTGCCGGCCATAAAAACCGGCATCTCCTCAATTATGGACGACCAGCCGCTGCATTGTCTTGTTCTGGCAGCCGATGTCCGGTCATGTGCTTTCAGGAGGTGCCTCCCCGGTGGCCAGCCGAAGAAAATCACCGCGTCTCTACCTTGTACCTATACACAAATCGACGCTCAAAGGCGAGGCAGCGCTTCCAGCCATACCGAAAACAGCCCCAAAGGGTCATTTCGACCGAAGCAGGCTGCCACCGCAGCCTGCGCAGTGGAGAAGTCTAGGTTTCCTCCAGATAGAATGAAGATTCAGAATTCCACCAGATCCAAACCTCCGGAGAAACGATGTCCGCTGCGCCCGAATTAAAGGCGACTCTAACGCTGCCTCAGACCGACTTCCCCATGAAGGCCAATCTGCCTCAAAATGAGCCACTTCGCCTCAAGGCCTGGGAAGACTCGAAGCTCTACGACCAGATTCGCGAAGCCCGCAAAAACGCGCCCCGCTACGTCCTCCACGACGGCCCTCCCTACGCCAACGGCCCCATTCACCTCGGCCACGCGCTCAACAAGTGCCTCAAAGACTTCATCGTCAAATCCAAAACCATGGCAGGCTTTAACTCGCCCTACGTCCCGGGCTTCGACTGCCACGGCCTCCCCATTGAAATCAAAGTAGATGAACAGCTTGGCCGCAAAAAACTGGAAATGCCCCCGGCCGACTTCCTCCAGGCCTGCCGCGCCTACGCGCAGAAATACATCGACCTGCAGACCGGCCAGTTCATCCGCCTCGGCGTCTTCGGTCGCTGGGATCGCCCCTACTCCACCATGTCCCGCGAGTACGAAGCCCGCATCCTCGAAACCTTCTACAAATTCTTCGAGCAGGATTTCGTATACAAGGGCCTAAAGCCCGTCTACTGGTGCATCCACGACCGCACGGCCCTCGCCGACGCGGAAATCGAATATGAGATGCACACCAGCCCCAGCGTCTACGTCCGCTACGCGCTCACATCG
Organism: Acidobacteriaceae bacterium; assembly: GCA_049965615.1. GTDB lineage: Bacteria > Acidobacteriota > Terriglobia > Terriglobales > Acidobacteriaceae > Acidobacterium. The sequence continues at coordinate 9,503 of JBMFWD010000064.1, forward strand.
GACGCGGCAGCCATCGATCCAGCCCTTGCCGGCCGCACCGTCAGCACCATCATCTGGACCACCACCCCCTGGACCCTCCCGGCATCGCTCGCCGTCGCTTTTCATCCTGAACTGACCTACATCGCCCTCGAACAAAACGGCCAGGTCTACATCGTCGCCGAAGCCCTCGCCGCATCCGTCCGCGAAGCCTGCAACCTCGGCTCCGCCGTCGAAATCGCGCGCTTCCCCGGAGCAAAACTAGAGCGAGCCACCTTCCAGCATCCCTTCCTCGACCGCAAGATTCTCGGCGTCCTCGCCGACTATGTCACCACCGAACAGGGCACCGGAGCCGTCCACACCGCCCCGGCCCACGGCGCGGACGACTTCTACACCGGCGCAAAATACGGCCTCGACCAGACCTGCAACGTCGACAACGCAGGCCGGCTCCGCAACGGTCTTCCCGAGTACGAAGGCAAAACCGTCTTCCAGGCCAACCAGCCCATCATCGACCTGCTCACCGCACGCGGCGTCCTCATGGGCCGCAACGATGTCTACCACTCCTACCCGCACTGCTGGCGCTGCCACAAGCCCGTCATCTTCCGCGCCACCGAGCAGTGGTTCATCCGCATCGACACGCCCATGAAGAATCCCGACGGAACGCCCACCACCTTCCGCCAGCGCGCCCTCGATGAAATCCGCAACAACATCAAGTGGGACCCCACCTGGGGCGAAGACCGTATCGCCAACATGATCGAAACCCGTCCCGACTGGTGCATCTCCCGCCAGCGCGTCTGGGGCGTGCCCATCGCCGTGCTGCTCTGCAACCAGTGCCACGAGCCGCTGCACGACGCCGCATTCAACCGCAGCGTAGTCGATCTCTTCCTCCGCGAAGGTGCCGAAGCCTGGCATCAGTACGAACCCTCCGCGCTGCTGCCCGCCGGAACCCGATGCGCCAGGTGCGGCGGCAACGATTTCCGCAAGGAAACCGACATTCTCGACGTCTGGTTCGACTCCGGCGTGAGCTGGAGCGCCGTCCTCGACGCCGAACCCGGCCTCGAAGCTCCCGCCGACCTGTATTTCGAAGGCGGCGACCAGTATCGCGGCTGGTTCCACACCTCCCTGCTCACCTCCGTCGGTATCGGCGAGCAGCACGCCTCGCCCTACCGCATGGTCGGTACTGCCGGCTGGACCCTCGACGAGCAGGGCCGCGCCATGTCCAAATCCCTCGGCAACGGCGTCGATCCCGTCGATATTGCCAACCGCCTCGGCGCCGAAATCGTTCGCCTCTGGGTCGCCAGCGTCGACTTCCGTGAAGATGTCCGCGCCAGCGAAAACCTCATGCAGCGCGTCGCCGACAACTACCGCAAGCTCCGCAACACCTTCCGTTTCCTGCTCGGCAACCTCCACGGGTTCGACCCCGCAAACGATTCGCTCCCCGAAGCCGACCTGCTACCGCTCGACCGCTACATGCTCCAGCGCATGCGTGACCTCACCGAGCGCGTCAGCACCTGGTACGCCGACTTCCAGTTCCACCGCATTTATCACGCCGTCATTGACTTCTGCGTCGTCGATCTCAGCGCCATTTACCTCGACGTCCTCAAGGACCGCATGTACACCCTCGCCCCCACCAGCCGCGAGCGACGCTCCGCGCAGACCGTCATCCACACCATCACAGAAGCCCTCGCGCGCCTCGTCGCACCCATCCTCAGCTTCACCGCTGACGAAGTCTGGCAATACCTGCCAGCCTCCACCAACCGAGTCCCCAGCGTCCACCTCGCGCTCTTCCCCAAACCCGAAGAAATCACCGCGACCAAAAGCGATTCCCTCCTCGCCGACTGGGCCATGCTCTTCACCGTACGCGACGAAGCACTGAAGAATCTCGAAGAAGCACGCAAGGAAAAGCGCATCGGCAAGGCTCTGGAAGCCAAAATCCGACTCACCGTGGATGCCGCAACCGCCGATCTGCTAAAGAAATACGAGACAAGCCTGAAAGAACTCTTTAATGTCTCTCAGGTAGAGATTCTCCCAGCCGACAAACCCGGCTGCACGTCAGAAACTCTCCCCGCCGACGGCGAAAAGTGCAACCGCTGCTGGAACTACCGCACCGACGTCACCGACTTCGGCCCGTGGCAAAAAGTCTGCGGCCGCTGCCAGAAGGCGTTAAAGCAAATGGGATACGAGGTTCCTGCATGAGCAAACACAAGCGGTCCCGCGGTCGGGACTGGCGAATTCCCTTCCTTGGGATTTCGCTTCTGGTAATCGTCCTCGACCGGCTCACCAAGATCTGGGTCCAGAAGCACGTCGTTCCCAGCAGCCATATCATCGTCATTCCGCACGTCTTCAGCATCTCCCACGTGCTCAATCCCGGCGCCGCCTTCAGCCTCTTCACTGACTCGGCCGATCCGCACCGCACCTATCTCTTTCTTACCGGCTTCTCCATCCTCGCCTCCATCGTCGTCTTCGGCGCACTGCTGTACATCGGCCGCAAGTTCACCTTGACGGGTCTGGCGCTCGCCCTCATTCTCGGCGGAGCCGTCGGCAACCTCTGGGATCGCATCGCCTATAAGGAAGTCACCGACTTCCTGGCAGTCACGATCGTCCACTATCACTGGCCCGACTTCAATCTCGCCGACTCCTCCATCGTCATAGGCGGCTGCCTTCTGCTGCTCGACGCCCTCCGCAGCCACAAGCCCCATCCCCAGGCGGACGAAAGCAGCACACCGGCAGAAGAATCCCAGCCCCAGCCATAGCGCCCAATGGAAGGGTCATTTCGAGCGAAGCAGGCTGCGCCAGCAGCCTGCGCAGTCGAGAAATCTGCGGTTGCGTCCTTTCAACCCACTTGTAACTTCCACAGGCCGGAGCCACACCCACGCTCCACCCTGTAGAAAACTCCCGCCACCACAGGCACTACAATCGTAGGCAGATCATGGCCTATCAGGTTCTCGCACGAAAGTATCGTCCTCAGCGCTTCAGTGACGTAGCCGGACAGGAGCACGTCACCCGCACTCTCCTCAACGCGCTCGCCCAGGGCCGCATCGCCCACGGCTACATCTTCTCCGGCCACCGCGGCATAGGCAAAACCACCATCGCCCGCATTCTGGCCATGGCCCTCAACTGCCGTACCGAGGTCGGCTCCGCCGAGCGCCCCACGCCCGAACCCTGCGGCGTCTGCCACTCCTGCGAAGAAATCCGCAGCAGCAACTCCGTCGACGTGCTCGAAATCGACGCCGCCACCAACCGCGGCATCGACGAAATCCGCGAGCTGCGCGAAGCCGCCCGCTATCGTCCCTCCCGCGACCGCTACAAAATCTACATCCTCGACGAAGCTCACCAGATCACCGACGCCGCCTTCAACGCGCTCCTCAAAACCCTCGAAGAGCCGCCCGACCACGTCGTCTTCATGATGGCCACCACCGAGCCGGAAAACATCCCCCAGACCATCCGCTCGCGCTGCCAGCACTACAGCTTCCACGCTGTCCGTTTTGACGACATCCTCACCCAGCTCCGCACCATCGCCACCGAGGAAAACCTCGTCGCCGAAGACGCCGCCCTGGCCCTCCTCGCCGAAGCCGGAGACGGCTCCATGCGCGACGCGCTCTCCATCATGGACCAGGCCATCGCATCGGCCAACATCGAAGATGGCCGCCCGCATCTCGAAGCAGATGCCATCCGCGAGCTCATGGGCACCGTGCCCAACGCCGTCTTCGAGCGCCTCATGGAGTCCATCAGCGAAAACAACTCCGCCGAGCTCATCGAAGAGGTCAATCGTCTCCTCAACGCCGGCAACAGCCCCGTCCAGCTCGCCCGCCAGTTCGTCCGCTACCTTCGCAACGCTCTCATGTCCAAAATCGGTGGCGAAAACACTGAGCTGCTCCAGATCTCCCCTGATGAGCGCGCCCGCGCAGCCCGCTCCGCCATGCTCTTCTCCGAGGAAGACATCACGCGCTTCCTCCAGATCATGCTCCGCACCTTCGACGAGCTCAACTACCGCCAGGAACAGCGCTTCCACCTCGAGCTCGGCCTCATCAAGCTCGTTCACCTCCAGCGCCTCCTGCCCGTCGAAGAATTCCTCAGCCAGCTCCCCCGAGGGACATCGCTCTCCACTGGCGGCGCACCTCGCTCCGCAAGCACCGCCGCGCGCCCCACGAGTACAAGCTCGGCTCCATCCCGCCCGGCCCCACCACCAGCTCCGGCGCGGCCACAGGAGCCCCCCAAACCCGCCTTCTCGCCCTTCGAAGCCGATCGCAACCGCAAAATCACCGGTTCAGCAGAAGACGCACCCTCTTCCACGCCTGCTCCCGTGCCCGAAGCAACCACCCCAACGGCTCCCCAGGCGGAAATGAAATCGGCAACCGCCGAAGCTGCCCCGTCCCGACCCCTCACGCCCATGGAGAGCGCCTCACGGGCAGCAGAATCCGCCCCAGCCAAGCCGTCGATCGGCGTCGGCCACGCAGAACCCGAACGCACCGAAGGCGCGCTGGCCCTCGCCAGCAATCCTCAAGACAAAGCCAACCTCGACCACATCGCGCAAACAGTCTGCGAAGCCCTGGAGCGCGAAGGCCACTCCACCGCCGCCGTTCTGCTCTCCTCCGGCCGCTGGACCGACCAGGGCAAAACCATCCAGGCCGAAGTCGCCATCAAGCGCGTCATGCTCGGCCTCACCTTCAACACCGAAGCGGAAAGAATCTGCAAAGCAGCCCTGCAAACCATGGGCGTCACGCAAAAGCTCTCCGTCGTTCCCGGAGAAAACCTGTCCAGTCACCATCTACCCGGCACCGGCGCAGCCAAGCCTGCCCGCCCCGTCAGCGGAAGCATCCAGGCCGCGGCCCTCAACGATCCTCTGGTCAAAAAAGCGCAGGAGCTTTTTGACGCAGAAGTCCGCAGCGTACTCGACCTCCGCGAGTAACCCTCACCCGCAATACACTGGAAACAGCAACATAAACGCAGAGGAGCACCATGAACCCATTCAACCTGCAGCAGATGCTCGGACAAGCCAAAGAAATGCAGGAGCAGATGCAGGCCAAACTTGCCTCCACCGTGGTCGAAGCCTCATCCGGAGGAGGAGCCGTCACCGTCAAAATGAACGGCAAAAAAGAACTTCTCAAGCTCACCATCGATCCCGCCGCTGTAGCCGGCCTCAGCGGTCCCGGCCCCGACGTCGAAATGCTCGAAGACCTCATCACCGCCGCCATCAATGAGGCCGGGCGCCGTGCGGAAGATATCCTCAAGCAAAGCATGCAGGGTATGCTCGGTGGCCTCAATCTTCCCCCCGGTCTCTTTTAGAGCCCTCAAATCGATTTCATCCGCCCCATCCCATTCCCTTACCTCTCGCTGCTAATCTAAGTGGTTCCCGAAAGCCATCCGCTATGACTACGCAAATCAATCGCCGAAGCTTCCTGCGCCACGTCTCCATGGCCGCTGGGGCCTCCCTGCTGCTACCGTCCTTCTCTGCCTGGGCTGAGACCGTCCAGGGCCCGCACATCACCTTCGCGGAATTCACCACCGCCGCCGCCAAAGAGAAGATCCGCACCGTCCAGCTCCGAGATAACATCCACCTGCTCTACGGCGTAGGCGGCAACGTCGTCTGCCACTCCGGCAAAGACGGCAAAATGCTCATCGACTGCCAGTTCTCCGCCGGAGCATCGCACCTGCTGGCCGCGCTCAACGCCATGGATGCCCACCCGCTCCGCCTGCTCATCAACACCCACTGGCACCTCGACCACACCAACGCCAATCCGGACATGCACAAGGCTGGCGCTCGCATCCTCGCCCACGTCAATTGCCGCAAGCGCCTCGCAACACCGCAGCGCATTGACTTCTACAACCTCGACGTCCCCGCGCTGCCCCACTCCGGTCTACCCACCGAGGTCTTCACCACCGCCAAAACCGTGGAGTTTAACGGCGAAAAGCACTCCCTCCAGCATACCCCCCGGGCACATACTGACACGGACCTCTTTGTCCACTTTCCCAACCACAACGTCATCCACACCGGCGACCTCTGGTTCAACGGCTACTATCCCCTCATCGACGTCGGCACCGGAGGCACCATTCACGGCATGATCGCAGGCGTCAATCGCTGCATCGCTCTCGCCGACTCTCAAACCAAAATCGTCCCCGGCCACGGCGAACTCGGCACCCTCAGCGAACTCAAGCAGTACAACCATATGCTCAGCGCCGTGGCGGCCCGTGTCGAAAAGCTCAAGCTTCAGGGCAAGACCCTCAGCGAAATCCTCGCCACCCGCCCCACCGCCGACTTCGACGCTGTCTACGGAAAAGGCGCCATGAAGGGCGATGCCATCGTCTACTTCGCCTACCAGACCGTCTGAACTCTCCGCACCAACAGCAAACCCCGGCGTCATAGCCGGGGTTTCCCTTTGGTGCGCCCAGCATGGGCGCACTCTTACGGGTGCAAGTCCCGTCACTAGCAGGTCACAGCGAGTGAAGTGAAGC
>JBMFWD010000065.1:0-15337 GCA_049965615.1 Acidobacteriaceae bacterium
GAAGTCCAGAACGGAGTGCCATTCAACCCGGCGACTCGTGGAATGGCCGGAGAGGCCCCTGTAGCGATCAGCACACGGTCAAAACCGATGGTCTGTTCGCGTCCATCGGTTCCTTTCACGAGCAGCGTATGGTCGTCCTTGAATCGAGCATCTCCGTGAACCAAGCGGATATTTGCGCTGTTCTCGATGATCGACTCGTATTTAGCCGCGCGCAGTTCTTCCACGCGCGCCTGCTGCTGGGCCTGCAACACAGCCCAATTGACACGGGGCGGCATGGCAGCAATGCCGCCATCAAAGGGACTGGTGGCTCGGACATGCGCGACATGGGCGGCGCTGATCAGGATCTTTGAGGGCACGCAGCCGATGTTGACGCAGGTGCCTCCGGTTGTGCCGCGTTCGATCATGGTCACGTCCGCCCCTTCTTCCTGCAGGCGAATTGCAGCGGCAAAAGCAGCTCCGCCGCTGCCGATGATGGCGACCTTGTGAGGCTTACCTTGAGGGAAGGAGCAGCTCGCTTCGTTCTCGGGAGTCACTCCAACCGGAGTCTGGCAGCATGAGGAAGACATTACTTTACCTTTTCTTCCGGTTTCGACGGATATCCCGCATCCGCAGTGGCCTTGGTCAGGGCCGCGACATTGGTTCTGGCATCGTCATAGGTGACAATGGCTTCTCTCTTCGCGTAGCGTACGTTCACTTTCTCGACGCCCGGAACCTGTCGCAGCGCCTTGCGTACAGTGATGGGGCAAACCGGGCAAGTCATGCCGGGTACGTTGAGCGTGACGGTGCGAGTAGCCGCGAAGGCCGAAACGGGTGCGGCCAGCAGTGCTACGAGAAACAGCCTGGAAACATTTTTCATCTTTTCCTCCTCGGATTCGATTTATGGTGAATGATCGTGGGCTAGAGCATGTAGGACACATCCGACCCGTGGGTCGGATAACTGAAGATCATATGTTTCAGATCTTGGGCGGGAATGCCCGACCGGATGGCGAGCGCAAACAGATTGATGACTTCTGCGGCAGCACCGCCGAAAAGATGTGCGCCGAGGATGTGATCGGTTCCTTCCTCCACCAGCGTCTTGTAACCGGAGGACAATTCGCCAACCCTTCGCGAGGAATACCAGTTCCCGGTCGATTCCGTCTTCACGGTGAACTTCAATCCCTTATCCCGCGCTGCGCTTTCCGTCAGTCCGACGGACGCAAGCGGTGGAATCGTAAACACGGCGGAAGGGATTCCGTTGTAGTCGGGCTTTGCATGGTTACCCTTGAGCAAATTCGTTGCCACCAGCACGCCTTCGTAAGAAGCTACCGGCGTAAGCGGGGGGCCTCCGCTGGCCGCGGCGTCCCCTGCGGCGTACACGGCTGGATTGGAGACACTCTGTAGATATTCATTCACCTTCACGCCGTGCCGGTCCCACGCAACGCCGCCCGCGTCGAGATTCATGTCGTCGATCTCAGGCTGGCGCCCAGCGGCATGGACGACCATGTCCGCGTACAAGGTACGCATCTGGCCCGAGGTCGAGACCTTCACAGCCAGGCCTTCCGATTGCTTTTCCACCGCGACGGCCTCGGTTTCCAGTTGAATGTCGGCTCCTGACGCGCGCGTATGCTTCACCAGAAGTTCCACCATGGCGGAATCGAACTGACGCAGTGGATGGCTGTCTCGATGGACTATGGTGACTTGCGCTCCAGCCCGCAGCGCAACATGCGCAAACTCAAAGGCAATGTATCCCCCTCCGATGAAGAGAATCCGTGGTGGAAGGCTTTCGAGTTCGAGAAAGTGTTCGCTGTCGATGAGGTGCTCCGAGCCGGGTATCTTCAGATCGACCGGCTTCTGCCCAGCGGCGACGACAATGTGGCGCGCCTCCAGCGTGTCTTCGCCAACCTGGGTGGATGTGGGGCCAGTGAAACGGGCGCGACCGTGGAAAGCCGCAATGCCGGCGTTGCGGAAGCCTTCTTCCCGATGTTTCGGGACCGGCTCGGTGAAGGATCGCTTGAAGTGCATCAGTTCGGCCCAGTCGATCTTCAGTTCTCCGGCCTGTATTCCCTTGCCTTGCATGCGACGACTCCAGTCGACGACCTCTGCGGCCCCCACCAGAATCTTTTTCGGATCGCAGCCACGAAGGGCGCAAGTACCCCCAAACGGCCGTGAATCAATTACGGCAACCTGCCAGCCTGCTGCACGACAACGCGAAGCCACAGATGACGCCGCGGATCCAGTTCCAATTGCAATGAGATCGAATTGTTTATTCACTCGCACTCCTGTCTTCACTATCAGATGCACCAGACCTTAGCGAACGGCCTTGGGCTGATCCCCACAGGCACTCCTCTTGTATTTACCGAGTGGGATTTCCGCGAGGCGGGCAAGAATAAAGACCGCGACAATGGATCCCATGAAGAAATTGGTCTGCATTGGCACGAGACGGAAGCCGTGCAAGGCAATGTACGCCGATGCGACCAGAAAGAGCGGACCTGTGACGTAGCAGTGTATTCGCCCGCATCGTGCGGCGTTCGCAAGGCAGGCAGCACCCATAACCAAAAAAGCCGGAAACCAGAGCAGCAATTCGATCTTTGGCCAGTTGGCTCCGACGACAAGAGCGGCGACGGGGAGCCCCCAAAGAAGAACAGCGTAGCGGCTGCATGCCAGGTCGGTTGCTCCTTGATTTTGGTCAGGCATCGGCAAAACATCCTCTTAGTAAAACAACGGTGCAACATAAGGAAACGCAAGCGCGATCAACACCAGTCCCGCGACGACCCAGAACAGAATCTTATACAGCCGTTTTGTCTGGGGCAACGCGCAGACTTCGCCGGGCAGACACTTCTCCGCCGGGCGATAGATGCGCCGCCAGGCAAAATACAACGCAACCAGCGCTACAGCGATGAATACCGGTCGATAGGGTTCGAGAACCGTCAAATTTCCGATCCACGCGCCGCTGAAGCCGAGGGCGATCAGCACCAGCGGCCCCAGGCAGCAGGTCGAGGCGAGAATTGCCGCCAGACCTCCCAGCGCCAATATCCCGGACTTCGATTTCTCAGATGTCATGTTTTCAGATGCCATGCGCCTTGTTTTCCTTCACTCTGAATTCAGAGTACTCTCCGTACATAGGTACGGAGTCAAGCATAAATCACGAATGACTATTGGGAAATTGGCTGAGGCCGCCGGAGTGGGTGTAGAAACCATCCGCTTTTACCAGCGTTCAGGGCTGTTGCAGGAGCCGGATCGTCCCTTGTCTGGATTCCGGGAATACACGGCTGAGGATGCCAGTCGCGTCCGCTTCATCAAGCGAGCGCAAATGCTCGGCTTCAGCTTGAACGACATAGCCGGCCTGCTCAAGCTCGATGGCCCCCAGACCTGTAGTGTTACCCACGACCTCGCGCTGGCGAAACTGCATCTCGTGGAAGACAAGATCGCCGATCTCGAAGCCATCCGCGACGCGTTGCAACAGATGGTTCGGCAGTGCGAACTCAAACATAAACGAGGGACTTGCCCCATTATCCGGTCTCTGGCGCAAGATGGCGACCAATGATCAGCGCTCTGCGGAGGTTCCCCGTAGTCTTTTGCCCCTAATGCAGAATTCGATAGATCGCCCTTGACTCCGGACTTAGGTACAGGGTTTAGGGTGGAAGCATGAACAGGCTCACGGTTGGCCGACTGGCCCGGCACGCAGGCGTAAATCTCGAAACAGTCCGGTATTACGAGCGCCAGGGGCTTGTGTCTCCAGCGGCTCGCACCGAATCCGGATACCGCATCTACCAGCAGGAGGCGGTGCGCCGCATCCGCTTCATCAAGCGCGCTCAGGAACTCGGCTTTTCTCTCCATGAAATCAAAGAGCTTCTTTCGCTAAGGGTTGATTCCGATGCGACAGCGGCGGACGTTCGGGTGCGAGCGCAGGCCAAGCTGGTCTCGGTCGAAGAGAAGATCCGGCATTTGCAGAATATCCTGCAGAGCCTCACGCGACTCATTGAAAGCTGTCACGGCACGGGACCAGCGGCAGACTGCACGATCCTTGAAAATCTCGATGGAAAGGATTTCGAGTGAAGCGAGTATTTCATCTTCAGACCTCGAATATCTTCGCAGGCGCGCGCGTGTTTCGCCGCAGCCCGTTCAAATTCACGACTTCCGGTGCGGGAGAATGCCGACTGCAAGAGGGGAGATTTCAGCAATGCAGAAGCTAGTCGATCAAAGCAGAGAAAAATCGGAACAGGTGAAGGATCCTGTCTGCGGAATGACAGTCGATCCCACGAATGCCGTGGCCTCGGTCGAACACGCTGGCCGGTCCTATTGCTTTTGCGGCGAAAGCTGTGCCGAGAAGTTTCGCTCCAATCCGGTAGCTTACCTCCGGAAGGCGGAGAAACCATCCGACGCATCGTCCAGTTCCGTGGCCACTTCTGAGTACACCTGCCCAATGCACCCGGAGATCGTGCAGTCGGAACCCGGCGCATGTCCGAAGTGCGGCATGGCTTTGGAGCCGCGCACGATCACAGCGGAAGAACAAAATCCTGAGTATGACGATATGCGGCGGCGATTCTGGATCAGTGTTGCCCTGACGATTCCCCTGCTGGGAATCATGATCGCCAACTGGATCCCGGACCATGCGCTTCGGCATGTCCCCGGAAGCGTTCTCCAGTGGATAGAATTCGCGCTCGCAACACCGGTCGTCCTCTGGACCGGCTGGCCGCTATTTCAGCGCGCCTGGGCATCCGTCCTTCATCGCAGTCCCAATATGTTCACGCTGATCGGAATCGGCGCTGGCACGGCCTATCTTTACAGCGTTGTCGCCATCCTGGCGCCGGGCTTGTTTCCAGTGGCTTTTCGCGACACGAACGGCCAGTTGGCAATCTACTTCGAACCAGCGGCCTTCATTATCACCCTCGTGCTTCTTGGGCAAGTCCTGGAATTGCGGGCACGCAGCCAGACCAGTGGTGCTATCCGGGCGCTTCTCGGGCTGGCGCCTCGTACGGCCCTATTGATTCATGCAGATGGCAGTGAAGAAGACGTGGCGCTGGAGCGCGTGGTTGTGGGGGATCGCTTACGCGTTCGCCCGGGAGAAAAGATTCCGGTCGATGGCGTCGTGATCGAGGGACAAGGCGCGGTCGATGAATCCATGATCACAGGGGAACCCATTCCGGTCGAGAAAACTACTGGAAGCAAAGTCACTGCCGGAACTATCAACGGAACGGGCGCGCTCATCATGCGTGCGGAACGGGTAGGTTCGGACACACTGCTCTCGCATATCGTGCAGATGGTGAGTGAAGCCCAGCGGACCCGGGCCCCAATCCAGCGCCTGGCGGATTCGGTATCAGCATGGTTTGTGCCTATAGTCCTGATCGTCTCCGCCCTCACGTTCCTTGTGTGGAGTCTCTATGGCCCAAACCCGCGCTTGGCCCATGCTTTGGTCAATGCTATTGCGGTCCTGATCATTGCCTGCCCATGCGCTCTGGGGCTGGCCACTCCAATGTCGATTATGGTTGGGACGGGACGAGGTGCTTCAGCCGGGGTCCTGATCCGCGATGCCGAAGCACTCGAAGTCCTTGAGCGCATCGACACGCTCGTTGTAGATAAGACCGGCACCCTGACGGAGGGAAAGCCTCGTCTTGCGAGTGTGTCGGCGCTGCCTGGATTTCAGGAGCGCGAGGTATTGGCGCTTGCCGCCGGCCTTGAGCAGGCAAGCGAACATCCGCTGGCCTCCGCCATTATTGCGGGAGCGCGGGATCAGGGCATTCCCAGCGATCATGCCGGCACGTTTGAATCGTTGACCGGAACAGGCGTTCGTGGCTCGGTCGCGGGCCACGCGGTGGCAGTCGGCAGCATGCGGCTCCAGCCCGAGATATGGACATCCGACCCGACCCTTCTGGATCGTGCGAATCAGCTTCGAAGTGAAGGCCAGACTGTGGTCTTCGTGTCTGTGGATGGACGGCCCGCCGGCATGCTTGGGATCGCAGATCCCATCAAGGCGAGTTCGATCGAAGCCATTCGGCTGCTTCATAAAAAGGGCATCCGGGTCGTCATGCTGACCGGGGACAATCGCACGACTGCCGAAGCCGTCGCCCGCAGGCTGGGCATCGATGAGGTGGAGGCGGAGGTGCTCCCTACCCAGAAAGGAGAGGTAGTCCGGAGGTTGCAGGAAAAAGGAAGAATCGTTGCCATGGCGGGCGATGGCATGAACGATGCACCAGCGTTGGCAGCCGCGAATGTGGGGATTGCGATGGGAACTGGAACCGACATCGCAATCCAAAGCGCAAGCGTAACCCTTGTGAAGGGAGACCTTCGCGGCATCGCGCGAGCCATGGAACTCAGCCACAAGACAATGCGCAATATTCGCCAGAATCTGTTCTTCGCATTTGCCTAAAACACTCTGGGCGTGCCGATCGCCGCCGGAATCCTTTACCCGTTCTTCGGCTTGTTGCTGAGCCCGGTCATTGCCAGTGCGGCCATGACATTCAGTTCTGTTTCGGTCATCAGCAACGCCTTACGGCTGCGCAACATTCGGCTTTAGCGAAGGAGGTTCGCGTGAGGTATAACCGCAATTGGGTTGCCGTGCTTGTCATTACTTTATCCGCTCTGGGCGGTATTGCGCGAGGTCAAACCATTTCATCTGCCTTGACTCTCGATTCCGCTATCGAGTACGCGAAGCATCACAGTCCTCTATTGGCAGCGACCCAACAAAGCGTGCTTACAAAACAAGCGGCCGTCGCTGCCGCCAGCGCAGAGCGGCTGCCTCATGTCGATGTAGGCGCCGCTCTGCGCGGAAGTAACCAGCTAACGGAGAGCGCTCTGGGATTTCCTTTAACTCCACTGGCAGACATACCCAACCAGCCGTTCGCCAATGGTCATTTGAATGGTTTTGTGGCCGCAACTGTGCCGGTCTACACCGGCGGCAGGATTGCGGCGGAGAAACGGGTCGCCGAAGCCGGGCGCGGCCTGGCTCAAGCCAACGTCCATGACGTTGAGAGCAATTTGAGGTTTGAAGTCGCCACGACGTATGCCCGGCTGGTGCAAGTTGAAAGGGATGCGCAGGCCGCGCAGGAGTCTGTCGCGGCGCTTACTGAGAGTCAACGGATTGCGAGGCAGATGCTGAGCGTCGGCAAAATAGCGCGTGTGGATCTACTCAAAGTCGACACCCGACTGGCGGAGGTCCGGACAGAACTCATTGACTTGAACAACGAACAACAAATTCTGGCCGGCCAATTGAATGCCCTGATGGGACGGCCTGTTGACATGCCGGTGATCATGCAAACTTCGCTGCCTCACCCGGAGGCAGTGCTTTCTGCGACTCAGGCTGCCGCCGCCGCCGCTACTGGAAATACACAGTATCAGGTTGCGGAGGCACAGACTAAGGTTGCTCAGAACGCCGTAGGCCTGGCAAAGTCCCAGCTTCGGCCGACGCTTTCCTTTACGACGGACTTCTTTAAGCAGAGCCCCGATCCATTCTCTGTATATCGCGGCGGCGCTATCGCCGGATTTTCCTTCAACTATCCAATTTTCAACCGGTCCTTGAGCCATCGCGTGCAGGAGGCAAAAAGCCTTGAGCTTGAAGATCGCTCCCGGGCCGATCAGGCGCGATTGGACGCAATGCAAAGGGCGCGTGCGGCAGCGTTGCAGGTCCGGGATGCGGAAGCGCGCATACAGGCCACGCAGTCCTCGATCACGGAGGCGCGGGAAGCATTGCGCATTGAACAAGAAAAGTTGAGGTATGGGCGTGGAATCATGGAGCACCTCCTGGATGCTCAGGCCGCGCTTTTGACGACCGAAGCGGATTACTATCGCGCGCTGGCCGACTACACGATCGCCACGGCGGCCCTCAAGCGCGAGACAGGACAGTAAGAGGTGAGGCATGGACAGGTCTGAACAGTCACAGCAAAGCGACAGATACAGCATGAGGAAGCTAGGCAAGCGTCTGGTGTATGTATTGCTCATCGTGATTGCATTTTTTGTCGTGAAGGCAAAGTTCCTCACGCCGCCGCAGGTGACGGTCGCGCAGGTGCGGCGCCAGGATTTCACCTCCGAGGTAGAAGGCACAGGGACCATCACGGTCGATCAACTCGCGGCGATCAGCGCAAAGATTCCCGGAAGGATAGAGCAGGTCTTGGTGGATCAGGGAGATTTTGTCCACAGAGGGCAGGTGCTCGCCACATTAGAAGACACGGACATCCAGAGAGAATTACAAAGCGCGCAGGCGCGCTTGAATGCGGCGCGGGCGGCAGTTCTGGCGGTGCGCGCGACGTTAGCCGCAAGGCGAGCGACGGAATGGCAAACGCAGCGCGATTGGAGGCGCGAGAAATTTCTGGTTGCCACGGGTGCCGTCAGTCAGGAAGAAGCAGACTTCTACAAGAAGCAGTATCTGACTGCAGGCAGTGAGGTAAAGGCCGCCGCAGCCGATGTTGAAGCTGCCGCTCACGAAGTCACAGCGGATCAGGCTAACGTCCGCCTTGAAGACTTCAAGCTTTCAGAAACCAGACTGTTCACTTACCTGCCCGGCGTTGTCGTCAACCTGCCGAAGCAGCCCGGCGACGCAGTTGTGCCCGGAGAGCCGGTGCTGACGATTGCCGATCCGCGAGTCACGATGGTGGATGCCTTTGTGGATCAAAGGTTTTCCGGTAAGTTGCATGCCGGCGAGCCGGCTACGGTCATCGTGCGGGGTCGCGACAACCATCCGTTTCAAGGGCATGTTTATCGCATCAGCCCGCAAGCCGATCCCGGCACGGAGGAAATGACCGTCGAGGTCGCATTCCCGCTTCCTCCGAAGGAACTGGAAATCGGACAGTGGGCAAATGCGTACATCAATGTTGGTGAAGCAAGAAATGCCATGGTCATCCCAGAATCCGCTGTCATGACCATGGATGGAGCGCACTTTGTATTCGCAGTCGGCAAGGACCAAAAACTGAAGAGGGTAGCAGTACAGCCGATTGCAAGCAGCCCACGATCGTCTCTGGTTGCAGTCCAGGGCAATCTCAGGGCCGGTGAACGGGTTGCGCTTAAACCGATGGGCTTGAAGCCGGGAGAGAAAGTTCGTGTGCACACGGCATCCTCTTTGTGTGGAGAGGACCAATGAATCTGGCCGTCAAAGACATTCGCTACCATCTGTTCAAGTTCATCAGCTCGACGGTTGGCGTGGGTCTTCTCCTCATGGTGGTATTGACGATCGGCGGCATCATTCGCGGCGTCATCCTGGACTCATCCACAATTATTGATGCAACCGGCGCGGACCTATGGGTAGTTCAAAAGAACTGGCTTGGTCCATACGTGGAGATATCGAGACTTCCTGAGCGCTACTACCACGCGATTCAATCGATGAACGGAGTGGCGCAGGCCAGCCCGTTGGTCACGGCATGGGACCATATCGAACGGCCGATGCGCCCCACGCCCCTGATGAAGTTCATGTACATGAATACTGTCATCGGCACTCGAACTATGGTGCAGCCGGGTTGGATGGCGATGCCGCATGATTTGCGTTTTGTTGTGATCGGTTACGAGCCGGGTCACATCGGAGGACCGCCGGTCATTGTTGCCGGGCGTGGAATCGAAGCCAGTCACTATGAAATCGTTGCGGATGTCAAAACCGGTCTGCATGTAGGAGAACGAATTCGGCTTGGTAAGTTTTACTATGCCGTGGTCGGGCTGACGAGGCACGTAGTGGCATTTACAGCCGATCCAGTCATCTATGCAACTCTCGACGATGCGCAGAACATTTTGTTCGAAGATGATCCGGATCTTCTCCGCAACATTCGCAGGCACGCGCAGCAGGAGGTTCTTGGAGCCGTTCCGGCAGCTCCACGCCTCAGCGAACCACTGGCAAGCCGGGCTTCACAGATTGCGGAAAACCTCAGTTTCGTGAATGCAATCGCGGTGAAAGTTAAGCCGGGGGTTCCGGTCAAAGAGGTCGCCAGAGAGATCGAGCGCTGGAAGCACCTTACCGTATATACCTCCGCGCGGGAGGTAAATATGCAGTTGATGGGGTCGAATCGGCTCATCCTGTTGCAGCTTTCGCTTTTCCGTCTCATTCTTCTGGTCATCGCGGGAGTGATTATCGGGCTCATCACCTATACCTTCACGCTGGACAAATTGAAGGAGATTGCGGTGCTAAAGCTGCTGGGGACGCAGACACGCCGCATCTACGCCATGATTCTTGAAGAGGCCGTATTGATGGGCGTGCTGGGCACTCTGCTGGGAGCTGCCCTGGAATTCGCCAGCGAGCCTTACTTCCCAAGAAGAGTGGTAGCAACGCGCGGCGATGTAGTGCAACTGCTGGTCATCATCAGCGTGATAGCAGTTCTGGCCAGCATCATGGCCATCCGGCGCGCCACAAAAGTAGACCCACGCAGCGTACTGGGCACATAAGGAGAAGAACCGATGGAGTACGCGATTCAAGCGGCGGACCTGGGCAAAAGCTATGGCGGCGGACATACGCGAGTTGAGGCGCTCAAGGGCATCAATATGTCGGTGAGGCCTGGAGAACTCTTTGCCATCATGGGGCCGAGTGGATCGGGAAAGACCACGCTGCTGATGATTCTCGGGCTAGTTACCGAACCCAGCGAAGGGCGGGTGCTGCTCGAAGGGCAAGATATTTATAACGGAGCGCGACTCGATCTACAGCGCATTCGCCGCGAAAAAGTCGGTTTTATTTTTCAGTTTTCCAACCTCATTCCGTTTTTGACCGCGAAAGAGAATGTCTTGCTATCGCTGGAATTGGTCGGCATCGTCGGGCGGCAGGCAGATGCTCGCGCGATGGAACTGCTGGAGTATCTGGAGGTGTCTGACCGGGCCGCCCTTCTGCCCGAGCAGCTCTCCGGAGGTGAAAGGCAGCGGGTGGCCGTCGCTCGCGCCTTGGCAAACGCTCCCGCAATCATCCTTGCCGACGAACCCACGGCCGCTCTGGATACGGAGCGCGGATTGAGCGTGATGCGACTACTGCGCAAGGTGAGCAAAGAGCAGGGCACGGCAATCCTGGTGGTCACGCATGATACGCGCATGATCAGCGAAGTGGATGGCGTCATTCGCCTCATGGATGGGCGGATGGTGGAGTCCGAAGGCGCAAAACCACAGCCTCGCGGCGGGGGACGAAAACCATAAACCGATTCTGCAATTCCGCTTGACTCTATACCGGAGTACCGGGTTTACCTTGCGAACAGGAGGAAAGAAATGACCACGAATCTCGAATTCATTGTTACAGGCGCACAGAAAATTCATTGCGAATCCTGCGAAAGCCGCATCGTCCGGGCATTGCAGCGAGTTCCGGGAATAGGCAGCGTAAGCGCCAGCGCAAAAGATCAACACATCTCCGTTTCCATCGATGCGGATCAGGCAACGCCAGAGCAGGTGCAGGCTAATCTACATGAAATCGGATACGACGTAACAACAAGGAGCTAGGCATGAGTCCGCTTCAGTCGATCGAAGGTACGCCGGTGGCGCCGCTGATTTTGGGTAGAGGAAGCGGCGCCGAGAAGCTGCAGTTGAAAGTCGGCGGAATGTCTTGCTCCTTCTGCGTGGGCAGCCTGACCAAAGCGCTGGAGAGGACAGATGGAGTGCGGCGGGCGAGCGTGAACCTTGCGCATGAGGAGGCGTTGATCGAATACGAGTCCTCCAAAGTGTCTCCCCGGCAGTTGAAGAAACTCATTCTTGATCTCGGTTACACAGTTCGTGATCCAAGGAAAGCGCTCACCTTTGAGCAAGAGCAGGAAGTCATGCGAGGAGAACGGCGCAACCTCCTCATCGCCGCCGGGTTTGCCATCATCGCCATAACCATGATGAGTCTGATGTGGGCGGGAGTGATATCCAACCCGCCACCCAAACCGCTGCCGATTCTCCTGCCGTTTCTGGCATTGGCGACGATGTTCGGGCCGGGGTGGCATATCTTGCAGATGGGATGGGCCAGCCTGCGGCGCGGAATCCTGAATCAGCATGTGCTCCTGGAATTCGGAGCATTTGCCGGCCTGATCGGCGGTGTGCTCGGCTACTTCGATGCATCGTTTCCGATTGCGGACTTCTTCGCGGTATCGGTATTTATTACTACCTACCATCTGCTGTCGGGTTATGTTTCTTTGCGGGTGAGAACACGCAGTTCCCAGGCTGTCCGAAAGCTCCTTTCTTTGGTTCCGCCCACAGCGCGGGTTGTGCGCGACGGAACAGAAGAAGAGATACCTCTTGAACAGATCCGTCCCGGCGATAAAGTGCGTGTGCGTCCGGGCGAATCGATACCGGTGGACGGAGAAGTCATCGACGGCAGTTCCGGCGTGAATGAAAGTCTGGTGACTGGGGAGTCAATGCCTCAGTCCAAGAAGACCGGCGACGAGGTCATCGGCGGATCGATGAACCAGACGGGAACGTTGTTAATCCGAGTGACGAAGGTCGGCGAAGAGAGTTTCCTGCACCAGGTGGCTCGAAGTGTGGAAGAAGCCCGCGCGCTGAAGCCTGGAATTCTGGCGCTGGTGGATCGAGTGCTTGCTGTCTACGTGCCCGCTGTCTTGGGAGCATCCCTTCTTGCTTTTCTCATCTGGACTCTGGGCGCGTGGTTGGTCACCGGCTATCCGGATTGGACGCGTGCGATTTTTGCCGTGCTCGCAGTCCTGGTGATGGGCTATCCGTGCGCCCTGGGCATGGCCAGCCCTCTGGCCATGATCCGTGGCGGCGGCATGGCTGCTGAGCACGGGGTTCTCATGCGTTCAGCCGATGCTTTTCAGGTCCTCAAGGATGTCCGCAAAGTCGTCCTCGATAAGACGGGCACGATCACGCGGGGCGAACCTTCCGTTACCGACATTCAGCCCATGCCGGGTTTCAGTCATCAGGAAATACTGCGATTGGCGGCGGCGGCAGAGAAGTCCTCAGAGCATCCGTTGGCTCGGGCAATCGTGATGTCTGCGGAGGCGCAACAGTTGCCAATTCCGAACGCAACGGACTTTGAGGCGACTCCCGGCATGGGTGTTACCGCAACGGTCGAGGGCCATCGCGTGCTCATTGGCAAGCCACAATTCCTTAAAACGGAACGGGCCGATGCCGCCGTTGCGCAGATGGAAGCAATGAGCGCGAAAGGCGATACCGTCGTCGCGCTTGCGATAGACGGCCGATTGGCTGGCCTGATCGGCATAGCCGACCAAATCAAACCGGATGCGAGAGACGCAATTCAGCGCATGCGGGCTGCGGGACTTGAGCCGATGATGGTGACCGGCGACAATGCCCGGACTGCCCAGGTTGTTGCTGCACAGGTTGGAATTACAGATTACCGTGCGGAAGTCCTGCCGCAGAACAAAGCCGCCGTGATTCGGGAATTACAGGACCAAGGCTTTCGAGTAGCCATGGTCGGGGATGGAATCAACGACGCTCCGGCTTTGATGCAGTCTGACGTGGGCATCGCGATCGGCGCGGGGACGGACATAGCGATCGAGTCCGCAGACGTCGTGCTGGTAGGGCAACGCCTGGGAGCGGTTGTCGACGCCTTCTACATTGGCCGGAGTTCCTACAGGAAGACGGTCCAAAACCTCTCGCTCGCCTTTGCCTTCAACGGCATCGGTGTCCCCCTGGCCATTACCGGGCTGCTGCATCCGGTGTGGGCTATGGTCGCCATGGTTGCCAGCGTTACCACGGTGCTTACGAACTCTTTTGCCGGACGATTACTCCCCAAAAAGCGGGTGGGGCCAGCGGTCGAAATGACAGTCAACGTTTCTTCCAGCTATCGAATGCCGCAGTGAGTCAAGGTTCTGCGATCCAAAGGGCTTAATCGATGCGTCAAACAAACGGTACAAATTCCTCGGTTACAAGCTGGATCATTCCGACTGTCGCCGGCATAACACTTCTGCTCATGGGCACTTCAGGCTATTTTTTGTATCTGCATGCGGGCTCAATTCTCCAACGGGGACAGACGTTGCCGCCGCTGCTGATTCTGGCGCTGGCAGTGATCGGGGGAGCTGCGTCGTTCTTTTCGCCCTGCAGCATTGCCATTACCCCGGCGTTTCTGGCTTATCTCACCTGCGGGACACCGCCCAGCAAGAATACCCGCATCGTCTCACGTCCCGTGCTCATCGCTGCCGGACTGGTCGCGCTGGGTATCGTCGCTTTCTATTCGGCTGCTGGGGCCATCATCGGTGCGGTTGGCAGTGTTGCCTACAATTACCTGATCTATTTCATTCCCGTCGCCGCTCTGGCGTTCCTGCTGCTCGGCATTCTGATATTGCTGGGCCGCGGCGGTGTGCTGGCATTCGTGGAACGCTGGAACCCGATGAATCGGCTTTACGAGCTTCACGAGTCCGGAACGCTGGTCAAGAACCCGGCTCGGAAGCGCGCGCTCATTTCGTTTGGCTTTGCCTACGGTGCAGCATCACACACCTGCTCGCTACCCATCTTTCTCGGCATCCTCTTGGTACCTTTAGTCGCTGGGAATTATCTGCTTGCCGCCACTTCTGTCCTCGTATATGGCTTCGCAATGGCGTTTCTGGTGGTAGTGATGGTGGCACTTGGTCATCTTGTCTTTGCTGTCTTGCGACGCTCGGGGCCCTGGCTGATGCGTGTCACGGCCGTATTGTTCATCGGTACCAGCGCATTTCTCTTCTACTATTTCGGCCAAAACTACGGTGCCTATCTCGGTCAGCCTGCAGAGACATCCACGGCATCTACCGCGCCGGGGCGACTATACCGCTTGACCGAAGGAGCCGATGTCACAGGATATCCCTACCAGCCGCGCACTCTCGTCATCCCTGCACGGAAAACCGTTCGCGTAGCAATCACCGATCACATCGGCGGCTGCCTGTTGCGAACGGTGTTCGAAGGCCTGGGCCCGAATGGACGAACGGCAGAAGTCACCGTGCCCGTCGGACAAACAGGGACCGTGACACTTTACGCGCGACACCGGGGCCGATACGCCTTCCATTGCGGCGAAGATATGTATTCCGGCGCAGTGTTAGCTCGATAAAGCAGTCCCAAATGTTTTCTTCGAGGTAGGTATCTGCTTGACTCAGGTAGGCCCAACAGGTTGTGGTTTCTCTGCGGATTTTGCATCGGAATGAATTATTTGCTCCAGGGTTACAGGATCGACGGCCACAGCTTGCTGTGCGAGCCGGAAGAAGAGCTTGCCTCGGCTCTTTGATCGCCGCCGGTTAAAGCGAAACGTAAATTCATCCAGATAGTAATCAAGATGTTTATGGCTGATCGCCCCCTGATGCGTTCCCAGCATCCACCGTTTCAAATGCGCGATGACCAGATGAACGCGCGGCAGCAGTTCCGAGGCGGTCTTCGCGTTGCCCTTCAGGTAGGTGACCTCGTGCCGAAAACCATTGCTCTTCAGAGGCAAATATCCCTGCCATCCATCGGTATGCACGGTGCTTCCGACCACCACCGACTCCCGCACAAAAGG
>JBMFWD010000066.1:0-14623 GCA_049965615.1 Acidobacteriaceae bacterium
TCCAGATTATTCGGGATCAGCCTGCTCGCTCCCCCGCCAAGCCACCGCAGTTATCCGCTATTTTGGACAGCAATGATCGGCTTTACTCTCTTTGCGACTCAGAAAGTGTGCTGAATTTATCGGTCCGGACCCCAAGGGTCAACGCGACCGACGTCATCTTCAATGACCGGGAACATCGGCGAGTCTAATATTACTCATAAAAGAACAATGCCTTGCGAGCCGTGATTTTCTTGGTGCTAATGAAGCAGCGACTCTGCGTGGCTAATTGAAACTCATTCACAATGACCTTTTCGCAGCTCCATGAGCGACTGCGCCTTGAAATGTGGCGGCGCATCCAGCGCGGAGTGGTGACGGGAAAGCTCTTGGCTGCACAAACTGGACTTCGCCCCTCACATATCTCAAATTTTCTCCACAAGAAGCGAAAGTTGAGTCTTGTCGCACTGGACCGGCTATTGGACGCTCAGCAGATCGACATTCAAGAGCTCGCTGGACCAATGCTGGATGAAGGTGAATCGCCCGATGGAATCCTTACTGAAACTGTGCGGATACCATTGATCGCGCAACCTGCAGTAGTTGCGCTGCCCGTCATCCCGCGTCGATCAGTCCAGGCGTACATGATGCTTCCCGGAGTCGATTTTGATCGCCTCCCACCACATCACTCTTCCCTGCGCCGATCCTGGGAGCGCTTCATCGGCATTCGCATTACGGCGGATCAGGCGAGTGGCATGGAACCGCTGCTGCGTGAGCTTGCCATTGTGGTAGTCGATCGCCACTACAACACGCTTTTGGAAGTTAATCCGCCTCGACCCAATCTCTACGTCGTGCGGTTGGGCAACAGACTTTTGTTGCGATACGTTACTTCGGATTCAAAACGCTTACTCCTTCGCCCCTACCACCTCGATTTTCCTGTTGAAATTTTGGAGGCCGGCTCCATTGACTCCTTAAATGATTTCTTGATTGGTCGTGTGTGCCTGCATATTAGTGCGCTGTGAACGCCACAATCGGGTCCAGATTTGCTAGTATCGGCCCCAGAGGAGTTTCATTCATGGATCAGGCGTTTCCTGTCGCCAGCATTTCCCGCCGTAACGAGGACATTGCTCTCGATTTGCTCAAGTTTGTCGTGACAACGACTGGCGCCGCGCGCTCAGCGACGGCTGCAACTGGATTTGTAGCTTCCAGCACACCCAAATCTGAAGATCAGATCGAACATTTGCTTGACCTTTATTCACGCTGCCTCAAAGTTGTTGAGGGTAAAGGAGCGACCCGCTGAACGTCGCTGTCTTGGGAGTCGGAGCGTTTGGGCGGAACCACCTGCGTGTCTACCGCGACCTCGCACTTTCTGCTCAAAGCTCGCAGCCTCCGGTCCGCGTCACCGCAATCGTCGAGCCTGACACTGACCAGGTCGCTTCACTGAATTGGCCGGCAGATGCTCCCTACCCCTTCCCGCCTGTTTATGAGTCCCTAGACGCGCTCTTGTCCGCAAGAGCGCGTGGCGGGGTCCGCGTAGACGCTGCATCCGTATGCGTGCCTACTTCAGGACATGCAGATGCTGCTTCCGCCCTCATGTCATCTGGAATCGATGTCCTGGTGGAAAAGCCCATTGCCGTTACAGTGGCCGAAGCGGAGCAGATGGTTGCCACGGCCACTCAGCACGACAGAATTCTTCAGGTGGGTCAACTGGAGCGCTTCAATCCTGCCGTCATGGCGGCGGAAAAAATGCGCAACCATCCCATGTTCTTTGAGGCGCACCGGCTCAGCATTTTCACTCCGCGAGCCCTTGACGTCGACGTCGTCCTCGATCTCATGATCCACGATCTCGATGTCGTGCTCCATTTGGCTCAATCGCCCGTAAGCGAGGTCCACGCGGTCGGACTACCGATCGTTTCCCCAAAAATCGACATCGCCAACGTTCGAATTGAATTTGAGTCCGGCTGTGTTGCAAATTTCACCGCCAGCAGAGTCAGTACCGAGCGGGTGAGAAAACTCCGCTTTTTCCAGCCTCATCAATATGTGTCCCTCGACTATGCCAGGAAAGACCTGCTGGTCATCGATGTTACGTCAGACACAATGCTCTCTCAGGCTTCCATCGAGGAGTTAACACGCGAATCATCTTCCAATCCGCTCCTCCCGCCAGGGCTCCGCATGCACAAGCCTGATGTTGAGGATGCCGAACCACTGCGTCTGGAAATCGAATCGTTTATTGAGTCAGTGCGCACCCGAAAAAGACCAAAAGTTTCAGGAGAGGACGGTAGTCGCGCGCTGGCACTCGCGATTCAGATTCACGAGTCCATATCTGCACATGCCCATCGTGCTGGCCTTCAGCGCTTCACAGTCTGAGAGCTAACTGTACCGGAGGGGGGAGTCACTCACTAGCACTTTTCTCCCCGCTCTGCCGCTACGGCGGCTCCTACTACAGTCCGATGACGGTCCTCCGGTAGCACCTCCACCGTGTAACTCTGAAGCGGGCTCATCTTTACCATTTCATAAAGGTAATGTCGCAACGTGTTCAGATCCAGGCGGTCAATATCACGCCCCGTGTAACAAAAGCGGCCCGGTCCCTCCAGGTGAATTTGAGAGGCTGTCGCTGCCGCCAATGCTCGATGCCATAGGTCCACAAAGTCCGCGCAGCGGCGATCACCTTTCCTGGCTGCCTCAAATACTTCATCGGGCTCCATATCGAGAAACCGCAATCGCATCGCACGGTTACCCATAATGCCTTCCAGGTGCCCCTTGCCACCGCATCCGCAATAACGCTCCTTCGGATCAAGAGATACCACCATGTGCCCGCCTTCCCAGGCACCCTCAGTATGCGGATAGCGCCCAAATCCGATCCCATTGCCAATCGTCCAAACGCGCACAAGCTTGTTGTACTCCTTGCGCGAAGCAGCCACACCCGCGGCCGCAGCATCCGCGTCGTTGCACAGGCTTACCGGAAAATCAAATCCTCGCTCTCGAAGTTCCGCGCTCACGTCATTGCACACGTGGGTGCCCTTTAGCTGCGGCAAATTCGGCGAGTCCTCCAGAACACCCTTGATTACAATTCCGGGCATAGCCACGCCAACTGCAATGATCTCTGTCTCACGGGGGACCAGTTCCACCACCGCATCACAAATCAGATTGCAGAGTTCCTCTTTTGGAATTTCAATGAGACCATTTTCATCAAACTCTTTCGGCAGGTGAATCGGGTCTCCTACCAGCTCATGATTCTCGACCAATCCGGCTGTCACCTGGTCTGTCAGCACTACTCCAATCGATTTCGCCATGCCTCTGTCCCCCTTCTCTACAAAATTGCCTGTCAGTTGCCCGGTGCGCCCGCTAGTTATCGAAACGGGCAAGCCGATTCAGGCCATTAAAAGCAGCAGCCTTGTAGCATTCCGCCAGCGTAGGATAGTTAAATACCGTATCCACAAAGTAGTCCAATGTGCCGTCCAGCGCCATCACCGCCTGCCCAATGTGGACCAGCTCCGATGCTCCCTCGCCGATGATGTGCACTCCCAGAATCTGCCTGGATTCACGGTGAAAAATCAGCTTAAGCCTTCCTGTCGTGTCGCCGCGAATCTGCCCGCGCGCAATCTCCCGGTAATATGCCACCCCTACCTCGTACGGCACGTCCTCTTCCGTAAGCTGCTCTTCTGTTTTTCCGATAAACGAAATCTCAGGAATCGTGTATATCCCGTAAGGATAAAAGCTTGGATTCGACTGCAGAGTCTCATTCCCGTAGGCCCGCTCTACAGCAATTCGGCCCTGCTCCATCGAAACGGAAGCCAGGCTGGGGAAACCAATCACGTCGCCGGCCGCGTAAATATGCGGCACTTTGGTACGGAAATCCTTATCAACCGGAATGCGTCCGCGCTCGTCCGCCTCGATACCAGCGGCTGCCAGATTCAACTCATCCACATTGCCCTGACGACCCACTGCGTATAACAACGCATCGCCGGAAATTCTCTTCTTACTTTCCAGGTTCGCCACCACTGTTCCATCGGGCAACTCTTCCACGCTCTCCACTTCCTCATGCAGACGCATGGTCACCCGGCTGTCCCGAAGATGATAGCTGAGCGCTTCCACGATTTCCTGGTCGGCGAACTCCAGCAACCTGGAACGCTTTTCGACTAGCGTGACTCTAACCCCAAGCGCCGCAAACATGCACGTATATTCCACGCCGATCACTCCGCCGCCCACCACGATCATCGTTCGGGGCAACTGGCTCAGTTCAAGAATCTGGTCACTGTTGACGATCGTCTTTCCGTTAATCGGAACCTTGGACGTGCTGGCAGGCTTCGTTCCAACTGCAATCAGAATGTAGTCGGCCTCATAAACCGACTCCCCCTGGGGTCCCGATACCTTCACACGATTCGGCCCCTCAAAGCTCGCCACACCATGAATCACATCAATCAGATTGCGCGACAACTGGGCCTCGGTCACGTCAATTTCAGTCTTGATTACGTGTTGAACCCGAAAGGCAAGATCCGCCATCGTGATCTTTTCCTTCACCCGGTAATTCATCCCGTAAATCGAGCGATAGTTGTAGCCGGAAAGGTGCAACACCGCCTCCCGCATGGTTTTGCTGGGAATTGTCCCCGTGTTAATGCAGACGCCGCCAACCACACTCCGCATCTCCACAAGGGCAACACGCTTACCCTTTTTCACCGCGGATACAGCGGCTCTCTGCCCGGAAGGCCCCGAGCCAATGACCAGTAGATCGTATTTCGCCATAGAATTCCTTGCGTCCAGCGCCCATCTTATCGCCGAAGCAGCCTGATAACAGCGATAGCTGCAAAGATTATTTTTCTGTTTTCATTCCGGGAGGGTCGCCCCACAACGAAACGCACGCTCCCCAAAAAATTGCGGCTTGAAAGCAAAGTGGCAATCAAAGACAGGCTTCGGAATAGTCCGCGCGTAAAGGAGCCCGATTCTTTGCTAATTTGCTTTTAGATGCTGCTTTACGCCATCACACAACGATCTCTTTTCCCAGGAGATGAAAACGCGCATCTGAATGCGCTGATTCAACTGGCACGTAGGCTCGCCAAAGACGGCGTGCCGTACCTCCAGATCCGCGAAAAGGACCTGCCTCCTGCGCGCCTCAAGTCGCTTGCCACCGCAATCGTGCAAATCACGCAAGCAGAGAACAACCAGATGTCGGTCCTGCTCAACGGGCCTGCTGCAATAGCATTGAAAACAGGATGCCAGGGTATACACCTCGCTGGTAACGTGCCGGCAGGGGAGGCGCACAAGGCTCGCAGCCTCTTCGCGCAGGCCGGACGCGACTGCACCATCAGCGCCGCTTGCCACAGCTTCGAAGAAGTCCGAAGCCGTGCAGCCATCGCCGATTTCCTGCTTTTTTCGCCTGTCTTTGAAAAAGCAGGGCCCAGCGGCATTGTCCCCGGCGTGGGCCTCGATGCACTCTCTCAGGCAGTCACCGAATCACAAGGACGACCCGTACTGGCTCTGGGCGGAATCACAGCCACAAACGCGCCTGCGTGCAAGGCCGCTGGCGCGCAAGGCATCGCAGCAATCCGCCTCTTTCTGGACCAGCAATGGAAACCGCTCCTCCACTTGTGAGCGGTTTCTCCCCAGCTACCAGACGTACAAGCCTCTGGCCTCAACTCATGCATCCGCCCTAAAGGCGCTAAAGTAGCCGCCGATGTCGCTTCTTCGTATTCGCCTCACTCGCCTTGGGAGCAGGAATATTCGTCTGCTGAGCATTCACGCATCGCCAGCCTGCCGGAGTTTTCTCAAAAACGTGAGTGAATACTCCCTGCTCATCGCGCGGCATTCCGTCCACTGAGACCTTGATCGCGTAGGTCCCGTTGATCACAGCCGTATCCCCGAATTCACGAACACTCGTCACACGCTGCAGCATGCTGTAAGGCTGATCTCCGCCCTTGGCGAAAAGAAACGCAATGTACTCATCCCGCGTCTCCACATCGCCGGACGCCGTAATGTCGACAAACGACGGATCGAGCAACAAGTCCATGGTGTACTGGTCGGGATTCACAACGGCAGTGCTCCACTTGTCTTCGATCGCCTGGAAGACCTTGATCCCATCGGGTTGTTGCGCGGAGTTGGTTTGAGCCTGAGCATAGCCGGGCACAAACAACGTTCCCGCGGTGATGACCATGCCCAGCGGCACAGACAGTAAAGTTTTCCAAAGCTTCATTTTTTGCTTTCCCTGCTTGTCTATTTCCAGCGTGTCAGGACCGAATCTTCACCAGTTCAGAACCCTGCCCCGGCGAAATCGAACTGGTCTGCGGAGCACGCCAGTGATCAATGTATGAAATTTGATGGACGCAACTGATCGTGCAGTGCGGAGCGCAAGTCTTTTCCGTCTTGAACTCACGCCGAACATCTTCCGCCGTGTACTCAGCCAGTGGAACTCCCGGAAAACCCCGCTGCTGCGAGCAATAATGCACCAGCCCGTTTTCGCAGATGTACAGATACCGGGAACCCGCACGGCAACGCCAGTCATTGGGCTGCCCGTTCGCAATCGCTTCCTGAAACTGATTGAATCGCGAATAGTTCTTCTTCTTCCATCCACGCATCTCGGTCCAAACCTTGCGCTCAGCATCGCCCAGCGGCTTCAGTTGGCCGTCTCCGTCATGAATTATCCCAATCGTCGAGGTGAACCCGAGCTCAATCGCGCGGCGCCCGATCGTCAAAGCATCCTGCGGATTCTTGATCCCGCCTCCCACAACGGAATTGATGTTGATATGGAACTCTGCATACTCGGCAAGGTTCTGCAGTTTCTTGTCCAAAACCTTCAGGCTCTTCTTAGACACTTCATCCGGCTGCACGTTATCGATCGATATCTGCAGATGATCGAGCCCAGCCCGGTTCAGGCGAACAATTCTCTCCGGAACCAGGTAGTATCCGTTCGTAATCATCCCGGCGATCCGGCCGTGATATCGAATCCGGGCAATAATCTCATCCAGGTCCGGATGCAGTGTGGGCTCCCCGCCCGATAGCGTGATAATGCTCGTGCCCAGCCTGGCAAGGTGATCAATCCGGCGCAGCATCTCCTCAATCGGCACCGGCTTCGACACGTCGTCGTATTCATTGCAATAGGTGCAGGAGAGGTTGCAGCGCCGCATCGGCACAATCTGCGCCATCACGGGATGACGGGTGGAAGCCAGCGAGTGGGCCACCACCGCAAGCTCCCTGACCTTACGCTCCGCCGCCTTGGCTCGGCGCATGGCCGCACTGGGTTTTATTACTTCGGGCATCTCTTTTTATTGAATCACAACCGTTCACCTCAAGCAGATGCCGCAGGAGCAGGAAAGTTTCTGTTCCCAGGCACTTTCCCGGTAATCTTGCCGCAATTCCTCACCAGTCGAGGCGCGGAAGCGAAAATCATCTGTTTTGGCCCCCAGGCGTGTACTGAATCAGCTTTAATCGGTGATTTCGAATCACCTTCAGGTTCACAACTTTCCCCTGGTTCTGCGACACCACCATCAGCCAGCCGCGTAACGTGCTCGAGGGCATTCCATCGGCCGCCATAATCACATCGCCGGCTTGCAGCCCCGCCGCCGCACCAACGCTCTTCGGCTCCACGTTTCGCACCAGAAGGCCCGTTCCCTTCGGAACGCCAAAGTAGCTTGCCAATTGTCTCCCCAGTGGTTCCACGTCCAGCCCGTCGCAGCCCAGCATCGCAAACTCGCGCAATTTCACGCTCGGCCCAAGTTGACTGGTATAAGGCATCCCCGCCAGGCTGCTCCCCGACCCCGCTACCGGAAACCCATCCGCGAAAATCACCCCCTCAGGCCAGGCTGCCGCCTCAACCTCGGTGCGGCTCGCCAGCTTCACCGCCACGTTCATCGTCTTACCGTCACGGACCAGCCGCAAATGGATCACCCGCCCCGCCGGCAGGCTTTGCAATGCGTTCCGAAGTTGCAGACTGTCCCGTACCGGCTTCCCATCCAGCCCCACAATCACGTCGTGAGGCCGGAGCCCGGCGTGCCCGGCCGGTGCATCTCGATCCACTCCCAAGATTTCGGCTCCCCCAGTCTGCCCGGCAGCCTGCGGTCCTGCCGCCCGGAGATATACCCCAAGATATCCAGGAGTAAAGCGACCTGGAGCCGGAGCAGACGCAGCCTTGGTCTGGGCCGCCCGTATCGGAATAGCCGTCATGAGCGCGGCTCCCACCATCGCGCCCATCACCAGCCCGATCAGTATTTTCTTCGTTGAAGTCATCGACTCTTCGTACTGAAAGACGAACCGGCAGCCTGTAACGTTATCCGCACTCCGCCGCCTTTCCATTACTGCACAGGAGGCTCCTGCTCAAGAACCTGCTCGGAAACATCCCGAATCTGTGGATTCTCATCCTGTTCGGCCACCGTATGAAGCACCTGCCGAACGCTGGAGTCTGCCTCAATCGGCGCCACCAGCTCAATCGCCTGCACTCGCACAATCGGATCTGCGTCGTGCAGCATGGCATCCAGCACGGCGTTCCGCACATGTACGTCAGTCGCGATGTAGGGCTGCAGTCCTGCCAGCGCGTCCAGTCGAACCCCGGGGTTGCTGTCATACCGCAGCGCTTCCATCAGAGCCCGCCGGTCGGGGCCTTCCTTGCACCCTCCCATCGCACATTCCCGTGCAATCAGGTCCACCGCCGTATCCCGCACCATCGAGTTCTGCGGAGCAACCACACCCAGCAGCAGCAGGCGCCGCATGTAAGGATCATGCACCGATCCCGAAATGGACTCCGGCACCAGGCGATTAAAACGAATCTCTACTCGATTCGAGTTCGGTGTGCTCAGAATCTGGCTTACATTGGCAATCTGTGCCGCCGCAGTATCGATCATCAAGGAATCATTCGGTTCGCTCGATGGCAGCTTTTCGCTGGCGTTCTCGATATTTCCATTCGCTATGGCAACTTGTGCCGGTCGAATCGGCAGCGCATTCAGGATCATCCTTGATTGCTGCTGGTGCAACTTGTGCGCACCCAGCTTAAATCCACCATAACCTCCCGCAGCCAGTCCGAGCACAAGCAAGGCTGAAGCCATAACAGGAGCCCCGCTCAGCCGAACAATACCCAGCCGGAAACGCCGACCCACCCTCTGCAGCCACCCGCCCTGCGGTACCGCGTCCAGCGCCTCCTCCAGTCGCAGACGCGCCCGCGCCAGCAAATTCGCAGAGGGTTCTTCTTGCGGATGAAGACTCATCGCCTTCCGCAATCCTTCCACCGCATCGTACTCTGCACGGCAGGACTCGCATATCAGCAGATGCTGCGCCAGGACATGGCGCTCTTCATCCGGCAATTCACCATAAACCGCCAGCGCAATGCCTTCCTGTGCCTGTTCACAAGTCATTTAGAGTTTCCAAAGTGCAGATTTCTGAGCCCGGCTCAGCGAACGGCAGCCAGGTTCGCCCGTAACTTCTTCGTAGCCCGAAACAGCGTATTCTTCGCCGTTTCTTCCGTCGTATTCAGCATTTCGCCTATCGTTCTCAGGCGCAGCCCTTGGAAATGCTTCAGTTCAAAGACCATCCGCTCCCGTGGCGTCAGTTTGTCCAGCGCGGCCATGATATGCCGCCCCAGTTGCTTCCGCTCCAGCTCGCGATCAGGGTTCGCCCCCGCGCGGTCATCGGAGACGTTCACCAGCAAGTCCATCTCGCCACCGGCCGCGTCGATCATCACAGCCTGTTCTTCCCGCCGCGCCTTTCTGCGGCGCATCAGGTCCAGGCAAAGGTTCGTCACAATGCGATAAATCCAGGTGTAGAAAGAGCACTCGAACCGAAAATTGCCCAGTGACTTGTACGCCTTCAAAAACGCTTCCTGGTGAACATCCTGGGCATCCTGCTCAGAACCCGTAAGGTGAAGCGCCAGCCGCAACACAGCTTGATCATGTTGGCGCACCAACGCGTCAAAAGCCGCGCGCGATCCAGCCTGAGCCTCTCGAATCAACTCGGTTTCAGAGGTGATCTCCCCAGCCCGCACCATCTTCCGTGGCGAACGGCTGGCAACCGCTTCTCGCGAAACTATGCTCAACGCGTCTGACATCGGCTGTACATCTCCTTGGACAATGGACGCGCTGGGAGACGAAATGTGAGCCGAATTCGGTAGAGCCGGAAACCTGCGCTCCGGGCCGTGGGATTGATCTTTCATGGCGCAAACTCTCTTTGCCCATAAAGTGTACGCCCTGCTCCTGACGAATCTGTCATCTGGCCCCCAGCCTCGTCAGGGCCCACAAAACGTCACAAATTCCGGCAAGGCTTTCCACCGTTCCCTCCGCTAAACTCATCTCATGCCTTCCGTATCTCAACCAGCCTCCGTATCGTCTTCATGGATCACGGCTTATTGCGACGGCGGCTCTCGCGGCAACCCCGGTCCCGCCGGGTATGGCGTGCGAATCGAGGACTCCGATGGAAACAAAATCGAAGAGCTGTACGAGTTTCTCGGGGTCAAAACAAATAATTTCGCCGAATACTCCGCCTTGCTCGCCGCGCTGGAGTTTGCGCTGACGATGGGCTACGACCGCCTCCGGGTCATCGCCGACTCGGAACTCATGGTCAAGCAGATGCTCGGCAAGTACCGCGTCAACAGCCCTGACCTCCGCCCGCTCTACGAAGAAGCAAAACGCCGCGCCTCTCGCCTGGAAGGCTTTCGCATCGAACACGTCCTTCGCGGCAAAAACAAACATGCCGACCGTCTCGCCAATCTGGCCATGGACAAAGGCACCCATCGCACCGTCGGCGACCTCCTGCCCGGCCGCCCCGCTGCTGCGCCGGCGGAATCCGGGCGAGCCGCGGTCCCCACAACAGGATCACTCTTCGCCGAAGAACCACAGCCGACAGCCGGCCAGCCCTCGGGTTCGGTTCTGGGATTCGTAAAAAACGGCGTGGTGCATTTCGTCGAGGGCGAACTCCCTGACGGAACCTTCGTCACCATCAAACCCACTCGCCAATAATGCTCTCAACAAGAAAACGGGGCAAATTCGCCCCGTTCCGATTACCCATGGCCAAAGGCCATGTACTATTTCGCGAGTCGTGCTTTTACGATCTCGCTGATCAGTCGTCCATCTGCTCGAAGGCCCTTCTGTTGAATCCGAGCCTGCACCGCCTTCATCGCCATCCCCATATCCTTCGGGCCAAGATCGTCCCCGCTCACCGCCAGGTCGGCAATCGTCTGCTCCACCAGATCCCGAATCTCGTCTTCGCAGGCAGCCTTCGGCATATATTCTTCAATGACCGTAATCTCGGCAGCTTCCTTTTCCGCCAGATCCGGGCGATTGCCCTTCGTGAACTGGTCAATGGACTCCCGCCGCTGCTTGATCATCGTCGTCAGCACCTGCTGAACTTCAGCGTCCGTCAGCGGAGATCGCTTCTCGATTTCCCTGCTCTTGATGGCAGATTTCATCATGCGCAGCACCCCGGTGCGGTCAGCGTCCTTCGCTTTCATCGCCGCAACGGTATCTTGATCAATTTTTTTCGAAAGGTTCAATCTTGCGTCTCCGAATGAAGGCCAACTTTTAAGTATAGTGCCCCTGCGTCAAATGTACAGGTGCGTGAAAATACCAGAAGAGAGGATACTCCCACATGATTCGGAAGACCCGACTCTTTACACCCGGCCCGACTCCGCTGCTTCCAGCAGCCCAGTTCGCCATGGCCGCAGCTGACATCCATCACCGCACTCCCGAGTTCCGCGCACTCTACCAGCGCGTCCTGGCGCAACTCAAGGAATTCGTCGGCACCCAGAACGACGTCCTGCTCATGGCCTGCTCCGGCACCGGCGCCATGGAAGCCTCCGTCTCCAACCTCACCTCGCCTGGCGACCGCGTGCTCGTCCTGTCTGCCGGTAAGTTCGGTGAGCGCTGGGTCGCGCTGGCCAAGGCCTTCGGTTGCAATGCCGATGTCGTCACCAAGCCCTACGGCTCCACCTTCACCCTCGACGAGGTTCGCGCCGCTCTCAAACCGGACACCCGCGTCGTATACATGCAGGCCACGGAAACATCGACCGGCGTCCGTCATGACGTCGAAGGGGTTGCCAAACTCCTGCGCTCGTCCGGCTGCGATGCCCTGCTCGTGGTCGACGCCATCACCGGCCTCGGCACCACCCACTTCGATGTGGACGGCTGGGGTGTGGACGTCATCATCGGTGGCTCCCAGAAGGCAGTCATGATTCCTCCCGGCCTCGCCTACCTCGCCGTCAGCGAACGCGCGTGGGCTGCCATGGAAACCTCCAGGAACCCGCGCTACTACTTCGACCTCCGCCGCGAGCGCAAGAGCGCCAAGGCTGGCGAGTCGGCTTATACGCCCTCCGTCGCGCTCGTTGCCGGTCTCGGAGCCGCATTGGACTTCATCGCCTCTCAGGCTGGTGGCGACCTCGCCGCGGGCCGTGTCGCGCTGGTCAACAATGCGGAAACCATCGCAGCCATGACACGCGCCGCCGCGCAGGCTCTCGGCCTCGAGATCTTCGCGCCTGAGTCGCCGGCCGCTGCCGTCACCGCCATCGTCGCACCCGACGGTCTCGACTCCAGCGCTGTCGTCAAGGAACTCAAAGGGCGCTTCGCCTCCGTGATTGCCAATGGTCAGGGCGACATGAAGGGTAAGCTCTTCCGCGTCGCGCACCTCGGCTACTTTGACTTCATGGACACCATCGCCCTCATCGGCGCACTCGAGCAAATTGCCCCCACGGTCCTCAAGACCCCCAACTTCCAGTTCGGAAAGGCGCTCGCAGCCGCGCAGCAGGTCTATGCCGATCGCGTCGCCGAAGCAAAGAAAGCAGCCACTCCCGAAGCGGTCCACGCATAACGGCTCCTGCCGGGCGCGCGGCTCGCTTGCGTGCGCTTCAAAATCATCCTTCGGCTCTATGGGCATAAACGACCCGGACGAGCCGAAGGATGCAGCTTTTTCACTGGTCCGCTAAAGTTCCAATCCGTTTCTCAATCAGACGCTAGCCCTCGTCGCACAGGAGATTTTTAGGAAATGAAGATCGTTCTCGCCGAGAAAGTATCCCCTGCCACCGTTGCTGTTTTTGCCGCTGAGCAGGGTTGGAAGATCGTCCCCCACGACCAGATCAAGGACCTGCCTGCCGAACTCGCCGATGCGGACGGTCTCGTCGTCCGTTCCGCCGTTCAAGTGGACGATGCCCTCATGGCCGTCGCGCCCAAACTGCGCGTTATCGGTCGCGCCGGTGTCGGCGTGGACAATATCGACGCCGACGCGGCTACCCGCCGTGGCATCGTCGTCATGAACACGCCAGGCGCCAACGCCGTCGCCGTCGCCGAGCTCACGCTCAGCCTCATGATCTCCCTGGCCCGCAAGCTGCCCCAGGCAAACACCTCCATGCATGCCGGCAAATGGGAGAAGAAGTCCCTTCAGGGCGTCGAACTCCGCGGCAAAAAGCTCGGCGTGCTCGGCCTCGGCCGTATCGGCCTTGAGGTCGCCCGCCGCGCCCGCAGCTTCGGCATGGAACTCATCGGCCACGATCCCTTCGTTTCGGCCTCGGTTGCGCGTGAAAACGCCATTCGCCTCGTCTCCACCGAAGAGCTCTTCCGTGAAGCCGACTACCTCACCCTCCACGTGGGTCTTACGCCACAGACGCAGGGCATCATCAACGAGACCAACCTCGCACTCATGAAGAAGGGCGTACGCATCATCAACTGCGCTCGCGGCGAGCTTATCAACGAGCCCGCGCTGGCCGCCGCCCTCCAATCCGGCCAGGTGGCCGGCGCCGCGCTCGACGTCTTCACCAAGGAGCCGCCCAAGGAGTCGCCCTTCTTCGGCATGGACAACGTCATCCTTACACCTCATATCGCCGGTTCCACCGCGGAAGCACAGGAGGCCGTAGGCATCCAGATCGCCATGCAGGTGCGCGAGTACCTCAAGCTGGGCGTGGTGCAGAATGCGGTCAACCTGGCTTCCATGACGCATGAGGAATACATCGAGATGGCGCCGTGGCTCGCGCTGGGTGAGAAGCTCGGCAAATTCGTCTCGCAGTTCCCTTCCGGCAGCATTGAAAGCATCGAAATCGGCTACCACGGGCGCATCGCCGAGGGTAAGACCGACCTGATCCGCAACAGCGCCATCGCCGGCATCCTGGGCCAGTCCGAGCAGGTCAACCGCATCAACGCCGCCTCGGTGGCGGAAGAACGCGGCATCCGCCTCCACGAGCGCAAGCAGGAGGCCGCTACCGGCGGCGCCGGCACGGTCCTCAAGCTGGTGCTCCACACCGACAAGGGCGCGGTCTCGGCCACGGGCACGGTCCTGCACGGGTCTTCCGCACGATTGATCAACCTGGACGGCATCGACATCGAGGCGCCGCTTGAGGGTCAGTTGCTGAGCCTCAAGAATCTGGACGTTCCGGGCGTCATCGGGCGCGTGGGCACCATCCTGGGCGAGCACCAGATCAACGTGGGCAACTTTGCCCTCGGCCGCTCCAGCCGCGACCATACCGGCACGGCGCTGGCCGTGATCCAGGCCGACGGGCCGGTCACCAACGCGGTGCTGGCGGCGCTGCGTGGCGTCGATGCCATCACCGAGGTCAAGCTGGTCACGCTCTAGGTAGTGTCGTCACGAGATATTGATCCACAGCATGAGACATCTGATCTGCACGGCGGCGAGGAAGGAATCGGCCCGTTTAGCGTATCTGAATGCCCTTCTCGCCTTTCTTCACGTACCGGCCCAGTTC
>JBMFWD010000067.1:0-14261 GCA_049965615.1 Acidobacteriaceae bacterium
CTGGAAAGCCTCGGCCGACGTCATCCTCGATAAGGTCAGACGTTGTAAAGAATTAACTAGGACGGGAGACTAGGCTTATTCATCGACCAGCCCTCCAACTTCACCACCGTCTTGCCATCCGGCAGTGAAAACCGTAGCGGAACATTCCCGTATCCCTGCCCACCGTTCGCGCCAAAGAACTTCCCAATCACGTCCTGATCCAGCAAATGCGGACTATGGTGCTTCGGCGGCCCCATAATCGTCACCGCAAGCTGCGACGACTCATACGTTCCGCCATCCGCCGTCTTTTCAAACTTCCATCCCGCCGCATCCGGCTTCGCGATGATCCCATATCCCGGCGGCGCCAGCGCGTATGCTGGCAGGCGGCTAATGCTCACCCGCATCACATTCGGCGCATACGGCTCCAGCAGCATCGTCGTGTGGTCCTTGGTGATTACCACCCGCCCCTGCTCCACGCTCACGCCGTTTGCCGGCGCTACACCCTGCTCAGCCTGCGCACCGCCCACGGACAATGCCAGCACCGCCAGCCACGCCGAAACCTTCCATCCAAATCCACGATTTCTCACCTCTCACTCCTCGCCGTGCTCAGCAAACGTATACTGTCCGTGTTGCAAAACGCTGGATTCAATCCGCTCCAACCCGAGCCAACCAAATTCCCGGCCCTGCGGCTCGATTGCAACATCAATTCGCCATTCAGCTTAAACGCGTCACGCCCTGCCTGGTCAACTCGTTCTCGCTACGTTTAGTCAATCCGCTCGTGCCGGTACCCCGCCTCCTGCAGCCGCTTCCGAATCTCCTCAATGTGCGCATCCCCGCGCGTCTCCAGCGTAATGTCAATCACCGTGTCACCCAGGCTCACGCCGTAATGCGCCCGGTCGTGCGCCGTCTGCACAATGTTCGCGCGCAAATCCGCAAGAATCCGCGTCAGCCCATGCAGCGCGCCAGGACGGTCCGTCAGGTGCACCCGCACCCGCGTCCGCCTGCCATCCTTCACCAGGCCCCGCTCGATAATACGCGCCAGCAAACTCACGTCGATATTCCCGCCGCACACCAGCACCGCCGTGCGCTCTCCGCGCAAAGAAGTCTTCTTCTGCAGCAACGCGGCCAGCGCCACCGCACCCGCACCCTCCGCCAGGGTCTTTTCACGCTCCAGCAAAACAAGAATCGCCTGCGCTATCTCCTCCTCGTCCACCGTCACCAGCTCGTCCACATACCGCTGCACCATTCGCAACGTCCGTTCTCCGGCGCGCCGCACCGCTATGCCATCGGCCACTGTCGCCTCTGCCGGAATCGTCACCGGCTTGCCCGCCTCCGCCGCGCGCAGCATCGAAGGCAACCGCTCCGTCTGCACGCCAATCACTCGAACCTTCGGGTTTGACTCCTTGATCGCGCACGCAACGCCCCCAATCAGCCCACCGCCGCCTATCGGAACCACCACCGCCTCCAGGCCCGGCACCTGCTCCAGCAACTCCAGTCCGATCGTTCCCTGCCCTTCCATCACCGCTTCATCGTCAAACGGATGCAGAAATGTCATGCCATCCTCCTCAGCCAATCGCAGCGCTTCCGCATACGCCTCGTCGTAATCTGCGCCGTGCAGCAACACCTCCGCGCCATACCCGGCCGTCGACGCAGTCTTCACCAGCGGAGTCATCAACGGCATCACAATCCGCACCCGCAGCCCATGCGCCGTCGCATGGTAAGCCACCGCCTGCGCATGGTTGCCCGCGCTCGCCGCAATCACGCCCCGCAGCTTCTCTTCATCGTTCAGCGTCAAAATCTTGTTCAAAGCCCCGCGTTCCTTGAACGCTCCCGTCCGCTGCAGATTGTCCAGCTTCAAATACACCTGTTGTCCCGTCATTCGCGACAACGCCTCCGACCGCGGCGCCGGAGAGAAATAAATGCTCCCTTCAATCCGCTTCCGCGCCTGCCGAATCCCCTCTAAACTCACGCTCATTCCTGTCTGTCCTCTCAGCCCTGCCGCCAAAATGAAAAAACCACCACGCTCAGGGAGCCGGTGGTCTGGTACTGCTTCGAACCTGTTTCGCCAGCCGCCCGCTCCCTATGAGGAGCCAATAATCATCCCGCCCGAAATAATTCGGATACCCACGGCCAAGATGTTCACAAAGCGCTGCATCGAATAAAACGATAAGAACAGACCCCGAACCACAGGTCAACTCGCAATCCCCAGCCTCAGAGTTTTCCTTCCTGGCTGCAAAAATCACTTCCCATTCCCTGGCTCCAGCAGTTAGCATGCTGAAGCCTGCAAATATAAAGATTTTTTGTTGTAGAAATTTAGAAAATCGCTTTATTCAGAAAACGCTTTCAGCTGGAGAACCCTATGAGTCCACGCCCTGCCTCACTCGCCGCAACGCAAGTCCTCACTCTCCGCAAGCCTCGTCTCGCGCTTCTCGCTGCCCTTGCCGCTTGCCTTGCGCCCTGCGCCGTAGCACAGCAGTCCGCGCCCGCTCCTGCCTCCAAATCCCCCGCGCAACTCGCCGTCACCATCCACGCAGGTCAAACCCAGCGCCCCATCTCCAGATATGAGTACGGCATGTTCATTGAGAACCTCGGACAGCTGACCTACCGCACCCTCTGGTCGCAAATGCTCGACGACCGCAAGTTCTACTACCCCATCCTCCCCGCCGTCAGTCACCCTCCGCAAACCGGACCCGCATTCTTCCGTGACATGCAACTGCGTAAATGGCATCCCATCGGTCCGGCACGGTCCGTCACCATGGACACCGCCCATCCCTTCGTTGGCGAGCACAGCCCCGAAATTCAGCTCGACCCCTCCACTCCGCACGGCATCCGTCAGTCCGGGCTCTCAGTCGTCAAAGGCAAACACTACACCGGCTACATCTATCTCCGCGCCTCGCATGGTGCGCAAGCCAGCGTCTCCCTCATCTGGGGCACATCCCCCACAGACCGCCAAACAGTATCCCTGCCTGCCATACCAACCACGTACACCAGGCTGCCCTTCCACTTCACAGCGCAGGCAGACTCCAGCAATGCCGCCTTTCAGGTCTCCGCTACGGGTACCGGAGATCTCCACATCGGCACACTCTCCCTCATGCCCGCAGACAATATCGACGGCTTCCGCCTCCACGTCATCGCCCTCCTTCGCCAGATCCACTCCGGCTTCTGGCGCCTGCCCGGCGGCAACTTCATCTCCGACTTCAACTGGTACGACTCGGTCGGCAACATTGACACACGCCCGCCCTTCTTTGACCACGCATGGAACGCCGTCCAGTCCAACGACCTCGGCATGGATGAGTACATGACCCTTTGCCGTCTCATCGGCACCACTCCCTACATCACCGTCAATGCCGGCTTCGGCGACGCACACTCCGCGGGCGAAGAAGTCGAATACATCAACGGATCCACCAAGACCCGCCTCGGCGCAGAACGCGCCCGCAACGGCCATCCTGCACCCTACAATGTCAAATTCTGGGACATCGGCAACGAACCCTACGGTCCCTGGCAGCTCGGCCGTACCGACCTCAAGTACTTCGTCATCAAGACCAATCGCTTCGCTGCCGCCATGCGCAAGGCCGATCCCAACATCACCCTCCTCGCCTCCGGGTCCATGCCCAGCGAAATGATCATCGAAGGCGTAGCCCACGCCAACCATGTCCCCTTCAGCCAGGTCGGCATCTGCACCCCCTCCGACTGGACCTGCGGATACCTCAAGCACTCCTGGGGCAACTTCAGCGGCGTCACCGAGCATTGGTACGCCCGCGCCGGGTATCGCTTCAGCGTCGCCGCTGCCGAGGCCAACAAAAAGTACCCCCACGTGGAAGCCGGCTACATCCCGTTCGACGGCTCCGTGCTCCAGTGGGTCCGCGATCCCTCCAACCGCGTTCGCGTCAAAGCTGAGGAGTGGAAAGCCTACCAGAAGCTCTTCCCCGCCATGAACAAGAAGCACATCTTCATGTCCATTGACGAGTACGCCTACTCCGGCGCGCCCCCCAATCTCAAACTGGCACTAGCCTACGCCATGGTCTTCAATGAGATGCTGCGCTATACCGGCTTCATCCGCATGTCGGCCTTCACTATGGGTGTTTCCACACTCAATATCACTCCCACCGCCGCATCGCTTAACACCACAGGCCGGCTCTTTGAGCTTTACGACCGCCACATGGGCCCCGGCCTCATTCCCGTCCAGATCACCGGAAACTCACCCCAGCCACTGCCCCCTGAGCACATCTTCGGGGACTACCCCCGCAAGCAGGCCGGCAGCCCCACCTATCCTCTGGACATGGTCGCCGCGCTCTCGCCCGACCACAAGTTCCTCAACATCGCCGTTGTCAACGCAACGGACATCACTCAGCATTTCACCCTCAACATCGAAGGCCTCACCCTGGCCGGTCCATCCACCCTCTGGCGCATGACCGGCCCAGCATTAACGGCCGCCAACAACCTCGGCCAGCCACCGCAGGTTAACGTCAAAACCATTCACATGGACTCGGTGCCACACTCCGTTGCTGTCGCCCCTATCAGCATCGGCATTTATCGTTTCCCTGTGCGGCCTGGCCGGTAGATCAACCATAGTTCTGCACTACACCTCAACCACTCAATGGCTCAACTGGAGAAGATCATGACAAAAGATTTATTCAAAATCACAGCAAGCCTCGCATTCTGCACAGCGGCCCTGCTTTACGCCCCGTGTCTGGCCAGCGCACAAGCC
Organism: Acidobacteriaceae bacterium; assembly: GCA_049965615.1. Classification (GTDB taxonomy): domain Bacteria; phylum Acidobacteriota; class Terriglobia; order Terriglobales; family Acidobacteriaceae; genus Acidobacterium. The sequence goes on from JBMFWD010000067.1 coordinate 4,688, forward strand.
CAAAAGCAATCCACACCCGCTTACATGAACCCCAATCTGCCCGCAAAGGTCCGCGCCGAAGACCTCGTGTCGAAGATGACCTTGCAGGAGAAGGCCTCGCAACTCGTCAATGGAGCACGCGCCATCCCGAGCCTGCACATCCCGGCCTACAACTGGTGGAGTGAAGCTCTTCATGGAGTCCTCGTCAACGGATCGACGGAATTCCCCGAACCCATCGGCCTCGGCGCAACCTTCGATCCCGCCGCCATTCACCAGATGGGCAAAGACATAAGCCTCGAAGCCCGCGTCATTCACGAGCAGGCAGTCGCCAACGGCTCCGCCAGATGGTTACACGGCCTCGACTTCTGGGCCCCCAACATCAACATCGTCCGCGACCCCCGCTGGGGACGAGGCCAGGAAACCTACGGCGAAGATCCCTTTCTCACCGCGCACATGGCCGTCGCTTACATCACCGGCATGCAGGGCAACAACCCGTACTACTACCGGGTTATCGCGACACCCAAGCACTTTGACGCCTACAGCGGCCCTGAGCCTACACGCCATTTTGCCGACGTCGACATCAGCAAGCACGACCTCGAAGACACATACCTCCCCGCCTTCCGTGCAGCTATCGTCCAGGGACACGCCGGCTCCATCATGTGCTCCTACAACGCAGTCAACGGCCAACCCGCCTGCGCCAACCAGTTCCTGCTCGAAAAAACGCTTCGCCAGAACTGGGGCTTCAAGGGCTACGTCGTCTCCGACTGCGATGCCGTCCACGACATCTACAGCGGCCATCACTACCGTCCCACCCAGCCGCAAGCCACGGCCATCTCCATGGAGCGCGGCATGGACAACGAATGCGCCGACGGTCACACGCCAAAGGGCGATCAAGACTATAAGCCGTACATCACTGCCGTCCAGGAGGGCTACCTCAGCCAATCCGCCATGGATCAGGCACTGGTGCGCCTTTTCACCGCGCGCATCCAACTCGGTCTTTTCGCTCCCAAAGGCGCGGACCCCTACGCCAACATTCCCTATAGCGAACTCAACAGCGCGGCCCACCGCGCCTTCGCCCGCAAACTCGCAGACGAATCCATGGTGCTGCTCAAGAATGACGGCACACTCCCCATCAAGCCAACCGTGCACAGTATCGCCGTCGTTGGTCCGCTCGCCGATCAAACCGAAGTCCTGCTCGGCAACTACACCGGCATCCCCACTCACACGGTTTCCATCCTCGAAGGGCTCAAAGCCGAATTCCCCAATACAAAAATCACTTATGTTCCCGGCACACAGTTCCTCAACGACGACATCACGGGTCAACCTGTACCCGACAGCATGCTCACCACTCCGAGTGGAAAACCTGGCCTCGAAGCCATCTACACCGCACCGGTCGGCCAACGGGGCCTATTTGTCCCCAAACCATCAACACTACCCAAAATGGTCATCACCCGGGATGAATCCAGCATCGACCTCAGCAGGAACAGCGTGCCCGCTCAATTCGCCGGCAAAAAGAGCTTCGAGGTTCACTGGTCCGGCTACATCACGCCAACCCATTCCGGCGCTTATCTCATCGGTCTCCGCACGAACGGCTTTGGATCGATCGACGTCAATGATCGCAGCATTCACCTGCGAGACCTCCATACCCATCCCAGCAGCATGCTGGGATATGTGCGTCTGCAAAAAGGCGTGAGGACGCCCATCGCGGTGACTTACAGAACACGCAACACCAATGACCCTGTCGCGCAGCTCGTCTGGACGCCGGTCGACAACACGCCCTCACCCGCCGCTGTCGCAGCCGCAAACAAGGCTGACCTCGTGATCGCGGTCGTCGGCCTCACCAGCCATCTCGAAAGCGAAGAATCCAATGTGGACCAGCCGGGCTTCTTCGGTGGAGACAAAACCAACCTCCAGATGCCCGAACCGGAAGAAGCGCTCGTCCAGTCCGTCGCCGCCACCGGCAAGCCGCTCGTCGTCGTTCTCCTCAACGGCAGCGCGCTCGCCGTCAACTGGATCAACCAGCACGCCAACGCCATCCTCGAAGCCTGGTACCCCGGCGAAGAAGGCGGCGCAGCCGTCGCCGACACCCTCAGCGGTAAAAACAATCCCGCCGGGCGACTCGACGAAACCTTCTACCGCAGCGTCAATCAACTCCCGCTCTTCGAAGACTTCTCCATGAAGGGACGCACTTACCGCTACTTCACCGGCAAGCCGCTCTATCCCTTTGGATACGGACTCAGCTACACCACCTTCGCCTACTCTCACCTCAACATCCCCACGGAAACGGTCGAAGCCGGTAAGCCGGTCGATGCGAGCGTCACCGTCACCAACACCGGCAAAGTTGCGGGAGACGAGGTTGTGCAACTCTATCTCAAGTTCCCCAAAGTCGCCGGAGCGCCCGACATCGCCCTGCGCGGATTCCAGCGCATCCACCTCAACGCGGGCGAAAGCCAGAGCGTCCACTTCCAGCTCAACAAGCGCGCCCTCAGCATGGTCAACAATCTCGGCCAGCCTATCGTTGCCGAAGGCGACTACACCATGAGCATCGGCGGCGGCCAGCCTGGAACTGTGGCACCTACCGTCACCGGTCACTTCCACATCAACGGCCAGATAGACCTGGCCAGATAACTTCGCAGCGGACCGCCTCCAAAACCGGCGGCTCCACTTTTCCCATCCGGCAGAGAGCGTCATCCGCTCTCTGCCTTTTTTTTTGCAAAGTTGCTGCGATAAATCACCTTACATCCCTTCAAGCCAGTTAAAATAAGTGCGCAAGCGTTATCGCCCAGGAGCAAGCCCGTGCAGCCGGCCACACAAGTCACGCACCGATCCGTCTCCACCAGTTCGGGACAACCCGTCGCTGTCCTCGCGCTTGCAGGCGATGTCTCCTCAGAAGCGGGAGAATCCATTCTCAACGCCTATCGATCCCTCAATGGCGGCCCCGCTCACGTCCTGCTCGATTTCACTCGCGTTTCGTATATCAACTCATCGGGAATCGCCATCGTCATCCAGCTCTTGATTGAAGCTGCCCAGAAAGGCGGGCCATCCATCGCCATCTTCGGGCTGAGCCGTCACTTCCAAAAAGTCTTCTCTCTGGTCGGAATCGACAAATACGCACCGCTCCACACCGATGAGGCCACGGCAATCGCCTCGCTCTCCTAGCGACCCTCATTCCGCGCTATCCTCCCATCGACCTGACCGGGCAGCCTTCGGTCATACTATTCGGTATGCGAAAGCCCGCTCCGCCGTATCAAGTCTCATCGGCAGGAAATACACACGCCGGGATGCTCGTCCTCGGCTATCGCGGCACACTGCAGCCGGATGCCCCATCCCGTCCCGCTGAAACACCTCCACAAATGGCGGCTTTGCTCATGCCTCATCTGCAGCAGGCCCTCGCCGAACTCGATCATCGCCTCCCCCCGGACCAAAGAAATTTCCAGGGCGAACCCATACCCGCCGACGGGCTCCTCGTCGCACTCCATGAGCGCCTGCAGGAAATCCTGATCCTCCCGTTAGCGGAACATCTGGCCGTCTCGACTGCAGAGACCTTCCCTGAAGACCATCGCTTCTACAGCGAATACCCCGCGCTCCCCTCATTGCTCCGCCAGGCCGTCATCGATTGGGCAACCGCAACCGTTGCATTCTGCCGGCGTCTCCAGCGCGATAGCTCCCGTCTCGCCAAATGGCTTGGCCTCGCAACCCTCCCCCCCATTGAATCCCTCACAGGAACCACGTCGGACATGCACCCCGGCGGGCATCTTGTCCTAAGAGTTCTCTTCCGGGGCGGCCCATGCATCTTCTACAAACCCCGCCCTCTCTCTGGCGAGTGGCTCTGGCACGCACTGCTGGAATCCATCACCTCCGCAGATTCGACACTCCACCTGCCCGCTACGCGAGTTCTTCCGGGAACCCATCCAGAACGGTACGGCTGGATGGAATCCGTGTTGCCTCACCCATCCGCGCCCTGCCCCCAAAGCACTTCATCTTACTGGCACAACGCAGGAGCCATGACCTGCCTCGCCAGCCTTGTCGGCCTTTCAGACCTGCACCTCGGTAATATCATCGCAACACCCAATGGACCCATAGTTACCGACGCCGAGTGCCTTGCATCACCCGCACTAGATAACTCTGCTGTTAAAGACAAGATATCTCAAGGTGACCAATTGCAGGCTATCTCGCAGTCTCTTTTCGACACAGGCCTTCTGCCAAATCACACCGATCAAAACCTGCCGGATGTCTCAGGACTCTTCGGATCAGCGGCAAAAGCCCCTGCTTTGCAGCTTCCGCGATGGTCACAAAGCGCAACAGGCAAACCAATCCTCATCACCGCACCTGCAAAATTGCTCGATCACGGCAACTCACCCGGCACTACTTCGCCGCTAACAGTACTTCCGCATTTGGTGAATGGCTATCGCCACGCGGCCCAGGCACTTCTGGATGCCCGTAGCGCTCTGCTCGCACCAGAGTCATCATGGCGAAGGTTACTGGTTCATAACCACGCTCCACGCGTCGTCCTCCGAAATACCCTCACCTACGCACTGCTGCTCTCTCGGTCACTCGATCCCATCCATCTCCGCTCCCCCCAACAGCGCCAATACGCTCTTCGCGCTATGCTCCGTCAAATCCCGCCCCACCATCTTCCGGCCTCCATTCTGCGCGTCGAACTCCGCTCCCTGCTGCATCTCCACATCCCTCAACTCGTACTGCTTCCAGGCGCCGGAACCCTCGCCACTGCGTCGGGAACGCCACTCGTCCGTCGGTTCGTCAAGGCTCCGCCCGCACTCGAAGTCATCACCAGAATCAATGACCTTTCTCCAAAGGACATCGAAACCATGCACATCCCCGCCCTGATCAGCGCGCTTCTCTCCCCGCCGAAACCTGCATAAACGCTTCCTGCGTTGCAATAGCAGGAACACAATCACTTAGCGGTTGTATTTGCTTCCGATTGCGTGTTAACTTTCTCGCACTCACAAGAACCTTCCCCCGGAAAGTCAATTGCACCAATAAGAGCGAAAAGGACTGCTATGACAAATTTGGAACGACTCCAGCAAGCCGGTCTCATTGAAACCGAACACCCTCTTACTTCCGAGGAAGTCAACAGCGTAAACCAGCTCAGCTCGGCTGAGATCGATGCCCTCATCTCCGTTCGTGCAAAACTCGGCGATGACTTCTTCAAGCGGAAAGTGCCCATGGGCGACTCCCACCGCATGGGAACCATGATTCTCTAGGAATTGTGGTTTCCTCCCGCCAACCGCGCACCCTGCGCCTGCAATTCCGGGTAAATCTCTCATGCTCACACACAGTCAAAGGCTGCGGAGCGTTCTTTCGCTCACCGAAAAGCGCCTCGCATCGCTCATCCAACAGGTGTGGCACCACCCCCGGCTGAACTTGCTTTACCCGGAATTCCTTTTCTCCACCTACGGACTCACCGTCGCCTCGGCGCCCGCCATGCGAACCGCTGCCCGCCTTTGCCGTGAGCAGCCAGGGGACGACCCGCTTCACAAATGGCTCGATGAGTACTACATCGAGCACGCGGAAGAAGAAGACGGGCATGCCGACTGGCTCCTCGAAGACCTCGCATCGCTCGGAATCCCCAGGGAACGCGTTCTTAACCGCCTGCCCTACGCCAGTGTCGCCGCTCTGGTAGGCTCCCAGTATTACTGGATGCACCATGTGCACCCAATTGCCTACCTCGGCTACATTGCAGTCATTGAAACCCCGGCACAGATTGACTTCTTGCAAGAGGTCTCCCAGCGCACCGGCATCCCGCTGTCGTCCATGTCCTGCCATTACCGCCATGCCGAGCTCGACCCCGGACACGTCGCCGAGTTCGATGCAGCCCTCGACTCGCTGCCCTTGTCCCCCGCCCACCAGGACCTGATCACGGTCAGCGCCATCGCCACAATTGGCCATCTTGAGCGGGTATTCACGGATATACTCGAGCATTTTCAGCGCATCGATGCCCCGTCGGCAGCTTCCACCATATTTACCGCCGCGCAATCCGTCACCGCCGCGCTCCCGTGATTAAATACTTGTAAGACAAAATGTTGACGGCCAAGCCAGGTGATCAGCTTCTGCACTATCGCCTGATTCGAAAGATCGGCGAAGGCGGGATGGGTGTTGTCTACGAGGCGGAAGACACCCGTCTGGGACGAACTGTCGCCATAAAACTGCTCCAACCTTCCTTCTCAAGCAACGATGAAGTGCGTCAGCGCTTCCTCCGCGAGGCCCGCGCCGCCTCCGCAATCGATCACCCCAATCTCTGCACCATCTATACGGTCGAAGAGCTGCCCGACGGCGCTCTCCTCCTGGTCATGGCACGCTACCTGGGGCAAACCGTCGCCGAACTCATGCAGAAAACCGGACGTCTCGATGCCGACATGATCCGTGAAATCGGCAGCCAGACTGCGGCTGGGCTCCACGCAGCGCACATGGCCGGAATTGTCCATCGGGACATCAAACCCGGAAACATCTTCCTGCTCCAATCCGGAACCGTAAAAATTCTCGACTTCGGACTCTCCCGCATACAGGACCAGAATCAACTTACCAAGCCTCATCAGGTCATGGGCACCCTTGCCTACATGCCCCCTGAGCAGATCGCCGGCAACGATATCGATCATCGCGCGGATATCTGGGCCCTCGGCGCCGTGCTCTATGAGCTTGCCGTCGGCCACCCTCCTTTCCGGCAATCCACCACGGCTGCCACCATCGCGGCTATCACGGAGGGGCGCTACGTCCCGCTCAGTTTCATTCGGCCAGACCTCCCCAAGCATCTGCTGCTTGCCGTCGAGGGTTCCCTGCGCTCCTCGCCGACGGAGCGCCACGCCTCCGCACTGGATCTCCGCACCCTGCTCGAAGGCGAATCCAAATCCACTCTGGCCAAAACCTTCGACTTTGCTGCCACCGCCCCAACGGAAATATCGGTTCCGGTCGATGCTGGAATGCAAGTCGCACCGACCATGCTCGATCTGCCAAATGCAGCGCACAGCTCGGTCAGCGCCAGCCCGTCACAAGCATTTAACGATTCCCGCTTCGGGCCCGTCACTTCCCTGGCCGTTTTGCCATTCCGCAACACCAGCCCCGATCCGGAAAACGAGTACTTCAGCGATGGACTGACCGACGAGCTCATCTCCTCCATGGGCAGAATCGCCGGTCTCCGCGTCGTCTCGCGCACCTCGGCCTTTTCCTTTAAAGGTTCCACCCAGAACATCCGCGAAATCGGTGAAGCCCTCAACGTCGACGTCATCCTCGAGGGCAGCGTGCGCCGCTCCGGACAGCGCGTTCGCGTTCATACCCAGCTCGTGCAGGTCCGGGACGGATTCCCCATCTGGTCAGAGCGATTTGACCGGGAAATGGCCGACGTCTTCGAGCTCCAGGACGAACTGGCGTACGCTGTCGTGTCGGCAGTCAGCCAGAATCGCGCCCTCGACCTTCACGTCTCGCATCTCCAGCTCAAGCGCCCCATGCTTCCCGAGGCCTACGAGGCCTACCTCAAGGGTCGCTACCACTGGAATCAGAGAAACGCGAAAGACTTTCAAATCGCGGGCAAGTACTTCGAAAGAGCCCTGCAACTGGACCCACAGTCCGCCGCTGCCCATGCCGGCATCGCCGACTTCTACTGCCTGCAGGGAACTTTCGGCGGGGGTGGCATGACCTCACATGAGGCATGGACGCTCGCTCGCTCCTCTGCACTGCAGGCCATACAGCTCGATCCAAGCTTGCCCGAAGGTCATCTCGCCCTCGCATCCGTCTACAACTTTTATGACTGGGACTGGGAAAAAGCCCGGCAGCATATGGAGCGTGCCATCGAGCTGCAGCCACAGCGCGGCGAATCCTATTACATGTATGGAGCCCACCTCATCACCCAGGGACTGCTTGAACAAGCCCTCATCCAGGTGCGTATCGGCCTTAAATACGACCCCGTCTCCGCACCGCTTCTAGCCGCGGAAGCCCTTATCCATGCCTACTTGGGCGATTACGACAACTGCATCCTGCTCAGCAGGTCCGCGCTGAAAACTTTCCCCCATTACGCGGAACTCTACTATGCGCTGGGCATGGGGCTTACTTTCGCCGGTCGCGCCCCGGAGGGAATTGAGGTCCTCGAACAGGGACTTGCCTCGACTCAGGTTCCGTTCCTCCACGGGTGGCTCGCTGAGGCGCACAAATATAGTGGGAACCATGACGAGGCCCGCGCCTCCCTCCAGATGCTCCTGGATATGGCCGAACAGGGCAGCCCCATGGCAATTCCCATCGCTCTGGCAGCAACTGCGCTCGGCGAGAATGACCTCGCCCTGGACTGGCTAGAAAAAGCCGTCGAGACTCGGGATATCCTCGCCGCTTATCTCACCGTCATACCCGGCTTTCAGCCCCTCCATGACGAACCTCGCTACAAGCAGCTCGTTGAAAAAATGAATCTCAAACACCCATCCAAACAACGGAGGCGCAATGCTGCTAGGTAGAGTCAAATCGATTCACGATCCCCGCATGTTGCAGCTCAACAATTACGTTGCTGTCCAGACCCTTCCCACGCCTCCACAGCACGACGTCTATCAGCACACCGATGCCTGGCCCATGCTGGCGAATGACAAGTTCAACTGCTGCACCTCCGCTGCCGCCGGCCACATGGTCCATCACTGGACCTCTGTCAATCAGGACGAAATTGTCCTCAACGATCAGGACATCCTGCAGGCACACGCCAAACTCACCAACGATCACCTCACCGAGCCCGTCTCCATGCTCACCGCCCTCAAGTTCTGGAGAAAAACAGGCATCGGGAACCACCAGATCCACTCCTTCATGAGTGCTGGCAAGGCCAAAACCGATACCCTCCGTGCCGTCATCTACCTCTTCGGCGCCGCTTACATCGGACTCGACCTCCCCAACTTCGCTCTTCCAAAAAGCATCGAGCAAATCCCAACTATCAAGTGGGAAATCTCCCCTGGCATCTCGCCCGCAGACGCCGCTCCGCAGGAAAGCAACGGCCATTGCGTCGCCGCCATCGGTTACGACGAAAGCTACATCTACGTCGTCACCTGGGGCACGCTCAAAACCATGTCATGGGACTTCTTCCTCCGCTACACCGACGAAGCCTACGCCGTGCTCAGCACGGACTGGGTGCAAAAGGACAAGCAGTCCCCCTCTGGCTTTGATCTGTATACACTCGAGCACGATCTTTCCCTCGTCACCGCGTAACCCCCCCTGCGCGAACCTTAGCCAGCCACCTCAGTTTCCCCCTGGTGACAGCAATCACTGAGAATACAATCAAATTCCTCCAATCATGACGCAGGAAGTCTCAGTCTCAAATTGGGGAAGGCATGGCAACAGCACCCCGCAGCATCGCAGATAGTTCCGAGGTGGTCTTCCACGTCGAATCTCTCTCCAAGACCTACCAGACCGGCAACGTCACGGTAACGGCCCTGCGCTCTGTCAGCCTCGACCTCGCCTCCGGCGAATTCATCGTCATTCTCGATCCTTGCGGCAGCGGCAAGTCCACACTCCTCAATATCCTTGGAGCCCTCGACTGCGTATTCCAGTGATGTGGGCACCTGATTACGGTGATGTGGGCAGGACGTCGGAGCGAAGCGACGCTGGTTGCTTT
>JBMFWD010000068.1:0-13979 GCA_049965615.1 Acidobacteriaceae bacterium
GTTGCGGAGCAGTCGCCCGCAACGGACAGGTGGAAGACCTTGCTGGACTACATCGTGGCCAGAATCCTTCCGCATAGGCCTCAAAAACTCCTCAAAACATGCGCCCTGCTGGCTAGCGACTGCGGTTTTTAGGATAATGGCCCGGGTCAGCGCGTCCTCGTCGTCCCGTTGCGTGGGCTGATAGCGCTGCGTGCCGCGTGGTTGGTGAACCAGTTGGCACGCATGACGCTCGCTCGCCCCGCACTCCATGGCATGCGCCACAGCGGTACGCCGCCGATCCGGGCTTAGAAGTTTCCCCGCGTGATGTCCTGAAGAATCTGCTTGTCCAGACTGAGTTCGGCCACCAGACGCTTGAGTTTACTGTTCTCTTGTTCCAGTTCCTTCAGGCGCTTGGCCTGGTCCACCTTCATGCCGCCGTACTCCTTGCGCCAGCGGTAGTAGGTCTGCTCGGTGATCCCGGCCTCACGGCTTGCTATCGGGTGTGTCTTGCCGTTCGCTACCGCGACTTCAATCTGCCGCAGAATGTTCACAATCTGCTCAGGCGTGTGCTTCCTTGCCTTGCCCATTTTCTGCTCCTTCCATACCAGTTTGTCTCATCTCATCTGGTACAGAATTTGCCGGGCACTCCAGCCTCAACCTGCCACTCCAGTTCGTCGAAACGCAGCGCCTTAAGGTATCGCTGGGTCGTACTCAGATTCTTGTGGCCGAGAAGCTCCTGCAGGGTTCTAATTTCGACGTGCGACCGAAGCATGATGGTAGCGTAAGTGTGCCGCCACTTATGCAAAAACCAATGTTCACACCATGGCCCATCACTGCATTTCCGGGTGTTGGCACGTCTCTTTCTGGCTCGTGCGGTGGATTCTTCGGTATCCGACGGGGAGTCCTCCAGTACACAGAAACCGCAGTTCAGTCCGGCCCTATAGGCTATCTCCTTGCACAGTTCCAGATGATGCTCGTCAGGCGCATCACCTCCGTAGGCAGGGCGGAGAGGGTGAGGAGATGTGGGAAAGACGAGAGGGCTCCTGCTCGATTTCCTCCATTGCTTCAAGTCGCTCATCAGCGCCTTCGGCACTCGCACACTCCGTACCTCATACGATTTTGGCTGGAACCCATATTCAAGCCTTTGGGTAACACCGAGTACATTGTGCTGAAAGTTGACGTCCTGCCACCGCAAGGTGGACACTTCACGTTTTCGAAGGCCTGACTGGAGAAAGACCTGGAAGATCATCCACTCTTCCGGGTTGCAGGCCTCAAAGAAAGCGCTGAGTTCTTCGTCCGAATAAATCTCAACGGGAACTTCAGCGATCCGGGGCCAATCGCCCTTCTTCATCATGATGGTTGAACCGGCATTGCGGAGCGCACGAAGGCCTGTCTGCACCCGGCGATTGATGGTGGACTGAGCAAGGCCTTCGTCGCGGCCAATGGAGAGAAGATGAATGATGTCGTCGCGAGTCACTTGCGCGACGTTGCGCCGCTCGATCGATTCCTGAAACCAGCGCAGATCATTCGCATACGCCCTATAAGTGGAACCCCTCTTCGTGGCATCCGTTTCAACCAGGAGCTGATCGAACGCGGAATGAATCGAGCGCTTCGATACTGGAATCTCGACCTCTTCCGGTTCAAAGTCAATCGTGCCATTCAAAACCCCGGCCTTGATCCGCCAGGCATCGAGTGCCGCTCGAGGATCGGAACCGCAAGGAACCTGCCTCCTCTTTCCATCACTCCGCCACTCCAGATAAAACTCGCCGGAGAGCTCTTTGACGGCTTCGCCGTTGATCACGACATAGGCTGGTTTGGGCAGCCCCTTAACCTTGAGTACCGGAACAAATTGCCAACGGCTCCCACACTTGAGATACTTCTTGAGGTTGACCTTGATTGCCATGCTTCCTATCCGTTTCCTGTCCACAGGCGCGTCTCTGATGGTGAGAACATCGGCCAAATCGATCGCATCATTCAACGATATGGATAGTAAATTGGATAGTAAGGTGGACGTCAAGCTGTAAACTGTTGAAAAATAATGGCGGGAGTAGTTCAGTGGTAGAACGTCAGCTTCCCAAGCTGAATGTCGCCGGTTCGATCCCGGTCTCCCGCTCCAGTTCCAACATCGGCATCAGAAGACACGCAGCGCCGACAACACCACCACAACCAGAAAAATAATCCCGATCCCCGCACTCGGGAAATACCCCCACTCGCGGCTGTACGGCCATATGGGCGCAGCAGCAAGCAGCATCAAAACCAGTGTCAGCAGTAGCAAGCTGAGCAACCCAGACCATCCTCTTGTCATTCCGCTGCCTGAATCGGCCCTTGCTGCGGAGAAGTCTCTATCGCTCTCTGGATGCGCTTCGCTCCTCTTCGAGATGCCCTCACTTCCCCGACAATCCCTCAATCTTCGCGCGCGCCGCTAAAAACACATCCAGCATCATTTCGTGCGTCAGCTTTCCCGTGTTCGTGTTCTGCAGCGAAGGATGATAGCTCGCCATCAGCCATCGACCTCCCGGCAGCTCGTAACTCACCCCATGCCCAAACTGCAATCCGCCGCGCCGCGCAATCTGCCCCGTCCGAATCAGGTGAGCCACCATCCCGTCAAACCCGATCTTCCCCAGGCACACCACCACCTTCAGCCGCCCCAGCGCCGCAATCTCCTCGTCCAGAAACGGCGCGCACGCCGCCAGTTCCTCCCGCAGCGGCTTGTTGTCAGGCGGAGCGCACCGCACCACGGAGGTAATCCACACATCCCGCAGCTTCATCCCGTCGCCCCGGTGCGTCGCCTTCGGCTGCGAGGCAAACCCCGCCTCATGCAGCACGGGATACAGAAAATCCCCCGAACCATCCCCGGTAAACGGTCTTCCTGTCCGATTCGAACCATGCGCTCCCGGTGCCAGTCCCACAATCAACAGACGCGCCCGCTCGTCCCCAAACGACGGTACAGGCTTGCCCCAGTACGCAAAGTCCATCCACATCCGCTTCCGCTTCCGCGCAACCTCCTCGCAATAGCTCCGCAGCCGCTCGCAGCGCTGGCACGCCACCACGCGCTCATTCAACACCGTCAACCCACCGCCCGAACCCGCCACACTTGAAATCAATCGTTTTTTCATCCTGATTCGCAATGTCCCCGAAAGCTGCCTCTTCGCGTTGCTTCCGCGTAGAATGCCCCGTTTCCTTAAAGCCATTCTCTCAAGAGGGAAACCCCATGTCTGGCCATCCCCGCATGCTGTAACCACCCCAACGGCAAACCCCTCGGCAACCTCTCACTTGACGACAGCTTCACCTACCTCATCCACTCCCACGGTGCCGTCAACGTCAAATTCACCGACCCCGCCGCCAACTACGGCATGGAAGTCAGCGCTCTCTCGCCCGAAATCCGTGCCATCCCGGTCTATTCCCCACCCAACTCCCACTTCGTCGCCGTCGAACCCCAGTACAACCTTGTCGACCCCTTCGGCAAAGAAGGGCACGGCGTCAATACCGGAATGGTCACCCTCGACCCCGGGAAATCCACCACATGGCACGTCCAACTCCACCTGTTTACCCCCTCAAAATAGCCCGAAATCCCTCTTTACATCCACCCGGCGGCGCGGAACCCCACCCTCCACGCCGCTTTTCCCTATCCCTAAATCATTCAAATCACAGCCTGATATCTTCCCTGCATCTTTTCCTCGAAAGAGATCATCAGATAAGTTGACAAAGATTGACTCAAGTGCGAAGCTGGCTTTACCAGCATCAGCACAAATGGGTTTATAGACAGGAGCAGTGGAGAGCCATGGCAAAGATTATTGGAATTGACCTCGGAACAACCAACTCCGTGGTAGCCGTCATGGAAGGCGGCGAACCGAAGGTGATCGCCAACGAAGAAGGCGGTCGCACCACCCCTTCGGTCGTAGGTTTTACCAAGAGCGGCGAGCGTCTCGTCGGGCAGGTCGCCAAGCGGCAAGCCATTACCAATCCCGAAAACACTATCTACTCGATCAAGCGCTTCATGGGTCGTCGCTTCAATGAAGTCAACGACGAAATGAAGATGGTCCCCTACAAGGTCAAGCAGCAGGGCGACCACATCGTCGTCGAAGCCCAGGGCAAGGACTACACCCCGCCCGAAGTCTCGGCCATGATCCTCCAGAAGCTCAAGAAGGCGGCAGAAGACTACCTCGGCACCACCGTCACGGAAGCTGTCATCACCGTCCCGGCCTACTTCAACGACGCGCAGCGCCAGGCTACCAAGGATGCCGGCAAAATCGCCGGGCTCGACGTCAAGCGCATCGTCAATGAGCCCACCGCAGCCGCGCTCGCCTACGGCCTCGACAAGAAGAAGGATGAAACCATCGCCGTCTACGACTTCGGCGGCGGCACCTTCGACATCTCCATCCTCGAAGTCGGAGAAGGCGTCATCGAGGTCAAGTCGACCAACGGTGACACCCACCTCGGCGGCGACAACATCGACCAGAAGATCGTCGACTGGCTCATCGAAGAGTTCAAAAAGGACGAAGGCCTCGACCTCCGCGCCAAGGGCAATGAAATGGCCCTGCAGCGCCTCAAGGACGCAGCCGAGCGCGCCAAGATCGAGCTCTCCACCGCGCTTGAAACCGAAATCAACCTGCCCTTCATCACGGCAGATGCCACCGGTCCCAAGCACCTCGTCAAGAAGCTCACGCGCGCCAAACTCGAACAGCTCGTCGATGACATCCTCAAGCGCTCCATCGAGCCTTGCAAAAAGGCCATGGCCGATGCCGGCATTGACGCAAGCAAAATTGACGAAGTCGTGCTTGTCGGCGGACAGACCCGCATGCCGCGCATCCAGGAGATCGTCAAGGAACTCTTCGGCAAAGAGCCGCACCGCGGCGTCAACCCGGATGAAGTCGTCGCCATCGGCGCGGCGGTTCAGGCTGGCGTGCTCGCCGGCGAAGTCAAGGATCTGCTGTTGCTCGACGTCACTCCGCTCACCCTCTCCATCGAGACCCTCGGTGGCGTGGCCACGCCGATGATTCCGCGCAACACCACCATCCCGACCAAGAAGACCGAAACCTTCTCGACGGCTGCCGACAGCCAGACTGAAGTCGAAGTCCACGTCCTGCAGGGCGAGCGTCCCATGGCGCAGCAGAATCGCACTCTGGGCAAGTTCAAGCTCAGCGGTATTCCGCCGGCCCCCCGCGGCGTCCCCCAAATCGAGGTCACCTTCGACATCGACGCCAACGGCATCCTCAACGTGACCGCAAAAGACACGGCCACCGGCAAAGACCAGAAGATCACCATTACCTCTTCCTCCGGTCTAAGCAAAGAGGAAGTCGAGCGCATGGCCAGGGAAGCCGAATCGCACTCGGCGGAAGACAAGGCCAAGCGTGAGGAAATCGAAGCCCGCAACCAGCTCGACAACCTCGTCTACAACATCGAGAAGATGTTGAAGGAGAACGGCGACAAGGTCTCCGGTGAAGAAAAGACCGAAGTCGAATCCGCACTCGCCGATGCCAGGAAGACGCTCGAAGGCACGCCCGAAGCGGCAGAGCTCAACGCGGCGCGGGAGAAACTGACCGCCGCCTCGCACAAGCTCGCAGAGGCCATGTACAAGGCCAGCGCAGCCGCTCCCGGCACGGAAGCTCCCCAGGCAGCGGGCGCAGCGAAGGCCGAAGAGCAAAAGAAGGACGAAGGCGTCATCGACGCCGAGTACGTAGACGTCGAAGAGAAGAAGTAACGCATCAGCCAGGCGCTGAGCACTCTCAAAAGGGCGTCTCCGCGGAGACGCCCTTGCCGTAACTGAACGCAGATATTTTTGCCCTGCAAAAATCTCCGGCAATCCCGGAGCCAACAAACGACGTACAGGTAGTAAAGGAGAAGTACCCAACATGACCGATACCCTCTGGAAATGCGAACAACTCCGTGCCGGACAGGTCTACAACAAAGTCATGTTCGACACACAGAAAGAAGCCGAAGACTTCATCACCAAAATGCAGCGCATGGAACCCGACCTCTTCTGGCGCATGGAACCAGTAGCAGCCAAAATGGTCTGGAATTAGTTACAAACTGTAAAAGGCGGATCATTCCGATGCGAAGTTCCCTGAATCATCCCGAAGGAAAAGACAAAAGCCCAAAGTGAGTCATTCAGAGCGAAGCGAAGAATCCCGGGAATGATCCGGATGAGATTGCACTGAAAAGTTTCTCCCGAAATACCGGCATAACATCAATTCGAGAACGCACAACAGGACGTTATCCCCATGCCCGAAGGCAACGAAATCCACCGCTTCGCCAAACGCCACGCCGCCGTCTTTGCCGCCAGGCGCGTCTCGGTCGATTCCCCCAACAAGGCCTTCCCCGACGCAAACGTCCTCCACAGCCGCAAACTCCACGCCGTCGAAGCCCACGGCAAGCACCTCGGCTACGTCTTCGGTCGCGACCTCATCCTTCACGTCCACCTCGGCATGTACGGCGACTTCTGGGAGGGCCAGATGCCCATGCCCCCCGAAAAAGGCGCGCTCCGCCTCCGCATCTGGACAAAATCCGACTGGCTTGAACTCCGCGGTCCCACTGACTGCTCCCTCTTCGACGCCGCGAAGTGGGAATCCCTGCTCGCCCGCCTCGGTCCCGATCCACTGCGACCCGGCAGCGACCCCACCCCGGCCTTCGAACTCATCCAATGCCGCAACACGCCGATAGGCCAGTTGTTGATGGATCAATCGGTCGTCGCCGGCATCGGCAACATCTATCGCGCAGAACTTCTCTTCCGCGCCGGCATTCACCCGCGCCGCCCAGGCCGCCATCTTTCCCGCCCCGCGCTCAACGGCATCTGGCAAGAAGCCCGCCGCCTCATGCCCAAAGGCATGGTCGACCGCCGCATCGTCACCACCAACCCCAAGGACCGGCCAAACCCCAGAGGCCGCGCCCAGGACGACGAAATTCACTACGTCTACCGCCGTCACGGCAAGCCCTGCTTCCGTTGCGGTACTAAGATTGAAAAGGATGACATGGCCGGCCGCACCGTCTACTGGTGCCCGGCCTGTCAAAATAGCTAGAGCCTATGGCCACTCCGCAGAGCAAAGACTATTACGCGATCCTCGGCTTAAAGAAATCCGCCACCACGGACGAAATCCGAAAGGCCTTCCGCAAGCTCGCCCGCAAATATCACCCTGACGTGAACCCCGGCGACAAAAAGGCCGAAGAAAAATTCAAGGAAATCTCCGAGGCCAACGAAGTTCTCAGCGACGAGAAAAAGCGCAAAATATACGACCAGTTCGGCTTTTACTCTGACCAGATCGACCCCGCCGCAGCCGAAGCCGCCGCCCGTCAGGGAGCCGCAGGCCGCGGTCAGGGCTCGCCCTTTGACTTTGGTGGCTTCGACTTCTCTGACTACGCAGGCGGCCAACAGCCCGGCGGAGGAGGAGGATTCGGCGGATTCCGCGACATCTTCTCCGGCATGTTCAATCAGGGCCGAGGCCGACAGCAGGGTCCAACCCCCGGCACCGACCTTGAATATCAGATCGACGTCGACTTCTGGACCGCCATCCGCGGCGGCACCGCCCGCCTCATGATCCAGCGCCAGGAGCTCTGTCCCACCTGCCACGGACAGGCCTCCACCGGCGGCCCCCACACCTGCCCCGAGTGCAACGGCACCGGCCAGGTCACCCAGATGGGCGGACGCATGAAGTTCAACATCCAGTGCCCCAACTGCGGCGGCTCGGGCAAGGTCCGCAGCGCCTGCCGCACCTGCCACGGCGACGGAACCGTCCTACGTTCCAGCCCCCTCGAATTCCGCATCAAGCCCGGTACACGTGACGGCCAGCGCATCCGCCTCGCCGGCAAAGGCAACGCCGGCACCCACGGCGGCCAGCCCGGCGACCTCTATCTCATCATCAAAACCGGCAATCATCCCGTCTTCACCCGCCAGGTCGATGACATATACGTCACCATCCCCATCACCATCACGGAAGCCGCCCTCGGCGCAAAAATCGAAGTCCCCACTATCGACGGCCGCGCCCAGCTCAAGGTCCCGCCCGGCACCCAGTCCGGCCAGAAGCTGCGCCTGCGCGAGCGCGGCGTACCCTCCGCGACCCGCGAAGGACTCCGCGGCGACCAGATCGTACAGGTCGAAATCGTCGTTCCCCAAATCCGCGACGAGCGCTCCAAGGAAATCCTCCGCGAGTTCTCCAGGCTCAACCCCGAGGATCCTCGCGACAGCATCTGGGCCAAAATCTGATTCCGTCAGCCATGGTCACCCTCACCACCCCGCGCCTGCTCCTCCGCCGCCTCACGCCCGAGGACAAGCCCGCCCTCTACGCCCTCCTCGGCAATCCCGAAACCATGCGCTGGTATCCCCGCCCCTGGACACCCGAAGAAATCGACCTCTGGCTCACCCGTCAGTTCGCCATGTACCCCGACGGCTCCGGTAAATTCGCCGTCACCCTCTCCACCACCGGCGAATTCCTCGGCGACTGCGGCCCCACATGGTTCGACGTGGACGGCGTTCAGGAACTCGAAATCGGCTACCGCTTCCTCCCTCAGCACTGGAACCAGGGCTACGCCACCGAGTCCGCCGCCGCCGTACTCGCCTACACCCAGACCACCCTTAAAGTCCCCAATCCCATCTCACTCATCCGGCCCGGAAATCTACCCTCCCGCCGCGTCGCGGAAAAAAACGGCGCACAGCTCGAAAAAACTGTCTTCTGGCGCGATTACGACCACGGCGTCTACCGATATCCCTCCGCAAAATAATCAAAACAAACCTCTTCCCCATCAAAAACCCGGCCTCTCGCGCCCGCCCCATCGCATTTCCGGGGTTGTTTTCCCGCCGCTTCGAGTAAACAATACTCTCACGGAGCTTTTCCACCGTAACGCCATGCCTACCAAACGCAAAACCAAAGGCGCGTACATGATCTCGGCCGTCGCCGAAATGTACGACATTCATCCCCAGACCCTCCGTCTCTACGAGCGGGAAGGCCTGCTCAAACCCTCGCGCACCGAGGGCAACACCCGGCTTTATACTGATGAAGACCTCGAACGCCTGGAGTTCATCCTCAACCTGGCCCGCGATCTCGGGGTCAACATCGCAGGAATCGCCATCATCCTCCAGATGCGCGAGCGCATGGAGGAAATGAACCGCCAGATGCAGGGCTTCGTTGACTACGTCCGCTCAGAAATGCTGAGCCGCATGCAGCAAGGCTATCCACAATCAGGCGCCATGGTTCCAACACAACGGCCCATGGTCGTCCCCCAGAGCAGGAGCAAAAAGTAGGTTTGGTTTTCCTTTTCTCAAAGTTCGCCGATAGTTCTCTGTCCGTCTTCCAGTTGCAGGATCTGGGACCCTCTGCTCTTGCTGTCCTTCATCTGTTTCTGGGCATCGCCCTGCTGGGACTGCTGGCCTCGTCCGTTTTCACCCTCCTCGCCATCGCAGCCACCCTCCGCTTTCGGTTGAGCCGCGAGCACACCACTGAAGCCTCCGATTTCCTGCCGCCTCTCACCCTCTTCAAGCCCGTCCACGGCGACGAGCCCGGCCTCGAAGCCCACCTCGAAAGCTTCTTCCGCCAGGATTACCCCACCTACGAAATCCTCTTCTGTGCCCGCAGCGAGCACGACCCCGGCATCCTCACCGCCCGCCGCGTCGCCGCCCGCTACCCCCACATTCCCGTCCGCTTCCTCAGCACCGGCGAACCCCAGTACATCAACGCCAAGGTCGCTTCCCTTGAAGTCATGGAAGCCGCCGCCGCCCACGACATCTTCATCATCAGCGACAGCGACGTCCACGTCGCCCCCGACTACCTCCGAGCCATCGCCCAGCCCTTCCGCAGCGATAAAGTCGGCGCCCTCACCTGCCTCTATCGCGGAGAAGCCCGTCCAGGCCTGTGGGGCCAGCTTGAAGCCGTCGGCATGTCCATTGAAATGTCCGCCGGAGTCCTCGTCGCCAACATGCTCGAAGGCATGCAGTTTCTCCTCGGACCCACCATGGCCGTCCGCCGCAAGTGCGTCCGCGCCATCGGCGGCTTCGGCGTCTTCGGCAACTACTGTGCAGACGACTTCATGCTCGGCAAGCTCGTCGCGGAAAAAGGCTACTCCTGTGTCCTCTCCGATCACGTCATCAATCACGTCATCGTCAATGAGGGCTTCACCGACACCCAGAAGCACCAGATCCGCTGGATGCGCTCCACCCGCTTCTCCCGTCCCAAGGGCCACTTCGGCACCAGCCTCACCTTCAGCGTACCCTTCGGCATCCTTGGGCTGCTCGTCGCCCTCGCGTTGCACCTGCCCACGCTCGGCCTCGTCCTCTTCGGCTACGCCGTCGGCCTGAGGATGCTACTCGCGCTGGTCATCGGCGCATTCGCCGTCCGCGAGCGCATCCTGCTTCGCACCATCCTGCTCTATCCCCTCCGCGACCTCCTCGGCTTCTGCTACTGGGCAGCCAGCTACTCCAGCGACCTCATCCTCTGGCGCGGACGCGAATTCCGCCTCGCCAAAGACGGACTCATGGTACCCGCAACAGACGATGTGAGTGAAGAACAACCAGCCATCTCCACCGGCACATAAGTTTGCAGCCTCCACCAATCCTCATTACCCTTGTGGAGGATCATCATGCCTGCCATCTGCTCTAGCTGCACTCACCCCTCTGCGCCCCAGGAACGCCCTGCATGAGCGCCAACAAAACTGCCGTCATCATCGGCGCAGGACCCGCCGGCCTCACCGCCGCCCTCGAATTCGTCCGCCGCTCCGACATTCATCCCATCATCCTCGAAGCCTCGCCCACCCTCATCGGCGGCATCTCCTGCACCATCCGCCACAACGGCAACCGCATGGACATCGGCGGCCATCGCTTCTTCTCCAAGTCCGACCGCGTCATGCAGTGGTGGACCGATCTCATGCCCATCGCCGGCGATCAGGCCGGCGAAGCAGAAGCCGCCATCAGCTACCAGGGCAAAGAGCGTCAGGTCTCCGTCCACACCGACGCCTCCGCCGGCGACGATCGAGTCATGCTCGTCCGCCCCCGCAAAAGCCGCATCTACTTCCTGCGCAGCTTCTTTGACTACCCCCTCACCCTCAACGCCCAGACCATCCGCCAGCTCGGCTTCGGCCGCATGACCAGAATCGGCATCGGCTACCTCCGCGCGCGCCTCTTCCCCCGCAAGCACGAGAAAACCCTCGAAGACTTCCTCATCAACCGCTTCGGCACCGAGCTCTACCTCACCTTCTTCAAGTCCTACACTGAAAAAGTCTGGGGCGTGCCCTGCGACCAGATCAGCGCCGAGTGGGGAGCCCAGCGCATCAAGGGCCTCTCGCTCCGTTCCGCCCTCGCGCACTTCTTCAAAAAGACATTCAGCCGCAAGCAGCCCTCCGACCTTTCGCAAAAAGGCGTAGAAACCTCTCTCATCGAAAAATTCCTCTACCCCAAGTACGGCCCCGGCCAGCTCTGGGAGCACGTCGCCGGCCTCGTCCAGCAAAAAGGCGGCGAACTCCGCCGCGGCTGGCGCGCTACCGGCCTCCACGTCGAAGGCGACCGCGTCGTCAGCGTCACCGCCACTGACCCCGAAGGCCGCACCCACACCATCCCCGCCGACTACGTCTTCTCCACCATGCCCGTCCGCGAGCTGGTCCGCGCCCTCGACTGTCCCATCCCGCCCAACGTCCAGCAGGTCAGCGACGGCCTCCAGTACCGCGACTTCGTCACCGTCGGCCTCCTCGTCGACCGCCTCGCCGTCACCGAACCCGACGGCTCGCCCCTCAAAGACACATGGATCTACATTCAGGAACCCGACGTCCTCCTCGGACGTCTCCAGATCTTCAACAACTGGAGCCCCTGGATGGTTGCCGACCCCTCCAAAGTCTGGATCGGCCTCGAATACTTCTGCTACGACACCGACCCGCTCTGGAGGATGCCCAACGACGAACTGGCCAAACTAGCCATCAGCGAAGTCGAAAGGATCGGCATCCTCCGCGCCTCGGATGTCCGCGACTCCCACGTCGTCCGCGTCCCCAAAACCTACCCCGCCTACTTCGGCACCTACAACCGCTTCGACGAAATCACCACCTTCTTCGACCGTTTCCAGAACCTCTTCCTCGTCGGACGCAACGGCATGCACAAGTACAACAATCAGGACCACTCCATGCTCACGGCCATGACCGCTGTCGACCAGATCACCGCCGGAGCCATCGACAAATCCGCCCTGTGGCAAATCAACACCGAGCAGGAATACCACGAAGAAAAAAAGTAGCCGCATCCACCGCTGTCATTCCGGGTTGTCTATCCGCGTTCACCTTCCGCAATCGCTCAGGGATTGCCGTCGGCCTTGATCTGCGCGGCCCATTGCTGCAGTTCGGTCAACGTGACCGGCGCGAGGCCGCCTTGGCCGGTAGCAGTCGTATTCCAGATTTCGATCTCGGTGGGATGATAGGTATTGATGCCGAACGGAATCACGACGGGCCAGTCGACGGTAGGCCCTGAGGTCTGGAATTCCAAAGGCGCCTCGGTCGGAGGCGAGGTGGACTGTGCAACATCGTACAGTGTCTGGAACTCGTCATAGATCGGCTGCAGGTCTGCATTAAGCAGAGGATCATTCAGATTGTGCGTGGCCTCAACTGCGCGCGTACCCAATGCCGCACGGAATCCCTGCATCACCTGCAGCGTGAAGGTACTGCTGTCACCTTGCGGTTGCGACGGCGTAGTGCGCAGGTAAAGAGGATCGAAGGTGAAATCCAACGGCGTATTTTTCCAGGCGAAATAGTCCTGCACCGCATTGCTCAGGCATTGCTCCATCTGTGCGTCGGTGTATCCAGCCGCCAGCAGCGCAGGTGTATCGGCCGCGAAGCCGGTGATAAACGGTTCAGCGTCGAGTGAGGAGCAGGAAGTGATCGCCACTTCGCCGATCAGCGGGTTGCCGTCGTAGACCGCGGCCAGATGGTTCTGCAGTTTCGTCCATAGCTGACTGTATTGCGTGGTCCAGTAGTCAGGGAATACCGCCGAATTGCCTGCGGAATCCGTCAACGTGACCGACCCGACCTGCTGTATTACCCAGGATGGGGTGTTGGGCCCGGCAAAGATGCGCAGCTTGCCCACCAGCGGAGTCGTCGGGTACGTCGTGTTGTAGGTGGCGATGTTCTGTAACGCAGCGTTGATGACGCTGTCATCGAATACGCCGGGCTGCGGCTCCAGCTGCGACCACGTGGCCTGGATGACCGCTGCAACATAAACGCCCGGATGAGCATTGGCTTCGAGTAGACGGTTCTGCGGAAGGCCTCCCGAACTGAGCCAGCTTTCACTGCCCATGGTGACAAGGCCGACGAGAGCCGATTTGCCTGACGCAGGTATAGGTGTAGGTGTTGGTGTTGGGCTCGCGCTGGAACTCGCACTGCCACAACCCGCGATTACCAAACAGGCGGCGAGCACACAGCCTGGGAGCACTGCCGCAAACGGCGCAGTTCCTTTGTTGATCTTCATGATGTCCCTGGTCTTACCAATGCATTGAGAATCGCTGCGCTTCCTCGAACCCCGGATACTTGCTATATCTACTCAGCCGGCACTTACCCATGCATAACACTCTCGTGCGTTGAAAGTTGCGGCGCCTTGGCGTTCGCCCCGAACCCACCAGGTCGAATCGATGTAAGGCCACTTGCTCACACAAACCTGTCCTGCTCACGCAAGCTGCAAGAGAAATCCCGCCTCATGAATCCGTACCCGCCTTGCTCCACAACATCAGGACAAATCACTCATCCGGCATGCTTTTCTTAAAAAATCAGTGATAGATACCAACAAACCCACTTACCTCCAGTTATCCACTGGAAAATTGCCGGGAATTATCCCTTGCATTGATATCCTGAAAGTAGAAACAGCAAAAAGGCGTGCCACGACACGCCTTTTTCCATGCCTCCAGCAGTTAGAACCCTGACCTACCCAACAAAATCAACAACTTCACCACAAAAACAACAGGGATAGCCCCATCGCTAGTGTCCTGTTTTATTTAATTATTGACAATCGGCTGAAGCATGGTTATGCTCAGTCATGTTCACCACTGCAGCCC
>JBMFWD010000069.1:0-13897 GCA_049965615.1 Acidobacteriaceae bacterium
AAAAACTTCCTCATAAGGAAAAAGTGTCAGAGATGTCCCCGGTCTAAAACGTCAGACTTGTCCCCGGCCGTTCATTTTTGGGGGGGGTACGAACCGGATGAACACCAGACAATTGGGGTGCCCCATCCAATCTCCGCCTGGGTGGGACAGGAAACAGCTTCGAAGTGGAATGGCGCGCAAAGCGCGCGGTTGCCCGTGAGGTAACCACCAGGACCCTGGCCTGTTCAACAGAATCAACAACCTCCCCACAAAGACATGAGGGATAGACCCATCGCTAGTGGGTTAACCTATCCCATAGAATCAACAACTTCCCCACAAAAAGACGGGGGTCGTGAATCTTTTTTCCAGGGGTGGGGTGGTACGAACCCCGCAGATCACTGCCACCAGCAAGTGAGGACTGAAAGCCGGAGACTGGGCACTGAAAACTGGCAATTGACGACT
The DNA here is from genome assembly GCA_049965615.1 of Acidobacteriaceae bacterium. Classification (GTDB taxonomy): domain Bacteria; phylum Acidobacteriota; class Terriglobia; order Terriglobales; family Acidobacteriaceae; genus Acidobacterium. Next base: position 442 of record JBMFWD010000069.1, read on the forward strand.
AGCGGCCACCCCGCTTCGCCGCCTTCACCCGCCGGATCTCCTCCATCCGCTCCCGCAGCAGCTTCTCCCGACCCTCCCCGGTAGGCAGGTAGTACCGCCGCCCCTTCAGGCTCTCAGGAAGGCACTCCATGTCCGCCACGCGCCCCTCCTCGTCATGGGCATACTGGTATCCCTTGCCGTAGTCGAGCTCCCGCATCAGCTTCGTCGGAGCGTTCCGCAAATGCAGCGGAACCGGCTCCGCCCGCGTCGCCTCAATGTCCGCCCGCACCGCCCCATACGCCGTGTAAACCGCATTCGACTTTGGAGCCAGCGCCAAATAAACCACTGCCTGCGCAAGCGCCAGGTCACCCTCCGGCATGCCCAGAAAGTCCACGGCATCCCGCGCCGAAAGCGTCAGATTCAGCGCCTCCGGAGCCGCCAGCCCAATGTCCTCCACCGCCATCCGCACCACCCGCCGCGCCACGTACATCCGGTCCTCGCCCGCCTCCAGCATCCGTCCCAGCCAGTACAGCGCCGCGTCCGGATCGCTGTTCCGCACCGACTTGTGCAGCGCCGATATCAGGTTGTAATGCTCCTCGCCGCCCTTGTCATACAGCAGAACCCGCTGCTGCAGCGCCTCCGTCGCCACCTCCCGAGTCACCCGAGGCTCATCCCGGCCCATTGCCAGCTTCGCCGCCACCTCCAGCGCATTCAGAGCATTCCGTGCATCGCCGGATGCGTAGCTCGCAATCAGCGCCAGCGCCTCCTCGTCAAACGCCACGCCCATCGCGCCCAGCCCGCGCTCGCTGTCCGCGGCAGCTCGTCCCAGCAGTGCCACCAGGTCCGCATCCGTCAGCGCCTGCAGCGTATACACCCGGCACCGCGAAAGCAGCGCCGCATTGATCTCAAACGAAGGATTCTCCGTCGTCGCCCCAATCAGCCGAATCGTCCCCCGCTCCACATAGGGCAGAAAGGCATCCTGCTGCGCCCGATTAAAACGGTGAATCTCGTCCACAAACAGGATCGTCCGCGACCCATAAGCTGCCGCCTTCTCGGCCTCGGCCATCACCTGCTTGATCTCCTTGATACCGGAAAGCACCGCCGAAAACTCAATAAAACTCGCCTGCGTAGCCTCCGCAATAATCTTCGCCAGCGTCGTCTTCCCCACTCCCGGAGGCCCCCAGAAGATCATCGACGCCGCATCGTCCTTCTCAATCTGCACCCGCAGCGGCCGCCCCGGCCCCAGCAAATGCTGCTGCCCCTGGTACTCCTCCAGCGTCCGCGGCCGCATCCGCTCGGCCAGCGGACGCCCGGCAAAGCCTTTGCGACCATCGTCCGGCTCACTCATCCCCGCAAACAGATTCATCGCCCCGCTCCCGCCCGCTGCCGCGCCGCCTCATACAGCAGAATGCTCCCCGCAATCCCAGCATTCAAAGACTCCACTGGCCCCGGGCATCGAATTGCCACCCGCGCATCCGCCGCCGCCAGCACCTCCGTCGGCACACCGGCACCCTCATTGCCCACAACCACCGCCACCGAACCCTCCAACCCCGCGCCGCTCAACTCCAAGTCCCCATCCGCCGTCGCAGCCAGCAGCCGCACGCCGCGCTCCCGCAGAGCAGCCAGCATCTCCTCCAACCCCATCGAAACCACTGGCAACCGAAACACGGACCCCGCCGAAGCCCGCACCGCCTTCGCATTCCACACGTTCGCCGTACCCGGCAGCAGCACCGCTCCACTCGCTCCAAACGCCTCTGCCGATCGAATCAGCGTCCCCACATTCCCCGGATCCTGCAGCCCTGCCATCACGAGCACCAGCGCCGCGCCCCGCTTCGGAAAAATCTCCTCCACCCCAAACCGTGGCGCTGCCACCAGCGCCGCCACGCCCTGCGGAGACTCCGTCTCCACCGCGCTGGCAAACACGTCCGCAGGCAACTCCAGAACCTCACCAGCCTCGACCGCAACCCGCTCCAGCACGCCCTCGCTGCCACTGCGGACAAACACCGTCTCCGCCGCCAGCCCGCTCCGCACTGCCTCGCCCAGCAGCAGTTCTCCCTCAATCGCCACCAGTCCGCGCTCCCCGCGTCCCGGCTGCGCAAACCCCCGCCGCAATTCCTTCACGCGGGCATTGTGGCGGCTCTGTACAATACGGGCAGTGCGTGCTCGCTCGGTTGCATCCGGCATGCGTGGATTTTACGCTCCCCGCCATCCAATGCTCCGGCGGATACCGCTCAACCACGCTGTCCTCACTTGGGAGAAGCCTTGTACGCAGAAATGCTGCGCATCCACCCGGACGAGCCGGAGTTGGATCTCATCCAATACGTCGTTTCCTGCCTCCAGGCCGGCAAAGTGGTCGGCATGCCTACGGACACCTACTACGGCCTCGCCGTAGACCCCGTAAACTTGTGCGCCGTCGAAAAAATCTACGAAATCAAATCCCGCCAGAAGCACAAACCCCTCTCGCTCCTCGTCGCAGACCCCGAGCAGGCCTACGAGCTCGCACGTGATCTCGACATCCACTTCGACCGCCTCGTCGAGCGCTTCTGGCCCGGCCCGCTCACCATCATCGTCAAAGCCGGCTCCCGTCTGCCCCTGCGCAGCACCGCCAACACCGGCAACGTCGCCCTGCGCGTACCCGACTCCGCCATTCCCCGCGCCGTCGTCCGCGCTCTTGGCCTGCCCATCACCGCCACCTCCGCCAATCTGCAAAACGCCACCGAGTGCACCTATGCCGCATGCGTTCGCGACCAGATCGGCGACCGCATCCCCTTGATCGTCGACGGCGGCCCCACCCCGCGCAGCCTGCCCACCACCATCGTCGACCTCTCGGCCGGCGCAGGCCAGTGGCACATCCTGCGCGAAGGAGCCATACCCACACACTCCATCGCTCTAGCCCTGCAGCCATGACCGCCGACCCAGGCCAGCCCCCGCGCCTACACGGCAATTCGACCTCACGCCATGGGCTGCCCCATCGCATCTTCAACCTCTTTCTGGCCGCCATCTTCGTCGCCGGCATCCTCTGGGTCGCACACGTCGATCTCGAAATCCGCTACTACGCCCGTCACGATCAGGCTCGCTCCGCCAATGCCATCGCCGTCTTCGGAGCCGCTGAGTACGACGGCCGCCCCTCACCCGTCCTCCGTGACCGTCTCCGCCACGCACTCGCGCTCTACCGACAGGGACTCGCCCCCATCCTCATCACCCTCGGCGGAAAAGAGACTGGCGATATCTACTCCGAGGGTGGCGTCGGCAAAATCTATCTCATAGCGCACGGCGTTCCCGAATCCCACATCATCGCCGAAACCCATAGCGACAATACCGAGCAGTCCGTCGCAGCTCTATCCCGTATCGCTATCAAAAACAATCTCCGGACCATCGATGTCGTCAGCGACGGCACCCATCTCTTCCGCATCCATGAGCTATGCAAGGCTTACGGTCTGCGCGTCTACACCTCTCCGCGCCCGCTTGGCAGGCCCATTTCCGAGTCCGACCACTTCCGCCGCGTAGCCCACGAAATCGCCAGCTACACCGCCTGGCGCCTGCACCTGCACTAACCCCGCTTAGCGCGACCACCGCATCGCCCCCACGGCTGCCAGCGCCGCCGCCAGGGTCGAAAGCGTATTCACCGCATCATTGCCCAGCCAGCCCCTGCGCTCCACCCATTCCCCCACCAGGCTGTCCACAAACAGTCCCAGCACCGCCGCACCAAACGCAATCGCAACCTCCTCCAGCCCCAAATGCAACGCCGGAACAGCCACCGCGACCACCACCGCCGCCCCTGCAATCCCGCATAGCGTCCCCACCAGCGTCACCGCTCCATCCGTCCCTTTTGGAACCCTCCGCAGCGTCGTCAGCAACCTCGGTTCACCGCCCAATACCTGCCCCATCTCTGAGGACAGCGTATCCGCAGTCGCCTCGCCCAGCGCCGCCATCATTCCCACCAGCCAGATGCGCGCCACCGGGCCCGCGTTGAAAGTCGCCGCCAGCGTCAGCGGAACCCCGCATACCGCCGCCACCCCGATATTGGCCGCCACCTGCGCCGCAGTCCGCCCTCGGCGACCCTCCGCCACACCCAGCGTCTCCTTGGCACGCCGCCCAAACCGCGTGGCCGGCAGCGTCAGCACCAGCAGCGCCCCCAGCGGCCAAAGCGCCGTATTCCAGCCCGGAGTCCACAAATAAAGCGTCGCCGCCACCAGTGCACCCGTTGCCGCACCGCCAGCCGTCGCGGCACGCAACAGAAACACCACCACCCCGAACGTCAACGAAATCCCAATCGCAGTCCACACCGTCAAAGGCCGCAAAGCCATTTCACGACCCAAATCCAGCACCAGATGTGCCGCAAGAACCGGCAAAATCAACAAAAGTATTGCCTTGGATTGCCAGCCAATCGTTCGACTTCCGCTCAATTCCATGTCCTCATTTCGCACTTCCACTGTGCGGCCATTCTGCAGAGTCTGTACACTGATTTACAATCAAGGTTCTACAGCACATAAGGGTAGAGAGGTATTTTTGCGAGTGCGAAGGATGGCATGGCCGGCAGTCTGCGGACTGCTGATGGCGTTTACCTTGGGATGCGGCAACCGGTACTTACCTGTAGTCACCCCCATCAATCCAACCGGACCAGCCGGTCAGCCAACGGCCTATGTCGCTGTTACGTCTGAACCGAATTACAACCTGCTCGATGTCCCTCAGGGCAATCCATGCGTCGTACCGGCGTCCTCAGATCCCGGCACGACTGCCGCCACCGCCTACCCCGAACCCGGCGTGGCAACCGTCGTCAACTTCTCGGGCGACAGCATCGCAGCCCAGGCCCTCATCGGCAACGGTCCCATCATCACAGCCATGGACCCCACCGGTGGTCTCGCCTATGCCCCCAACTGCGACGGAACCATCAGTTCCTTTCTGGTGAGCTCTTCACTGCAGACCAAGAACGTCTACACCAGTACCCTGCTCAACTATCCCACCGTCTCGGCGAATGCCATACCCTACAACGTTCTTGCCATGAGCGGAACCATCTTCGCCGTCGAAAAGGGCCACAACGCCATCGCCGAGATGAGCAGCGGACAACCTCCCGCACTCGTGCAGGAGATTCCGGTCGCCCCCGACGTCATCAATCTCGTCGGCATCAACAAAGCCCAGCGCATTTATGCCATCAGCCAGGGCAACTCCGGCACAGGTGCCCAGCCCGCATGGGGAGACTGCAGCAATCCATCCTCCGTCACCACCGACGGGGAAGCAGATGGCATTGACCTCTCCGTCTCTGGCACATCCAACAACATTTCCATCGCCAATCAAACGGTCTCCTCCCGCATTCCCGTCGGTGTCTGCCCCGTTTATGGAGTCATGTCCAGCAACGGCGAGCGCGCCTTCATCCTGAATCGCGGCAGCGGTACCATCACCGTCATCGACGCGCAGAAAAACGCCATCGACACCACAAATAACGGCTATCTCACCGGAAACGGCACCATCAACCTCTGCGGCGGCTTAACTCCCTGCAACGCCGGCCCCGTCTTCGCGGAAATCTACGGCAACAGCCAGGAACTGGTCACCGCGAACTACGACAACAATACGATCAGCATCATTGACATCAGTCAGGACGTCTACGGAAACGACAGCCCCACCTTCGGCAAAGTGCTTGCCACGGTTCCCGTGGGCGTGCACCCGGCGGCACTCACCATCCTTCAGGATGGCAGCCGCATCTACGTTGCAGACCAGGGAACCACATCCACCGCAAACAGCGTCACCAGCTACAACGACGACGGCGGCGTCACGATTGTGAGCCTTAAGAGCTTCGCGGTCGAAAAGACCATTCCGCTCAACTCCAATCCGCGCTTGATTCAGTCCATCTACAACTATCCGGAAGGCAAGGTCTACGTCGCTTCTCCCAACAGCCCCTTCCTCACCGTCATTCGGACGGATACGGACATCATTGCTACACAAATCGAAGTCCAGGGCAACATCACCGGCATCAGCACCAGCACCCAGTACGCTGGAGCCTCTCCTTCCACCTTCGTGAACAATACCGAAATCCAAAGTCATGCGCCCGGCTCAGGCGAACCATAGATCGCCGACCGAACGCACGGGGAACGCAGAAAAGCGGTGGAATTCTCCACCGCTTTTCCTTTTCTCCGGCTTCGCATCACTCACTTCTTCGGCTTCTTTTTGTGATGCTTGCGCCCCTTCCGGCGTGGCGGCTGCGACTTCCCGCGCCGCCCCGGCAAATTCTCCCGCGCAGGACTCTTCTCCAACTCGCGCTTCCCAGCAGCCTCAGCCGCACCCGCTTTTGCCTTTGCGGCAGCCGCGTCGGCCTCGCTCTTGACCCCGGCAATCCAGTCCACCCGGTAATGCAACTCGGCCATCCCTTGGCATGCGTCCTGAATTCCAGTCTGCAACTTCGTCGCAAGCTTTTTGTCCTCCGCCTTGCGACCGCTGAATCGGCACAGATCCGGCAAAATCAGCCACCAGAGCAATTCCTCGTACGGCTCCTTGGAAATGTAGAAATGCTCCTGCCACTCATTCCAGCCCAGCAGCCAGCGCACCTCCGGGTCGTTCCACAACGCATTGGAAAGCCCCATCCACGGTGCTTCCTTGGCAGTCGCCAACGGCTCGTCCTTGGGCCGCAGCGCCAGCCGCACCCGCGCCGCAGCTCTCCAGCAGGCGTCGCCTTCCATGCCCAGCTGTTCGAATGCCTCAGCCATCGGCTGCTTCAGTCGAAGCCGCTCAAGCACGTTCGCGGCAACATCCCACGCTTTCTCTGGAGTTCCGCCCGGATGCAGTGACTCACTGAACAGCATCACCGCGCAGCACGCCAGCACCGGAGCCCAAACCGTTTCCGCCGGCGCCTCCGGGCTTTCGCTCGGCAGCACACGCCTCGCCGCCGCTGGCCACACTTCCGGGAACACCGATTCCGTCTCCGGCAGTTGCAGCGCCATCCCAAACAGCTCGTGGAAAGATGGCTGCATCGCTTCCGGCAAAGTCATCGCTCCCTGCGCCGCCTGTCTCCCTTCGGCTTTCAGCAGTTGCGCCCGGTAAGCCGCCTGTCCTTCCTCCAGAAACCCCCGCACCGGACCCCACAATTCGGCCAAGGCAGCTTTCCGCGCCACTCTCGACTTCGACACCGTCCGGGCGTCGCCATCTGTTACATGCTGAGACACCATGTCCGCGATATGCCGCACCGCATCTGCGCGCAGCACCCGCTTCATCGCTTCATGCACCGGCCGCAGTTCCAGGTAAATCAGCGCCTCTTCCAGGTTCGGAACCCCGCGCCCCTGCAACTGGTCGCACAAACGTCCCCACGGCTTCTCCGCCGTCGCATGTACCCTCTGCCAGTCAATCAACGCATGGCACTCATACGCTTGCAGCCGAATCCGGAAACCCCGATCCGCCAGCTCGTTCGTCCGCCGCAGATACTCCAGCCCCGTCGAAGCGTCCCGGAAGCGCATCAGCGAATCCGCTCCGCTCTCCAGTTGCAACCCATCCCGCAGGCTCCGTTGCGTCAACTGTCCGCTGCCCTTATCCGCATACGCTGTGGAAACATGAATCGTGCCCTCTGTCTCCCCGTAACGGTTGTGATAAATCACCAGCGCGCGCTCATCCCCGTTACGGTTCGAGTATGCAAATACATCCTCATTGACCGTGCCATCGTCCTGGTAAAAGTCGTACAGCAGAAAATTACTGCTCTCGGCAAACAGCCACCTGCGATGCAGCAGCGGAGCAATCTCCCGCTCGTGCCGCTCCACCAGCCACGGGTTCGGATTCTCCTCATACCGCGGCCAGCGATACTCCATCCCGTACTTCTCGGTAAAGCCTTCGATCTGCCCGTGCCCAAACATCGGCAGGCCCGGCAGAGTCGCCATCATCGTAGCCACGCCAAAGCACTTGTCCCCGCTCCCGAACTGGTCAATCGCAGTCCGCTCGTCCGGGTTGCTCATAAAGTTCACATAACGCTTCAATATGTCCGGGTCGAACTCGATCGTGTTCTTGATCACCGATCGGTACTTCGCATTCTCCTCGTCGCGCAGCATGTTCATAAACGCACTGTTGTAAACACGATGCATCCCCAGCGTCCGGACAAAATAACCCTCCATCAGCCAGAACGCCTCGGCCAGCAGCAGCGTTCCAGGAACCTCCGCCGCCACGCGATCCACCACCTCGCGCCAGAACTCTTGCGGCATCGCGCGGTCAAACTCCGCGTCCGTCATTCCGTACTCCGCGCGCGACGGAATCGCTCCGCTCGCACCCGGTCCCGGAAACCACAGCCGGTGAAAATGCCGCTTCGCCAGCGTCATCGCAGCGTCAAAGCGAATAATCGGAAACATCCGCGCCACATGTAGAATCGTCTGGATCAAATGCTCCCGCACCGCTGGATTTAGATAATCCAGTTGCGCCGTGTCATTCCACGGAAAACTCGTACCATCATTGCCGTGGTAGATGTACCGCACCTCGCCGGAAGCACGATCCCGCCGCCGAAACACCACAGCCGCATCCGTCTGGTCGTAGTAATGCTTCTCAATCTGGATCTCCACACGCCCGTCGCACGAAAGATCCGGCCCATCAAACGAGTAATTCGGATAAGGCGTGTCCCAGCGCGACAAAAACCAGTCCGGATGCTCCACCACCCACGGAGAATCAATCCCCATGTGGTTTGCCACCATGTCGCTCGCCAGCCGAATCCCACGCTGCGATGCACGATGCTTCAAATTCTCATAGGCATGCCACCCGCCCAGATCATCCGCCACCCGGTAGTCAAATAGCGAATAGGCTGACGCCACAGCATCGGCATTCCCGCACATCTGCTTGATCGTCTTCGAAGCCCGGCTGCGCTCCCACAACCCAATCAGCCACAAACCCGTAAAGCCGCGCCGCTCCAGCGCATCCAATTCCTCGTCTGGAATCTGATCCAGCCGATCAATATGCCGCCCATAAAATCGCGAAAGCTGCGCCAGCCACACATACGTGCTCTTCGCCATCAGCACCGTCTGCGGCATCCACTCCACATCCTGGCTGAACTTCTCATACTCCACATCCCGGCTGCCAAACACTGGCACTTCAGACTTGCTCTCCAGCCCGCCCCACTGCTGTCCATGCTTCCGCCGCTCCTCGGCCAGCCGCGCCGGATCCCACGCCGGGTTAAACTGCGCCCAGATCGCCAGGTCTTCCTCATGCAGCACCTCACCCGCGATCATCAAAAACCGGTCCAGTACATCGCCCAGCAGCTTCGACCACTTGGCGCGAATCATCGCCAGCTGGTCCTGCAGCGAATCCGGCGCATCCACCAACGGAGCCAGCAACAGGTGCAGCAAATCCAGATGTTCGCTCTCGCTTACCGGAATCAGCGGCCGCGTCGCAAAATACTCCGGCAAGCTCTTCGTCGCCTTCCGGTAAATGGATTCTTCCGCCAGCTTCGTATCATCAAACAGCTCAATAAAAGGCTGAAATGCAGGATTCCGGTTCGCCATCCACAGCAAAACCATCTCCTCCAGCGCCACTTCCCTGTGCGCCACTCCGTCCGTCGAACCCGCCAGCCAAGCCTTCGGTGTCAGCTCCCCGCGATAAACATCAATCCCCGGATACTGCTCCACAAACTTCAATAGCAGCTTGTCGACTTCCTCGGTCTCAAACTTCTCCACCAGCCAATTCAGCCCCTCGGTCATAACTGCGGGGTCAAATTGCTTCCGATACTGCTCCATCAGCGCATGACTGGCCTCATCAATCAGCCCCATCGCGTAGAGCGCCCCCGGACGCACCTGCCGCTCAGGATGATTCCTGGCGTCTCGCACCACGTTCATGCGCTGCGCAAACTCACGGCACGCGGAAAGATTCGCAAATACAACATTCCCATTGAACGAGAACAGCGTCTCCGCAAATTGATAGCGGTTACGCACGTTGCGGGAAATATGAAATTCCATCATCAGTTGGCTGGCTCCCCTGAAAATTCTTTATCTCTTTGTTCTGATGCAAATCATTGCGATACCTTAAATCTTCACGGCCCCGTGCAGGAGGATTGACCGCGTTGATCGTCAACTTCGCAGAACGCGCACACAATCATAACTGGAGTCTCGACCCGATCATACGCTCCCTGCTCGACGTCGACTTCTACAAACTACTCATGCTCCAGTTCATCTGGAAGCACTTCCTCACCACGCGCGTCACCTTTACCACGGTCAATCGCTCCTCGCATTTTCGCCTGGGCGACAACATACTGCGTCAGGAGTTGGTCCAGCAACTCGAACACGTCCGCCGCCTCCGCTTCAGCCGCTCAGAACTCATCTGGCTCGCCGGAAATACCTTCTACGGCGTTCGCGGCATCTTCGAACCCGCCTTCATCGAGTGGCTCGCAGACGACTTCAGACTCCCCGAATACGACCTATCCCTCCGCGATGGCCAGCTCACCCTCACCTTCGAAGGCCGCTGGACAGAAACCACCCTGTGGGAGCTTTACTCCCTCTCCATCCTCACCGAGCTCAAAACCCGCGCCGCACTCAAGCACCGCGGCGAACTCGCCCTTGATATCCTCTACGCCCGCGCAAAAAGCAGGCTCTGGAACAAAATGGAACGCCTCCGCGGCGTACCCGGCCTCAAAGTCGCCGACTTCGGCACACGCCGCCGCCACAGCTTCCTCTGGCAGGAATATGTCATCAAGGCCATGCGGGACACTCTCGGCGAAAACTTCACCGGCACCTCCAACACCTTTCTCGCCTACAAGCACGACTTGGAAGCCATCGGCACCAACGCACACGAAATCCCCATGGCCCTCGCCGCCATGGCAGAAGACGACCAATCCCTCCGCCAGGCCCAGTACCGCATGCTTGAACTATGGCAGGAAACCTACGGCGGATCCCTCCTCGTCATGCTCCCCGATACCTTCGGCACCACCCAGTTCCTCGCCGGCGCCCCAGACTGGGTCGCAGACTGGACCGGCCAGCGCATCGACAGCAAAGATCCCTTCCTCGCCGGCGACGAATATATCGCGTGGCTCCAGCAGCGCGGTCGCGACCCCCGCAAAAAACTCCTCATCGCCTCAGACGGCCTCGACGTCGACGACATCCTCGCCCTTCACGCCTACTTCTCCGGCTCGCTGCTCAACAACGCCCGCCCCTATGACTTCCACTCCGCCGCGGACTTCCTCGATACCTCCCGCTGGCTTCCCGAGCGCAAAATCCGCTTCAGCGCCGGCTGGGGCACGCTCCTCACCAATGACTTCCGTGGCTGCGACCCCGATGCAGGCTCCGACTTTGACCCCATCAGCCTCGTATGCAAAGTCACCAGCGTCAACGGTCGCCCTGCCGTCAAACTCTCTGACAACTACGCCAAAGCCCTCGGACCCGCCAGCGAAGTCGCACGCTACCGCCGCGTCTTCGGCACCGCAGGCATGGCCAACGTCCCCACGTTTGTCTGATAGACAATCGTTTGCTGGCTTCGATACCTTGTTCCAGACATCGTCTTTGGCCCCAAGGAGCATCCTCATGAGAAAACTTTTCCCCGCACTCTTCCTCCTGCTCATCTCCCTGCCCGCCTTCGCCCAACCCGTCACCGGCTTCGTCCACGCGCAAGGCCGGCAACTCGTTGACGGACAGGGTAAGCCCCTCCACCTCCGCGGCATCAACCTTGGCAACTGGTTCGAGCCCGAAGGCTACATGTTCCACTTCAAAGACGGACCCCAGTCCCCGCGCGAAATCTACGACCTCACCAAATCCCTCCTCGGCCCCTACCAGTCAAAAGTCTTCTGGCAAAAGTACCGCGAAGCCTACATCACGCAAAAGGACGTCCAGTTCCTCAAGCGCGCCGGCTTCAACTCCGTCCGCGTCCCAATCGACTACAAATTCTTCACCAGCGACAACTCCGCAGGCTTCCAGATCCTCGATCACCTCGTCTCCTGGTGCCGCAAAGCCGGCATCTACGTCATCATCGACATGCACGACGCACCCGGAGGACAGACCGGCGCCAACATCGACAATGGCTGGAACTACCCCTGGATTTACAGCAGCCCCGAAGCGCAAAACGAACTCGTGTCCGTCTGGACCCGCATCGCCAATCGCTACAAGAACAACCCAGCCGTCCTCGGCTACGATCTGCTCAATGAGCCCATCGCCAATTACCCCAGCTACGAAAAATTCAACAACGATCTCGAACCCGTCTACAAAAAAGTAGCCGCCGGCATCCGCACCGTAGACACCCACCACGTCCTCATCATGGGCGGCGCGCAGTGGGACACGAACTTCACCATCTTCGGCCCGCCCTTCGACCCCAATTCCATGTACACCTTCCACGCCTACTGGATGCCCCCCGTCCAGGCATCCATCCAGAAGTACATCGACTTCGGCGCGAAAAATAACGTCCCCATGTGGCTCGGCGAATCCGGCGAAAATACCGACGCATGGATCGCGCAATTCATCAGCACCCTCAACGCCAACCACATCGGCTGGTGCTTCTGGCCTTATAAGAAGATGGACGCCACCTCCAGCGTCGTCAGCTTCCCGCGACCGCCGCACTGGGACGAAATCGTCGCCTACGCCAAACTTCCCCAGGGCACCGGCAACTCCAAGGCGCTCGCCGCCGCGCGTCCTCCACAGGCCGACATCGATGCCGCCTTCACCGCGCTCCTCAAAGACGTGCGCTACAGCCACGAAAACGTCAACGCCGGATACCTCAAGGCCCTCGGCCTCAAAGTTCCCGAGCATAACTAACCCTTCAAACCATACCGATCCACAACATCGTAGCGGGACCCACCCGGTCCCGCTACAGACTCATAAAGCACAAACTCCCTCGCCCGCACCACGCCAAACTCCACTCCCGCGTCCATCTCCCAACCCTTCTTGAAGTCCCATCGCCCGCCGCGTCCCTTGCGCCGCGCCAGCGTCACATGCGGACGATACGGCCGCTCCTCGCGCGCAAATCCGCACACCTCGCCCACCGCCATCACCCTGCCTTGCAACGCCTCCAGTTCTTCGGTCAAATCCACTCCCGCCCACAACGCACCAGCCCGCTCAAACGTGCCGATCCCGCGCAATATTACCTCAACACAGCCCGCTTCCACACCACGCAACTGCTCACGCAGCAGTCCCTCCTGCGCCGCATCCACCATCCCATAAAACTGCAGCGTCACATGCCATCCGGACCGCTCGCTCCATCGCAAATCAGGATGCCCAGCCCGCAGCGCATCCACCCGCTCCACCAGTTTTGGAACCTCATCCCCATCCACTGCAATCCCTGTAAACAACCTCTTCACTCTGTCCCCTCTCCTGCCCAGTCTCAACAACAGTAATAGAACATTCTTGTCATCCCGACCGGAGCCTGATGCGATCCGTCGCATCCGGCGGAGCGGAGGGACCTGCAGTTGTTCTCTACAAGTCCCGGCAAAAAATTACAACCACTGGATTACGCATCACAGATGATCCCCAATCGGCATAGGGGGAGCAGTCACCTGCTCTCCCCTGCCACACCACCGGACAAGCGGGTCCGCATCCGGCGGTTCGAG
>JBMFWD010000070.1:0-13661 GCA_049965615.1 Acidobacteriaceae bacterium
GGCGGCTGCGGGAGACTAAATCAAAACCGGACACTTCATTTGCTACAAAAACCGGACATTTTCACTTGCTAAGAACAGTCCCCTGTTTTCCTGTTCGATGACCTGAAAACCGCAGGCTGGATGGAGTTTTTTCAGCACCTCTGCCGTGTCATCGGTCGATCCGTCCACGACCACGATCAATTCAAACCGGGAAGGTGGAGCGCTTTGCGCAAACAGGGTTTCGAGCGAACGTGTGACTGTCTGGCGCCGATTGTAGGTGGGAACGACTACCGATATCTCCATGCACTTGCTTCCAGTTCTGTTCTCTTAGCTCTGCCACGATTGTATGAGTCCAGGTTTGCGGGACATCTCGTTTCGGGTTCTTCCATCTGGGCAAGGCGAGTATACAGACGAGAAGAAGGAGTTTGGCTGCTGAAGTTTTTCATCATGGCGTATCCTTTTGGAAGCGAAGGCGGGGACGTATCCGATGAGCTTTGTGAAGGCGATGATTCCTCCATCTGCCAGGGCGTGGTTGCGCCGCCAGCGGCATGCGGGTGAGAAGAAGCTGCTGGTATTGGATAGGGTGACTGACTGGTCTGTTCTGCGGCGCGTTCGACCTTATCGAGGGGAGTTTGGGCGACGTCGGGGCCAGTGCATTGATCGTTTCTACATTGAGAAGTTTCTGGCATTGCATCAGGAGTGGATACGCGGACGAGTTGCGGAGATTGGCAGCTCTGAATACACAGTCCAATTTGGTGGTAGCAAGGTTGAGCGGGCGGACGTGGTAGATGTGAACGAGCAGAATGATCGTCGGACCCTGACCCTGGATTTGGCTAAACCGGATGCGGTTCCGGAGGGACTCTTTGACTGCATTATTGCAACCCAGGTACTGCTCCTTATACAGGATTACGAAGCTGCGATTCGGTCGCTCCGAAAAATGTTGAAGGAAGGCGGAGTAGCGCTGGTGACCGTGCCCGGGATTTCACCAATCGTCGCTGGAAATCTGGTCGCCGGAGCAGGGCATGACTGGTGGAGGTTTACAAGTCGTTCGGCGAGCTTTGCATTTGGAGCAGTGTTTGGGCAACAGCGGGTGCAGGTGGAGACTTTCGGCAATGTACTGACGGCAATCGCCTTTCTGCATGGCCTGGTTTCTGAAGAACTGACGCAGCGTGAACTGGAACATCACGACCCTGATTTTGAAGTCCTTATTGGAATCGTGGCGGCCAAGTGAGCGATGGAAGCGATGCCTGTGCAAGCAATTGAAAATTTGGTGTCGATCGTTGTTCCGTTTTACAACAGTGCGCGATTTATCCGGGAAACGATCGAAAGCGTGCTTGCTCAGACGTTTGAGGACTGGGAATTGCTGTTGATGGATGACGGTTCGGTGGATGAGAGTACGCAAATAGCAATGGAGTACGCGGCCCGTTATCCGAATAAGATTCGTTGCTATGATCATCCCGGCCATGCAAATCTTCGTGCTGCCCGCACGAGGAACGCCGGTGCCCGTCTCGCCCGAGGAGAGTTTCTTGCATTTCTCGACTCAGACGATGTGTGGCTGCCAAACAAGCTCGCAGATCAAGTAGAGCGCCTGCGAGAATTCCCCGAGGCTGGGTTGGTCTTTGCTCCCAGCCTCTACTGGTACGACTGGGATGGGGAGAGCGTTTCGAATGCGGGTCGGAATCATGTTCCAGCGGTAGGCCCGGTGGGGTTGATCAAGGAGCCCGAGATTCTGTTGATTGAGGGCTATCCGGTAGGAAAATGGGGCGCTCCATGTCCTTCCAGTTTCCTGCTACGGCGCAGTGCCTTTGAGGACGTAGGCGGATTCCCGGAAGAATTTGCGAGGCTTTTTGAGGATGTTGCGTTTCTAAGCAAGCTATATATTCATGGGGTTCCTGTATTTATAAGTGAATGCACGACGGACTATTACAGGTGTCACGAAGGCTCGGTATGGCACCGGATTAAGGGAACAAAAGAAGAAGAGAAAGACAGGGCTTTCTACTTTCGATGGCTGCACAGGTACCTTCGAGAAAGGCAGTGTGAAGACGCGAGAATCTGGCGCGCGGTTCGCAGGGAGGGTTGGACCTATTGGTTGCCCCTGCCAGTCTCTATCGCGGGAACGATTCGGCGCATGAGTCGGAAGAGCCGTTGGATTGGAAAATGATGGATGTAGTTTGCTTTTGTTATTCAAGCGTAATCACTAAAGGCCGGGACGACACATTTGGATAGAAACTACACCCCGCAAGCCCGGGTTAAGGCCCGGCCCAGCACTGTTCGCAACGTCGCGTGGAACTATGCGGGTTACGCATTCCAGCTGATTATTAGTTTTGGAGTGACCGCCTACATCGTGCGGGGCGTTTCGGTCGCGGAATACGGTATTTTTTTGCTGGTGATGTCGCTTTCAGCAACTATGAATCTGCTGGATCTTGGGATCTCGGGAGTCCTTGTCCAGAACTACGTTCATGCATTGAAGAATCATGGCCAGGCATATTTGAATGACCTGGTGAGTACGTCCTTCGTGGCGCTCGGAATACTCGGATTCGCTGGTTTGGTCATCTTTGCCGGCCTGGCCCTCTTGCTTCCTGGACCATTCAGGATTCCCGCCGACCTGCTGCACGAGGC
Organism: Acidobacteriaceae bacterium; assembly: GCA_049965615.1. Taxonomy (GTDB): domain Bacteria; phylum Acidobacteriota; class Terriglobia; order Terriglobales; family Acidobacteriaceae; genus Acidobacterium. The sequence goes on from JBMFWD010000070.1 coordinate 2,599, forward strand.
CGCTGTGATATTTGCCATCGCTGCGCTCACTATTCAGGTTCGGTTACCGAACATCGCCTTGCGTCAGGCATTTCAGTCTTATGGGCGGTTTGACCGGATCAATCAATTTTCCCTTGTTGCCGCCATGCTGCAGGCAATTCTTTCAGTGGCTATTATTTCGTTCGGATTCGGGGTGATTGGCCTTGCCTGGGTTCAGCTCGCCGTGGCTGTGCTGCAGATTGGCATTTATGTAATCGCGTTGCCGTTTGCCGTGCCCGGAACCGGATTGAATCTCTTCCATTTTCGTCCACGACTCCTCGGACCTCTCATTCAAGAAGGGAAGTGGGCGTTCTTATCGAATGTGACTGGATACCTTGTGGAGATGGGCATATGGGGCATTCTTGGCTCATTTGGCTCCATGACCGACGTTGCGCTCTACGGCATCGCGTTCAAGGCACCCAATCAACTCTGGAATCTTGCTGACCGGGGTGCCGACGTCCTGCTACCCATCCTTTCTGGTTACGCTGCGGAGGGGGACTACGATAATCTACGCAGAGTTTTCCTCATTACGCAGCAGTTGCTGTTTGGCGGAGTGCTTCCGTTCGTTATTCTTGGATCGTGTTTCGCAAAACCGCTGCTTGAACTATGGGCGGGGAACCGGTATGCGGGCGCTGCATTTGCTATGCGTTGGCTGCTGATCGCTGTTTTAGCTCATGCGATTGCTCATGCGTCGGATTTGATGCTTTACGCTTGTCGCAGGGTAAGGCTTGCATCCTGGATATCTGCTGCAGGAGGCGCTTTGACCTGCGTAATTGCATTATTTCTGGTGCCGCATTACGGGGCTACCGGTATGGGGGCTTCGCTGGCAATTTCGATGCTGATTTCTGCTTTCGGCTGGTACACGATTCAGGCCTGCAGGGTTTCGCGCACCTCCGTGTGGATGCTCGCTGGAAGCCTGGTCCGCGGGCTCGGCTGGCCACTCGCAGTACTTGCGGCGGAAGCGCTTCTGATAATTCAATTCAGAAATTACCTGTCGCCGCTTCTGACGGTCTTAGGTGCGACGATGAGCGGTTGCGTTTACTTCATGCTGTGGGGCTTACGCACCGCGTTGCCACTTTACCGACATCGAGCGGAGCGAGTTGCATGATGATGGATTCTAAGTTCAGTGGTTCCGTTCTACTTGCTTGTACGGTTGTGGTGACCACTTGGAAGCGCCCAACGCTGCTTGCTCAGACACTTCAATCATGGCTGAGGCAGAGCTACTCCGCTTTTGACATCGTGGTTGTCTGCGATGGCGAAGATGCAGATGTTCGTAAAGTCGGCTGTGAGTTTTCTCAAGAGGCTCGCATTCGCTGGGTATTCCACTCCGAGAACCGGGGCCTTCCCGCAGCTCGAAATACCGGTGTCCGTGAAGCCTCTGGCCATGTCGTCCTTTTCTCCGACGATGACGTGATTGCCGATCCAGACCTGATTTCGCTGCATATGAAGCATCACAATCTAGCAGGCGAGTATCGCCGTATCTGGGTTGGTGGTCGCATTGTCGAGGATTCGAGAGACGATCTGGATACGTACCTGAATCGCCGGTTGCAGGAATCCTGGTCGCAAGTTTTGGAGCGAGGTATTGAGCACCTGACTAACTCCGAAGACGGTCTCGTTGGGGATGTAATCGAACGAAGCGTCTGGTGCGGACTGAATTGCTCCATTTCCAAGCGGGAGTTTTTGGGTGTTGGTGGGTACGATGAGCAACTGCGCGCCTCTGATGAGGAAATGGAGTTAGGCCAACGCCTCTACTGTGCAGGGCTCGAGCTGGTAGTTGAACCAGAAGCATCGTTGATCCATAAAAACACCAAAGATCTGACCAAGTACCACCGGCATGGTTGGCGCGCCAGCGGGGAACTGGATACCTATAGAGTGCTTGAGCTGGGTCAAAGGGTTCCACAAACCCAGCATCTTGCCTCGATGCTGCACGGCCGTTGGTTGGATCGTGCGGTCGCGCAGTTTTGCTGGCATTTTTCCGAGCCAATGGGTGAGCTTGCCGACGAAGTAGAAAAAACTCTGAACCGGACGCAATGGTCCCCACTATTCGGAGTTTGGTCCAGAACCTGCCGGCCTTCGGCATATTGGAATGGAGCAAAAGCGGCAGGCTGTACGCTTGAAAAGCTGCGGGCAGTAGTGGGTAAGTCAAAATGCGCGTTGATGCTGCACAGCGTGGCTGGGCCCTTGTCGTCTGCCGAGTCGACCTACTACCTTCATCCACATAAGTTCCGCCGTTTCATGCGCTGGTTTCAACTTGCGGGTTATCAAACGGCGACTATCGAGCAATGGATTTCCGATGAGGTCCCTGACCATCATGTGCTGCTGACTTTTGATGACGGTTATGGAGACCTTTATGAGCATTTGCTGCCGCTGGTGATCGAACGCAAGTACAAGCCGCTTATTTTTCTTGTTGCTGAGCATATTGGCGGGTCGAACACATGGGATCAGGTGAGAGGATTACGACCGCGTCGATTACTCTCGCTGGACCAGATTCGAGAGATGCAGAAATACGGAGTCGATTTTGGCTCGCACACAATGACGCACCCATGGCTGCCGGATTTGTCAGATCCTGAGCTTCGTCGGGAAGTCAGAGATTCCAAGCAGCGGCTGGAGGATTTACTTGGTACGGAGATCAAGTCCTTCTCGTACCCATGGGGTGGGGTAGACATGAGGGTCCGATCTGCCGTCGCTGGGGCTGGCTACCAGGCGGCATTCACGATTCGTCCTGGTTTGAACTGGTGGAACGATCCCCTCTGTCAATTGCGCGCGGACGTCCATGACTATATTCCGCTTTTGAGCTTCCTTTTCCAATTGCGCTATGGGCGCACACCACGAGAGTTGATCGCTGACCAGTTGAGAAGTTTCGAGCAAACTCTGCCGACGGGGGCTTTGCGGAAGATGGCTCGAAGCCTAAGGCGGATGGGGCATGCGGGATATAGCAAAATGTCCAGGCGAGGCCGTGATCTGGGCAGTAAAGACGAGGAATCGGCTGAAGATATATGATTACGGTACGCTTGCAATGAGCGATTTCTGCCTATGATGCTGAACGCAAAAGTTGAACAAATTGCACAGAAGAAGGTCGTGATCACTGTCTCGGGCTCAATGACACTGGGCTCGTCGCTTAAGGTGCTGGACGCTCAACTCCAAAACCTTGTGTCCAACGGAGTCAACACGATTGTGTTTGACCTCACGGATGTTGATTTTATCGACAGTGCAGGATTGGGGCTTCTGATGCTGGCGCATGGCCTGCTTGAGAAAGAGAACACGATGCTGCGTCTTTGCGGGGCTCAGGCCCGCGTTCGAGCTCTGCTCAAGATGACTAAGACGGATTCGTTATTGCACTTGGATGAGAGTCGCGAGGAAAGCCTGGAGGCTATTCTTCATTCCTGAGCTTAGCCGAGCTAATCGCACGATCGAGATGCACGTATCCGCCATCTACGAAAACATGTTGACCGGTTGTGTGGCTCGATTGTGATGAGATGAGGAAAACGGCAGTTGCCGCAATTTCTGACGGCATTGTCATCCGATTCCCAAGCGGGATTCCAGCCATGATCGAGTTGAGCTTTTGCTCCGCATCAGGAAACGTTGCAATCCAGCGCTTGTACTGCGGTGTCATCACTTCGGAGGGCACAATGGCATTTACACGAACCGAGTGGGGTAGCAGTTCGACTGCCCATTCCCGTGTAAGCGCGAGTACACCACCTTTCGATGCTGCGTAGCCTGATGTCCCGCCCTGTCCTGTGAGCGCAGTTTTTGATGCGATGTTAAGAATGCAGCCTTGCGACTTTATAAGGTGGGGCAGGGCATAATGTGCCATGGCATAGTAATGCCAAAGATTGCGCTTGATGGAAGAGAGGAAGCCTTCCGGGTCTCCACTCTCCAGGCCCACCTTGTCATTTACGCCGGCGTTATTCACGAGCGCATCAATTCTTCCGCGGCGTCGAAGCGTTTCCTCGACCGCCGCTTTACACGTTTCCGGCTGATCCAGCATGGCCGTTATCATCTCAAATCGGGTGTTGTCAGCTTTGAGGGAGCCTACGAACTTTTCTACCTCAGGCGAACCGGCGTTCACGATGACGGGGATGGCGCCTTCGTGGATGCAGGCTTCCGTGATGGCACGGCCAATTCCTTCGGCGCCACCAGTAATCAGAACCACCTTGTCTTGCAAGCCCAGGTCCAAGGAATCTACCCTCTCAGATTGAAAAAGCCGCCATCGAGCGGAATGTCCGCGCCTGTTATGAAAGCGGCGTTGTCAGAGCAGAGAAAGAGAGCGAGCGAAGCGACCTCTTCTGGCGAGCCCATGCGGCCTATCGGCTGGGCATTTGAGAGCTTTGCATACATGAGTTCCTCTTTGCCCGGATAGTGCTGGTGCAGAAATGCATCCACGAAGGGCGTATGAATGCGCGCCGGGGAGATACAGTTGCAGCGGATGCCGTCTGCCATGTAATCCTTGGCGACCGATAGTGTCATGGATAATACCGCACCTTTGGTCATGGAATAGGCAAATCGATCGCTTAATCCTGCTGTGGCTGCGATCGAGGCCATATTCAGGATGACTCCGCCGCCGGCCTGTTTCATAGGTTTGATTGCGGCCTGCATGCAATGGAAAATTCCTTTGACGTTCACGCGGAAAAGCCGTTCGAAGTCCTCCTCCGTCGTATTGTCCAATCGTCCGATGTGCGATATACCCGCGCTGTTGACAAGTATGTTGATTGGCCCGGCTGCGGCAATTTGGTCGAACTGGTTAGCAGTCATTGTTTTGTTTGTTACGTCGCAGGTAATTGGAAACACGGCCGGAGCACCTGATTGCGAAGCCAAGTGCGCGGTTTCCTCAGCGCGATCGGATTCGAGGTCCAGCGCGTATACGCGCGCACCCCTGGAGGCGAAGGTGAGTGTGATTGCCCGACCAATCCCGCTTCCTGCTCCAGTGACAATCGCGGTCTTGCCGTCCAGCCGGAAATGATCTGTCACAGTGAGACTCCTCTCTTCCACGGGATGAAGTCGTTCTGCCCGAGGGACTCTGCTTTCGTTTTCCTATTGCCGCTCGCGATTTCGATAATCTGTTCGAGAATTTCATTGCCCATTTCTTCAATGGTGGATGCACCGGCAACAATGCTGCCGGTGTCGATGTCGATGATGTCCGGCATTCGTTTTGCGAGCTCAGTATTGGTGGAGATCTTGATGACGGGGGCGATTGGATTTCCCGTAGGTGTACCCAGCCCGGTTGTAAACAGGACGACATTGGCCCCGGAGGCTACCTGTGCCGTGACACATTCTACGTCGTTGCCTGGCGTGCAGAGCAGATTGAGACCTGACTCTACGGCATATTCCGGATAATCGAGTACGTCATTGATGGGGGAAGTGCCGCTCTTGCGTGCTGCGCCGGCGGACTTGATGGCGTCTGTGATGAGGCCGTCCTGTATGTTGCCTGGAGAAGGATTCATATCAAAGCCTGAGCGAACTGCCCTGGCTCGTTCGGCGTAATCGTGCATGAGGGTTACGAACTTGTCGGCGGCCCTTTGAGTCGCACAACGATCAATGAGACTCTGTTCGACGCCGCAGAGTTCGGGGAACTCTGAGAGCAGCGAGCGGCCACCAAGCGCAGCCAGCAGATCAGAAACATACCCGATTGCCGGATTGGCGGAGATACCTGAGAATCCGTCTGAACCACCACATTTCAATCCAACGGTCAGTTGACTGAGTGGTGCCGGCGCGCGCTGGCATCGGTTCGCGTGAATCAGGCCGTTGAAGGTGTCGCGGATCGCGCGATCCATCATTGCCGATTCTGTTCCGATGGTTTGCTGGTCCAGCAGGAAGAGTGGCTTGGAAAAATCGGGATCTCGCTTCTGCAGTTCTTTCATCAAGAGAGATATTTGCGCATGCTGGCATCCCAGACTGAGTACGGTTGCCCCTGCCACATTGGGATGGTGAAGGTAGCCGGCAATGAGCGCACACAAATTGTCAGAGTCCTCTCTGGTACCTCCGCAGCCTCCCTGGTGCGTGAGAAAGCGAACGCCGTCGACATTTTCCAACAGCGGCTTACGAACTAATCCGGCATCCGCAATCTGCTGCATCGTTGCAGATGCGGGATCGATGTGGCCCGCGCGATATCGACTCGCGAGTTGAGCGACCTGATTACGGTATTTCTGAGGCGAACCGTAGCCCAGTTCCTCTTCCAATGCCTGCTGAAGGCTGAGGATATTGCGGTTTTCGCAGAAGACGAGAGGCACTACCACCCAGTAGTTGCGTGTTCCAATCTGCCCATCAGCACGGTGATATCCGAGGAAAGTGCGATTCTTCCAGTTCTCGACCGCAGGGGCATGCCACGCAGTGGTATGGCGGGTAGCGGTGAAGGGTTCGCTGTCGTGACGGAGATTTCGAACCGATACGGCTGCTCCGCGAGGGATCCACTCGGAGGCGCGACCCACCAGAACGCCGTACATGGTAATTGGATCACCAACCGCGCGTGCTTCCGTCACGAACTTGTGCTTGCAGGGGACATCCGTGACCAGAGCAAGATTTTCACCTGCCACCGTGACTATGTCGCCTCGGTGCAGGTCTTCCAGTGCGATCAGAACATTATCGCGCGAGTCGATTTGTAAGACTTTAGCCACGTGATTGAAGCTGTCCTCATGATGAAGCGGCAACTGTTCGATTTCGCAGCTCTCCGATCCCTTCGACCCGGATCACGACTTCTTCACCCGGCTGTAGCCAGCGTTTCGGTTCCCGTCCCAGTCCGACTCCAGCCGGGGTTCCCGTGCTGATGACGTCGCCGGGGTCCAGCGGCACGATCGAAGAAAGGTGCTCAATCAGTTCAGGCAGTTTAAAGATGAGCTCGCGGGTATTGGAATGCTGCAGCCTTTCTCCGTTGATGGAGAGTTGGATATCGAGCGCATGCGGATCTTGCAATTCGTCTGTGGTGACGATGGCCGGCCCCATCGGGCAAAACGTGTCAAAACTTTTGCCGAGGGTCCATTGTGATGTCGCAAGCTGGACATCGCGGGCGCTGACGTCATTCAGGATGGTGTAGCCCAAGACATGCTTCTTCCAGTCTTCGGCACGAATGTTGCGGCCACCTTTGCCGATGACTGCTGCCAATTCAGCTTCGTAGTCGGGCTGTAGCGAGTTAACAGGTAGAATGATGTCAGCTTCCGGTCCGATGACGGCGTTGGACAGCTTGAGAAATACTGTGGGAACACTCGGGATGGTCATGCCAGATTCGATTGCGTGATCACGGTAATTGAGACCGATACAGAGAATCTTGCCTGGCTTCGTGACCGGCGCTAGCAGTTGCACATCGGCCAGGGAGAGCGATTCTGCGCTGGAATTTGCCGCGATGGAGTGTGCCGCTGCCAGCGCGGTTTCTTCTCCAGCAAAGAACTCAACATCGTTGCGATATCCAGCTCCAGCGAGTGGATAAATCATTCCATCGCGCTCTACGCCAAATCCGCTGTCTGACCCTTTACGAAAGCTCACTAGCCTCATGCGTACGAATACTCCATTTAGTTCAGGCTGATCTATCAGACTCTATTTGAGCCTGATAAATCAGGCAATCGTTACCCTTAGCGATGCTGCGAAGTCAGCGTCCGGGTGATAGTGCCTGGGCAGTTCGACATGCAGGCCGTCCGCTTTCTGCTTCCAGTGAACGGGCTCCTCCGTGCCCAGGAGTTGTACATTTTCAATTTTCCCTGGGTTCGTATGGGCCGCTGTTCCAAGTGACTTGACGATGATTTGTCCCGATGGCCATCCAAGGAAGATTGCGTTGATCACCGTGTTGGCCTTATTTCGAGTGAAGCGAATATCCTTCGCGCCCAGCTTGCTGATGCTGTTGCCCTGGAATGATCCAGCCTTAATCATGTTCGGGCCTTCGCCAAATACTTTCCAGGGGCGCGTGGCATAAATGGCGTCACCGTTGACCTGCATCCATGCAGTGATCTTATCGAGGACCGCGATCTCTTTGCGATCAATGGTGCCGTCAGGCTTGCCGGGGATATTGAGAATGAACGTACCGTTCTTGCTGACTACGTCGATCATCCAGTGGATGACATCGCGCGGATGCATGTAGCCACCGTACTCGCCCGGCTGATCGTAAAGTTTCCGCTGATAATGCCACTGCCCGATACAGGTTTCCGATTGCCATGCGTGCGGCAAGATGTCGCTTGCGATACCTCGCTCGATATCGGCGACCAAGGCTTTACGAAGACGTGGGGGAATAATTTTGCCTGTAAGAACCGCCTGCATCTTGCCGCCGTGTGTTGCGAGATTGTGATTGTAGAAGTAAGCCGCAAGGTTCATCCCGGCCCAGCCAAGCGGCACGCGCGGATTGTCAAAATAAAGAAGGTCAGGATTGTGCTGATCGATCAGATCGCGGGTCCGATCGTAAAAGTTCTTCACGTAGGAAATATCCGGCAGGGCGTCGAACGGATGCTTCACGTTGTAGAGACGATGCGGGTCCAGACCCTGCCACCATTGATCTTTACCGTCTGCCATCGTGAGGTCGCCATCATAAGGAACACCCGCCAGAGGGCCGGTTTTATCTGCTCCATGCGACGGCTGGAACCACCACCAGTTGCGAGCCTGATGTACGGTTACGCCGAGGCGCATGCCCCGTTTTCGAGCAGCTGCGGCCCAGGTGCCGACCACGTCCTTGTGCGGGCCAATCACGCTGGCGTTCCACGGCTGATGTTTTGAAGCCCATGTATCAAAGCCGTCATGATGGTTGGCAAGAGCAATAAAGAACCGCGCTCCTGCCTTCTGATACCGGTCGATCAATTCGTCTGGATCCCAGTTCAGCAGGGTCCACTGAGCCGTGAGGTCTTTGTAGCCGAATTGCGACGGTGGACCATAGTGCTCCTGCTGAAACTCGTATTGCTTCGATCCCTGTATATACATGTTGCGGGCATACCAGTCGCCATCTTCCGGTACGCATTGGGGGCTCCAGTGTGCCCAGATACCGAACTTTGCGTCGCGATACCATTCCGGTGCTTCGTACTGCAGGAGAGAGTCCCAAGTCGGCTGATAGGGCCCTGCACCACTCAGTCCGGCAATGGGTGAAATCATTGGCACACCGTCCCACGAGCCGCCCGCAATCGGTAGCTTTGGCGGATCACCCCATGCGGTTGGGTGCCATGTTGCGTCGTCAAGCCGCTGTTGCACAATCCTGCCGTTTACGACTGCGTAGAATGAGCGCTGTTCTGGGGATTTGGCGCAGAACTGGGCATAATCTTCTGTCAGCGCATTGAAACCCATGGGCAATTCCGATGAAGGTTCCAGCGTGGTTTGAGCACGTAACGGAAGTGTTGTGGCTGCGGCCGCCGCGGCCATCAATTTGCAGAAGTCTCTTCGCTGCATGAGGTTCCTCTCGGTCAGAGTTGCGCCGCTGCTGGGACTGTCTCGATTGCGGCAATCCGCAGTTCAGGCCGACCCAGTTAGGATAGCTGTGCGGCAGGGGACTGTCAACGTTACAGTTAACGGTTTAGAAACTTGCTTTCTCCATCAGAATCTTAACGGCGTTAAGGGGTGTGCTTCCGGCGTCTTTGCGATTGGCGCTGCATAAGACTGGATTCTCGGGCAACGAGTGACGGCTCTAGAATGACGCTCACTGGGCGAGGCTTGGTTTTTGATTCGATCGCGCGCAGCAGCAATTTGGCCGTCCGCTCTCCTATGGTGGAACTGCGCTGATCAATGCTGGAGAGTGGTACTCGCAGTGAGCTGTTGTAGTGAAGGTTGCCGCAACCGACGACCGCAATATCTTCGGGAATCCTGAGTCCTGATTCGAGGATTGCATCCATGGCGCCAATTGCTAACGGGTCGTTATATGCGAACACTGCATCAGGGCGAGGTTTTTGCTTCAGCAGGATTCTCATCGCATCCGCGCCCATTCTTACACTGTCAATGTCCACGCTGGAGCGGGCTAACACGCGCGATTCTGAGTAATCCAGTCCGGCCTCAAGCAGTGCTTGTCTATATCCTTCGAATCTCCGAATTCCGGTGCTGTTTGCTCTTCCTCGAATGTGTGCGATGCGGCGGCGGCCTCCCTGGATGAGGTGATTTGTAGCGATTTTGCCGACAGCCATATCGTCGACCCCTACGAAGTTTGCAGAAAGCCCGGATATTTCGCGATCAATCAGGACATATGGCACGCCATGGCTTTCCAGCCTGTCGAACGCGGTTCTGTCCGATCCCGAAGATGCGATCACGAGTGCATCCAGGCGGCGCGCAGTCAATTGCTGCATTTCTCGCACTTCCAGTGCCGGATCTTCTTCCGAGGAAGAAAGAATCAGGGAATAGCCATGTTTGCCGATGACAGCTGAGAGAGATCTGGCAATTTCGGCAAAGAAGGGGTGCATGAGGCTGGGAACAACCAGGCCGACGAGATAACTCCGTCCCGTCACCAGACTACGTGCCATCAGGTTGGGCTGATAATCGAGTTCCCGGACCCGCCGAAGCACACGCTCGCGGGTCTCCTCGGCGATGTCAGGATGATTTCTCAAAGCCTTGGAAATAGTTACAACGGAGAGGCCGAGATCCTGCGCTATATCTTTGAGGCGAACTGCCATATTCCGTACTATACCGTTCCCTGGGGGAGCGGGGAATGCTTTTCCATCGATGAAAAGGCAGGAAGTGCCGAGGCCCTTGTCATTTCTTTAACGTTTCCTGTAACGTGAATCTGCGATTGAGTCATGAGAGTACGGCTCAAGCAGCAAAAGGAAGGTTCTTTCAGCCTGAGAAAATCGCACACCAGAAGGGATGAGCAGGGCTCGACTGTCTTATGCGTTGTATTGATGCACATCATCACTTTTGGCGGTACTCGCCGGCGGAATATGGCTGGATCGACGATTCGATGGCGGATTTGCGGCGGGATTTTCTTCCCCGCGACCTTCACATCGAGATCAACGACCAACTCGTAGACGCTACGATTGCCGTCCAAGCTCGGCAGACCATTGAAGAGACCCGATGGCTGCTTGCATTAGCGAACAGAAATGCCTTTATCGCCGGAGTCGTGGGATGGGCGCCCATTGTCAGTCCTGATTTTCCAGAACTCCTGG
>JBMFWD010000071.1:0-13498 GCA_049965615.1 Acidobacteriaceae bacterium
CCAAGTTTGGTGCGGGCCTCGCCAACTGATTTTTTTTAAGGCCCGCTCCAGGGCGCTCACTCCCTCCCCATCGGGCGTGCTCCACCTGGCAAAATACGAATACACGGTGACCCAGTTAGGGAACCCTTCGGGAAGCATCCGCCACTGGCAGCCGCTTTTGAGCAATTACAGCACGGCGTTGAAGACTTCATGCAAATCCACCGTGCGCGGCTTGGTACGCTTGCGAACACCCTCCAGGAGGGGACGAATTGCTTCCAACTGCTCCCGGCCTAAGTTGCTTGGATATGCTTTTCTCCGTTCCATCCTCCTTGATTACCGTCCCGGAGAAGCCCACGCAATACCTGCACGGGTACCCCAGCCACAACACGCACGTAAATCGTAAACAGGCTCTTAAACCTTCTCCCTATGGCCGCTTTTGCATGATCACTAAGGAAGATTTCAAGGATTTTGTTGGACGCCCGACAATGCCAAGTGCAAGATTCTTTAGTATGTTGCTGAATGGAGACATGTTACGTGGTAAGGCTGGCGGAGAGGGTGGGATTCGAACCCACGATACCCTCACGGGTATGCCGGTTTTCAAGACCGGAGCCATCAACCACTCGGCCACCTCTCCAGCTTTTTTAGTTTAACCGAGCAGGCGTGGTTTGGATTGTGCCGTGGCGGTGGATGGATGGGGAGTGTGATTTGTGACGAAGAAAGAGCCGCGACGATGGCCGCGGCTCTTTCGGTTATTTGCATGGATGGATCTATGCGAGTGAGAAGCCGCTTTGGGTCATTGGCAGGGTACGGATGCGCTTGCCGGTGGCGGCGAAGATGGCATTCGTAATGGCCGGGATGATGGGCGGTAGAGCCGGTTCGCCGATTCCCGTGGGGGAGTTGTCGGTGATCCGGAAGGAGATGTTCATTTTTGGCGTCTGGTGGATACGGGGCAGCGGGTACTGTGGGAAGTTGGTCTGCACTGCGGCACCGTTTTTGAGGTCAACGGCGATGAGGGTTTGTCCCATGCCGTCGACTATGGCTCCCTCGACCTGCGCACGGGCGGCGGAGGGGTTGATGATCTGGCTGCCTACGTCGGCGACGGACCAAACCTCCTTGACGCGGACACGGTTCTGGGAGTCGACGCTGACGTGTGCGACATGGGCGCAGAAGCCGAGGTGGCAGGCGTAGGCGGCGATGCCGAAGCCTTCTCCGTTGCCGGATTTACGCTTGCGCCAACCGGACTCTTCGGCTACCTGGCGGAGGACCCCGGCGATGCGCTCGGGTGGATAGTTTTTGTCGCCACCGTCGTCGTAGGTGTTCGCCAGCAGTTCGAGTTGGACGTCGAGTGGATCGCGACCGGCTGCGTGCGCCACTTCATCCAGGAAAGATTGACCGACGAAGGCGTAAGCATTGGCGCCAGGAGCGCGCATGGCGCCGGTCCGAAGAAAGAGCGGCATGGTGGAGTAGCCGAGCTGGTAGTGGGCAACTCGTCCTGCGGGAAATTCTCCGGGACCCATTCCCGCAGCGGACACAACCTTTTTCCCTTCGCCGAAGGTGACCAGGTGCTGACTCCAGGCGGTGACGCGGCCTTTTGAGTCGAGCCCGGCGCGAAGGTGATGCCAGCCCGCAGGGCGGTAGTCATCGTGAGTGAAGTCATCTTCGCGCGACCAGAGGACGTGGACGGGAGCCTTGACCTTGCGTGAGACCCAGGCGGCTTCGACGACGTACTCGTTACGGAGACGGCGGCCAAAGCCACCGCCGGCGCGGATCATGTGAACGGTGATGTCGCTCTCGCTGATGCCGAGGGCCTGTGCCGCGAGGCGGCGTCCATCGCCCGGCGTCTGGCTCTGGGTCCAGATTTCGAGCTTTCCGTCCTTGAAGTGCGCGGCGGTGTTCATGGGTTCCATGGTGGCGTGCGCGAGGAACGGGTAGGCGTAGTCGGCCTCGACGACGCGGGTGGAGGGTGCCTTGAGCGCGCCTTCGATATCGCCGTAGGAGCGAATGTCATAGGCGGGCTGCTGCGGAAGCAGGCTGGCGGCCTTCTGGTTAAAGAGTTCGGTGCTTTGCTCCGGCGAGGTGGGGGATTCGGCGGTGGTGTCCCACTCGACCTTGAGGGATTTGCGCGCGGCCTGGGCCTGCCACCATGTGTCTGCAACGATGGCAACCGAAGGCTCGATGGCGGGGTTGTTGGTGTGCGGGTCGCCGGGGATGACAAAGGCATCGCGGACGCCGGACATTTTGCGGATGTCGTCGAGGTTGGCTTGCCTTACGGTGCCGCCGAAGACGGGGCACTTATCCAGAACGGCGTAGAGCATGCCGGGGACTTTGACGTCGATGCCGAAGAGGGGCTTGCCGGTGGTGATGGCGAAGTTGTCGACGCCGGAGGTGAACTTGCCGATGATGTTGTATTCCGACGGCTTTTTGAGGGTGATGCTGGAGGCGTCGGGGAGCGGCAGTTTTGCGGCTTCGCTGGCCAGTTCACCGTAGGTGAAGGAGCTGTTGCTGGATTTGTGATGGACGCGGCCTGCGGAGGTGGTGCAGTCGGCGGGCGGGACACCCCAGCGTCGGGCCGCGGCGAGGACCATGAGCCTGCGTCCGGTGGCGCCGACGGTGCGGAGTGGATCCCAGTTCATGGGAGTGGCCATGGAGCCACCGGCGAACTGCGCGCCGTAGATGCTTTGATCGAGGTCAGCCTGTTTGACCTCCACCTGGCTCCAGTCGACGTCGAGCTCGTCGGCGATGATCATGGGGAGCGAGGTGCGGATGCCCTGACCGATTTCCGGATCCTTGGAGAGGATGGTGACGGTGTTGTTGGGATGAATTTGAATGAAGGCGCGGGGTGAGAGGCCGCCGGCGGCGAAGACGTCGACGAAGGGGCGAATCTCAGACCATGGGGCGTCGTAGAGGACGATGGCCAGGCCACCGCCAGCTGCCAGGGCGCCGAATTGCAGGAAATGCCGTCGAGATAGTTGCACGGGAAGAATCCTCCGTTGCGGCGTTAGCCGGAATGCGCTGTGTTGGCCTGATCGGCTGCCTTGTGGATGGCTGCGCGGATGCGGACATAAGTTCCGCAGCGGCAGAGGTTGCCGTTCATGGCGTCATTGATTTGTTCGTCGGTGGGGTGCGGGGTGCGCTGGAGCAGGGCGGCGGCGCTCATGATCTGGCCGGCCTGGCAGTAGCCGCACTGCGGGACATCGAGTTCTCGCCAGGCGACCTGGAGGGGGTGATTTCCGTCCTCGGAGAGGCCTTCGATGGTGGTGACATCCATATTGACGGCTGCGATGACAGGCGTGATGCAGGAGCGCATCGCATTGCCGTTCATGATGACGGTGCAGGCTCCGCAGGAGCCGACGCCACAGCCGAACTTGGGGCCTTTGAGGTCGAGGTGCTCGCGCAAAACCCACAGGAGAGGGGTATCGGGTGTGACATCGACCTGGACGGGCCGGTCGTTGATTTTAAGAGAAAGAGACATAGACCCTCGCTGGACCGCTGAGCGTTGAGAAAGCGTTTGCGGCGACTGGGGAAGTCTGAACCAACTCCATGATACTGCCGGTTCAGTGCTTCTGTTCAGGGCTGAGGCCGAAATTTTAAGGATTTAGTGTAATGAACAGGTTGCCGCGGCACGGTGGAGGATCAGGCTTTCTTTTCCTGGGGTACGGCGGTCTGGAAAACCCGTTCCATGACGAACTCCGGGGTAACCTGCTCGCCTGAGAGGAGCATGGCGGCGAGTTCGCCGCCGAGTACCTGGGGAGCGATGACGACGTCTGGCTGGACGAGCTTGACGCGGCTGAGGTGGCGGACGTCGTTGACGGCGGCGACGGTGCGGGCGGAGCCGCCGAGTTCCTTTACGGCAAGGATGGTGAATGCGTTTTCACTGTCGTCGGCCAGCATGGCGAGAACCGCCTGAGCGCGATGGGCGCCGGCTTCACGGAGGATTTCGAGCGTGCTGGGATCTCCGACGACCACGTCGACATCCCTGGGCAAGCCTTCTTCGGGCATTTCGCGGATGACGCGGGTGACGGGCCGGCTGCGGCGGGCGAGTTCACGCCAGGTGTTGGTGGCGAGGGGTGTATTTCCGATCACGACGAAGTGATTTTCACGATCCATGGAAGTGCCTTTGCGGTTGAGGATGCGCTGCAGGCTCTGGCCGACAAGCGGTGCGATGACGGCGGTGAGGGAGGTGGCGAAGACAGCGATGCCAAGAACGATAACGGAAACGGCGAACATGCGCGCCTCGGTGGAGACAGGCGTGATGTCTCCGTAGCCGACGGTGCTCATGGTGACCATCGCGTAGTAGAGTGCCGTAGGCAGATCGGTGATGTGCGGGTGAAACCCGGCGCCGAGATAGAGCGAACCAAAGGTGGCGTAGGTGAGCAGCATAACCACCGAGGTAATGGCGAAGAGGGTGCTGGCAGCGACGCTGGAACGGGTGAAATGGCGGTATTTCCAGATGAGGAGCAGCAGCGTGAGGGCGAAATAAGCCAGCATGATCTGCTCGTGGATGCCGACCGTGAGGAGCGTGTTGACAAATCCAAGCGCGACCAGCAGGATGGCCATGGCCCAGGCGAGGCGCGAGCGCCAGAGGAGCGCGATGCCCATGGCGACCATTCCGCCACCGATGAAGAGGGATGGCAACTGGTGAATGGGCAGATTAAACTGGCCTTGCTCGAACTGGTGGACGTAGCTCTGCCAGGTGGAGCCGAATTTGTTGTTGAGGATCCACCAGCCGCCGAGGCAGAGAATGATCGAAAGCGGCACATGGGGCAGCCAGTAGCGGCCACGAATGATGTGGTTGAACCGTTGGAGTCGTCCGCGGATACGCTGGACGAGCGAGGGAAATACATTGGGGATGAGCGGCGTCTGCATGGAAGGTCTTGTACTGGAATAGGATGCGGGTTGCGGCGAGGCGTTGTCGAGGCGTGGGGAAATTAATTGGAAGTGGAGACGGAGCGCGGTTTGACTGGGGCTATGTGAACGGGATAATTTGGCTGGCCTTAGTAAATCGAATTATCGGGGCTGGTCTATAGGTGGAGCAGGAACGAATCGTGCTTCAGCTTTTGTTGCAGGCAGGAAGGTTTGCCGGAGAGGGATGGTTATTTCGCGAGAAAATATGATGCTACATCGCCGGGTTGTGATGGCCGCGGCGGTTGTTTGCCTGATAGGGCTGAGTGCGGCGCCTGGGATGGCGCAGTCGAAGCAGAAGTTTCCGTGGGAGAACACGCATCAGCCCATCCAGCAGCGGGTGCATGAGCTGGTTTCGAGGATGTGCGGGGCATCTTCCACTCAGGGCAGGATGATTTGAGGAGGCGCAAGCGCGATGGAGATGACGGGGAACACGATTCTGATTACGGGTGGCGGTTCGGGCATTGGGCGCGGGCTGGCGGAGGCTTTCCACAAGGCGGGCAACCATGTGGTGATTGCCGGGCGGCGGCTGAGCGCGCTGGAGGAGACGGTGAAGGCGAATCCGGGGATGGCCGCGATGCAACTGGATATTGCGGATCCGGCGGCGGTGACCAAGTTTGCGGCGGAGCTGGTGGCGAAGTTTCCCAAGCTGAACGTAGTGATCAACAACGCGGGCGTTATGAAGCCGGAGAATCTGCTGGAGCCTCTGGATACGGGGGCGGTGGAGCAGACGATCGGGATTAATCTGCTGGGGCCGATAAGGCTGACGGCGGCGCTGCTGCCGCATTTGCGGAAGCAGGCGAAGGCGACGGTGATGACGGTGTCGTCGGGGCTGGCGTTTGTTCCGCTGATGATTACGCCGACCTACTGCGCGACGAAGGCGGCGATTCACTCGTGGTCGCAATCGCTGCGGTATCAGCTGAGGGATACGCCGGTGGAGGTGATCGAGATTGTTCCGCCGTATGTGCAGACGGAACTGATGGGCTCGCAGCAGCAGACGGATGAGCGGGCGATGCCGCTGAAGGAGTTTATCGAAGAGACCATGAGCATTTTGAAGACGCAGCCCGATGCGAAGGAGGTGTGCGTGGAGCGGGTGAAGTTTTTGAGCGAGGCGGCCGAGCGCGGGGAGTACGGGAAGGTGTTCGATACGCTGAATGGGATGTGGGCGCACTGAGGTGCTCGCCGCTAGCGCTAATCGCGCCTGGCGGCGCCAGAGACGATTCACTGCAAAGGCCGCAAAGAGCGCAAAGTTGGGTGGGGTGGGAGCTTCCTGCTCACACCCTTTGCGCGAAGGTGCGGGAGGGGCGGGGAGCTTACTTGCTCTGTAAAGGTGCGTAGTTCGGGCCTAGAATTGGGTTATGGCTATGCGCACGGTTCATACGGTTTGTTCGCATGATTGTCCTGACTCCTGCGGAGTTCTGGTGACGGTTGACGAGACTGGCAAGGCGACGCGGGTGCAGGGTGATCCGGCGCATCCGGTGACGCGGGGATTTTTGTGCGGCAAGGTGGCGAAGTACCTGGACCGGGTGTATGCGCCGGACCGGTTGCTGTATCCGATGAGGCGGCGCAAGGGCGCACCGAAGGGGCCGGGACGGGAGTTGGCGGCGTTTGAGCGGATCAGCTGGGATGAGGCGCTGGACGAGATTGCGGCGCGGCTGAAGGCGGTGAGCGAGGAGTTTGGGCCGGAGTCGATTCTGCCGTATTCGTATGCGGGCAGCATTGGGCTGCTGACGTATGGGTCGATGGACCGGAGGTTTTTCCATCGGCTGGGAGCTTCGCAGCTGGACCGGACGATTTGCTCGACGACGGGCGGCGAGGCTTATGTATCGGTGTACGGGAGCAAGCTGGGCACGGATACGGAGGATTTTCGGCACGCGCGGCTGATTCTGGCGTGGGGCGCGAATATTCACGGGAACAACATTCACCTGTGGCCGTTTGTGGAAGAGGCGCGGCGGAATGGCGCGAAGCTGGTGGTGATTGATCCTTATGAGACACGGACGGCGGCGCTGGCGGATTGGCATATATCCATTCGTCCGGGCACGGATGCGGCGCTGGCGCTGGGCATGATGCACGTGCTGGTGCGGGACGGGCTTCTGGATGAGGCTTACATCCGCGAGAACACGCATGGATTTGAGCGGCTGGCCGAGCACGTGAAGCCGTACACGCCTGCGATGGTGGAGGCGGCGACCGGCGTGGCGGCGGCGGATGTGGAGCGGCTGGCGCGGATGTACGGGGAGACGCAGCCGTCGGCGATCCGGATGAATTATGGGGTGCAGCGGTCGGAGAATGGCGGGGCGTCCTCAAGAGCGATTTTGATGCTGCCGGCGCTGACGGGCGCGTGGAAGTACCGGGGCGGCGGGGCGCAGCTTTCGACGAGCGGCGGGTTTGCGTGGGACAAGGCGGCGGTAGAGCGGCCGGATTTGATGGCCAGCAGCCCGCTGGGGCGGCCGTCGCGGGTGATCAACATGGTGCTGCTGGGGCAGGCGCTGGCCGATCGCGAGAACCCTGTTAAGGCGATGTTTGTGTACAACTCGAATCCGGCAGCGGTGGCTCCGGACCAGGCGGCGGTGCTGCGGGGGCTGGCTCGCGAGGATTTGTTTACGGTGGTCCACGAGCAGTTTTTGACCGATACGGTGGATTACGCCGATATAGTGCTGCCGGCGACGACCTTTCTGGAGCAGAGGGAGATCCAGGGAGCGTACGGACACTATTATGTGCAGCTTTCTGAGCAGGCGATTGACCCGGTCGGCGAGTCGCGGCCGAATACATGGGTATTTGCGCAGCTGGCGCGGCGGATGGGCTTCGAGGAAGAGTGCTTTCGGGATTCGGTGGATGACATGATTCGGCAGGCTTTGCAGGAAGGAGGCGAGCAGCCGGAGCGGCTGCAGGGGATTACGCTGGGGCTGCTGGAGAAGCATCCCATGCAGCGGCTGCGCGGTACGGAAACCAGCGAGGAGACCGGGCAGGCCTGGCTGCCGTTTGCGCAGGGGCCGTTTGCGACGCCGAGCGGGAAGATCGAGTTTTATTCCGAGGCGATGGAGGCGCAGGGGCTGGATGCGATGCCGGCGTTTTATCCGCCGAAGGAGTCGCGGATGGGAGCGGGGCGGAGCGAGCGGGATGCGCGGTATCCGCTGGAGTTTCTGGGGCGGAAGGCGGACAACTATATGAATTCGACCTTTGCGAACCTGTCGGGGCACCAGAAGCTGGAGTCGGAGTTTAACGGGGTTCTGGAGATGCATCCGGAAGACGCCGAGGCGCGGGGCATTGCGGACGGCGCGCTGGTGACGGTGTGGAATGACCGGGGCGAGCTGCCGCTGATGGCGAAATTAAGTCGAAGGGTGGGCCGCGGGGTGGTTGCCGGGCGGCTGCACTGGAACAAACTTTCGCAGTCCGGGCACAACGTGAACCTGCTGACAGGGCAGCATCTGACGGACATGGGCGGCGGTCCTGCGTTCTATTCCGTGCTGGTGGAAGTACGTCCTGCAGATTCCTTTTAGCCGGGTGCTGTGAAAGAAGCCGTTATCCATTTAGACTGAGATTGGAAAAGCTCCACCCAAGCAAGGGGATCAGGCCGCGAGCGGCAGGTTTTGCGTTGCGCGGGTGGAGATGAGCCTGTGGCCGGGGTTTCGGGACTGCCCTTCTGTCACATATAATCGGGTTTTCCATAGAGTCCGCCGATTTTGAGCTGTGAGGGTGTGCCTATTTTTCCCGTAATGCAGGGAAGCGAAAGCTCCCCAAAGGAATTGAGTCAGGTTTTGCGTTCACATCGCCGCTATTTGCAGTTGCTGGTGTTGTTTTTGCTGTCGATCACGGCGATTTCGGCGTGGGCTCAGCAACAACAGAACATCATTCGTGAGATACGCATCATTGGCGTGCGCCGGATCCCTCGTGAGACGGTGCTGGCGCGCATGTTCAGCCGTGTGGGCGATCCCTATGATCCGTTGACGGTGGAGCGGGATTTCAACTCGCTGTGGAACACCGGGTACTTCGAGAATGTGACGATTCAGAAGCAGCAGACGCCGACTGGCGTGATTCTGAACGTGTATCTGAAGGAGAAGCCGACGGTCAGCGAGATCCACTACAAGGGTCTGAATTCGATCACGGTCTCCGACATTCTGACGCAATACAAGAAGAATAAGGTCCATTTAACGCCGGAGGACCAGTACGACCCGACGCAGATTGCGGGTGCGATTACGTCGATTCGGCAATTGGAAGCGGCGCACGGACACCAGTTCGCAACGGTGCGGCCGGACATCAAGAATGTTCCGCCGGCGCGCGTGGACATTACGTTCAACGTGAAGGAAGGCCCGAAGGTGAAGGTGGGCAGGATCACCTTCAGCGGTAACACGCATGTTCCATCCCGCGTATTGCGGGAATCGATGGTGGATCTGCGTCCGATCGGGATTCCGCATTCGATCATTTTCGAGCACCTTTTTGCGCGCACGTATGACGCCAGCAAGCTGGATGAAGACGCAGAGCGCGTGATGCAGGCTTACCGCGACCGCGGCTATGAGCGTGTGAATGTGGGCGAGCCGCAGACGCATCTGCGGAACGAATCCGGCCTCTCGCTGTTTACCTTCCGCCCGAAGAAGGGCAAGCGGATTGATATTCATATTCCGATCGAGGAAGGCGAGCGGTATCGCCTGGGGACGATCACTTTCAGCGGTAACAAGGCGGTAACAAACACCAAGGCGCTGCGGGCCCAGTTTGATTTGAAGGAAGGGCAGATTTTCGACGCTACTACCTTTGAGAAGGGCCTGGAGAACCTGCGCAAAGCTTACGGGACGCTCGGCTATATCAACTTTGTAGCGACGCCGACTCCAACCTTTGACGAGAAGACGCATACGATCAACTGGAAGATCGATATCGATGAGGGCAAACCGTTCTATGTGTCGCGTATTGAGTTCCGTGGCAATACGGTGACCCGCGACTTCGTGATTCGGCGTGCCCTGCTGCTGCAGGAAGGCCAGGTTTACAACAGCAAGCTCTGGAAACTGAGCCTGATGCGGTTGAACCAGCTGGATTACTTTGATCCATTGAAAGTGGATCAGGACTCGGAGACGCATGAGGATGCGCAGAACGGCACGGTGGATCTTCTGCTGAAGGTGCATGAGAAGGGCAAGAACGCCATTGGCCTGAACGGCGGCGTGAGCGGATTGTCAGGTTCGTTCATCGGATTGAATTATCAGACGAACAACTTCCTTGGACTGGGCGAGACGCTGACGCTGCAAGCCAGCGGCGGCTCGGTGCAGAAGAACTTCACCTTCGGGTTTACCGAGCCTTATGTCATGAACAAGCCACTGGAGCTTGGCTTCCAGATTTATGACAACAAGACGGACTACAACGCATCGAAGAACTATTCATTGACGGGGAATCCTTCGGCGAATTACAGCTCTGCGACGAAGTCGCTGCTTCAGAACTATAACCAGAAGAGCCTGGGCTACAGTCTCTCGGCCAGTTACCAGTTGCCGCACTCCTTCAAGCGGATCGGTATCACGTATTCGTGGAACAAATCATCGGTAACAGCTTTCAGCCAGGCATCGCAGAACCTGTTCCAGACCTTGTCGTTCCGCAGCGGTATCCAGGGGCAGAACTCGCTGGAAGGCATTCTGACAAGCCAGATTTCGCTGAGCCTTTCGGAGGACAAACTGGATGCGCTGTTCCTGCCGCATACCGGATACGAGTTTTCGAGTGCGCTGCAGGTAGCCGGTATCTGGGGCAGTGTTCGGTTCATTCGCCCGGTTGTGGAATGGAAGCAGTATTTCCCGATCAAGGGCCTGCGGCTTAATCCTCGAGGGCGCAATACGCTGGGTTACCGCGTGCAGTTGTCTTATGTACGAGGCTTCAGCGGGGACGTGGCGCCGCCATTCGACCGCATGTACCAAGGTGGCGGAGACGAGTTGCGCGGATTCCAGATTCGTACGGGAACGCCTTACGGTTTTGTTCCGACGCGGGTCATGTTCAACCTGACGAATCCTGACGGTTCCACGGTTCCGAGGAATCCTTCCAATCCGAGTGACGGTCCGGTGCAGGTTCCGCTGCCGGTTTACGGTATTGCCCCGGTGGGCGGCGACACGAGCTTTGTGAACAACCTGGAATACACCATCCCGATCTACGGGCGCAGCGTAGCGTTCAAGTTCTTCAATGATTTCGGGTTGGATGTGGCGCTGGACAAGAGCCAGTTGAACCAGAGTCCGGAAGGTATTGCCTCGCTGAACTCGCCGCTGTATGGCTGCCCGAATGTGGTGAACGGCTCTTGCCAGGGCGGCTTCCCGATCACCTTCTCGAGGAGGATCAACATCATTTCCGGTACGAACTTTGTGCCCCGCGATTCACTGGGCGCGGAACTGGATGTGATGGTGCCGATTATCAATGCACCGTTCCGGCTGTACTATGCGTACAACCCGGTGCGGCTGGAGACGCAGTTCAACCGTCCTAACCTGATCACTCGGAGCATGTTCCCGGCAGGTGGGGCGGGCGATTATTCCTATGCGCTGGCAGAGCAGTTCTACAACGGGCTCTACCAGTTGCGTGAACCGAAGAAGACATTCCGCCTGACTGTGGGTACCACGTTCTAGGGCTTAAAAAGTTGGGGCGAAGCCGCAAAGCTTCTCCCCAGCCGTGTTTGACGATGCCACGGGGCAACCCTATAATTCGCTCAGTTCCTGAAAATGCCTTCGGCCCGTTGCTCCATGCGTATTGGCCCTCGATTGGGGTCTACGTCTGGCTTACGGAGAAGCAGTCTAGGGAAGCGATGATTGGCTTCCGCGAGCACAGCGGGCGAAATCACATACAGAACTGAAGGAGTTCTCAAACCGCATGAAGCGTTCGTTGTTACTTGTTTGTCTACTGATCCCCAGCCTTGGCATGACGGCCATGGCGCAGACCAGCCATTCCGTTCCCAATGCGCCCGGGATGGGTGGCGCTCACCAGAAGATTGCCGTGATTGAGTTTCAGGCGGCAGTGGCGCGGACTAACGAAGGTCAGCGGGATTTCGCGAACCTGGAGAAGAAGTTCGCGCCGAAGAACGAGCAGTTGAAGCAGCAGAGCGATCAGATTAATGCGCTCAAGAAGGAATTGCAGGCGAACGCGAAGACCTTGAGTCCAGATCAGCGCCAGGAAAAGATTAACGAGATTCAGAGCAAGGAAAAGGAACTGAGCCAGCAGGTTGACGATGCGCGCTCGGATTTCCAGAACGAAATGGGTACGGCGTTCAACTCCCTTGCCCAGAAGGTTGGGGCCGTGATGACCGCCTATGCCAAGGAGCACGGCTACGCGATTGTTCTGGATGCCAGCACCCAAAGCAGCCCAGTGCTGTGGGCCAGCCCTGAGGTGGATATCACCAAGGCAGTGATTGCGGCCTACAATGCGAAGTCCGGTGTTCCGGCGCCTCCGCCCGCAGCTCCGAAGCCGGCGAGCCAAGCCGGCTCCGGCAAGTAGACCCCGGTCAGTAAAAAGTGAGTAAAAAGGGGACCTCCATAGGAGGTCCCTTTTTTACTTTACAGTTACAGCTACTATCCACCTCGATAACATCTATCCGAGGCCCGGGGAGCGGTCCGAAGGCTGTGGAAAGTTCTGTGGAAAAGGAACATCTGCACCTGAGTTGATGCAGGCTGGCACCGTTGGGAGTGAGGTTAAAGGCAGGGGAAAGCGCGTTTTCCTCTTGAGAATACTAACGTTTCCCGACTGTTTCATTTTTGAACACGGGAATGTAATTTTTTTGTAACTTTCGCGCTTTTCCACAATTTCAAAATGGGATGCGGGTCCAGCCGCAGGCTCTAGTGGCTTTTGGCCCGCTATCTGGACGGCGAGAGTGTAGCTCAAAATAAGAACACTGTGAGTTACAGATGAGACGCAAAAAGTCCTGTCCGCGTGTAAATCTGTATCTGTCTGGATGGGAAATATGAAAATTCAGGATGAAATTGTCGCAGTGATGATCACATATCCCAGCCGACCCTCACGGATGGCATCCTGGGCTGCTACGGCCATTTGTTTGGCGGCAGGCAGATCAAACTCAGGCGCCGAGATTTTCTTCAATCTCCGAGCAATTTCGAAGGCGACCAAGCGGGTGCGAATCTTGCGAACCATGTCGCCAGGTGCTTGATTGTGGTCTTCTTTCGAGGCAAGACGGAAGCCGGCAGACTGCAGGATGCGACAGGTGTCCGAGTCAAAGCCGACGAACGGGAATTAGAACGAGGGGCGGACTGAGTCTGAGCGGGGTGGCTGCGACGCAGCGATAGAGCCGGCGGGGAGCAGGCGGATCTGCAACTCTGTCGGTTGCCTATCTGGCTTGTGCAAAGTTGATCTATCTGGCAGTGCGGGGAGACAGGGCTCATGGCTGCGAGGCGACATGGCAGGGGTTATGGAACGCGTTGCGTGATTTCGCAATGCGGCATCTTGCGCCGGCGGCGCCTGCATGGCCGGTACACTTATCGGGGCGCAGCGACCACCGAGATATTGCTGGCGACGCAGAACGGGATTGGATTGAACCTAAAAACGGCAGTTGCTAGTCAGCAGGGCGCATGTTTTGAGGAGTTTTTGGGGTCTATGCGGAAGGATTCTGGCCACGATGTAGTCCAGCAGTGTCTTCCACCTGTCCGTTGAGGGCGACTGCTCC
>JBMFWD010000072.1:0-13408 GCA_049965615.1 Acidobacteriaceae bacterium
CCATCAAGGCAACAGCTCACGAAATCAAGATCCGGCGGGTGGCCTGCTTTTACTCCGCCGCAGAACGCCGCTCACGCCGCGCTCTGTGGCCTGGTTTTGCACCGGCGCTCATACAAGCGCCAGTCCGGCGCAGGCAAGAGTTGCGGCCAGAAGCGTGATCAGTGAACGATAACTGAGAGGCATCGAGGCTCCTTGTGTGTGTATCGAAGGAATACCGGGTGTGTTTGGTTCGCAGGTCTGGCAATCGCGACATTCAATCGCGAATGTCAATTAGTGGGCACCATAGTAGCACTCGGATGAGATTGCGGGAAAAAGAATAGTTTTCCTTTTGGAGCTGATCTGACCATCGACTGCCAATAAGGTTGGTGAGACGAGGGCGGGTGCATTTTTATGCAAGAGCTTCTGATTTCTGTGGCAATCGAGCAGTGGACAGGAGTTGTTCTGAAAGAGTGCGGTTGGCTTCTTGGCCCTCATTTCTTCTATTGCAATTGAGAAATAAAATTTAGCTTGACATTTGATTATGCGCTTCCGTAAGGTTCCCTCTCGCCGGAGAAAGTGCGTTCGTAAATGCACCCTGATTCCGGTGGAGGCACTACGAGCTTGCTCTGCAAAGGATGAGCGAGCCGACTGAAGGAGAGACCAAAATGCGCAGACTAAGACTGTGCCTGGGAATAGCTTTTCTGTTGGCAGCTACAGGAAACGTTTTCGGGCAGGCTGGAGCGGCGGGAAGTATTGTGGGTACCGTGACGGATACCACCGGAGCGGTCATTCCTAATGTACAAATCACAATTACAAATGAAGCAACCAACGTTCCGTTTCATACGGCGACGAGTTCAACAGGAATTTATGCGGCTCCTGCGTTGAATCCCGGTACATACACCGTGACCGCGAAATTGAAAGGATTCCAGACAACGGAGACTACCGGGGTGAATCTGGCGGTTGACCAGAAGATCCGCGTGAACATTACGATGAAGCCGGGCAAAGTGAGCCAGACCACCCGGGTGACGGCGAACGCCGTGGCGCTCGATACGGATTCCTCATCGCTCTCGACGCTGTTGTCGCAGCGGGAGGTGGCGAACCTGCCGCTGAACGGGCGGAACTTTATGCAGCTCCTGTTGCTGAGCCCGGGTACAGTTACCGTGGGCGGCGAACAGGGTACGATGCGCCAGGGCGAAGGCAACGCAGTGAGCGTGAATGGCGGACGTCCAGAAGGCAACAACTACACGCTGGACGGATTGGTGAATACCGACCAGGCGCTGGTCACTCCGGCTGTGATTCCGTCGCAGGATGCGATTCGTGAATTCCAGATCCAGAGCGGCATCTACTCGGCAAAGTATGGTTTTAGCGCGAGCCAGATCAACCTGGTTACGAGGAGTGGAACGAACCAACTGCATGGTTCCTTCTTTGAGTACAACCGGAATAATGCGTATGATGCCAAGCCGTTTCCGACAGCGACGGATTTTCAGGCCGGAACAGCGACTGCAAACCCGGTGCTGAAGCAGAATCAGTTTGGATTTGTGCTGGATGGCCCGGTTGTGATTCCGAAGCTCTACAACGGACACAATCGCACGTTTTTCATGGCCAACTATGAAGGCTGGCGCATCACGAACGGCTCGCGTGTCACTGCTTCGATTCCGAACCCGGCAGTCTTGACCGGCAATTTCGCAAACGAGGAGACGCAGTCGGGCGCTCCGCTGCCTGCTTATGGAACGGCAGCGTGCACCGCGTTGCTGAACCTCGGGCAAAACTGCATGCCGGTCAATCCCGAGACAGGACAGCCATTCCCCAATAACCAGATTCCGTCAACGATGATCACCAACCGCCTTGCTCAGGTAGCGCTGAAATATGGCTACTGGCCGACGCCGACTGTTTCCAACGCACCGGAAGGCATCACCAATTATGTGCAGAACGTTTCGCTACCGCTGGTGACCAATCAGCAGACATATCGCATTGATCAGAATCTCGGAAAGTGGGGTTCGATTTTCGGACGCGGCACTTACTCAACCTACCAGAACAGTTCACTGGATACAGCGTCTCTGGTATACGGTATGCTGACGCAGTATGAAACTCAAAAGAACTGGGAAGTCTCTCACACCATCAGCATCGGGTCATCGATGGTGAACAACTTCCGGTTCGGCTACCTGGATGCGCAGGCTCCGCAGGGAGCACCCGCTCCTCCGACTGCCGCGGTGCAGATGCTGGGGATGAACGGCGTGTTCACGAAGTTTGCGGCATTACAGCAAAGCTGGCCCAGCCTTGGGCTTTCGCAATTCAGCACGACGGGCGGCCCCGTGAATGCATACACAGGATCGGACAATCCGAACTGGGAGTTCGCTGATGACTTCAGTTGGGTCCATGGGAACCAGAACATCGATTTTGGCATTGATTACCGGCGCTGGCATCTGATCCGTAACCTCGACGACGACTTTTACGGGGACTGGCAGTTCAATGCAAACACCGTGTTGACGAACAGTGCCAACTGTCCGAATCCCGCGGTTTCTGTGAATGGCGGTGCGCCGAGCAGCCTGTGCGGTACCGGCAATGCCATTGCCGATATGTTGCTCGGTTACTACAATACTGTGGCTGGTTTCGTTCCGGGTCCGCTCAGCCCCACCACCCAGGCTGGCAACCCTCAAGATCACGTCTTCAGCTATTTGGGGCCGTACTTCGAGGACAACTGGAAGGTCACCAGAAAGCTGAATATCGATCTCGGCCTGCGTTGGGACTTTCGTGCAGCAGCTTACGAGGCGCACAATCACTTCTTCTGGCTGGACACGAAAAATCCAAATGGCGGTCTTTGCTATGCCGATCCGACGCTGTCCACGGACGGTGTTGCGCCGGGTGTCGGCGTGAACGGTGGTCCGATCCTGCGCTACTGCGGAAAGTATCCGCATCCGGGTTCGAAGACGCCATTCTCGCCGCGATTTGGGCTCCAATACCAGATCACAAACAATACCGTGTTCCGCGGTGGCTTCGGCATCTTCCACGACTCGTATGAAGGCCGTGAGATTGACGACTCAGCGGATATCTATCCCTACAGTATTCGCCTGCACGAGGTGCCAACCAGCGATCCGACACTATCGAAGTTTGGGAATGATATGTTCCCGAGCTATACGACACTGGGTCCGTTCCCTGCGTCTTCTTTGTCGTTCATTGCTGTGATTGAGTCGAATAATCCGAGGGATCCGTACGTGGAATCCTGGACGGCCGGCGTTCAGCGCCAGTTGGGATCTGGCACCGTACTGGAAGTGAACTACATTGGAACGCACTCGCTTCACCTGCTCGACCGGCGCGACATTGCCCAGCCGAACAGCATTCCGGCAGCGGATCTCCCGTACTGCCAGGCTGATCCGACTGACGTGTCGCATGACTGTCCAACCTATACACGGTTGCCTTACGCTAACTTCTCCGGGATTTACATCAACAGCGACTTTAGCGGCTATGCCCACTATAACGCGATGAATATCCAGCTCACTCATCGTTCGGAAGCCCTGGCTGTAACCGCGGCCTACACCTGGGCGCAGAGCAAGGATGACAAGTCTGCTGCAGCCGGCGTTGGCGCAACCGGTGCCGGTTTCCAGGGATTCATGAATAACCATGATCCTTCCCTGGACTATGGATTGTCTGACTTTGATGTGCCGCAGCGTTTTGTTGCGAGTTACATTTACCAGCTTCCTTTCGGGCGCGGCAGGCGCTTCATGGGCAAGGCGAACAGGGCGGAAAACGCTTTGGTTGGTGGATGGCAACTGGCTGGAATCACCACCTTCCAGTCGGGCTTCCCCTTCAGCGTTACGGCAACGGACGCGGCCGGGCTGCTAGGCACTTTCTTCCAGCGTGCCAACTACACGCCGGGCTGCAATGTGAATAATCATCCCCCGGGGCGGTTCGAGCGGATCAACATGACATGCTTTACACAGCCCGCAATTGGCGTGTACGGCAATTCACCGCGTAACTTCCTGCGGCAACCCGGTATCGACGACTGGGATATGGGGTTGCAGAAATCCTTCCAGATTGTAGGGCGGGCGAAATTCTCCTTCCGCTTTGATACGTTCAATACCTTTAACCATCATCAGTACGTTGTGGGCGTTGGTGGACTGGCGACCGGAGGTTCCGGAGGCGGGTCAGCCATCGATAATGGGGTGGGCGACTCGCTTGCCGGCCAGATTACAAGCGCAGCGTCACCCCGCATCATTCAACTCAGCGGCAAGATAACGTTCTGATTTCTCTGGAACACCTCCGTTAATTGGTCCTGCTGCGCTGGAAGGCGTGGCAGGACAATTTGTGAACGGCGTAGACTCATCCGATGAAGTGCAAACAAACTCCAATCTGGTTGATCTTGATTTCGGGTTGTCTTCTTTTCGTGTTCTCAGCGCGCGCGCAAGGCACCAAGGAACAACTGGAGGCTCAGCTTGCTGCTGCCGGGCAAAAGGCGATGGCGCAGGGCGATTTTGCGACTGCACAGGTGAACCTGGAACAACTGGAGAAGCTTGCTCCAGAAGTTGCAGAAGTCCATGCGATGCTGGCGGTCATAGACTTCAAGCAGCGCGAATACACAAAGACTATTGATGAAGTTAGATCTGCGCAACGGCTGAAGCCTGGGTTGCCGAACCTCGGCAGTTTATTGGGAGCCGCCCTGTCGGAACAGGGACATTATAAGGAGGCGATTCCGTACCTCGAAAAAGGTCTTCAGTCCGGCAGGGATCCCGCGGTGAAGAGAATATGCGGACTGGAACTGATGCGCGATTATTCCAATCTGAATCGCGATGCGGATGCAGTCCGCGTTGCGGTGACCATGAATCAGATGTTTCCAAATGATCCCGAGGTGCTCTATCACACGGGTCGCATCTATGGAAACCGCGCGTACGAAGTAATGGAAAAGCTGCGCAACATTGCGCCCAACTCGGTGTGGATGCTGCAGGCGCAAGGCGAGGCGAATGAGAGCCGGCATGACTGGCCTGCGGCCATCGTCGCCTATCAGCATGTGCTGGTGCTCGATCCTGGCCGCCCGGGAATCCATTATCAACTGGGAAAAATTTATCTCGATCAATACCGCGCGTCGCAAAGCGAGAAAGACAAGCAGGCCGCGATTCAGCAGTTCCAGGATGAACTGAAGGTGGACCCCAGCAACGCTGATGCTGTATATGAATTGGCGAATATCCAGGAGGAGAGCGGCAACCTCAGTGCTGCAGGTGAGCAGTTTGCAGTGCTACTCAAGCAGGTTCCGGATTTTGAACAGGCGCTGGTCGGCCTTGGTGGTATTGATCTGGCGACGAAGCAGGCGGCCAAGGCGGTTCCGCTGCTGGAACGGGCAACGCGCATTCGTCCAGATGACGTCGTTGCCTGGTGGCGATTGTCTCAGGCGTATCGCGCGGTAGGGAATCATGCAGGACAGATGCGTGCGCTGGCGATTTTTGAAAAGTTACACAACGGCGCGGATTCAAAGCTGCTGGATCCGCCGAGCATGGATGCGGTTACGCAGCAGAATCTGAGCGGCCCAGGCGGTCAATAGCAAGCACCGGGGACTAATTGAGGCGCGGAGGAGATAGATGAAGATCGGAACGCTGACCTGGATGGCTACGTCAATAACCATGTTTGGGGCACTCGGATTACTGGCGCAGGAGCCTGTCTCGGCGCATCCGCCCGCGATCAAAGTGCAGTGGAACCATACACTGCGCGTATCGCAGTCCACCCCGACGCTGCAGGTGGTGGTGAATCCGATGCTGACCCCGGGATCGCCGCTGCATGACGGTGCATTCCGCGCGCTGAAGGCACTGGGCGCGAACTATGTGCGTTATGTTCCATGGCTGCCGTATCCCAAAATGGCGGTAGCGGAGTTGAAACCTCCGACGGCACATCACACCTACTGGGACTTTTCGCACATTGATCCGATCACGAAGGATTTTCTGGCGGCGACGAAAGACCACTCGACGGTGATGAACTTCAGCACGATTCCGGAGTGGATGTTCAAGACCGCGAAGCCCGTCCCGTATCCTGCCAATCCAGACCAGGTGGACTGGCACTATGAGCAGGGAACGGAGTTGCGTGATCCCAGTTGCAAGGAGCTAGGCGACTACTATGCACGGCTGGTGAGCTGGTATACAAACGGCGGGTTTACAGACGAAAACGGCAAGTGGCACCATTCCGGTTACCATTACCACCTTCCTTATTGGGAAGTGCTGAATGAGGTGGACTTTGAGCACGATACGACCCCGGAGCAGTACACGCGTGAGTATGACGCGATTGTTTCGGCGATTCACCGGGTGAGTCCGAAGACGAAGTTCATGGGGCTGGCGCTGGCGAATCCCTCCGGCGGTGCGCGGTACTTTGAGTACTTTCTGAATCACAAGAATCATCGGCCGGGGATTCCGATCAATTTCATCTCGTTCCATTTCTATGCTTCGCCAGCGATGAGCGAGGGCCCGCAGGATTGGCAGTACACCTTCTTTGACCAGGCCAACGGCTTTCTGGCAACAACTCGGTACATTATTGCGATTCGTAACCGGCTTTCACCGCAGACAAAGATTGATACGGATGAGCTGGGAGTGATTCTTCCGACAGACGGGCTGGAGATTCAAGCGGGCAAGGCGTTGGGCCATCCGATTCCAAAGATTTATTGGGATGCGGCCGCATCGCTCTATGCCTATCTGTTTGTTCATCTCTCCAAACTTGGCGTGAATGTGATTGGAGAGTCTCAACTGGTGGGTTATCCGTCGCAGTACCCCAGCGTGTCGATGATTGACTACACTAACGGCAAACCGAACGCGCGGTACTGGGTGTTGAAGATGATCGTCGACAACTTTCATCCTGGTGACGTAATGGAGAGAACGCAACAGCCGGCGATTGACCATGGTTATCCCTTACTGGTGCAGGGGTACAAGACGCCGGAGGGCCGCAAAATTCTGGTGGTGAATACCACGGACGCAAGCCATACGGTGGAAGTGCCTGCAGATTTTGCGGATGCAGACTTTGAAACGGTAGATAAGGCTACCGGAGATGATGCACCCCGAACGGGCACGTTGAATGGTAGAACACTGACGCTGGCTCCGTTTGCAGTGTC
This sequence comes from Acidobacteriaceae bacterium, assembly GCA_049965615.1. Classification (GTDB taxonomy): domain Bacteria; phylum Acidobacteriota; class Terriglobia; order Terriglobales; family Acidobacteriaceae; genus Acidobacterium. Next base: position 7,058 of record JBMFWD010000072.1, read on the forward strand.
AGTGCTGCGGGCAAAATGAGAGAAGGTACGGAAGTGAGACCAAATTTCAAAAAAGAGCTGAAAAGAGATTGAGGATCTGAGGAGCATTTATGAATCGAGCTGTTGGACTGCTTTCACTGATATTGTTTCTGGGAGCCGGATTGCCGGCTCTGGCGCAAGTACCTATGGGAAATCCGGCAAACGGGCCGACGAACATTCCTGACGCGCAGCTCGATCCTGCGCGCATGCTGGCATCGTCGCAGTTGGAATCGGCGCTCCATAAGCCGCTGCCGGAACAATATATATGGACCAGCAGAGCGTCGAACTCCATGGACCAGCGCAAGGGCGCCGACCATTCGATGCCACATTACTTCCGGCGCGTCTTTGCGGTGGCGAGTCTTCCGGCGCAAGCCACGCTATATGTGGCAGGGCCGCGGAAGGCCGCTATTTACGTTAACGGCAAAGAGGTGGGCCACTATCAGCTCGTCCCGGAAGCGCACTTGGGAATTCGTGTTTACGCCTGCGATGTAGCGAAGGAACTGCATCCCGGCAAAAACGTGCTGGCGATAGAAGGCCTGCGGGGTCCGCGCGCTGGAAACGAGGCATGGGACAACGTTAGCCGCCATTTGCAAAGCGGAGAGGTGCTGGCCGCGATGATCGTTCCAGCCGCACGAGGCATTGCAGCGCCGCCCCTTGTGATGACCGACGGACAGTGGAAGGCGACAGTGCAGGCTCCGCCGGAAGGCTGGCAGAAAGTGAGCTTCAATGACGCCCATTGGCCTGCCGCGGATGACCTGGGCGGCATTGAAAGCTCTATCGATCTCTTTCAAGCCAACGCGGACGCAGGCATGTACGCGTGGCCCGGGTATGACGGGATTTCTCCTTTCCTCGCGCACTATTCGCTGGATGCAATGAAGGTGAGCAACGTGTTTGGCGGCGTCGGCACTGTGAACAATGCTCAGACGCTTACAGGCCGCTCGGCTGGTGAGGAACTGACCGTCCTGATTCCGAAGGAACACGTGTCGTTACAGAGCGCACCGCAGGTGCTGCTGGATTTTGGACGAGAGGTAAATGGGCGGCTTGAGTTGCAGTCAAATTCTAACGCTCCCGCGGAAGTTACCGTTCAGTATGGCGAATCAGAAGCAGAAGCGCTGAACGAACCGTACCTCGGGATTGATCCTGTATATATTCCCGCGCACGGCACTGCATACGGACCGAAGAGCGCGTTCCGCTATGCAATTATTCGCTTCGTGGGTGGTCGTGATACTCAGTACAAGGCAATTCGTCTGGACGGCATTGCTTATCCGGTGAAGTACCAGGGTTCGTTTGAATCCTCCGACCCTGAGCTGAACAAGATGTGGACCATCGGAGCGTATACGGCGCACCTGTGCATGCAGGACGACATTTGGGATGCCCCCAAGCGTGACCGGAACCGCTGGATGGGCGATCTGGATGTGAGCGGTCGCACCATCGACGATGTATTCGGCGATCACTTCCTGATGCAGGACACTTTAAGCCGATTGATTGGGCCAGCGCCTGTCAAAGCTCATGTGAACAGGATTCCAGGTTACTCGGCCTTCTGGGTGACAGGCGAGAAGATGTATTACCTGCATACAGGTTCGATGAAGCAACTGGAAAGCCTGCACACACGGTTGGTTGAACTCCTCAGCTACATGGAGAAGGATCTGAACCAGCAGGATCTATTCTCTGACCTTACGCACGACTGGCCATTTGTGGACTGGTCGCCGGAGATGAACAGCTATGACGCGCAAACGCGCATGGCCACGCAGTTTGAGTATTACGCTGCATTCAAGGATGGGGCCTATCTTCTTCGTATTCTGCACGATGACAAGAATGCGCAGAAGTTTGAAGAAATGGCGAACAGGTTAAAAACTGCGGCGCAGGAGCACATGCTGGATGCGAAGGGATCGTTTGGCGACCGCTGGCAGCCCAATGCGTATGCGGTGATTTCGGGTGTTGCCAATAAGGACCAATACGCAACAATCTGGAAAAATTCGCTTTCAGATGTGGGACATGTGAAGTACAACCCGTACATCATTACTCCCTACTACAACTTTTACGTAGTCACGGCGATGGCGAAGATGGGGCACCGCAAGGCCGCACTGAACTGGATTCGGCAATACTGGGGCGGCATGGTGCGGGAGGGCGCCACCAGCTACTGGGAAGGATATGATCCCACCTGGTACAAGGGATTTGACTTCCATGCGTCGCTGCAAGCCGACAATATGTCAGGCTATAACGTCAGCCTGGCGCACGGATGGTCGAGCGGTGTGACTCCGTGGCTGATGACTCAGATTCTTGGAATTCGACCGACGGCGGGAGGGTTTGCAAAGGTGGATATCCGCCCCGATCTGCTTGGCCTGAAATGGGCCAGAGGCGGCGAGCCGACGCCGCATGGAATTCTGAGCGTATCCATACGTAACGATAACAGTTACGTGACGACAATTGGCCTGCCGTCGAACGTTGAGGCAAAAGTCTCAGTTCCTGTTCCGACGGCTGGCGCCACGGTGATAGTGAACGGAAAGCCAATGACCAGCACGCCGGTTGAAGGAGGCAAGCGCGCGGTGGTGGTGCTGAGCGGAAAAGGTACTTATACCGTCACGAGCAGATAGTAACCTGCTCTGGCACGGCATGGTACTGTCCGAATCAAGCAGTTGCAGGTCAGGGCAATTGCATTTGGAATTTTGTTGAACCATGTGTGGTACTTACGGTTGCAGTTTGCAGGCATGAAGTTTCTTGCAGGGGGAATTATGTCCAGGCAAGAGATGATGGAGCAGTTTGGAACGTGTTGGGAAGGGCTTGAAGACCCGCGCAGCGGCAATGCAGCCCTGCACGACTTTCACGAACTTCTGATGATCGCGCTGTGCTGCGTTTTGTGCGGCGGTCAAGGCGCGGTGGATATGGCGGAGTTCGCTCAGGCAAAAGAGCCGTTTCTGCGCAGTTTTCTCAGGCTGGCCAACGGCCTGCCCAGCCACGATACCTTCAGCCGGCTGTTTCGCAATCTTGATCCGGATCAATTTCGTGAGTCGTTTCAGCGGTTTATGGCGCAGTTTTCCCAGCAGATGCAGGGCGTTGTGGCCATCGACGGCAAGGTTTTGCGCCGCTCGTTTGATCGGGCCAGCGGCAAGAGTGCCCTGCACATGGTCAGCGCCTGGGGCTGCCAACAGCGGTTGGTGCTGGCGCAGGTGGCCACCGATGCCAAGTCCAACGAGATCACGGCGGTGCCGAAGCTGTTGCGAATGCTCTCTCTGAAAGGTGCTATCGTGACCACCGATGCGCTCAACTGCCAGCGTGCGATTGCCGAGCAGATCGTGGAGCAGAAGGGCGATTACGCGCTGGCGTGGAAGGGCAATCAAGGCACACAATCGCTCTACTTTATGCAGCAATCAGTAGGTCCCACCTACCTTCCGCGGCAATACATTCGCGCTGAGGTTATCGGATAGGCTCTGTAACTGATATTGTTAGTGTGTTCGATCGCGCCCGTTGTCCTGCACCCGCAAGCGCAGGCCAACAGGCGCATCGTCATAACAAGCACTATGCCAAAACACAAAGCAGCTACGCTCGCCGAAGAAATCAAGCAAACGCGACCCTTTTCCAGTGTTGAAGAGGAAGCTTACCTGAGCCTTGTGCGCACCAGCGCCGACCTTAACCACAGCACTGACCAGTTTCTCAAGCCCTTTGGCATTACCCAGTCTCAATACAATGTGCTGCGAATTCTCCGCGGCGCGGGTGCCGAAGGCCTTGGCCGCAACCAGATTGCAGAACGCATGGTCACGCCCACACCCGACGCTTCCCGCCTCCTCGACCGCCTGGAGGAATCAGGATGGATCAGGCGCAAACGTGGAAAAGAAGATCGGCGCCAGGTCACCAGTTGCATCACGCCTGCCGGTCTCAGGTTGCTCAACAAACTCGACGCACCCATCGCAGCATTCCACAAGGGACAATTCCCCGCTGTCAGTAAAGCCGACCTTCATCAGCTGACCCGAATTCTCTCGAAGCTTCGCAGCTCTCGCCAGTAGCCAAAAGAATCCGTTCCCCCTCAAATATCATCCAATACGTGTTACAACACTTATTCTGCGATGACGACAACTCCGGCCACCACCTTCGATTTCGGAATCCAGCCTCCCGCTTACCGACTGCCAGCAAATGCCCGGATTGGCCGCATCCGCCTGGCGGTCTCCAATCTCAGCCGCTCAATCGACTTCTACACCCGCATCATCGGCCTTCGGATCCTCTCTTCACAGGATTCGCTGGCGTCGCTCGCGCCGTGTGACGATAACCGCATACTGCTGGAACTGCAACAATTACCGGGCGTTCAGCCCATCCAGCCCGGTTCCCGCCTCGGCCTCTATCATCCTGCATTCCTGCTGCCGACGCGCGAAGATCTCGGCCGATTTGTGCGCCACCTGCACCGGCACGACGTTCCCTTCGGTGCAGGCGACCATCTCTACAGTGAAGCACTTTACCTCACTGACCCCGATGGACTCACCGTCGAGGTCTACGCCGACCGCGATCGCTCGACCTGGAAAATCGATGGCCGAGAACTCGTCAGCGCCACCAATCCGGTCCGCCTTGGCGAACTGGCTGCGCTTTCCACCGAGCCCTGGGAAGGTTTACCCGCCGCAACCACCATCGGCCACGTCCACTTCTATGTCGGCAATCTCAAACAAGCCGCTTCGTTCTATCACGACGCTCTGGGACTCGACCTCATTACATGGCGCTATCCCGGCGCGCTATTTCTCTCAGCCGGCGGATACCATCATCATGTAGCCGTCAACACCTGGGCCGCGGGCTCACCTCCAGCGTCAGAAACCGACGCCCGACTGCTTTTCTGGGAGTTGGCGCTTCCGTCCTTCCACGACATTTCTCGCGCAGCAACCAGCCTCAGAGCGGCAGGAATTGCTTCCATCAGTTCCCCAGACGGAGCTGCAGTCTTTACAGATCCATGGGGAATTCGCGTCGTGCTTGTTACGTAATCCACGACGAATCAAACCCCCAGTGGGACGATCAGTACGCAGTCGCTGGAGGAATAATGTGCGATTCAATCTTGATTGCCTACGACGGCTCCCCAGAAGCCAAAAGCGCTCTGAAAGTTGGCCTTGATCTAGCCGCAAAGCTCCAGGCCAGTGTCACCTTGGTCTCGATTCTTGAGCCGTTCCCCAGCTACCTGAATATCGCCGGCAGTGTCGCGCCGGAATTGCCCGCAACAATGCTCCGCGAGCACCGCGATGAGCTGACGGAACTCCAGTCTATGACGCACCAGGAGGCAACTCGCCGAAACATCCCGCTCCAAACTCAGTTGCTGGAAGCCCCTGAAGTCTCCGGCATCCTCAATGCTGCGCGCGAAACCCACGCTCGTCTCATTGTCATCGGACTACGCCGACACAGCGCCACCCTTGAATGGGCAGGAACCATTCGCCAGGTTGCCAATGAAAGTCCGCGCCCTATCCTCGCGGTCCCCTGCAATCGCGATCCAAAAGGCTGATCCTCTTTCGTACAAGCGCGCAAATTCGAAAAGGCGGCAGACTCTCCCGTCTGCCGCCTTTTCTGGTAAAGCGATCATTCCCAACCCTGCGTTACGGTTGCGCGTTCATCTTCTGGTCTGCGACCGCTTCAGTTAGGTTCAGCCGCGCCTTCCAGGGATCAGCCATCGCCTCAGGTCCATGATTCTCCGTAAACAACATCAGTTGACCCGTCTTCACCGAATAACGAGGCCAATGCGGAAGCCCCTCGCCGTTCGGATTCCCCGTTTTCACAAAGTTCGCCCAGTAATCATTCACCTCTTCTCTGGCCTTCACATCCGCGGAGGTTGCAGCCGCGCCATACTTGGCCTTGACCGTGTCGAACACAAAAGGAATCTCCGCAGCGTGCGGCGCTCCCGGCCACTGCTTGCGCATCGAATCCGCCACATAGCCAAACTGGTACTCCCACACCGGATCGCCCTGCGCTGACAGCGTCTGCGCTACAAACCGGGCAGGCTCAATCATCATCGCGTCCGCCGCAACTTTCATTCCAGGAAACCGCAGATCGGAATCCGGCTTCGCACCGTAAGCGGCTTTGGCTTTCTTCGTATTCTTACCGAACGGCGCAAACAACTGCGCCTGCGTTTTCGCAAACGAAAATCCCAGGTCCAGCGTGTTCGTCCCAAGCAGAAGCGGAACATGCTGATACTTGTCTTCCCGATACAGCGTCTCCTATGAGCGCCGGTGCAAAACCAGGCCACAGTGCGCCGCGTGAGCGGCGTTCTGCGGCGGAGTAAAAGCAGGCCACCCGCCGGATCTTGATTTCGTGAGCTGTTGCCTTGATGGCATGGTTCATGGAACATCGGAGGGATGTTCCAGGTGGAGATAT
>JBMFWD010000073.1:0-12710 GCA_049965615.1 Acidobacteriaceae bacterium
CAAAAAACTTCCTCATAAGGAAAAAGTGTCAGAGATGTCCCCGGTCTAAAACGTCAGACTTGTCCCCGGCCGTTCACACACACAACACAATCGTATAACCCTACGACTCCAATCGTATAGACCGCATAAAATCGCAGGGTTAACCAGCGCCCTGAACTATATGATCCAAAAGACTTACAAGCCTAATGTCCCGTAATATCAAGATTCCGGACCACTTACGGAACACTAACCACACCTTAAAAAATCGTAGGGTACAAGCCGGCCAGAAATCCGCTGCCCCTCGGAATGTCGTCGGAAGCGGCCTGGCGCGCAAAGCGCGCAGATGCCTGGACGGCCAGTCCCCTGGGCGGCTAGTCCCCTACCCGGCAATCTGAAAATTCAAAATGCACATCCAGCGTCCCATTCACCTCGACCTCCACCGTCTTCGGCACGCGCAGCCCATCCACCTTCTGGTACTCGACCCGGTAAGCCCCCAGCGTATCCGGCTTGCCCTGCGAGGAGGCATCATGTATCTCAAATCGTGTCCCGGTATACAGCAGCCCACCGCCACTCGCCTCAAACTGCGGTGATTCCATCACCGCATTTCCCTGCGGCAGCAGTTGCGTGAAGTGCAGCATCCGCGACTCCGAATCAAAACTCATCCAGTCCGTCGTAGCGCCCTGCTTGTACTGGATCACCGTCTCCAGCCCCACCGGCTTCACCGTCATCGTCTGCATCGAAGCGCCCGCCGGAGCGCTCGGCCCCATAATCCCGAACGGCAGCCAGGTCTGGTAGAACCCCTGCACCATCTGCCGTACTGACCCCATAAGTTGATCCACCGTCGCCAGGTCCCTCACATCCAGCTCCGGTTTCCTGGCCTTGTCCACCTCAACCAGCGGAGTCCCGCCCTTCGCTACCATCAGCCGCACCCGCGTCCGCTTCAACCGCTCCAGCAATGGCGAATTCGCTCCCACATACTTCACCTGAGGAAACTCCATCCACTCCGGCTTCACCTCACACGCAAAACCCTCCTGGGCCAGCCGCGGCTCCGTCGCATACTTCGCCCGGACCCCGCTCAAAAACTGCTCCACCGTCGGCTGCTGCGCCCACGCGCCCGCCGCAACCAGCATCACCGCCAGCCCAACCACAATCCCACGAAACCTCAACCTCAACCCCCTCATGCAAAAGCGCGCCAGCCCTCAGAGCCGGCGCGCTTCGCTCCAGGCAGTAGCTACTTCTTCCCGCTCTTGCCCGCCGTCGCAGGCATCGCCGCAGCCGCAGCCGGCTCGGCAATCGGACTCATCGGCATCTGCTTCCAGGCCGCCGCCACATCCGGAGGCAGGTGACCCATATTATGCATAAAGTTCACCACCTCCCATATCTGGGTATCCGTCATGTTGTACTGCCACGCCGGCATGCCCGTAAACCGAATCCCGTGCTTGATCACGTAGAACCCATGGTCATCGCGCGCCTGCTCCTGCGCCGCGCTCATCTTCCGCGGCTTAAAGTTCGGATGCGAACGCTGATACTCCACAAACCGCATAAATTGCGGAGCTCCGGGATAAACCCCCTTGCCCAGCGGGCTCTTTGTGTAGTTCTCGCCGCCGTGGCAAACCGCGCAGTTGCCCTGGTATAGCTTCGCGCCCTCCATCAACGTCTGGTCATTCACCGCTACAGGATCAGCCACATCCGGCGCATGGTTCTTCACCCACGATTCGTGCGTCCACTCCCCAAGCGTCGCTTCCAGCTTGCTCGCCTGCGTATCCGCGCCCATCGGGAATCCCCCGAACTGGATTACCAGCGCCGCAATCCCGCAAACCACAACCTCCACCAGAATCAACCAGAAAACGCCCTTCCAGAATCCTCCACCTGACTTCGCCATCGCTTCATCCTTCAATCATGGAATTTGGAGACCAGCAACCGTCGCATCAGCATAGTTACGGCCTCGCTAAACATCGGTCTAAACTGTCACGGCATGCACCGCCACATTGTACGCGCCCCGCAAGTCCGCACGCGACTCGAACCCATCGCAACACGCACCCAGCCGCCTCCATCCAAGGTTGGAGAAAAGAAACCATCGAATATCTCAAGACTTCCAGCCTCGCAATCTCTACTTTTGTAGATGACTCCACAAATACTTTCCCCACCCCGGATCCTTTCCGGGGTTTCTTTTGCCCGCTCGCATCTTCCCACTCACTCAAACCTCTTCCCTGCTCCCGCGCGGATAAAATTAATGTATGACCTACGCAAGCGCGGTGGACCGCCTCTTTGCTCTCGCCTCTGAGCTCGCAGGGCCGCCCCGCAAATACCGCCTCGAAGAAATGCAGCAGCTCTGCGAAGCCCTCGGTCACCCCGAACGCCGCTATGCCTCCGTCCTCATCGCCGGCACCAACGGTAAAGGCTCCACAGCCGCGCTGCTTGCTCACATCCTCGCCGCCGCCGGTTATCGCACCGGCCTGTACACCTCGCCGCACTTGGAGCAGGTCAACGAGCGCATCCGCATCAGCAATGCTTCCGGTGAGTTTGTGCCCATCCACGACGAGCCATTCACTGAAGCCTTCGCCCGGGTCGAAGCCGCGGCCGTTGCCCTTCAGCACAAAGGCCTGCTGCCCGCCCCGCCCAGCTTCTTTGAGGCCGTCACCGCAACCGCCTTCGTCGCGTTTTCCGCCGCCAATATCGAAATCGCCATCCTCGAGGTCGGCATGGGTGGCCGCCTTGATGCCACCAATGTCGTCGATCCGCTCCTCTCCGTCATTACCGACATCTCACTCGACCACATGGAATACCTCGGCCCCACCATCGACGCCATCGCGCGCGAAAAGGCCGGCATCATCCGCCCCAACGGAATCCTCGTCACTCTCCCCCAGCATCCTGCCGCCAACCAGGTCCTCGGCGAAGTCGCCGTCTCCCTCAACGCACGCGGAGTCAACGCCGCAACCTACATTCCCTACCTCAACCCCAAACAAATCGGCACGCGCAATCGCTACTCGCTCACTGTCCTCGACGAAACCATTGAAGTAGACCTCCCGCTGCCCGGCAGCCATCAGCAGCGCAACCTCGCGCTCGCCATTGCCGCAGCCGTTGAATTGCGTAACCGCTACGGTTACAAATTGAATCCTGCCGAAATCGCCAGGGGAATACACGCGGTTCAGTGGCCGGCCCGCCTCGAGCGCATCCAGCATGACACCCACGCTGACATCCTCATCGACGTCGCCCACAACCCGGCAGGCGCATGGGCCCTGCGCTCTGCACTCTCCCATTTCGACCCCGCGCCCCCATCCATGACCCTCATCTTCTCCTGTCTTCGCGACAAGGCTCTCGATGAGATGGCACAGGTGCTCTTTCCAGCTTTCGATCACGTCATCCTCACTCAGGTCTCCACGCCACGTGCCGCTCCATTGGAAAACTTGCGCGTCGCTGCTGCATCCATCCAGATTGACGCAGCCGAAGCCTCAAATCCCGAAGAAGCCCTCAAACTCGCCCTCGAACTGACCCCACCCACCGGCCTCATCGTCATCGCTGGCTCGGTCTATCTCGCGGGCGAACTCCGCAGCAAGGCAATGCGCTTATGAGTAGAAAAGCTCTCGCTCCCAGGCCGACCCCGCTTCCCTGGCACGAGCGCGCCCTCAACCTCTGCCTGCGCGCTCCCGCCATTCTCGGCTCCACCGCCCTCTTTGGCAGCTTGTCCCTGCTCGCCTCTCTCTTTGAGAAGGACGGAAAATGGCAGCATCGTATCGCCCAGCGCTGGGCCCGCGTCCTGGTCCGCGCCAGCGGAGCGCGCCTCAACATCCTCCATCCTGAGCGCCTCAAGCCCCAGCTTGCCGTCTACACCTGCAACCATTTGTCTTACATGGACACGCCGGTCCTCTTCGCCTCGCTCCCCTTCCAGTTCCGCATTGTCGCTCGGCACGATCTATGGAAGCTGCCCTTCATCGGCTGGCATCTCCGCCGCTCCGGCCAGGTTCCCGTAAATGTTGACAATCCCCGGGCCTCCATCGCCAGCCTCAGTTCCGCCGTGCGCACCCTCAAAGCCGGCATGCCTCTGGTCATCTTTCCAGAAGGCGGACGAAGCCGTGACGGCCACCTCGCGCCATTCCTCAATGGTCCTGCCTTCATGGCCATTCGTGCCCAGGTTCCCATCGTCCCCATGGCCCTCATTGGCACCCACGAACTCCTCCCCATTCACGCCGGCGAGCTCCACCCCGTTCCCGTCACTCTTGCCGTCGGCGAACCCATTCCCACCACTGGCCTCACCATGAAGGAAGTGGACAGCCTCACCCAGCAACTCATGGACGCCATCGCAGATCTGTACTACCGGCATACCTACCTATCCAGGCCGCTGGAAGAGTCTCAGGCCGCCCTCGAAGCAGGCCTGGCCACTCCCTCTTTGCCCCTATAATCGCATTGCAACCGCATATTGCCTCATGAACCGCCCTCGCATCGCCATCCCCGAGCCATCCTCGCTCGCCCCGGACTATTCCGCCCGAAACTGGCCCCTCTACGCAGCCGCTGTCGAATCTGCCGGTGGCGAACCAGTTCTGATCCCACTTTCCGCCTCGCAAACCGAAATCGCAGCCACCATCGCCTCCTGCAAGGCCGTCTTGCTTCCCGGTAGCGGCGCTGACGTGAATCCCGCGCGATACGGCGAGCAACTCAATGGCTCCAATGCCGCAGACCCCGCACGCGAAGCCGCCGATGAACTTCTCCTGCAGGACGCCTTCAATCTCCACAAGCCGCTCCTTGGCATCTGCTACGGATTTCAATCCATGAATGTCTGGCTCGGCGGCTCTCTCATTCAGGATCTCCCCACCCAGAAGCCCTCTCAGGTCGCGCACGGCCGCATCCACGGCCAACTCCCACCACCCCACCCCATTGATCTGCTCGAAGGCTCCCACCTCCACGCTCTCGCTGGAGCATCCCTGGCCTCCGTCAATAGCAGCCACCATCAATCCATCGCACGCCTCGGCGACCGGCTTCAGCCCGTAGCCACCTGCCCGGTAGATGGAGTCATCGAAGCTGCAGAAATGCCCGGATCCAGCTTCACCATCGGCGTCCAGTGGCATCCCGAGCGCACCTATCAACACGATGCCTTCTCCCAGCGCATCTTCAATGCGCTCGTCGAAGCCGCTCGCGCCTGGCAGCCCCTCCCGAATACGGTGTCCAACCGATGAGGCTCTCTGGTCAGGAAATCGCACCACTTCTATCCCAGCTCGGATTGTCCGTTTCCCCCGAACTAGCGAGCCAGCTCTCCACCTACCTCACGCTTCTTCTCAAGTGGAACGCCCGCACCAACCTCACCGCCATCCGCGAGCCCCACGAGATCGTCCAGCGTCACTTCGCGGACAGCCTCTTCTGCGCCGGGCACATCTTCCCATCCGCCAGCACGCTCCTCGATTTCGGCTCCGGTGGCGGCTTTCCCGGCATTCCCATCGCCCTCGCCCGTCCTCAGCTCCACGTCACCCTGGCCGAGTCCCAGAATCGTAAAGCCGCCTTCCTGCATGAGGCCGTCCGCTCCCTCAACCTCAACGCCAAGGTCTGGTCCGAGCGCGTGGAATCCATGCCCGCAGGCCAGCGCTACGACGCCGTAGCCCTCCGCGCCGTGGACCAGATGGAATCCGCATGCCAAATCGCCGCCACGAAAATCATCCCCGGCGGCCAAATGCTGGTATTCACCACGGACCGCCTCCAGATCTCCGTGACTTCCGCCACCCCCTTCATCCGCTGGCAGGAACCGCTCCGCATCCCCCACTCGGACCATGGCCTCCTCCTGCTCGGCCACCGCTAGTACCGGCCCAAACCAGAATGTTCCACGTGGAACAGTCAGCACCCGCACAGCCTTCCCAACATGGAATGTTCCACGTGGAACATTCTCACTGCTCACCCCAAACACCCCATGTTCCACGTGGAACACTCCGTCAAATTGCGTAAGTTTTCCACCGTTGCCCAAATTTGTTAACACTCTGTTAGCAATTCTCTCCCGCCCGCATCAACCTCATTCTCCAACCACTTACCCCACCCTCGAAACCCCGCCCCGCAACTTCTTCCACAAATTAGGCCCAGTTACCCACAGATCCCTTCCATTGCTCCAACCCCCTCACAACCGATACCCTCATTACGACATGGGCAAGGTTCTCGCGGTCGTCAATCAGAAGGGCGGAGTCGGCAAAACCACCACCGCCATCAACCTCTCCGCAGCACTGGCTCTCGAAGGACTCTCCACTCTCCTCATCGATTGCGACCCCCAGGCCAACTCCACCGGAGGCCTCGGCATTCCCCGCGACGACGAACGAAAAAGCACTTACGATGTCCTCATCGGTGCCTGTTCCCTCGAAGAAGCCACTCTCCCCACAGAGATCCCAACTCTCTCCATCGTCCCCTCCAGCAAAAACCTCATCGGCGCCAACGTTGAACTCATCCAGCAGGAAAACCGCGCCTTCAAGCTCCGCGAGGCTGTCGAACCCCTCCACGACAAATATCAATACATCATCCTCGACTGCCCGCCAGCCCTCGACCTGCTCACCCTCAATGCCCTCGTCGCCGCAGACGCCCTCCTCGTTCCCATGCAGGCCGAATACTTCGCCCTCGAAGGAATCAGCGAACTCATGCACACCCACGAGCGCATCCGCGAAACCTTCAATGAAAAGCTGGCTATCGAAGGCGTCATCCTCACTATGTACGACGACCGCACCAACCTCGCCCAGCAGGTAACAGACAACCTCCGCGAATTCTTCAAGGAAAAGCTCTTCCGCACCACCATCCCCCGCAACGTCCGCCTGGCCGAGGCCCCCAGTTACGGCAAGCCGGTAGCACTCTACGACCCCCGCTCCCGCGGAGCAGAAAGCTATCGCGACCTCGCCCTCGAACTCCTCGAACGTCACGGCGTCGAAAGCCCCGCCGCAATCCAGCGTAAAAAACAAGCTGCATCACAACCGGCAGCCAACTCCCGAAGAAGTCCCATCCGCTTCTGGCCCTATTCCACCTGATCCCGGCAAATCGCGCCCCACCGCATTTCGCCAAACAGCCTATCCGCACCTTCGCTCCGATTTTTCGGCCTAACCTCTTTCATCGCAGGTACTGCTCATGACGACCAACGCAGAATCCACCAAAGACCACAGCAAGCGCCGCGCCCTCGGCAAAGGCCTCGAATCCCTCCTGCCACGCACCCCGGCCAGGACCCCACCCCAGGCTCCCGCGCCGGCCACCGAACCGGCTCCCGCCTTCGAATCCGGCAAGCCCGGTGACATTCCCGTAGACCACATCGAACGCAATCCCTGGCAGACCCGCACCCAGTTTGAAGAGAAAGAACTCGCCGAGCTCGCCGACTCCATCACCGCCAACGGCGTCGTACAGCCCATCTTGGTTCGCCCTCTGTCCAACGGCCGCTTTCAACTCATCGCTGGCGAGCGCCGCTGGCTCGCCTCACAGCGCGCCGGAAAAACCACCATCCCTGCTATCCTCCGCCAGGTCTCTGATCAGCAGGCGATGGAAATCACCATCATCGAAAACCTGCAACGCACCGACCTCAATCCCATGGAACAGGCCCGCGCCTACGAACGGCTCTCCCACGAATTCCAGATGACCCAGGAACAGATGGCCAAACGCACCGGCAAGGAGCGCGCCTCGGTCGCCAACTTCCTCCGGCTCCTCCGCCTGCCCAAAGACGTTCAGGGCAAAGTCGAGGCCGGCGAGCTCAGCTTCGGCCACGCCCGCACCCTCCTCGCCCTCGAAGATCCCGATTCCATCCAGAAAGCGGCTCAAAAAGTCCTGGCGCTCTCCATGTCCGTGCGCCAGACAGAAAGCTACGTCCAGGGAATCCTTCACCCCGAGCGCAAGCACTCCCGCAAAGAACAGCCCAAAGAACCGGAAATCGACCCCAACGTCCGTGAAGCCCAGGAACAGATCCAGCGCGTCCTCGGCCTCAAGGTCCGCATCGAAGACAAAAACGGCCGCGGCCGCGTCATCATCGAGTACGCAGGCCTCGAAGACTTCGACGCTCTCCTCGACACCCTCACCGGCAAATAGCCGCGCCAAGCTTCACTAAAATAATATGTACCTTATACAGTTACATATTCAGAAAGGGACGCCCAGCGCGTCCCGTTTTCATTGCCCCTCAGCTCACGCTCCCGCAAACAGCCCCCGTATAGCCCGCGCCGTCTCCCGCATCGAATACCGCTTCCGGAAGCACGGCAGCGTCCGCGCTACGTAACCCGCGCGCTCCTCCTCACCCATCTCCACCCACCGCCGCAGCAGCGCTTCGGTTCCGGCCAGCGAGTCTTCCTCCACCAGCCCCGCGTGATCCTCCACAATGTCCGGCCATATGTTCACCTGGTTCGATATCAGCACAGGCCGCCCGCACGCCAGAGCCTCCGCCACCGCAATCCCAAAATTCTCCTGGTGCGAAGGCAGCACAAACGCCTCGCAGCAACGCAACGCTCCCCATTTCACGTCCCCGCTCAACATCCCCGGCCAATGCACGCGCTCGGCAATCCCGCGCGCCTTCGCCTGCTCCTCCAACCGAGCCTGCAGTCCCACCTGGTCCGGACCCGCCATCACCAACTGCAACTCTGCGTCTGCCTCCGCCACGCGCGCAAAGGCCTCCAGCAGCAAATCGCATCCCTTCTTCTCATGGATCCGCGCCAGAAACAGCAGAAACCGACGGCTTCCACCCTGTTCCCCCCGCAGTTGCGGCATCCCCGCCAGAAAAGCCTCCCGCTGCCTCTCCGCATCCCCCTCCGGCTCCATCGCACCATAAGGAACCGGCATTCCATTCCACCCGCTCGGACGAAAACTGGTCGCCGCCAGGTCGTGCTCCGTCTCGCTGGTAAACAGCACCGCCTTCGCATCCCGCAGCACGGGATACTGCCACCGCCAGAACATCTGCTTCTTCAGCTTCTTCAGCGGATACTGCTTGTTAAACCACGGGTCCAGAGCCCCATGCGGAAACACCGCGTAAGGCACGCGGCACTTCGCCGCTGCCGCCCGCACAGCCAGATTCTGGTAACTCCAGATGCCGTGGACCACCACCGCGTCAAAATCTCCCACCCGCGCTTCCAGCCAACGTCCCGCGACAGCCGAATATCCAAACTTCCCCCGCCGTCCGCCCAGAGCATGCACCGGCGCATTTACATCCTTCAGAAACTCCGTCCCCGGCTCATCCATGCACATCACTTCCGCCTGCACACCCAGCTCCGGATAAGCCTTCATCAAATTCCGCACCGCCTGCGGAGGCCCGCCATCCGCAGGCGAAAGCGACTGTATCGTATGCAGAATCCTCAAAGCTCGTATCTCCGGCATCGCATTGCACCCAGTGTATCCAAACGCTTTACCGCAACAGCCAACGCACCACCAGCACAATCACCACCAGCGGAAGCACAAACACGGCCCAAAGCCCCGCCAGCACCAGCACAAAAAACAGCCTGTCCTTCCACGTGTGCCGTCGCGGCTCCTCAATGTGCCGCGTCATCAGCCTGTAGTTCCGCCGATTGGCCTTCCACGCAACCACAAACACATCCCCTGCAAACGGAACCGAACCCACCAGCACCTCAATCCCCACATTCACCGCCATCCGCGCCAGCGTCACATAAGGAACGCCCCGCAGCCACGCCGCCAATATCAAAATCAGCGAAGCCAGTCCCGCCGCCACATCTCCAAAGCCCGGTATCAGCCCGATCAGCCCGTCAAACCCAACCCGAATTGCCGTTCCCGGTATCCGAAACCAGTCATCCAGCAGGTGTGCCAGCAAATCCAGGTTGTCATCGCTCAGCAGGCGACTCCCCGCCCGCCAGCGCGGACGCAGCGGCGTCAAAATCTCCGGCTCTCTCACCCTCACCATAGCAATCCTTCATCCTTCAGATGCACTTTCCGCCAACCGTCTCATCTGCGCCGTCCAACCGCGGCCTTCCACGCCGAAAATGCTACAATCAACACTTATGTGGCGGCTATAGTTCAGCGGCAGAACGCCTGACTGTGGCTCAGGATGTCGCGGGTTCGATCCCCGCTAGCCGCCCCAATTGAACATCAACAACTTAAGCCCGCCGTTTTCCTCCAGCGTGCAATCGTGATAGGGTCTCGCCCAGCATTTAGCGGGAGCATAGTGGGCCTGCAGATCTATCGTCGTCATCAGAGTGAATGTGAAGCCGGACATCCGGAGGATTCCAAAAGCGGACAGTTTGAAGAGGGGCGTAGAGGCTGGAAGCGTTGCGCCTGTCTCATTCACGCCTCTGGCACCATCGCTGGAAAGTTCAAACGTCCTTCCACCGGAGAACGAGAGCGGGAAAAGGCATTCGCCGTCGCTGCGAACTGGCAGGCCGCTTGCTCTTGGACCACTGATTCCCCCCCAGCCATACTTCGAGACACCCAACACCAATCCAGCCCGCACAACAGTAAATGAGGCGACTGCGCCCTGACTCGCCAATCGCAGAAGCCGCGAAATTGCGTCATCCACCCTTGCCAAATACAAGACCCTCACAGATCAACTGGAGACGTACTGTGCTCACTGGCTTGTTCACTAAGGCAAGACATACGGAACAAGCCCAAAAGCCATCATCGAGTCGCCAGCCCTTCTCGCCGGCGCAGCCTGGGCAGCGAAAACCCGTCGGCCAACGCAACCGCTCCAGATAAGCGACGCACGATCGCTCGTCAGGAAACCACGCGCGAAACTGCTGCCAGGTGCCCGGATCATCAAGCTGATCGGACGCGTTTGGCGCATCAACCACAATATCTTGAGCCTGCTGTATTGAGGGAGCTACCCCGCTTGATTTATATAGTTTTCATCCTGATTGTGAGACTTGCTGAGACTCGCTGAGAACCCAGCCCTACTTTCCAATGCAGAAAGTAGAAAATATCCGGTTCAAAATATCGTCCGCCGTAGTCTCACCCGTCAACGAATCCAACTGCCGCAGCGCCTCATAAAGATCCAGCAACACCATCTCGTGCGGAATCCCACTCTCCGCCGCACCCCGCGCCTTTGCCAGCCCCGCCAGCGCGCCCTTCACCGCCTCATGATGCCGCAGCGTCGTCAGCATTCCCGTCTCGCTGCCATCCCCCGCGCCCCTCACCATCTCCTGCAAAGCGCCCCGCAGCGCATCCAGACCTTCCCCCGTAATCGCAGAAGTCCTCACCACCGGCACATCCGCCACTGTCTCGGTTACATATTCGCCGGACACGCCCTCCAGCTCCAGATCGCACTTGTTCCGCACCAGCATCACATGCCGTCCGCGCAGCATCTCCAGCAGTTCCCGCTCCTCATCACTCAGCGGAACTCCCGATTCCACCACCACCAGCACCAGGTTCGCGTCCGCCAGTGCCTCGCGCGACTTCGCAATCCCTATCGTCTCCGCCTCATCCGCGCCCTCACGCAGCCCCGCCGTATCCACCAGCTCAATCGGAATCCCGCCCACCGCCAGCCGCTCCGTCACCAGGTCCCGCGTCGTTCCCGGAATCGCCGTAACAATCGCGCGCTCCTTATCCACCAGCCGGTTGAACAGCGAAGACTTCCCCACGTTCGGTCTGCCCACAATCGCCAGCGTCAACCCGCTGTGCACCAGCCGCCCACGCTCAAACGATCCCGCCAGTTTCTCCAGCCCCGGCCGAATCGTATCTATGCGAGTTACAATTTCCCGATTCGGAGTCACATCCACATCGTCTTCGGCAAAATCAATCCCCGCTTCCAGCACCGCAATCAGCTCCACCAGCCCCTGCTTCGCCGGCTGCACCCTCCGCGAAAGCGCACCGCCCATCTGCTCCGCAGCCACCCGCGCCTGGTACACAGTTTGCGCTTCAATCAGGTCCCGCACAGCCTCGGCCTGCGTCAAATCCATCCGGCCAGAAAGAAACGCCCGCTCCGTAAACTCCCCGGGCCGCGCCAGCCGCGCGCCCTGCTTGAGCGCCATCCGCACCAGCATCTCCAGCACCACCGGCGACCCATGCGCCGCTATCTCCACCAGGTCCTCGCCCGTATACGATCGCGGCCCCGCAAAATACGTCACCATGCACTCATCCAGCTTCGCCGGCTCCTGTGCTTCCTCCGCACCTGCCTCTGGCAAGGAATAAATCTCCCCATACCGAGCCTGCGCATGTTCCATGCCGTGCCGCAGCGTCACCAGCGCGGCAGCCGTCTCCACCGCCCGCGGACCCGAGATCCGCACAATCCCAATCCCACCCCGCCCCGGCGGAGTCGAAATCGCCACGATGGTCTCCTGCGCCACCATCTCCTCTGACACCACCTGCGGATGCACCTGTACCGGATTCATGAATTCAGCCTATAACGCTTCGCCCAAAACAAAATGGCCGCAGGGCTCACAGCCCCCGGCCATCTCAATTCCCAATCTTCAACGGCCCTCGCGCTAGCGTCTCCGCCCGCGGCCCATCGACCCGCGCCCCATAGACGGCGCCGCTGGCCGAAACCTCCGCTGGTCGTACCCTTCCGGGTACGCCACCACAAACCGCTGCAGGCCCTCGCCGCTCGACGACGTCTCAATATCCTCAAAGCTGCGAAGCGCCAGGTGCAGCATCCGCCGCTCCCGCGAGCTCATCGGAGCAAAGCTGTAAGGCTGCCCCGTCTCACGAACCTTGTCCGCTGCCGTCTGCGCCGCCAGCTTCAGCTCCTGCGCGCGCAGCGCCTTGAACTGGTTCGCGTCAAACGAAATCTTGTCGTGTTCATCGTTGTCCAGCCGAACCATCTTCGCAGCCACGTGCTCCAGCGCCCGCAGTAGCTCGCCGCCGCGCTGTGT
>JBMFWD010000074.1:0-12560 GCA_049965615.1 Acidobacteriaceae bacterium
CTCGGGTTTATGTCTCTCAACACAAACCGTAACAGGGCAATACCGCCGCCGTTCAAAAGCTAATTTGGACAAGAGTGCCCTGAACCATCGAAAAACACCAGCTTCAGGCGGTTACGGCGCGCATTTGCGAAATGGAAAATGTGACCGCTCGCCGGATCGCATTCCATCACATCGCGGATCTTGCCCCACAGTCCATCGAAACCAATCCGCATGTCCGTATTTCCAGTCGCAACATAAACCCGCGTCGCCGCGCCCAAAGCAAACATCGCTTCAGCCTTCCAGAACCGCAAGCAGTCGTTTCAAATGACTGACATCGAACCCAGCTTCGACCACAATGCGCCGCCCGTTGGCAAGCTCTACACGCAGAGCGCCGCCGGTCGACGTTCCGCCGATCAGTTCCACCGGAAGTAACTCGCCGGCTTGAGTTGCCACGCCACGACTGCGTTCCCGATGCCGATAATAGTCCAACGTGTGAACAGCCACTCCGCGCGCCTCGCAAAAAGCCTTCCGCGTCAGGCCGCTCTGTTCAAAATCCCGTACCAGACCCTCGACCTCTGCCCGGCTCCGGCGAAGCCTCTCAACAACCGATCCCGTATCTCGCATGCCTCAACTTCATCATGCAATCGACTCTACGAAAAGAGTGGCCTTGCCCGGATGGATACGATCAGTTACTCGTCACGCCACTTCGCCCTTCGGAAATCCTTCCCGGCAAAGCCCTGCCCGGCTTTGTCGTGGGAACCTTCGAAGGAACCCTCATCATTTTGGTTGCCGTCTTCTGGTTCCACGTCCCCTTCAACGGCAGCGTGCTCGCCCTCTATTTCGGACTGTTCTGCTTCCTGCTCTCCACCGTCGGCATCGGCCTCATGATCTCCTCGCTGGCGGTTACACAACAACAGGGCCTGCTCGGGGCCTTCCTCTTTATGGTCCCGGCCATTGTGCTGTCTGGCTTCGCCACGCCCATCGCCAACATGCCGGCCGCGGTGCAGTACATCACCCTGCTCGACCCGCTCCGCCACTTCCTCATCATTTTGCGCGCATGTTTTCTTGAGGGAGTAAAAGGCTCACTCCTGTGGCCGCAATACCTGCCTCTTATCGCAATTGGCCTCATCAGCATGATCATCGCCGCTCAACTCTTCCGCCGCAGACTCGCCTGATATTGCGTGGCCCGTCACATGCAATATCCCAGCCCTTCCTCCGCGTAAAAGCAGCCCCGCGACAATTTCGGCCCTGCCAGCCGATTTCTTGCAAATAGCCCTCAATTCTGACTCATTCCAGCAAGTGTTGCGGTTCAACTCGCGGAATCGCTCCTGCCTCCGCCTTGTTATAGAGCCGAAAATCATCTTGTAACACCCGGGAGAAAGCGCCTATAGTTTCGGGTAACTTATCTACCAACTCGCCAAATCTTGAATGGCAAAACAATTAGGAAGTCCCAGGAAGACAATGATCCGGCCCTGTTCTCGCGTGATCCTGGCAGCTCTCATCGCTGCACTCTTGCCCAACGCCTATTCGCAAATCACACTCACGATTCAGCCCTCAAATCGCATCGTTTCGCAAATCAACGAAAGCGACCTCACAAGTCTCAAGGGCAACGTTGCGCCCACCGCCCAGGCTCAATTCGATCACGGGCCGGCTCCCGCATCGCAGCCAACCGGACGGCTCATGCTCGTGCTCAAGCCGAGTGCTGCGCAGCAGCAGGCGCTCACGCAATATCTTCAGGATGTGCAAAACCCTTCCTCCGCGCATTATCACCAATGGCTCACTCCGGCTCAGTTCGGAGCTCATTTCGGCGTCAGCACCAGCGACCTCCAAACAGTGGAATCGTGGCTCAGGGCACAGGGCTTTCATATCGTCTCAGTCCCTGTATCGCACAATATGATTTTGTTTTCAGGTGACTTCGCGCAGGTTCAGAGCGCGTTTCACACTTCCATCCATACCTTCGTCGTTCACGGAGCAACCCACTTCGCCAACGTATCCAACCCCAGCATCCCGGCTGCGCTCGCGCCGGTCGTAGCCGGAGTCGGTCCCCTCAATGACTTCCATCCCAAACGAATGGCGCAACTCGGTCCCCGCGGGCGATACGACCCCGCCACCCATTCCATCCAGCCGGAGCTAACGCTCTTCGAATCCAACAACACGCCCTTCCTTTATGTGGATCCAGCCGACGCCGCCACCATCTACAACTCCCCCAACAGCAGCTTGAATCCTAACTACACCTCTGGCTCCTCCTACACCGGCGCCGGTATCAACATCGGTATCGTTGGTGATTCCAATATCACCATGCAGGACATTCAGAACTACAGAACGGCGTTTTTAGGTGAAAGCGCTTCGTCCGCCAATCTGCCCACGGTGGTCGTAGATGGCACGGATCCAGGCTTGAACGGTGACGAAATCGAAGCGCTGCTCGACAACGAAGTCGCCGGAGGCCTCGCGCCCCAGGCCAAGATTTACTTTTACACTTCAGCTGACACGGATCTGACATCCGGCGTATTCAGCGCCATGCAGCGCGCCATCAACGACAACACGGTCAGCATTCTCAGCATCAGCTTCGGCCTGTGCGAAGCCCAGCTCGGCACAACCGGTAATGCCGCACTCAACGCCCTCATGGAACAGGCCGCAGCGCAAGGCATCTCGGTCACTGTAAGCGCGGGTGACAACGGCTCAGCCGGCTGCGATAACTTTGATGCCGCCACCCAGGCAACCGGCGGGTTCGCAGTTTCCGGCTTCGCGTCCACTCCCTGGGATATCGCGGTAGGCGGTACCGATTACGACGGTCTACCCATTGCCTTTTCGCAGTATGCTGACGACACCACCAATGGTGCAGCCCCCTACTATCGGACAGCCAAGAGCTACATCCCAGAAGAGCCATGGAACGACTCCACGCTACCCAACACCAACACCAGCAGCAACCTGCCAGCCAAAAGCGGCGGCCAGACGAACATCATTGCCGGAAGTGGAGGAGCCAGCAAATTCTACTCCAAACCCGCGTACCAGGCCTCGCTGACTCCCGTGGACGGGGCACGCGATATTCCCGACGTTTCGCTGCTCGCCGGCAACGGCTTCTACAACGCCACCTGGGTGGTCTGCTCCGACAATGTCGCCGACGGCGTCACCAGTCAGACCTTCACTGACTGCCAGAACACCAACGGTACTTTTTCCAGCACCACTTATTTCGATGGAGTTGGCGGAACCTCCGCCGCCGCACCGGCCTTCGCCGGCATTCTCGCGCTCGTAGAACAGAAAACCGGCTCACGCCTGGGCGACGCCAACGTCATCCTATATCAACTCGCCCAGTCCAAATACAGCACGGTCTTTCACGATGTCACCACAGGCGATAACTCCGTCTACTGCAAGACCGGCTCACCCGACTGCGGCGCAAACAACTTTCTCACCGGATATAACGCAAGCACCGGTTATGACCTGGCCAGCGGACTCGGCAGCGTCAACATAGCAGCCCTCGTGAATGACTGGAACAGCGTCTCCCTGTCCTCCACTTCCACAGCCCTCAATATCAATAGCTCCACGGCGCCCATCACCGCCGTACATGGAACTTCTCTCAACTTCAGTGTCGGCATCAATCCAACTTCCGCAACCGGAGTCGTCGGCATCATCGACACTGCCAACCAAACCTCGGGCGGAACTTCCAGCGGTCCTCAAAACGACGGTCAGTTCACCATTCCGCTCACCAGCGGCTCCGGCACGGCAACCTACAGCGGCCTGCCCGGGGGCAGCTACACCGTTTCGGCGCGCTACGGCGGAGACACCGCCAACGCCTCCAGCACCTCAGCCCCCATCAACGTCACCATCACCCCCGAAGCCAGCACCACCACGCTCACCGTCAACGCTGCCAATCCGCAAACCGGCGCAGCCATCACCAACCTCAGCAATATCCCCTACGGTTCTGAGATCTATTTCAACGCCCAGATTACCGGCACTGCCGAGGGCAGCAACACGCAGGGCGTGGCCACCGGCAGCGTCACATTCAAGAACGGCACCGCTTCCGTTGGCACAGCCAACGTCGGCGGAGAAAATCTTGCCGCCTATCCGGCATACGGCAGTCCCGCCACCCTGCCAATCGGCGTCAGCAACATTACCGCGCAATACTCCGGCGACGCCAGCTTCAACGCCAGCACCAGCGCGGCACAAACGCTCACGGTTGTTCCCGATGCCACCACCACAACCGTGACCGCGTCACCTTCCACCTTCAACTCGATCGGTCCTGTTACGATACAGGTCCAGGTAACCACCCCGGCGAATATCGGCAGCGCGCCCACAGGGGCCGTCACGGTAACAACCGGCGGAAAAACTCTCTTCACCACCAGTAGTTTCACCACCACTACACAAAAATCAGGCACCACCTCTTACACCGTTCTCAGCGCCTCAAATTCTGTCGCAACATCTCAATTCGCTTCAGGGACCAACGTTATTACCGCCACCTACAGTGGCGACACAAACTATACGTCCTCCAGCAGCACAACGACCGTATCGGATACAGCCGGAGTGGGCAGCTTTACGCTCAGCAACAGCGGAAATGTGAACCTGAATATTGGCCAATCAGGACAGGAGAACCTGACCTTGACGCCCTCCGGAGGCTTTCAAAGCATGGTCACTTTCACCTGTTCGTCTTTTGCCGTTGGAAGCTGTAACGGGCCGACTATCGATGTATCTGGGACATCTCCTGTCCCCACGCCGGTTGGAATTCTTGTCAATGGAAACGCCGCTCCGGGCACCTATCCAATCACTGTGACCGGAACAGACGAAACCGGTAAGATCACGGCTCAAACCACCTTCAACCTCGTCGTGAACCCACTTCCCGCAAATGCAAGCTTCTCTCTGTCTGCCGATTCGCCCTTCTCCGTTGCAATCGGATCGAGTCCCCCCGAAAAGGTCACACTCACGCCTGCAAATGGATACTTGGGGACCGCCAATGTGGTGTGTGCGGTCAGCGCATCCACAAACAGCCAGACAAACCCGCCGACATGCAATGGCGCCCAAATTACAATCTTCGGAAATACCGCTGTCTCAGCCTACCCCGTAGTCAACACAACTGCGACAACCTCGCCAGGCTCGTACACAATCAAGTACACCGCTACCGACCTGAACGACTCAAGCATCACGGCATCGGCAACGGTAGACCTCACAGTGGGTGGCTCTCAGTCCCTCTCCCTGACCAGCAGTGGAAACCTGAGCATCGCCCCCGGCGCTACCACCGGCAACACCTCCACCATTACCGTCACGCCTTCTGGAGGCTTCACCGGGCAGGTCAACCTCACCTGCAAGCTCACTTCATCCGTCGCTGGCGGAAATTACCCGCCCGGTTGCTCTCTGCCATCATCGGTCAACATTACCGGAAGCTCGGCAGCTAATGCGACGCTGACCATCACCACCACCGCAGCCTCAACCGCGTCATCTCACCCAATGCTGAGAAAAGCCCTATTCGGCGGGGGCGGAGCGGTGCTGGCATGCCTGCTGTTCTTGGGCATTCCCGCGCGCCGCCGCAGTTGGCGCACCATCCTCGGCTTGCTGGTCCTGTGTGTTTCCCTGTCCACGCTGGGGTGCGGCGGAGGAGGCTCCGGTTCCTCCACCGGCGGCACAGCGATATCCGGCACCACCGCAGGCACCTACACATTTACCGTCACGGGAACCGATGCCAGCACAGGGAAGATTACCGCAAGCACAACCGTAACCGTCACGGTCACATAAGCAGGCTCACTGCCAGTCGCATGTAATTTCGGCGACAAAAGACCCATCCCCAGCATCCACCGCCCGGGGCTTTACCTTTGCCCCGGACGATAACGCCGCTCAACTATTTACTCCCCGCCCAGATAATGATGCTTCCGCAGAAAGGCGAGCAGCGCTTCTGTCGTCTGCTTCAGATCAGACGGATAATTGAAGAACCCGTGTCACGCGCCAGGATACAGAATCAGATCACACGGCACTCCTGCCTCTTGCAGCCGATCTCGAAACGTCTTCAAGACTGCCTCATGAATCAACCTGTCATTGGTGCCAGACATAATCAGCATCGGCGGAGTCAGCGGATTCGCATAGAAAAACGGCGAATACCGCTGATAAGCCGACCCAAACCGCTTATATCCAAACCCCAAGGACTGTTGTCGATCACAGGGTTATAAAGCATCAGCAGATTGGCCTTCGTTGACACGCTCAGGTCATCGTGAGGATCGTTCCAGCCGGGCGCCATCGAGGCAAACACCGCCAGGTACCCACCCGCTGAGCCGCCAGACTCCACAATCCTGTTGGGGTCCACACCGAGTTCGGCGGCGTGCTCACGAACCCAGCGCACCGCGGACTTCGCATCTTCCACGCAAATCTTCGGTGACTCATCGCTACCCTTGCCCAGCAGGCGATACTGCACTTCAATGGCAGCCATTCCACCCGCGACCGCCTGCCGAGCCTGCACATTAAACTGGCCCGCATGCCCGGCCACCCACCCGCCACCGTGAAAGAAAATGATGGCAGGCCTCGCCTTCGCACTTCCCTCCTTCGGCTCAAGCACGTACAGATGCAGGTTGCTCCCTGCCACCGACTTATACACGTTGGACCGTCTACGCTTGACGTATCCGCGCTGAACACCAACAAAACCACCGCAAGGCCTCCGTCACAAAAGGCGGCGGCTGCAAAGACGCAACAGACCATCATCACGCCGGGAAGCCATGATTTTCCACCTTTGCTTGTTGACCAACAGAAGCACCCAGCGTCAACTCACAGGCAGCGTCACCGCAAAATATCTAATCAAACACAACAGTCTTGTTTCCGTAGCAGAGAATCCGCCGGTCCAGGTGCCAACGCACCGCTCGCGAAAGCACAATCCGCTCCAGGTCGCGCCCCCGCGCCACCAGCTCCTCCACCTGGTCGCGATGCGAAATCCGCGCCACATCCTGCTCAATGATCGGCCCGTCGTCCAGCACCTCGGTCACGTAGTGGCTGGTGGCGCCAATCAGTTTCACGCCCCGCGCATGCGCCGCATGGTAAGGTCGCGCGCCCGTAAACGCCGGCAAAAATGAGTGGTGCACGTTAATAATCCCCTTGGGATACTGCGACACAAACTCCCCTGAAAGAATCTGCATATACCGCGCCAGCACCACCAGGTCGATCTTGTTCTGCCGCAACAATTCCAGTTGCTGCCCCTCCACCTCGGCGCGCGTCGCCGCCGTCACTGGCGTGTGCACAAATGGAACACCATAAAACCCCGCGAGTTCCTTCACCTCTTGATGGTTCGACACAATCAGCGGAATCTCGCACGCCAGTTCCCCCGCCCGCCAGCGATACAGCAAATCCGCCACACAGTGCAG
This sequence comes from Acidobacteriaceae bacterium, assembly GCA_049965615.1. Classification (GTDB taxonomy): domain Bacteria; phylum Acidobacteriota; class Terriglobia; order Terriglobales; family Acidobacteriaceae; genus Acidobacterium. Next base: position 7,308 of record JBMFWD010000074.1, read on the forward strand.
ATAATGCGAGCACAACAGCGCCATCCGTGGCCGCCGCGCGCCTGAGGTCAGCGTCCATCGCATGCTCAACTCCGCGGCAAGCGGCGCAAATGCTACCCTGAACTTCTCCAGGTCAAAACCAGCGCCGGTATCCGCTTCCAGCGCCCACTCCACGCGCATAAAGAAAAGCCCCTGCTCGTGGTCCACATGCTGATCCGCATGCAGAATGTTCGCCCCCTGCGCATAGAGCAACCCCGAAACCCGCGCCACCAGCCCCGTCTGGTCCGGACAATCAATCAGAAGCACCGCTGTATCTCTCATGGTTACAACCAGAGTATCGCGACTCCCCGGCAGCGCAACACCCGCCACACTTATCAGAAAATCAACTTCCCACCCCGCACAGGCTTGCCAGCTACTCCAGCACATTCAGGAACACACTGCCTGAACACACCTTTACCGACAGGCTTTCGATTTACATGATTTAATCGAGAGTCACTCGCTGCGCGACCGAAGACAAGGAGGCCTCCATGCCCTTCCAAACCATCATTGAACCCTTCCGAATCAAAAGCGTCGAGCCTATCCGTTGGACCACACGCCCCCAGCGCGAACAAATTCTCGCCGCCGCTCACTACAACATGTTCCTGCTCCCCGCCGACGATGTGCTCATCGACCTGCTCACCGACTCCGGCACCGGCGCCATGTCCACCCAGCAATGGGCCGCTATCATGCTGGGCGACGCAAGCTATGCCGCAGCAGCAGCTTCGACCACTTCCGCGACTCTATTCAGGACATCTTCGGTTACAAAAACGTAATTCCCACCCACCAGGGCCGCGCCGCCGAGCGCATCCTCTTCAGCGTCTCCTGCAAAAAAGGCGACATCGTCCCCAACAACAATCATTTTGATACCACCCGTGCCAACGTCGAATTCACCGGCGCGGAAGCCGTGGACCTGCTTACCGCTGAAGAACGCCAGCCCTCCGCCACCGCACCCTTCAAAGGCAACATGGATGTTCCCGCCCTCGAAGCGCTCATTGAGCGCGTCGGCAGCGACCGCATTCCATTAGTCATGCTCACGGTTACAAATAATTCCGGCGGCGGCCAGCCCGTCTCCATGGAAAACGTCCAGCAGGTCAGCGCCGTCTGCCGCCGCCACGGCATCCCCCTCTACTTTGACGCCTGTCGCTTTGCCGAAAATTCCTGGTTCATCAAGCTCCGCGAGCCCAGCTACGAAAACAAAACGCCCAAACAGATAGCGCAGGAAATGTTCCGCTACGGCGACGGCTGCACCATGTCCGCAAAGAAAGACGGCATGGCCAATATCGGTGGCTTTCTCTGCACCAACGACGACAAACTCGCCCAGCAGGAAAAGGACCTCCTCATCCTCACCAAGGGCTATCCCACCTGCGGCGGCCTCGCTGGCCGCGACCTCGAAGCCATCGCCGTCGGCGTACAGGAGGCGCTGCAGGAGGACTACCTTCGCTACCGCATCGCGTCCACCGCCTACCTCGGCAACCACATCGCCGCCGCCGGAGTCCCCATCGTCCAGCCTCCCGGCGGCCACGCCATATATATTGACGCGCGCGCCTGCCTGCCACACATTCCTCCCAATCAGTTCCCCGGCGTCGCCCTCGCCTGCGAACTTTACCTCGAAGGCGGAGTCCGCTCCGTCGAAATCGGAACCCTCATGTTCGCCGCCGCCGCACAAATGGACCTCGTCCGCCTCGCCATCCCGCGCCGCGTCTACACCCAAAGCCACATCGACTACCTCGTCGAAGTCATCCTCGAAGTCTGGAAGCACCGCGAATTCATCCGCGGCATGCGCCTCAACTATCAGGCGCCGTTCCTCCGCCATTTCACCGCGCAGCTTGAGCCGCTTCCCTGAGCAAGCACCATTGCAAAAAGCAAAAGGCCGTCCTCACAAAGGGGAAGGGCCTCTTGCCTTTCCACTCGCAACCGGTTCAGTTCACACCAAGCCCGTCGTCCTTGTGGTGGTTCGGGTACCGCGGCACCGGCGGATACACCACCGGGTGCTCCTTCAGTTGCTGCATCACCACCGCCACCGCGCGCTCCAGTTGCGGATCATGCCCTTCCTCAACTGCCTTCGGATAATTCTGCACCTCCACATCCGGCGCAATCCCTTGCCCTTCCACAACCCAGTGATTGTGCAGACCAAAGATCGCATAACGAGGAGCCGTCACCGAGCCGCCGTCAATCAGCTTTGGATATCCCCCAATGCCGACCAGCCCGCGCCACCGTCCAGATGTCATCCGCGTAAAGAAACGCAATCTTCTGCTGGTTCAGCGAAGGATTCCGCAGCATCAGCGGCGTCTCCGCCCGCGCTGCGCCGCACAGCATCATCGCCGTAAATGCTCCAAACGCAATCAGCGCAAGGGACCGCAACATCTTCTCATGATGAAAAAACCATGCTTTCACTGATGAAAAAAACATGCTTTCACTGGATCCGCCTCCATTCTCAACGCAAACCGTCCGTAAACTTCCCGCACATCTGCATGCAAAGCTTTTCTCAATCGGTGTGGACTCACCATTCCACGCCCCATCCGCATTCACGTCAACTGGGAAACGCACGTCCATCAAGCCCGATTTCGTCCTCTTACAACGCAACTCTCACACCATAAGTTCCAGCAGCCTCGACTCCGCACCGGCCAGCGTCACCGTCACCGCCCCATTCGCCGCACTCATCTCCTCACCGGTAGCCACATCGCGCACCTTCACCTTGCCCGCCGCCAGCCTCCGCGCAATCCGCCGCAGCGGAACGCTCACCGTCTGCGCCTTCTCAAACTCGTAGTTAAACACCGCCAGGTAGTACCCCCGCGCCGACGGCCGCAAAAACGCCGTCGCCGCCTTGTCGCCCGTATTTCCCTCCACCGGACGAAACGCCTTCTGCTCCGAAGCCACCGCCAGCAGCTTCCGGTTTCCATACACCGCCCGCGCAAAATCCTGCCCCTGCACATCATCCGCCAGCCGGCTGCTGTCCAGTATCATCCCGCCACTGATAATCGCAGACATCAACCGGCTCCGCCCTTCCGTAATATTCCGCGCGCCATGGTCTGCCTTCACGCCCAGCACCACGTGGTCCGGATCGGCAATGTACAAATTCCCCGAAGTCCACCACCCATACGTCAGCGAGTTCAGCATGTACTCCGTCGACTGGTCCTTCCCGCTGATCTGCCCCTTCGTATCGCACGAAATCCTTCGCGAGTGCCCATAGCCTGCAGGAAACACCGGCGCAATCGACAGGCTCAAAAACATCTGCCCGCCATTCTCCTCCACAATCTGCCGCATCCCCGCGTTGTACGCCTCAATCCCCGTTCGTACCGCCGCATCATAATGCGCGCCCTCCAGCGCCCCGTGTGAAAGAAAATCAATCTTCAAATACTCAAATCCCATCCGCCGAAAATTCCGCATGTACTCGCTGATCCGCGCCTTCGCACCCGGATGCGTCGGGTCCACCGGCCGCCCGCCATCCATCTTCGGCATCAGTTCGCCATTCGGAGCCTTCAGTAAAATGTCACGGTACCGGTACTTCATATCGGTCCCTTCCACAAAAGCATCCAGGTCATCAAAAAACGAAGCAAACGGAGCCCAGTAAATCCCCGGCTTGAACCGCATCCCATCCTGCTCCGGTAACTGCTTGATGATGTCCACCGTGTCCGCCAGTTGCACCCCATTCAGCAGCGACCAGAACGCGTCGTAGTTGATGTACACCACATGGTCCCGGCCAAATCCCTCCGGCACCAGCACGTCGCGCATAAACTTCGCCGCGCCCAGGTAGCGCGAGTAGTTGATCTTGTTCGCGTACGCAGCCCAGCTGTTCCACCCCATCGGCGCGCCCGCAACCCAGATGAGCGGCGGATGCATCTCCGCATTCGCCCGACCGTACGCCTCCATCCCGTCACGCCAGTCCGCAAACGAGCCCACAAACACCCGCGGAGACAGCACCCGCCTCCCCCGCACCAGCCCATGCGGAACCGTGTCGTGCGTATCCGTCCGCACACCCGTCGGTGACGAAATCCCTCCATAAACATCCAGCCCCAGCAGCGCGCCGTCCGTACCCTTCACATCGATCGCCGTCTTCCATACATCATGCGTAATCGCGCCCGCCACAATCGCCTTGCGCGTCGCATCGTCATAAAACGCCGTCACCGCAGAGCTCGAATACTTCTGCCCCGTCACCATCTCCGCCACGGGAACGCTCGCATAACGCACCCACATATCGTTATCAAACGGAACCTTCAGCATCCGCAGTTTCGCATCCTCGCCCATTCGCACCGCATCCGCGCCCTCGGCCAGCAGCACGTCAAAGTGCCGCGTGCCAATCATGCTCGCCGCCTCGTCCAGTTCTACCTGCACCCATAGACCCGGCTTTCCCTCGTGAAGCCACACGTGCTGCCGAATCTCCGGCATGCCCGCCTTCCGGCTCACCACCGTAAACTTGCGCGCGCCCTTCGTTTCCTCCGCGTCCTTACCCGCTTCCAGCACATGCTCCGCATAGTCCGACGTAAGAATCCTCCGCCCATCTGCCAGCTCTGCCCCACTCACTATTCCCGCAAGCGCATGCCCATTCTGCCAGTGGATCTCCATCTTTCCCGTCTTGCGGTCATACATCACCGCCAGCCGCGAGCTGTGCAGCACAATCGTCTCCGCATCCTGCGTCGCGCTCACTCCCCTGCCGCTCTGCATCAGCCCCGCCAGCCAAGCGGCCTTCGCATTCCGCGCACCCGCCAACCCCAACCCAAGCGACGCACCCGCCATCGATGATGCCGACAAAAACTCACGACGTGAAATCACAGCAACCCCTCCGGAAACGTATTCTTGCCAACGTCCAAAAAGTAAATACCCTCAGCCTCACCTCTGGCAACCACCTACGCCGAATCGACCTCCACCCGCTCCTTCGTGCATCCTTGCTAAGGAGATCGAAATCGCCGTCACCCGTTTTCGAAACGGCAACGCCATCTTTCGACCTCGTCGACATCAATCACAGAGCGCACTCCACAGTTGCATCCCACAATGGAAAGCACTTTGTGAACTCATCCAACACTTCTGGAAAGCAAACGCGCTTCCTGCTGAGAACCCTCTTTCATGTCTCATGTCTCGCACCGCTTAAGAAACTCTCTCGAAGGCGCCGCCCCGTCCCCCTCATCGACTGCGTCGACAGCTCCACGCACAAATTCTCCTGAATCGGCATAGGGGGAGCAGTCACCTGCTCTCCCCTGCCACACCACCGGACAAGCGGGTCCGCATCCGGCGGTTCGA
>JBMFWD010000075.1:0-12267 GCA_049965615.1 Acidobacteriaceae bacterium
GGGGTGGACTCCTTTTACTCCGCCACGAACCCGCGCTCTCGCGCCGGTTCGTGGTCTATTTTTGCTCCGCCGCGTACATATTCGCTTTATAGAAAACGGTCGCTATGGTGTGTGCGTGAAATGTGGAGAGGAGATCAGCGAGAGCCGCCTCTCCGTTGTTCCTGAGTCAGTTCTGTGTGTAAAATGTGCCCGCTGAAGGTTATCGGCGCCACTGCGTTCTCAGGAACTTGGTGCAGAAACTACCAGCAACTGAGCCGGTTTTGTAGATGAGTTGACCCATCGTACCGGCATATCCGGGAAGACAGTGATGGCGTCTCCTTTTGCGAGGCTGATTTCGGAGCCGCCTTGCACGAGAGTGACATTGCCACACACAATGAAGACGAACTGCTCGTGTCGTGGAGGATGCAGTTGTCTGCCGCTCGAACCACCGGGCCGGAGAGTGATCAGAACCGGTTCAAACCTGGCAGAAGATGTGGCCGTTAGTTTCTCCAACTCTGCCTTTGACCACCCGCTTTCAAGCTTCTGGCGGTTAGCTGCGCGAACTACTGTTGAGTGATGTCCCTCGCCGGAACGAAAGAATTCCGCAAGAGTAATTTCGAGACAGGAGGCAATTTTGTCCAGAGAGGCAATCGACGGAGAGGCAAGTCCATTCTCCACCTGAGAGATAAAGCTTGGAGAGAAGCCCGCGCGCGCGGCCAGGGTGCGAACCGATAGGCCCAACCGCTCGCGATGCTCTCTCACAACTTCTCCAATTTGATAGTCAGTGCTGGTTACAATTGTCATAGAGCGTCTTTTTCTGGGCCTTCGCCCAAGTGTAGGTTAATTCCGCCGTTCTGTTAATGAGAAGCCTCCTGCATTGCCTCCTGAGCGCGGGACTCCATCCCTCCGGTCGTCGCAAATCGGACCTGCGGATGATCCCGGGCGATCATCTGAAGTTCCCATTTCGAGGTGAAAAGGCAGACAGTCTGATCGTAGTGGTCCTTTGCCATCAGGACACCGGAACTCGGCCATCGCACACGCCGCAGAGCTTCCGGTTCACCCTGCGGCCAGCAGGCACAGGTGTATGGAAGAGGGTCGAGACCGGCGCGAACTCCGTATTCCTGCAGCAACCGGGATTGAACCACATCGAACTGCAGACGGCCGACCGCTCCGAGAATAGGCTCGCGCCTGACACCATGAGGATCGTAATAGACCTGCACGGCACCTTCTTGCGCGAGCTGAATTACCCCTTTGCGGAACTGTTTGCTTTTACTGACGTCGGTCATCCTCAGCGTAGCAAAGTATTCCGGCTGAAAACTGGGCATACGCTCGAATTCAATCCCCGGAGAGATGCTGACGGTGTCGCCAATCATAAATAGGCCTGGATTCACCACGCCCACCACATCGCCGGCAAAGGCTTCCTCCAGCGCTTCGCGATCCCGGGCGAAGAGTCGATGCAGTCTGGTCATTCGTATCTGGCGTCCCAGTCGGGGATGGTGGACCAACATCTCCCGCGTGAAGCGGCCGGAACAGATCCGGAAAAAAGCCATGCTGTCGCGGTGCATTGGATCCATGTTTCCCTGGATTTTGAAGACGAAGGCGCTGAAGCCGGAGACCAGGGGATCGACAACTATCTGGCCAGCCTTGCGGCTTCGCGGTGGAGGGACCATCTCGGCAATAGCCTCAAGAAATAGGTCGACGCCGAAGTTGTTGACGGCGCTTCCAAAGAAAACAGGCGTCTGTCGGCCTTCCAGAAATTTCTCCTGCTGTAGAGGCGGGATGACTCCCTGCAATAAATCGATTGTCTCCCGCAATCGCCGCGCATCGCTATCGCCAACGGCATGGTCAAAGTCGGGACTATCCACCTCAATGTCGGAACCTCGAGAATGCGTTTGAGCGCCTACACGCCGGTATTGAACGAATCGCCGCGAGCGTAGATCAACAACCCCCTGAAACTGCGTATCGCGCCCAACGGGCCAATTCTGAGGGCAGACCTCCAGCCCCAGAATTTGCTCAATCTCATCGAGCAGTTCCATAGGATCGCGTCCTGGCTGATCGAGCTTGTTGATGAAGGTCAGGATCGGAATCTGTCTCATCCGGCAAACTTCAAACAGCTTTCTCGTTTGTGGCTCGATGCCTTTCGCAGCATCCAGCACCATGATCGCGCTATCCACGGCTGCCAGCGTTCGATAGGTGTCTTCGCTGAAATCCTGGTGCCCGGGAGTATCGAGCAGGTTGAAAAGCTGGCCGCGATGCTCAAACTGCAGAATAGTAGAGGTAATGCTGATGCCTCGCGCCTGTTCCATCGCCATCCAGTCAGAAGTGGCATAACTATGTTGCTTCTTCGGCCGCACCGACCCCGCCGCTTTGATAGCTCCAGCAAAGAAGAGAAGCTTCTCCGTCAAAGTCGTCTTGCCCGCATCCGGATGAGAGATGATGGCGAAAGTTCTGCGACGCAGAATTTCCCGCCGATCGTGGTGCGAAAGTGCTTCCATAAAGGGATTGCGACCTTTTTGAGAATGGCAGGGTGAGAAAACTCTCACGAGATCATAGATGAGAAGTCGGACTAGTGGACTAGGTAAACCTGCCACCAGCCGAGTGCATTCCTGATGAACTTAGTGTATAGTGATACTGAACAGATGGTCAACAAAAGCATCTTCGCACCGTGTCGCTCAATCGGTTCTGATCGCACGCAATCGATAGAGACTTCCTCGATTTTCCCTCGTTGACTCCGCGTCGTACGCGAGTTCCGTGCATTTGTTCCGCAATACAACAGTTGCTCATTTCATGAGGGAGTGCTGCAGTCAGCCTGCGCTCACTCCCCCTTTCCGCACACTCGCCTTGTTGAGTGCGCATCAGGAGACCATTCTTGGCCTTTTACTCGAACTTTACGATATCTGAAGTTAAAACCAATCTGCTGTCTGGAATCACCGTTGCTCTCGCCCTAGTGCCGGAGGCAATCGCATTTTCTCTGGTTGCCCACGTCAATCCGTTGGTTGGCCTTTATGGCGCATTCATCATGTGCCTGATTACAGCAATCTTCGGGGGGCGACCCGGGATGATTTCAGGCGCAACCGGCTCCATGGCTGTCGTCATGGTCGCACTCGTTGTACAGCACGGTGTTCAGTACCTCTTTGCCACAATTATTCTGGCTGGCCTGCTCCAATTGGCATTTGGGCTTTTACGCCTTGGAAAGTTCATTCGCATGGTGCCGCATCCTGTCATGTTGGGGTTTGTGAATGGTCTGGCGATCGTGATTTTCCTGGCGCAGATGCCGCACTTCAAAGTGAAGGGATCTGGAGGCAGCGAGCACTGGATGACTGGCACGCCGCTCTATGTGATGTGCGGTCTGGTTGCGCTTACGATGCTGATTGCTTATCTGGTGCCAAAACTTACCAAAGCCATCCCGTCTTCGCTGGTTGCAATTATCGTCGTCTCGCTCGGCACGATCTATCTCAGAATTCACACGAAGACTGTCGGCGATATGGCCTCGATCCGCGGCGGGTTCCCGAAATTCCATATTCCTTCGGTTCCCTTCAGCCTTGAGACACTACACATCATCGTTCCTTACGCTTTCATCCTTGCCGGAGTGGGTCTGATTGAGACTCTCCTCACACTCAATCTGGTGGATGACATCACCGATTCCCGAGGACGGCCGAATAGGGAGTGCATCGCTCAGGGAGCCGGCAATTTCCTTTGCGGATTCCTCGGCGGGATGGGTGGTTGCGCAATGATCGGGCAGACCATGATCAACGTGAATTCAGGCGGACGGAGACGTCTGGCTGGAATTACGGCTGGGCTGTGCCTTCTCAGCTTCGTACTGTTCACTTCCTCGCTGATCGAACGCGTCCCCGTCGCTGCTCTTGTTGGTGTGATGTTTGTGGTCGCGGAGAAGACCTTCGAATGGGGTACCTTCCATGCGTTTGGGAAAGTCCCGAAGCATGATCTTTTTGTCATTGTGGCAGTGACATTGGTTACAGTCTTCACGGATCTTGCAATGGCAGTGGTCCTGGGCATTCTGATCGCGGCCCTGGTATTCGCGTGGGAACACGCCAAGCACATAAAAGTCGTGACTCGAATCGATACGGCAGGCCGGAAGATCTATGAACTCTCCGGGACGATCTTCTTTGCCTCTACCGCCAACTTCCAGAATCTCTTCACTCCTCTGGAAGATCCAGAAGACGTGATCATCGAGTTCAAACAAGCGCGCGTAATGGACCACTCCGCATTGGAGGCGATTGATGGCCTGGCAGATAAATATGCACAACTTGGCAAGCAACTGCACCTTCGACATCTGAGTGCGGACTGCCGGGAACTTCTGCATCGAGCCGGGTCAATGATCGAGGTCAATGTGATGGAAGATCCTCGCTATCACGTGGCGGACGATTTGATCAGCTGATGATTTGCTGTCGTTTTCCTGTTGCTTCATCCGCAGCCCTGCGCTCGCTGTGCAGGGCTGACTCTCAACCAAGGAGTCGTCCGCGACTCGCTCTAAAGCTTCGATATGACTGCTAAAAATTCCACGAAGCCATCGCGTGTGCCAGAGGCACTGCAACGATCCGGCATCTACTATGGCTGGGTTGCCATGGCAGCCGGAACCGTTGGCGTGGTGATGAGCGTGCCCGGGCAGACCATGGGCGTCAGCGTCTATACAGACCATCTACTTCAGGGACTCTCAATCAGCCGCACCCAGCTGAGCATAGCCTATATGCTCGGAACCCTGGCATCGGCAATTCTGCTGCCGATGGTCGGTCGCTTGCTGGACCGTCTAGGGGCGAGAATCCTTGGAGTCATTGCTTCGATTGGCCTCGCGCTGTCACTCGCATTTCTCGCCAACTCTCCCTCTCTGCTATCCAGGATTACGGCTCAGACACGCTGGAACCCTGAATGGGTCGGCCTGGCTCTGGCCTTCGTCGGCTTCCTGGGCATTCGGCATTTTGGCCAGGGCCAACTCACCATGACATCTCGAACGATGATCGGGCGGTGGTTTGAAAGACGCCGCGGATTCGTCTTCGGTTTGAGCGGACTGTTTGTCGCGTTTGGCTTCGGTATCGCGCCTCTCCTGCTCAATCATCTGATTGACACGTTTCATTGGCAGACATCGCTTCTCGTAATTGCCGGAGCCCTTGTTCTGATGGCGGGCTTTGTATGGCTGACCTTTCGCAATTCCCCAGAGGAGTGCGGACTGGAGATCGATGGCGGACCCGCCAAGAAACCTAACGCGGTGCCTGTTCCGGAAATACCGAGCCTCACCGCTCCTCAAGCAGCCAGAACGTCTGCATTTTGGATTTTCAACTTCGGGCTGGTTGGACAGGCATTAATCTCCACTGCAATCACCTTTCACATGGGCCGACTTGCTCAACTGAATGGAATGTCTACCGCGAAGGCCTTCAGCGTCTTTCTGCCGGTTGCCTTTCTTTCCACGGCGTGCGATTTTCTCGGCGGCCTTCTGAGCGATCGGATACCGCTCAAATATCTGCTTGCCACAATGCAACTGGGCATGTGTCTGGGACTGTTGGGAATGCAAACGTACGGAACGACGAGCGGATTTACGATGACCGCCGTTGGGCTTGGGGTTTCAAACGGCCTCTACTCGCTGCTCTCTGGCGCTGCGTGGCCGCGGCTCTTCGGCAGAAGGCACTTGGGCGCCATCGCCGGCCTTAGTATGGGATGGATCGTCGCCGGCAGCGCCGTCGGCCCCTTTCTCTTCAGTCTAGGGTTAGACGCCAGAGGAAATTTCCATGCCGTGCTGTATCTAAGCCTACTGCTGCCGGCAATCATCTTCCTCGCTTCTTTCTTTGCGAATGCGCCGTTGCGAGTCGCCATCCATGCGGATGATTCGACGCCCCGCAGATCACTCAAGCCTCAAGGAGACACGTTTGAATTCAACAGAACAACTGAACGTCCAGTTAGAACCTGACGCGCCTACCCCCGAATATGCCGATAATGTGGACAGCAGCATCTCCTGTGCAGAACAGGAGGAGCGCGCAACTTTGGCACGCGTGAAAGCGCGGCTCTACCGAGCGATTGAAGAAATTGACGCGCGAGTTCACCGGTACGTCCGGGATGTTCGGGAGCAAAAGACCTACCTCACGGAACACAAAGCCGGCATGGATCACGTCGAGAAGGTGTCGACCCGGCAGTCCATTCAGCAGACGATCATGAGTGGCGAGAAGTTTGCCGAATACCGGGCCAGATTGCAGAAACTGCGCTTCTCGCCCTATTTCGGACGCGTGGACTTTATCCCGAAAGGCGAGCAGAAGCCAGAGAAGATTTATATCGGGATCCATCACTTTCGTGACGAAGAGAGTGACGCAAATCTGATCTACGACTGGCGCGCTCCCATTTCCACCATCTTTTACGATCACGAAACCGGTCCGGTCCATTACGAGTCGCCATCAGGGGAAGTTCGTGGCGAAATGCCGTTGAAGCGCCAGTTCCGCATTCGCAATGGCCAGATGGAACTCATGCTCGAAAGCTCCGTTCACATTGTTGACGATGTGCTTCAAAAGGAACTCAGCCGCGCCTCAGATGAGGGGATGAAGAACATCGTAGCGACGATCCAGCGTGATCAAAACGCCATTGTCCGCAATGAAGACGCGCACGTACTCGTCATTCAAGGGGTTGCAGGATCTGGAAAAACTTCGATCGCACTGCACCGCATTGCCTTTCTTCTTTACCGTTTCAAGGAGACGCTAAAATCCCAGGACATTCTCATCATCTCTCCCAATCGAGTCTTTGCAGACTACATCTCCAACGTGCTGCCGGAACTGGGAGAAGAGTCTGTCAGTGAAATAGGAATGGAGACCCTCGCCGATGAGCTTCTGGATTATAAATACCGATTCCAGACATTCTTCGAACAGACCGCCCTCCTTTTGGAAAAAGACGATGAGGAAATGAAACGACGCATTCGCGTCAAAGCTTCACCGGAGTTTCTGCAACAGCTCAATAGTTACGCTGAAGTAGTAGAGAAGCAGTCATTTTGCGCAGAAGATCTGCACGTCGGATCGCGGCTTGTTCCCGCATGGTTCATCGAGGAACGTTTCAAAAAGCAACGAGGTCTCCCGTCGGCGGAGCAGGTGCGTCGCGTCGTCAGCGCCATCGAACAGAATGTCGGGATCTACTACAACTACGACATCAGCACCCAGGAGCGTACAGCGCTGCGCGATGCAGTCAAAAAGATGGTCCGTCGACCCACCCTGCGCGCAATTTACCGGAAACTATTCGAATGGATGGGAGACCCGGAGCTTTTCAAGCTGGCTCCTGGCGGAAAACTGGAGTATGCCGATGTCTTCTCTTTGATTTATCTGAAGATGCGCCTGGAGGGCCTTGAGACTCCACGCCGCAGCGTCAAGCATCTGCTGATCGACGAGATGCAGGATTACACTCCGGTGCAATACGCGGTGATCGCGCGGCTTTTCAACTGCAAGAAGACGATCCTCGGCGACGCAACGCAGTCGGTGAACCCGTACAGCGCTTCGACGGCCGAAACCATTCAGCACACGCTCAGTAACGCCACCTGCGTGAAGCTGACCCGAAGCTACCGCTCCAGCATCGAAATCATGCAATTTGCGCAGCATATCAGTCCAAATCCCGACCTCATTCCCATTGCCCGCCACGGCGAGGCTCCACAGGTGATCCAATGCAGAAACAGGGCTGATGAGACTGCGCAGATCTGCAATGGGATTGCCGCCTTCTCCGCCTCTCACTACAACACGCTGGGCATCATTTGCAGAACCCAGAAGCAGGCGGAGGCGCTCTTTCAATCCATTGTTGCTGCGGGATTAGATGCCGAGCTGTTCAGCGCAGAAAGCGCATCCTTCTCTCGCGGAGCAGTCGTGTGTACGGCACACATGGCCAAGGGCCTTGAATTTGATCAGGTAATTGTGCCGGATGTGAGCGAGAAGAACTACAGCACAGAAATGGATCGCAATATGCTCTACGTGGCCTGCACCCGGGCCATGCATCAACTCACCGTCACCTATATTGGAACGCCAGGGCGGTTTCTCCCGAACTGACCATTCTGCTCGAGAGATACATCAGCCGACCCAACCACGCATCCTTCAGAAGATATTTGAGGCACTCATGAGCGAAATTTAGCGGTACCTACTATTACTCAAGCTTCTCGCGGACTTTGCTCGAATACTCCGGATAATACTCTTCGATTAACGGCAGGTGAAAGTGCGTCAGAATAGCCTCTTTCGGCTCATGCTCCAGCAGGAACTCGAAAGACACTTCGCGCAATCTTTCGGGAGTTGTACCGGACGGCGCGTAGCGCGCCATATCTTCTGAAGTAACGGTCACAGCGTGTGCTGTCCAACCGATATCTTCCTTGACCTTCACCCGATACCGCGCTTCGCTTTGCCGCGTAACAATGATCTGCGGAACTGGCTCATCCCGCATTAGCTCACCCACACTGCACACGGGTGGGTCGCATTCACCGCATGCCCCGCCAGAGCCATAATGGGTCGTTTTGAGTTCTCGATGACCGCCATTCGACCCCCTTCATTCGGCCGTTGCACGAACAGTAGTAGTTCACAAGTGTTCACTATTACTGTACACTAGGATTATGGCAGGCGCAATCCACGCTGGGCAGATGATTGGGAGCAGAATCCGGCGCTTACGTGAACAGAGAATGCTATCGGTTCGCGCAGTGGCGACTATCGCTGGGTTTTCACCTAGCTTAATTTCCCAATTAGAGAACAATGCGGCATCTCCGTCCATCTCATCTCTACAACGAATCGCATCCGCGCTCGGAGTGACACTAAGCCAGATGTTTGAAACAGTCCCGGATGCCTCCCTCGTCGTTCGCGCCTCAGACCGCGGAGATCTGAGAAGCAGTTGGTCGAGGGCGTCCTTACAGTCGCTAAATCCAGGGATGCGAAGCAGGTTCGATCCGGTACTGATTACGATGGCACAGGGCGGCAGCAGTGGTAGGGAACCCTATCCCAGTTCTGCCGAGGAATTCGTGTTTGTGCTCTTGGGAAGCGTGGAGTTGAGCCTGGGAACCGAGCAATCGCGACTCTGCAAGGGTGATGCGGTAACTGTGCCCGCTGGCCTGCCATATCGGTTCGAAAATATTAGCCACGACGCAGCCGAACTACTCATAGTCCGTGCGGGGTAACTAATTAGATTTCCGGGATAACAGGAGACTCAAAATGGCAAAACAGGTTCTTCAAGGCGGCGATACCCGCATTCTGATGTTGCGCGGAGTAGCCGCTCTGGCGCAGGCCGTAAAGGTAACCCTCGGACCGAAAGGCCGCAACGTCGTCCTGGAAAGGAAGTTCGGAGCACCGATTGTCACCAAGGATGGTGTGACCGTAGCCATGGAGATTGAGCTCACAAATCCGCTTGAAAATCTGGGCGCACAACTTGTGCGGGAGGTGGCATCAAAAACCTCGGACGTAGCTGGGGATGGCACAACGACAGCTACAGTGTTAGCAGAGGCAATCTTCCGGGAGGGCGTCAAACAGGTTGCTGTGGGCGCGAGCCCTATGGCGCTGAAACGCGGGATCGAAAAGGCCGTTTGCATGATCTGCGGCTTCACCGACGCGCAGAAACAATTGAGGAAGGGATCACTGGACGAGTTCTCGTCGAGCGTGACGGAGGATGGGCAAGTTGCCCAGGTGGCAACGACATCGGCTAACAACGATGCGAGCATCGGGCGCATGATTGCCGATGCGATCAAAAAGGTCGGCAAAGATGGTGTGATAACGGTCGAAGAGTCGAAGACGCTGGAAACGCAGCTTGACGTGGTTGAAGGTATGCAGTTTGACCGCGGCTATCTTTCATCCTACTTCGTCACCGATCCAGATCGTATGAAAGCCGTCCTTGAGGACCCATACATCCTGATCCATGAAAAGAAAATCAGCTCGATGAAGGACATCCTTCCGCTCCTTGAGGGCGTGGCTCGCATTGGCAAACCGCTCGTCATCATTGCCGAAGATGTGGAAGGCGAGGCGCTCCCTACTCTGGTCGTGAACAAGCAGCGCGGCACTCTGAACGTGGCCGCGGTCAAGGCCCCGGGATTCGGAGATGGTCGCAAAGCGATAATGGGCGATATCGCAACCCTCACCGGCGGCAAGAACATCACGGAAGATCTTGGCGTCAAGCTCGAGAACGTAAAGGTTGAAGACCTCGGCCGTGCCAGGTGCGTCACTATCGATAAGGACACCACCACCATCGTGGAGGGCAAGGGCAACGCGAAGGACATCGAAGGCCGCGTGAAGGAAATTCGTAATCAGGCGGAGAAGATTACGTCAGATTCCGACCGCGAGAAGTTGCAGGAACGGCTGGCAAAATTGCGCGGCGGCGTTGCGATCATTAGGGTGGGTGCCATGACGGAGGCGGAAATGAAGGAGAAAAAGGCCCGTGTCGAGGATGCCGTGCATGCTACACGCGCCGCTGTGGAAGAAGGTATCGTTCCCGGTGGTGGTGTCGCATTGCTTCGATGCATCCCGTCTGTAGAGAGTCTCATCATGACTCTGGAAGGTGACGAGCGAACTGGAGCGAATATAGTAAAGCGGGCGTTGCAGGAGCCTCTGCGTCAAATCGTGCGCAATGCCCGAGAAGAAGGTTCCATTGTGGTTGATAAAGTCTGCGAATCAATGAACCCCAATTTTGGCTACAACGCACAAACCGGCACGTATGAAGACCTGATGCAATCCGGCGTCGTCGACCCAACAAAGGTGCCCCGTAGCGCTCTCCGAAACGCCGCCTCAATAGCCGCCTTAATGCTGACTACAGATGCCCTTATTTCGGATATTCGATTAGAGGAGAGCGAGGCAGAACTAGGAATGCAATATGAGCACTGATTCCTTCCCAGCCTTTTGGGGCCACGCTGGACTGTTGGCAAGGTTCGTGTCGAAGGATCGTAAACATTATCAAGAACTCGCATCGAGGTTATTTCATTGTGACGTTTATTTTGGATCAATACCTTCGGGAGTGGCTCGACGTATCTGACGAAGACCTTCGTTTCCTGGAGGACACAAACGTGCTGAACCCAGTGCGCAAAGATGGCCGGATATTCTTCTCCGACAAGGACGTATATCGTGCTCGGGGCATTCTTCATTTCATGCGAGCGGAGAATCTGCCTTTTGAAGATGCCGTACTGAGGCTCGATGGGGTATCGGCACGCGAGGTAAAGAAATAAGCCCGCGACTGTATCGAATGACATGTGGAACCATCACGCTCCGCTGCAGGGGATATCAATTACGGAGAAATCATGACGACGTTTGTTTTTAAAGAGACTCTGGTCTCTGAACTCGGCCTCTCTGAAGAGGAGCTTCGATTGTTTGAGCAGCATGAAATCCTGCAGGCAATCGAAATGAGCAATCGCATCTATTATGCCGATCGAAATATTCGTCGTGCGAAAGCTATTCTGCACTTTATGCGTGTTGAGGAGATGAGCTTCGAGCGAGCGCGCGAGCATGTAGACAACAAAGCCGGGTTTGCGCGTTGAAATCGCCTTGACCCGAAGTTGTGGGATTGATCGGCAGATCGGCAGTCGGAACCACAGATTGCTTACGAGAGTGCATGTTCATGAAAGTGCGTATTTTTCATCACGGGAGGTGTTTTGACGGTTGCTGTTCAGCCGCCGTGTTTCAGCGCTTTTATCGCGAGTGCTTTGACCAAAGTGCAGAGTTTATATTCACACCTTTGCTGCACCAGAGCGGTCCGATATTCGACGAACGTCAATTCAACGGCGATGAGAATGTGATCGTTGATTTCAAGTATTCGAGCTCTCCCGCAGTTACATGGTGGTTCGATCACCATCTCAGTGCTTTCCTGTCGCCGGAAGATCGCGCTCATTTCCATTTTCACCGGGAGCGGCGATTCTATAATCCACATGCCAAATCGTGCGCAGGCTGGATCGCGATGATCGCAGAGCGCGACTTCGGATTTAATATTGCGCCATTGCAAGAGATGCTCAGTTGGGCAGATGTGGTGGATTCTGCCAACTATGACAGCCCTGCGGCAGCCGTTGATCTGCAGTCTCCAGCAGTGAAAATAGCACTCGCGATTGAAGCAATGCCGGACGAAGACTTCTCTCAGAATATAATTTCAATGCTCGCTTACGAATCCCTCGAACAAATTGTTCGATCGCCTCTTGTCCGTTCCGTATTGCCTGGATTGATGGCACAACACGAAAGCTCTTTTCATACGTTTCGCAAGAGGGTTGAATACCGAAACAGAGTCGTTTACTTCGATCGTACGCGGCGGAGCAAAAATAGACCACGAACCGGCGCGAGAGCGCGGGTTCGTGGCGGAGTAAAAGGAGTCCACCCC
>JBMFWD010000076.1:0-12134 GCA_049965615.1 Acidobacteriaceae bacterium
CTGTTCTTCGAATTGAAGTAGGCGCGCTTCCACTGCTTGGAGCGACTGGACATTTCTGATCTGAATCGGCATAGCTATTTCACTTCTTTCCTGGCTGATTGGCCGGTTCGCGGACCGAGGCGCATCTTGCTATTGTTCCGCCTCACCTTAATTCGATATCGGCGCAGTATCAATATTTTTTAGACCACTAATGCGAATCACAATTCTACATACCGACCTGGGTTTAGATCTCTTTTAAGACTCTGCCTTCATAAATAATTGGACGCTGTGTCTGCGGTCACGCGATGCATTTTTGCGGTGTTTGGATTTCGGTGGGAATGCTCGTACTCGCATTTCGGCGCTAGGATCAATTCTCAAGATGTTTATTTTCATGCGCTTAATATTATTCTAGCAATTTAGTGGCAAATTGCCGGCAATTTTGAGTGCTGTGGTCTGTCGTCAATTGAAGCAAGATCGCAACCTCAAATAGCTGTCGAGAGACGAGAAAAACCCCACTCAAGCCTTTGGCTTGAATGGGGCACCCGAGGGTTGTCGGTAGGAATGGTGGTTTAGGCTTTGGCTTTGGAGGCTCCGGCGGGTTGGGGGTGGCCGTCTACCATTTCGACGGGGTCGAGGAATGGCATGGCGGCGCGGAGCTTGGCTCCGGTGGCTTCGATGGGGTGGGCGGCCTCTTCAGCGCGGTACTTTTCAAGCTGATGACGGCCGGTCTTGTTTTCCTCGATCCAGCGTTTGGCGAAGGCGCCGTCCTGAATGTCCGTCAGGAGCTGCTTCATGGCGGCGCGGGACTCGTCGGTGATGACGCGCGGACCGGCGATGTAGTCGCCCCACTCGGCGGTGTCTGAGATGGAGTAACGCATGTAGGCGAGACCGCCGCGATACATGAGATCGACGATGAGCTTGAGCTCGTGGAGGCACTCGAAGTAGGCGACCTCGGGCTGATAGCCGGCGTTGACCAGGGTTTCAAATCCAGCCTTGACGAGGGCGGCGGTTCCGCCGCAGAGGACGGCCTGCTCGCCGAAGAGGTCGGTTTCAGTCTCTTCCTTGAAGGTGGTTTCGAGGACTCCGGCGCGGGTGCAGCCGATGCCGCGCGCGTAGGAGAGCGCGAGGGCGAGCGCGTTGCCGGAGGCGTCCTGATGGATGGCGACGAGGCCTGGTGTGCCGCCGCCTTCGACGAAGACCTCGCGGACGCGATGGCCAGGGGCCTTGGGCGCGACAAGGGAGACGTCTACATTGGCGGGGGGCTTGATGCAGTCGTAGCGAATGTTGAAGCCGTGGGCGAACATGAGGGTTTTGCCGGCGGTGAGGTGCGGGGCGATGGACTCCTCATAGATTTCGGCCTGGCGGGTGTCCGGCGCGAGGATCATGATGACGTCTGCCCACCGGGCGACCTCGGCGACGGTGCCGACGGTGAGGCCGGCCTTCTTTGCCTTGTCGATGGAGCGGCTGTTGGCGGGCAGGCCGATGCGGACATCGACGCCGGAGTCGCGGAGGCTGAGCGCGTGGGCGTGGCCCTGCGATCCGTAGCCGACGATGGCGACCTTGCGCTGCTGGATGATGGAAAGATCGGCGTCGCGATCGTAGTAAGTCTTGGCCATGATTTTATTTTTCCTTTTTTCAGTTACAGATGTTGAATTCGGTCCCTCAGCGGCTAAAGCCGCTTATTTCGGGCTTTCCTGGGGTACAGGCTGAAGCCCGTACTCTTCAAAAAAAAGAATTGAATCGCATTGGATGGTTATGTCACTGTACAGGTTACAAATTAAATTTTGGCGCCGAGCTATCAGTCGGCTGGCTGGGCGTGGTTGGCGTCGGGTTCGAGGGGGGTGTCCTCGGTTTCGTAGGAGCCGCCGGCGTCGTAGCCGGGAACGCGCATGGCTTGAAGGACGCGGCTGGTGTGCTGTCCGCGGCGCATGACCATGCGGCCGGTGCGGGAGACTTCGAGGATTTCGTCGCCGGATTCGGTGAGGACCTGGATGAGGCCTTCGATTTTGCTTTCGACGCCGGTCATCTCGATCATGAGGGATTCGGGAGCGAGGTCGACGATGCGCGCACGGAAGACCTCGACCAGCTCAAAGATGTGGGAGCGGGTCTGGACGGTGGCGGCGACCTTGATGAGGGCGAGCTCGCGGGTGACGCAGGAGAGCTGGCCTACGTCGTCGACTTCGAGAACATTTTCGAGCTTGTAGAGGCTGGCCATGATGCGATGGCCGGCGGTGGGCGAGGCATCGGCGACGATGGTCATGCGCGAGACGCCGGTGCGCTCGGTGCCGCCGACGGTGACGGAGACGATGTTGATGTTGAGCCGGCGGAAGAGCGAGGCGACGCGGGTGAGCACGCCGGGTTTGTCTTCAACGAGTGCGACGAATGTGTGAAGCATCGGTTACTGATCCTCTGCCGTTTCGATGATGGGGTTGTGCCCGAGATGGGCGGTGGTGACGGAGGGGCGGCGGATCATTTCGTGGAGGGCCGCGCCGGAGGGGATCATGGGGTAGACGGAGTCTTCCTTTTCTACCTGGAAGTTGATGAGGTAGGGGCCCTTCTGCTTGCGCGCTTCGTTGACGGTGGGGACGACATCGGGGCGCTGATGGACGGCGGCGCCGGGGATGCCGTGGGCGGCGGCGAGCATGACGAAGTCGGGGCTGAGGATGGGCGAGGCGGCGTAGTTCTTCTCATAGAAGAACTCCTGCCACTGGCGCACCATGCCGAGGTAGCCGTTGTTGATGACGGCGATGTTGAGGTCGAGGTTTTCCTGTGCGATGGTGGAGAGCTCGCAGGCGGTCATCTGGAAGCCGCCGTCGCCGGCGATGACCCAGACTTCACGATCGGGGCATGCGATTTTTGCGCCGATGGCTGCGGGGAGGGCGAAGCCCATGGTGCCGAGTCCGCCGGAGGTGATGAGGGAGTGGGAGGTTTCGTGCTTGTAGTACTGGGCTTCCCACATCTGGTGCTGGCCTACGTCAGTGACGATGATGGCCTTGCCTTCGGTGACGCGCCAGAGGTCGTGGATGACGTGGGCGGCGTAGAGGTGTCCGCTGTCGGGCAGGTTGGTGATGTCGCGGACGGCGGCGTCGCCTTTGCTCTCGTTGATCTGGCGGAGCCAGGGCGAGTCCGTGCGCGCGGGCAGGAGCGGGAGCAGCTGCTCGAGGACTTCGGCGAGGTCGCCGATGAGGGCGACGTCAACTTTGACGTTTTTGTTGATCTCGGCGGGGTCGATTTCGATGTGGATTTTTTTGGCGTTGGGCGCGTAGGTGGGCAGGGCGCCGGTGACGCGATCGTCAAAGCGCATGCCCGCGGCGATGAGGAGGTCAGAGTTCTGGATGGCCTCGTTGACCCATGATTCTCCGTGCATGCCCATCATGCCGAGAGAGAGGGGATGGGTGGCGGGGAATCCGCCGAGGCCGAGGAGGGTGGCGGCGACGGGAATTTGCAGGCGCTCGGCGAGGGTGCGGACCTGCTCTTCCGCGCCGGATTGCATGACGCCGTGGCCGGCGAGGATGACGGGGCGCCTGGCGTTGCGGATGAGTTCGGCGGCCTGCTGGATGGCGTCCGGCGCGACGCGGCGCATGGGGTGATGGCGACGTGCTTCAGCGGCGGCGGCCTCGAAGTCGAAGTCGGCGATGGCGGCCTGCGCGTCCTTGGTGAGATCGATGAGGACGGGGCCGGGACGGCCGGAGCGCGCGATGAGGAAGGCCTCGCGGACGGCGGGGGCTATGTCCTCCGGGCGCGTGATGAGGTAGCTGTGCTTGGTGACGGGCAGGGTGACGCCGGTGATGTCGACTTCCTGAAAGGCATCGGAGCCGAGAACCTTGCTGGAGACCTGGCCGGTGATGCAGACGAGGGGGATGGAGTCGAGCATGGCGGTGGCGAGGCCGGTAACCATGTTGGTGGCTCCGGGGCCGGAGGTGGCGATGGCGACGCCGACCTTGCCGGATGCGCGAGCGTAGCCGTCTGCCATGTGCACGGCGCCCTGCTCGTGGCGCACGAGGACGTGGCGCACGGGGAACTTGCGCAGTGCGTCATAGACGGGGAGGATGGCGCCACCGGGGTAGCCGAAGACGGTGTCGACGCCTTCGCCGACGAGGGTGGCCCAGAGGATCTCCGCGCCGGTGAGACGGGTGCTGCTCTGTGCCGGCGCCGGGGTATTGCCGGCGGCTTGCGGGTTGGCCGCTTTTTTTCGGCTCTGAATCGCGGGTTCTTTAGCCTCTCGCATGATTACCTCCTTAACAGGTGACGGCTCCGCGGGATGACGAGGAGACGGTGTCGGCGTACTTGCGGAAGACGCCGCGCTCGAAGCGAGGCGCGGGTGGCTGCCAGTTTTTGAGGCGGGCAGCGATTTCTTCGTTGGAAAGCTCGACACTGAGGGTGCGGTTGGGAATGTCGAAGTGGATGATGTCGCCGTCGCGGAGGGCGGCGATAGGACCGCCGACGGCAGCTTCAGGCGCGACGTGGCCGGCCATGAGGCCGTGCGTTGCGCCGGAGAAGCGACCATCGGTGAGCAGAGCTACGGTTTTGCTGAGTTCGGGAATGCCTTTGACGGCGGCGGTGACGGCGAGCATTTCGCGCATGCCGGGGCCGCCGCGCGGCCCTTCGTAGCGGATGACGAGGATGTCGTTGGGCTGGATTTTGCCGGCTTCGACGGCAGCGAAGGCGTCTTCTTCGCGCTCGAAGACGCGGGCGGGGCCGCGATGGTCGATGCGGTTGTGTCCGGCTACCTTGAGGACGCAGCCTTCGGGGGCGATGTTGCCCTTGAGGATGACGAGTCCGCCGGTGGGCTTGATGGCCCTGGAGGCGGGGAAGATGACTTGCTGGCCGGGGGTTTCCGCGGCGAGCGCGGCCTCTTCCGCGAGGGTGCGGCCGCTGGCGTTGTAGCAGTCGCCTTTGAGCAGGCCCGCGTCGATGAGGTTTTTGGCGAGCAGGCGGCTGCCGCCGGCCTGGTGGTAGTCGACCGCGACATATTTGCCGCCGGGCTTGAGGTCGCAGAGCAGCGGAGTCTTGTTGCTGATGCGGTCGAAGTCGTCGATGGTGATGGGGATTTTGAGCTCGTGCGCGATGGCGAGCAGGTGCAGGACAGCGTTGGTGGAGCCGCCGGAGGCGACGACGCTGGCGATAGCGTTCTCAATGGATTCGCGCGTGATGAGCTTGCTGGGGCGGAGGTCGTTTTTGGCGAGCTCGAGGACGAGGCGTCCGGCCTCACGCGCGGAGGTGAGTTTTTCCGGGATGAAGGCAGGAACCTCGGAGATGGCCATGGGCGAGATGCCCATGAATTCGCAGGCCATGGCCATGGTGTTGGCGGTGAACTGTCCGCCGCAGGCTCCGACGCCGGGGCAGGCGTTGGCTTCGACGGCTTCGAGACCGGCATCGTCGAGCTTGCCGGCGGCGTGCGCGCCTACGGCTTCAAAGACGTCCTGCACGGTGAGGTCTTTGCCGTCGAGATGGCCGGGGGCGATGGAGCCGCCGTAGAGCATGAGGCCGGGGATGTCGAGACGGGCGAGGGCCATGACGGTGCCGGGCATGTTCTTGTCGCAGCCGGCGATGGTGATGAGTCCGTCAAAGAGATTGCCGCGGGCGACGAGCTCGATGGAGTCGGCGATGACTTCGCGGCTGATGAGCGATGCCTTCATGCCCTCGGTGCCCATGGTGATGCCGTCGGAGATGGTGACGGTGTTGAACTCCATGGGCGTTCCGCCGGCCGCGCGGACGCCTTCCTTGACGGCTTCGGCGATTTTGCGGAGATGGAAGTTGCAGGGGCCGATTTCTGTCCAGGTATTGGCGATGCCGATGATGGGCTTGCTGAGATCTTCGCGATTGAAGCCGACGGCGCGCAGCATGGCGCGTGCGGGGGCGCGATTGGGGCCCTCAGTGAGTGCGACGCTGTTCTTTTTGATGGAGTAGAGGTTGTTATCGCTGCTCATTTGTACTTGTCCCTGTTACTTGTTGTTCGACTCACAGTGAAAAGGTGGAGTTGTGGGTTTGGGGTGTTTTCCGACCCCACTCATCGCGATAGGACTGCGATGAATGGGGCACCCGGATTTTTCTTCTCCACTCAAGCCTTCGGCTTGAATGGGCCACCCCGTCTATTTGGGGGCTAACCAGAAGTCGCGGTCGTGCTGCTGCTCGAATTTGTCGAGGTTGTCCTTGTAGCGGAGGGTGAGCCCGATGTCGTCGAGACCTTGCAGGAGACAGTCGCGACGGAAGGGATCGACCTGGAAGGTTGCGCTGAAGCCGTGATCGTCGGAGATGGTGTTGTCTTCGAGCGAGACGGAGAGCCTGTAGCCCTCGTGCTGCTTTGCTCGCTGGAGGAGGGTATTGACCTGATCCTCAGAGAGGGTGATGAGCAGGATGCCGTTTTTGCCGGCGTTGGAGTGGAAGATGTCCGCAAAGGACGAGGAGATGACGCAGCGGAAGCCGTAGTTGTCGAGCGCCCATGCGGCGTGCTCGCGGGATGAGCCGCAGCCGAAGTTTTTTCCGGCGACGAGAATCTGCGCGCCCTTGTAGCGGGGCTGGTTGGTCTCGAAGTTTGGGTCCTGACGCCAGTCAAAGAAGAGGAAGTCGCCGTAGCCGGTGCGTTCGATGCGCTTGAGGAACTGCTTGGGGATGATCTGATCGGTGTCGACATTGACGCGGTCAAGCGGCATGACGGTGGCTTGCAGTTTGCGGAAGGGTTGCATTAGACGTTTACCTCCTCACCCTTGAATTCCCATGTTCGAATGTCAGAGAAATGACCTTTGATGGCGGCGGCAGCGGCCATCATGGGGCTGACGAGGTGGGTGCGTCCGCCGCGACCCTGCCGACCCTCGAAGTTGCGGTTGCTGGTGGAGGCGCAGCGGTCGCCGGGCTGGAGAATGTCGGGATTCATGCCGAGGCACATGGAGCAGCCGGGCTCGCGCCACTCGAAGCCGGCCTGGCGGAAGATGCGGTCGAGGCCTTCGCGCTCGGCCTGTTCTTTGACGAGGTGGGAGCCGGGAACGACGATGGCGTTGACATTGGGATGGACGCGATAGCCGGCGACGACGGCGGCGGCGGCGCGGAGATCCTCAATGCGGGAGTTGGTGCAGGAGCCGAGGAAGACGCGGTTGATGGTGACTTCTTCCATGGGCGTGCCTGGCGTGAGACCCATGTACTCGAGGGCGCGCTCGACGCCGCGACGGTCTGCTTCGCCGGCAGAGGGGTCTGGGCCGGGGATTTCCGCAGTGATGGGAATGACCTGGCCGGGGTTGGTTCCCCAGGTGACGTAGGGCGTGAGTTCGATGGCGGGGATGACCATTTCGCGGTCGAAGGTTGCGCCTTCGTCGGTCTGGAGTTGGCTCCATGCGGCCACGGCCTTTTCCCAATCGGCACCCTGCGGTGCGAAGCGGCGTCCCTTGAGGTAGTCGAAAGTGGTCTGGTCGGGAGCGATCATGCCGGCGCGCGCGCCTGCTTCGATGCTCATATTGCAGATGGTCATGCGGCCTTCCATCGAGAGGGATCGGATGGCGGAGCCGGCGTATTCGATGACGTAGCCGGTGGCTCCGTCGGTGCCGATGCGGCCGATGATGCCGAGGACAATGTCCTTGGCGGTGACTCCCTGGGGCAGCTCGCCTTCGACGGAGATGCGGAAGGTTTTGGGACGCGACTGCGGGAGGCACTGGGTGGCCATGACGTGCTCGACTTCTGAGGTTCCGATGCCGAAGGCGAGCGCGCCGAATGCGCCGTGGGTGGAGGTGTGCGAGTCTCCGCAGACGATGGTCATACCGGGCTTGGTGAGGCCGAGCTCGGGTCCGATGACGTGGACGATGCCCTGATCGCGGGAATCCACGTCGTAGAGCTCGACGCCGAACTCCTTGCAGTTGCGGCGGAGCGCGTCGATTTGACGAGCAGCGATGTCGTCCTTAATGACGAGGCGGTCGGCGGCGATGGTGGGCACGTTGTGGTCGACGGTGGCCACGGTGCGGTCTGGACGGCGGAGCTTGCGGCCGGCGAGACGGAGACCCTCGAAGGCCTGCGGCGAGGTGACTTCGTGGACGAGGTGGAGGTCAATGTAGAGCAGGGCAGGCTCGTTGGCCGGTTCGGCGACGATGTGCTGCTCCCAGACTTTCTCAAACAGTGTTTTTGGTTTCGACATGAGACTCACTTCTGTATCTGAATTGGTTTAGACCGCGTGGAGCGCCTGGTTGCGATCGATGCTCTCGGTGAGGGTGCGGAGGACGTGCCGGCCCATGGTCTGGGTGTTGAGGACGTTGGGACCGGACTGGCCGCGGGCAAGGTCCGCGGTGCGGTAACCCTCGGTGAGGACGGCCTTGACGGCGGCTTCGACGGCCTGTGCGTCCTGCTCGAGATGCGCGGAGTGGCGCAGGAGCATGGCGGCGGTGAGGATGGCGCCGAGCGGGTTGGCGAGTCCTTTGCCGGCGATGTCTGGCGCGGAGCCGTGGACTGGTTCGTAAAGATTGATTTTGCCGCCGATGGTGGCCGAGGGCAGCATGCCGAGCGAACCGGTGATGACGGCGGATTCGTCGGAGAGGATGTCGCCGAAGAGGTTCTCGGTGAGGACGACGTCGAAGTTGCGCGGAGTGTTCATGAGGTGCATGGCGCAGGCGTCGACGTACTGGTGCTCGAGGGTGACTTCGGGGAATTCTTTTGCGATATCGGTAACGGTGGCGCGCCAGAGTTGAGAGACTTCGAGGACGTTGGCTTTGTCGACGGAGGTGAGCTTTTTGCGGCGCGAGGCTGCGAGCTGGAAGGCGATGCGGGCGACGCGTGCGACTTCATGGCGGGTGTAACGCATGGTGTTCCATGCGGAGTTGGCTTCGCGGTCCCATGCGCGGGGCTCGCCGAAGTAGAGGCCGCCGAGGAGCTCGCGGACGAAGAGAATGTCCGCGCCGTCGATGACTTCGGGACGGAGGGGCGAGTTCTGAGTGAGGGCCGAGAAGGCGAAGGCGGGGCGGAGGTTGGCGAATCCGCCGAGGGCCTGGCGCAACTGGAGCAGACCGGCTTCAGGGCGGCGGTCTGGCGAGAGGGAGTTGAACTCATTGCCGCCGACTGCGCCGAGGAGTACGGCATCGCTTTCGAGTGCGAGGTCGAGGGTGGCGGGTGGCAGCGGAGTGCCGTGCGCCCTGATGGCGACGCCGCCGATGGGGGCTTCGCGGAAGGTGAAGTCGTGACCGCCGAGCTCGGCGACGGTTTGAAGGACTTTGACGGCTTCGCCGGTAACTTCAGGCCCGATGCCATCGCCAGCGACGACCAGAATCTGCAACTTCATGAACTGCCTCTCTTGAAAGGGTTGGAGGATAGGGAATGAATTTGGTTACGAATTGGCGGAAACGAGGCCCGCGTTGCGTTCGCGCTGGGCGACGAGATTAATGAGGTCCTGATCGTAGACGGCCTTTTTGCGGTCAGCCAGCGCGGTGAAGGCGTGGTAGACGGCTTCGACGTCGACGGGCTCCAACTGATAGCCAAGCTGGAGGAGGCGCGCGCGGAGAGCGGCGCGGCCGGAGTGCTTGCCGAGGACCATGCGGTTGGAGGGAACGCCGACGGCCGAGGGCGTGATGATTTCGTAGGTGAGGGGATTGGAGAGCACGCCGTGCTGATGGATGCCGGCTTCGTGAGCAAAGGCGTTGGCACCGACGATGGCCTTGTTTGGCGAGGGGCCGAAGCTGATGGTGGAGGCGAGCTCCTTGCTGGCGGGGTAGAGTTTGGTGAGGTCGAGGCCGTGCTCGATGGGGAACTTGTCCTGACGGACGTGGAGGGCGGCTGCGATCTCTTCCATGGCGGCGTTGCCGGCGCGCTCGCCGATGCCGTTGATGGTGCACTCGACCTGGCGGGCTCCTGCTTCAATGGCGGCAAGGGTGTTGGCGACAGCGAGGCCGAGGTCGTTGTGGCAATGGGTGGAGAGGATGACTTTGTCCGCGCCGGGCACCTTCTCGAGGATGGTGCGGAACATGGTGGCGTACTCGGCGGGGATGGCGTAGCCGACGGTGTCAGGGAGGTTGATGGTGGTGGCTCCTGCTTCGATGGCGATGGCGACCATCTGGCAAAGGAAGTCGAGGTCGGTCCGGGTGGAGTCCTCGGGTGAGAATTCGACTTCGTCGACGTACTGCTTTGCGAGGCGCACGGATTCGCCGGCCTGGTTGAGGGCTTCTTCGCGGCTGATTTTGAGCTTGTACTGGAGATGAATGTCAGAGCTGGCGAGAAAGATGTGGATGCGGGAGCGGCGTGCCGGCTCGAGGGCCTCGGCGGCGCGCATGATGTCTTCTTTGCGGGAGCGGGCGAGCGAGGCGATGACGGGACCGCGGACTTCGGTGGCAATGGTGCGAATCGCGGCGGCGTCTCCGTCGGATGCGGCGGCGAAGCCGGCTTCGAGAATGTCGGCACCGAGGGATTCGAGGGTGCGAGCCATTTTGAGCTTCTCGGCAGCGGTCATGCTGCATCCGGGGGCCTGTTCCCCGTCTCGGAGAGTCGTGTCGAAGAAATAGAGGCGATTCTGGGTCATTAGGAATACCTGGGGTGCGAAGAGCACTCTCTTTATGTTGCGGGAGTGGTAACCATAATGCAAATTGATAATTCTTATTAAATCCATTGATTTTGATTATTATTGAGGGTTGGTGAGGCAGTTTATCGAGGTTTGATTATGGACATGTGGCAGTTGGAGACGTTTCTTGCGGTGGTGGAGGAGCGGGGATTTTCTCGTGCGGCGGTGAGGCTGCGGCGGACGCAGCCTGCGGTGAGCCAGACGATTCGCAAGCTGGAAGAGGAGCTGGGCGAGCCGCTGTTTGAGCGGACGAGCCGCGATGGGACGCTGACGAGCGCGGGGGAGCTGCTGCGGGGATATGCGGAACGGCTGCTGCGTCTGCGTAGCGAGGCGGAGATTGCGATCGAGGAGCTGCGGTCGCTGGAGCGGGGCCGGCTGGTGATGGCGGCGAATGAGTACACGTGCCTGTATTTGCTGCCGGTGCTGCATGAGTTCCGGAAGGTGTGTCCGCAGATTGGGGTGACGGTGCAGCGGGCGCTGGCGAGCCGGATTCCGGAGCATTTGCTGGAGCGGAGCGTGGAGATGGGGACGGTGACGTATCAGCCGGATGTGGCGCAGTTTGATTCGATTGCGGTGTATACGGACGCGGTGGCGTTTGTGATGAGTCCGGATCATCCGCTGGCGCGGCAGAAACGGGTTCCGATACGGGAGCTGGGGGCGGAGAATTTTGTGGCTCACAATGTGGCTTCGCCTTTGCGGAGCCGGATTATTGAGACATTCGCTGAGCA
The DNA here is from genome assembly GCA_049965615.1 of Acidobacteriaceae bacterium. Taxonomy (GTDB): domain Bacteria; phylum Acidobacteriota; class Terriglobia; order Terriglobales; family Acidobacteriaceae; genus Acidobacterium. Next base: position 11,230 of record JBMFWD010000076.1, read on the forward strand.
CGAGACGCCGCTGAACCTGGGAGTGGAGTTGCCGAGCCTGGAGGCTGTGAAGCGGTATGTGGGGATGGGGCACGGGGTGGCGCTGGTTCCGGAACTGACGGTGGAGGAGGAGATTGGGCGCGGGGACCTGGTGAAGGTGGAGATACCGGAGGTTCAGATTGAACGCACGCTGTGGCTGGTGCGGCGGCGGGGAGCGCGGTTGTCGCATGCGGGGGCGGCGTTTTTGAGGGTGGTGGAATCGGTGGCGGCAGAACGGGGCGGGGCGTTTCTGTATCGGCCGCAGGACTGAGCGGTGGTTGCGGGGAACTGGAGCGGTTGCTTAATACTACAGTTGTAGATAGAAGGCGGGCAGAGGTGAGCCGCGCTTTCGATAGTGGCAGCAGAGAGCATGGAATTGGTGTCGTCTTCGCCATTGCGACCAGTGGAGCAGATGTTCAACGCCGTGCCATCCTCGCCACAGCAGGTGAGCGAGCAGGTGGCGCAGCTCCGGGACGCTGAGTGGAACTTGCCCGCCGGGAGTTTTTTTCTCCCCGTGAGCGCAGAACGGCCAGTACCGCGTGGGCCAGCATGGCTAACGTGATGTGCCGGTACCAGCCTTGCCAGTGACGGACTTCGTAGTGGTCCAGTCCACACTCGCCCTTGGCCGCCTGGAAGGCTTGCTCGATCTGCCAGCGTTGTCCAGCCACATGCACAAGGGTTTCCAGCTTGGGTTTGCAGGTAGGCGCATAAAACCAGTAGTAGGCATGCTCAGGCTCGTCTTCGATACTGCGCCGCACCAGCAGCCCTTGGCTGAAGCCATCCTCTTCCCAGCTAAGGATCAGAGTCCAGTCATCCTCTTTCCGGCAGTGGAACGATTGCAAGGGTCTCGAGCGATAGACTGGGAGCGGGTTTAAGCGTACTTGGAG
>JBMFWD010000077.1:0-11947 GCA_049965615.1 Acidobacteriaceae bacterium
CTGATTTCCTGTGGCATCGGATGGCGGGCGGGCTTGTTCCCTTTTCCCGGAACATCCGCCTCGGCGAGCGTGTGGCATAGGCCACCACGCATCGTGAGGAGCCAATCACCAAAGGCCTTCGCACCCTTATTCACCGCTTCATGGGTATTCCAAAGTCGGTCTCGCCATGTGCTGTCCTGATTATCTGTACCACTCAAGCGAAGCGTATAGGCTCGTTGAGTTGTTACAATCGGCTGTTCTCTTCCGTTCTCGTCCGCCATCTCTTCTCGCCTCGGAACTGTAATTTCTAAATCACGACTGTGCCACTTTCCTGCTCAGGCAGGGACTGGCCGATTGTCATCGCCATTTCTCTGGAGCGGCCTTCGTCATCGCCGAGTTCAATGACAAGCGCCTGGTCTTCTTTGAGGTTCATCTCGGTTTCTAGTTCGGATTGCATTCGAACCCGATCAATCTCCTTCAGCACGCAGAAGAATACCGAATACTGCCATGGTTCGCCATAGCCCTTCATCAGCTTGTGCACGCGCCGCAGGCGTCTGGGATCTCGAATGTCGTAGCAGATCAGATAGCATCGTCGCACGGGCCCCCTCCTCAGCGTGTGGTCAAAAATGACAGTGAAGGCACTTCGCCAAGAAGCCATGCAGCGATCATGCGTGCATGCAAAACCAGCATCCGGCGGTAACTGAGCCGGTACTTGAATACGGGGTGCGTAATCTCGGTGTCCATGCGTCGTCCCCAAACGCTAAAAAATGCCCGTCTTCCTGCGTCCGTCAGCATGCATCCAGACGCAGTGCGGATGAAATGCCCTTCCGTGAGTTCGCCGCGATTAAAAGCGGCTACCGCGACGGAGTCGCCGATCAGCGGCCTGAATGGCTCCATCAGGTCAAGCGCAAGGGCCGGACGTCCGGGCCGCGATACATGGAATGCTCCGATTGAAGGTTCTAGGCGCGCCTGTCGAAGAGCGGCGACACATTCGTGCGTCAGCATCGTGTAGGCCATCGATATGCAAGCGTTGATAGGGTCGGGAGGTGGTCTGCGTTGTCGGCCATTTTTGTCGAACTCCACCCCAACAGTACCTTTAAACATGCCGGAGAAATGCTCGAAGTAGCTCGCTGCCGCCTGCCCCTCATGTCCCCTCACTCCGGCCAATGATTCCGCCTGGGATGCTTTTGCAGCTTCTTCGGCGAGATCAGACAATACGGATTCCGGCAATTTCTCGCGGTTTCTCTGTAAAAGCGTCCGCTGATTGAGGATCTTTGCGGCTACTACAGCGCGCGCCAATGCAAGCGTAGCTTGCGGGTCGTCAAATCGTCGTACTTGCGCACGCCTTACTTCTGCGCTGACCGAATCCAGTGGATCAATCATTGCGAGCAGTCTCCCTGCCGAGGAGAGAAAGGCCACAGGAATCGATCGATCGGCCAGAACCTGAACCGCCTGAGTCGATATTTGTACGGAGCCGAGCAGCGCCAGCGTTTCCAGATTCGCCAAAGGGACGTCTTTAACCACGACCCCATCCTTATCTGTTATTCGCATGGCTGCTCCCCGAACCCCGATTCTTGCTCCTTCTTTTTGAGCGACGAGGTGGATGCCCTCGTCCCGTGGCGGCCATATCTGACGCGGTCTAATTTCTTCCATCCGCTGTTGATTCACCTCGTCAGGCAGGCAGATTGGCTGGAGGGAGCAGCGAACGCATCGGGAGTCATTGATCAGAGGCATCGGCCGCGGCCCAGCAGCACATTCTTTCGCCGCCTCCAATGTTGCAAGGGCCTCAGCACGTAATGCATCATCGACGGGAATGGTTAGGCGCAGTTTTTCGCTCGCGTAATAGAAAACAGCGTTGGGCACCGTGTATCCAGCTTCTTCAAGCAGGAGCGACTGAAGGCCGACCTGGACGCGATCCGTTGGCCACGGTTCTGGATGAGAAAGCGGGGGCTGTTCAGCTTCACCGGGATCGTCGGGAGGCGGAGCCATAACCTGCCGCTTCGGTCGCCCTTTGCGATATTCAACTGGAATGGCGGTCTGACCGTTGATCTCTGCAAGATCAAGCGTTGCCGTTAGCCCAAGCGACTGACTCGTCAGCGCCAGACTGCGGACAACCTTTGGACGCCCATCATCGCCTTGGTCGTCTTCGCCGTCTTCGAGTCTGCTGGGCCGGTCCACGCGGCGATGTACATGACTGCCAGCCTCCGTATCCGAGCTTGGCAAAAACGTTCCTTCAACTGCCATGTAGTAGAAGAGCCGGGGGCAGTAAGCATGTTCTGCAACACTTCGCGTCTGCCAAAAACTTTCGTCGGCCATCGCTGTTCCTCGATATCCAACATACACTTCGACGCCTTGCCCATTTTCTGCTCCTTCCATACCAGTTTGTCTCATCTCAGCTGGTACAGAATTTGCCGGGCACTCCAATTCTACCGGCTGCGATTCTTCAGTACACGCGGCTGGTGACCACCTGCGCTCCGGCGGCGTTGGAGGCGATGCTGTCGGCACGCAGCAGAATCTCAAACGAGCGCAGCGTGCCGTCAGGCCGCAACGCCTTCTCGAGCACAGGTGCAATCCCCTCAGGATGCAGCAGCGCGTCGGCCGCGGCCTCGGTGCCCGCTACATCCAGCCCCTGCAGCAGCAGCAGGTGGCCGGTCCTGCCCAGGTTGGGCAGATACTCAATGAGCGCGTAGGTCTCGTGCGAGGGCTCATTCCAGTGGCTGGTATAGATGGGCTGCTCCCCGGGCTGTGGATGCGTGTTGATGATGCGTGCGCCGTCCATCCCCTGCTGATCCAGAATGCGGAAATTCGCTCCGGCCTCGGCCAGCGAGGCCCAGGGGTTGCTGTCTTCTGAGCCAAGCAGGATCACGTTGGAGGTCTTCAGATCGTCCAGATGCAGTGCGCGCGGAAACCGCACGCTATCCCGTTGAGCGTCAAACTGCGGCAGGTGCTCGATGCCGAAAGCAATCTGCATATCGGCATAACTGGTGTATTGCTGCGTGCGCAGATCCTCCGCAGTGTGAGGATTCAGTTCATGCAGCGGAAAGTTCAGATAGCTTCCGTTGATATAGTCCGCGAGCGGCAGAGCCTGATGGCGCAGGTCTTCTATCAGATTGAACCCGGAATCTGAAGGCACAATGTAAGTCGGCTCCGGTGATTGCAGCAGTGATTGCCAGAGCGGATCGGTGATGCGCCGGGCCGGACGCGGGATGTGCGCCCACACGGAGACGAACCATACGGCGGCCGCCAGTCCGCAGATGTACACCGCTAAAACAAGCAAACTAGTCCAGCGGAAGCGCCGGATCTTCTGCTGTGGGAGCGATGCTGGCACGTGAACGGCCAGCACTGGCCTCGGCGCTGACCCGGAATCTTTGCTCGTTTCAGGGGCGGCATCCGGGCTGGCCGGACCGAAGCTGGGCACGTATCCTCCCAGCGGAATATCAATCACGCAGGTCTCGCCCGCGCCCTCGTGACTGTAATAGTCCACAAGACGCTTGCGAAGCTGGCGGGCGTAATTGCGCACGATGTTGTCTTCGACGGTGCGATAGGTGCGGGGGCGGTCAAAGACCCGGACGCCGATGGCGTGCTCGGTGATCTGCGCGGCCCGTCCCTCAATCGTTTCGGCAACGATGTAGAGCAAAAAACGGCACAACAGCGGCGAGCGGGAGAAGTGCCGGCTGGCAGCAATGCGCTGCGCGAGCAGCCAGCGCTCATCCGAACGCAGTGTTTCAGGACTCAGCGCCGCAGGCGCATCCGGGTCTGGAACTGCCGCGTGCAATTGTGCCCGTGACAGTTTCTTGTTCCGGCCATGAAACGCAGCGCGTCCCAATCTGCAACTCCATCCGGTCAAAAGGTGACCGGCAAGGCGAAATGACTCGTCTGTTGAGAGAGCAATCGCTCAAACGACTTGGCTACAGGCTAGGGAAACCTGGTGAACAGACGATGAATCCATTCAAATTTCCAGGCTTTCGGCAACTCCTTTACAAACAATTAAAACTTCTCGCAATCCATGCCAGCCAAAGGATTTGCTCGAACTCTACACAGGGGTAAAGCTCAGTGTGAAGACGGGGTAGACACTTTGCGCCTTCCAGCAGTGATGCCACGATGAGCGCATAAAGACAAGCCACGGCATTTCGATGCCCGGCCAACTCTTCGCATCCACATGAGATCGATCACAGCCGCTTCCGCGCATCCCTCCGCCGCCCGGCGGAACCTGAGCATGTCATGCCGTCCGCTGCCTCTGCAGCGGCCCGGCACGGCAGCGGCACACGGCTGCCACGGCAAGCTATGGCAAGCGGCAGAATGGACCGGCGACGCGGAGGCCCATCCGCTGGTCCAACAAGATCTCATGCCCTTTCAAAAAAACAACCCAAGGAACAACAAACAACCCAAGGAACAACAAGAGGAAACGACACATGCGCTCTCTGCTTCTCCGATTTGTCATTCTTCTGGCGATTCTGTCAGGGGGATGCTTGCTGCAGGCACAGGTGAATACGGCCAGCCTCTCAGGCCTGGCGACCGACCCAACCGGCGCGGTGGTTGCCCACGTAACCGTGACGGTGACCAACCCTTCTACTGGCTACACCCGCACCACACACACCGACGGTGCCGGTCTGTATTCCATGCAGGACCTGCCGATTGGCCGGTACCACGTCGCCGTCAAGGCACAAGGTTTCAGCCCTGTAAGCACCAGCATTACGTTGCAGGTGGGCGAACGTGCCCGCCAGGACTTCCACATGCAACTCGGTTCAGCTCAGCAGACCGTGCAGGTGCATTCTTCCGCCCCCATGCTGTCGCCGGACGACGCCTCGATTGGCACCGTCATCAGCGAAACTACGATTGAGAAGACCCCGCTATATCTGCGCAACTGGGACGATTTGCTCCGCATGGTTCCAGGCGTGCAGATCAGCCGCTACACGCAGCAGTCGGGCGCAACTTCCGCGGGCCGCACGGGCGACTTTAATGTGAACGGTATTCACTCGCTGCAGAATGACTTTATCCTCGACGGCATCGACAACAATACGTTCTCCGAGAACGTGCAGGAGCTGAGCACCGAAGCCGCGCATCCCTCAGTGGACACAATTGCGCAGTTCAACGTGATCACCAACCCCTACTCGGCAGAGTACGGCCGCAGCCCGGGCGCCGTGGTCTCGGTGAACACCAAAAGCGGCACCAACAAGTTTCACGGTCTCGGTTACGAATATGTGCGTAACCAGAAGTTCGACGCGAACGACTACATCTCTGACCTGAACCACCTGAAGAAACCGGAAAACAACCAGAACCAGTTCGGTGGCAGCCTGGGCGGCCCGATTGTGCGGAACAAGCTGTTCTTCTTCTTTGAGTATGACGGCACGCGCATCAAGCAGGGCGTTTCGCGCATCTCCACCGTACCGCTGCCCAATGAGCGCGCCGGCGACTTCAGCCCTGAGACGGCAGCCAGCCTCGGCGTGAAGTACAACACGATTTACGATCCCATGACATGCTCGACGCCGTACTCCGGCAGCGGATGCCAACCCTTTGCCGACAACAAGATTCCACAGAACCGCATCGATTCCACTATGGCGCAGTTGATGGCGCTCTTCCCGCTACCCAATACCAAATCGCCGGGCAGCGCGCCCGACCTCAACAACTACGCCCGCAATGCACTGCTGACCGACTTTGATGATGAGTACGATGGCCGCGTGGACTGGACGCCTTCGCAGAATGACACCATCTTTGTCCGCTATAACTACTCGAACCGCACGCGCGATATTCCCGGCTACCTGGGCGGCCTGGCCGACGGTTCTGTCACATCGGCCTGGGGCAACCAGATACTGAAGGACTACAGCGCCGTGCTGGGCTGGACGCATGTCTTCGATGCGAGCATGGTGAACGACTTCCGCTTTGGGTGGACGCGCGACTACTCTCACGCCGTGCAGCGCCCCTTTAGCCTGAAGCAATATGCCGGCAATTTTGTGCCGGGCATTCCCATCAACCCGGCGGTGGGTGGCGGCATTCCGCTCACATCGTTCTCCAACTACGCCTTTGAGGGCTCCCCGGACTACCTGCCCAAGCAGCAGGTGCCGATGCTCTACCAGTACAACGACACGCTCTCGATCGTGAAGGGCCGCCAGACCATCAAGGCCGGCGTGGACATGTACCTGCCCATGCGCAACCTCTTCCAGGATGAGCCGGGAACGCGCGGCGACCTGCGATTCACGGGCGTCTTCACCTGCCAGCACACAGCTCCCGGCAAGTGCCTCTCAGGTACGGGTCTGTCGTACGCTGACGGCCTGCTTGGTGCAGTGCAGTCCACTCAGCTCACAAATGTTTTCTTTGTGGACCAGCGGCTCTGGATGGCCTCGGGCTTTTTGGAAGACGACTGGAAGGTTACCCCGCAAGTCACTCTGAACCTTGGCATGCGCTATGACTTTGCCACGCCCGTGTTTGAAGGCAAGAACCGCATGGCGAATTTTGACCCCGCCACCGGTGGCCTGATCTTTGCCAAGAGCGGCTCGCTGCAGGATCGCACTATCGTCAAGCCCAACACCAAAAACTTCGGGCCGCGCTTCGGCTTTGCTTATTCGCTGGATCCGAAGACGGTCATTCGCGGTGGCTACGGCATCTATTACACGCTGCTGGAGCGCATCGGCAGCGAAGATGAACTGGCGTTGAATCCGCCGAATCTCATCAACAAGACGCTAACGAGCAATACCTCTCCCGTCTTGGAGCCTTCCGTCGGTTTCGCTTCAAACTTTCTTGACCCGAGCACGATCAACTTCAACAACCTTTCCGCGTTCCATATCCGGTCCATGCCGGTCAATGACCCCGACCCGATGGTGCAGCAATGGAGCCTCGGCTTCCAGCGCCAGCTTGGTAACGAATGGGTGGGTGAGGTGGATTATGTCGGCACGGTTTCGCATCACCTGGATGTAATTCGGGACTACAATCAGCCGATCATTGAGGGCGGTGCCAGCACGGGCACAGTTCCCTATTCCAACTTTGGCCAGATTGAATGGACCGCCCCGGTTGGCCACGGCAATTACAATGGTTTGCAGGCCAGCCTCATCCGCCGCTTTTCCAACGGGTGGAGCCTGCATGCGGCGTACACCTACTCGAAGAGTCTCGATACGGCTCCCGAAGAGCTCGAATCAAACTCCGGGGGCGCGCCGAACGGACGCGATCCAAACTCCTGGTATGGCCCCAGCGACTTCAACATTCCGCAGCGCCTGTCAGTAGCTTATGTATACGAGCTGCCCTTCGGCCGCGGCAAGGCGATGCTGAATCACGGACTGGGCGCATGGATTCTGGGCAACTGGCAGACCTCGGGGGTCTACACCTTCTACAGCGGGCACCCCTTCCAGATCAACGAAAACGACGGCCAGCGCAACTCCGCGCTTGATCCCTACGGATATGCGACGGCGACGCCCAACCTGATCGGCACGCCGCATGTGGTGGGCGATCCGGCGTGCTGGTACTACATCAGCACCAATAAGGCCTGCGCCTCTCATGCGCCTTCCAGCGACACCAATGCCTATGCGGTCACGGCAGTCGGCACCATCGGAAACGTGGGCCGCAACACGCTCTACGGCCCGCATACCACCGTATTTGATGCGGCGCTCATTCGCGAGATCCCCATGGGTCCCCGCTTCAATGCGGAAGCCCGCTGGGAGGTCTTCAACGTCACCAACACTCCAGAATTCGGACAGCCAAACGGCAACATCACCAGCGGGAGCGCGGGCAGCATTACCTCGCTCTCCGGCGACCCGCGCGTGATGCAGTTTGCCGTCCGTCTGAGCTTCTAACCTTTACCTCCCGGGAGGCAGGGCTCCGAGCCTGCCTCCCGTCTTTTCTTTCATCGAGTGCCCATGCGATTCCTTACCGCCGCTCTTGGACTGTTTCTGCTGACTCGCGTTGCTGCCGCCCTTCCCGCAGCGGCTCCCTCTTCCAAAGCGGCTGCGAATCTGCCCGCGCCCAGTCTGGTGCTGACAGGCAAGGTGCGAGGCTCGCAAAATCAGACCTATTTCAGCATCCCCTTTCAGGTGCCGGCAGGCGTTCATCGCATCACTGTCCGCTTCACGCACGATAAGCAAGCCGAACACACAGCTCTGGATCTGGGCATCGCCGACCCTGAGCGCTTTCGCGGTAACAGTGGCGGCAACAAGCAACAGTTCACCATCAGCGAGGCAGACGCGACGCCCTCCTATCTGCCCGGAGCAATCATCCCGGGCAAATGGAAGTTACTGATCTCGGTGCCAAACATTCGCCCCGATGTGACGGCGCACTACCGGGCGGAGATATGGTTCCATCTGCGCATCGACGACACCTCGTTCACTGAGCATCCGTTGAGTGATCGTGCGGGTTGGTACCGAGGCGACCTGCACATGCACACCGCGCACAGCGACGGCAGTTGCCCAGATCAGACGGGCCAGCCGGTTCCCTGCCCGCTCTTTGTAACGGTGCAAACCGCAGTGAAACAAGGACTCGACTTCATCGCCATCACCGATCACAACGCCATCTCTCAGTACGATGACGAACGCGAGCTGCAGCCATACTTTGACAAGCTGCTAATGATTCCGGGCCGCGAGATGACCACCTTTCACGGCCACGCCAACATTTGGGGCACCACCCGCTTTGTGGATTACCGCGTCGGCACACCCGGCGTACCCAACATCAACGCCATGTTCCGTGCAGCACATGAACTCGGCGCGCTGGTTTCCATCAACCACCCGGAAGCGCCCTCCGGCGAAATCTGTATGGGCTGCGGCTGGACCGCGAATCCCCCGGCCAACATGCGGCTGGTCAATGCCGTGGAAGTCATGAACGGCAACGGTGGCCGAGGATTTTTCTCCGGCTTGGTTTTTTGGCAATCGCAGCTCGCCCGGGGCTATCGGCTCACAGCCGTGGGCGGTAGCGACAATCATCACGGCGGCTGGCCGCCGTCGCATGAAGGCTCTGTGGGCAGCCCAACCACAGTGGTGCATGCCTCCAACCTCTCGGTTGCAGCTATTCTTGCAGGCATTCGCGCAGGCCACGTCTTTCTTGACCTGAGCGGATCGCGCGACCGCCTGCTCACCATGCAGGCGCACGCCCAGGGGCATTCCGCATCCATGGGTGACGACCTTGAACTGCACACCCGCACGTCCGTGGCGCTCACCCTGCAGATCGCCGACTGCGCGGGAGACACGGTGCAGTTTTACGTCGATGGCAAGGCGGCCGCAGCACTGCCTTCCATGCCCGTCTCTTCAGGTAACGCCACGCTGCACACCACATGGACTACCGATGGCCAGCGGCACTGGATTCGCGCCGAGGTGCGCGATGCCAGCGGCAAGCTGGTGCTCTTCGGCAATCCCGCCTACCTCAACTTCGATTTGACCAATGTTCACTGACCGAAAGGAGCCTCACACGATGCGCCGTGCGCTCTCTGTTGCCGTACTTGTCTGCTCCAGCCTTTTTCTGGGCGCGAGAATGAACGTGCCCGACGCTGCCATGCCCGGCAGCCGCAGCGTGATGGATGCTCATAATTGCTATCCCTATGACGGCTGGTGGAACGACCGCATTGATCGTGCACTCTCAGCGGGCACGCCGCTCGCCATTGAGCAGGACCTCGCCTGGTACACCGATCCGAAGACCGGCAAGTCATGGAGCGTGGTGGCGCATGGGGCGCCCTTCACCGGCCACGAGCCGACCATGGAACACTACTTCTTTGATCGCGTGCGGCCCATCGTCGAGAAGGCGCTCAAGGATGGCAACCACGGCAACTGGCCACTGGTCACGCTGAACCTTGACTTCAAGGACAACAATCCGCAACACATCGAAGCGGTGTGGCAACTGCTCGAAAAATATCAGGACTGGCTCACCACAGCACGCAAATCGGCCAATCCGGCCGAGGTCACGCCGCTCACCGTGCGGCCTATCCTCGTGTTGACAGGCGAGCAGGACGCGCAGCAGAAGATCTTCTACGACAAGGTTCCAGTGGGCGGCAAATTGCTGCTCTTTGGCGCGGTGCACGACCACAACGCGAATCCGATGGCCGCGCCCGGCGTGCTCGATCCTGAACCGGCAAGTAACTATCGCCGCTGGTGGAACAATCCCTGGGACGTGGTGGAGAAGGGCGGCCAGACGCGCGCCGGAGCCTGGACGGCCGCCGATGATGCGCGGCTGCGCGCCCTGGTAAACCACGCCCACCAGAATCACCTCTGGATTCGCTTCTACACCCTCGATGGCGAGACCGTGCCGCAGGAAAGCTGCGGCGGATGGTTCCACGGCTACAACTTTGGTTCGCTTGCCGCCGCCGAGGTTCGCTGGCGCGCGGCCCAACAGTCCGGAGTGGACTACATTGCCAGCGACCAGTACGAAAAACTTGGTGCCTTGCTGCGCGGTCACAAATAGAAATTTCGCCTGCGCCATGGCCTCGGCGGATCCGATCCGAACGGGCGGCCAGCCGCATTCAGTCCGCGCCCCTCAGTGCCGGAATCTACCCCGGATTCCGGCACATTTTTTTGCGTCATCCAACTCTGCCTGCCATGGTGGCGTGGCCGCTTGGAGTTACCCTTCCCCGGCTGATACTCTGCCGCTGCATGCCTGACAATCTGCTGCCCATTGATTCCATCACCCGCAAACTCAACCTGCCGGAAGACGCTTATGAACCGCTGGGCCGCCACGGCGCCAAGATAAAGTTCGACCTGCTCGCCAACCCGGCCTACCCGTGCCGGGGCAAGCTGATTCTGGTTACGGCGACCAGCCCCACCGCCTCTGGCGAAGGCAAGACCGTCACCGCGATTGGGCTGACGCAGGGCCTCGAGCGCATTGGCAAAAGTGCTAATCACCTCGCGAGCCCTCGCTGGGTCCGGTCTTCGGCATGAAAGGCGGTGCCGGCGGCGTCGGACGCTCGCAGATTGAGCCAAACCAGAAGATTAACCTGCACTTTCACGGCGATCTGCATGCCATTACCTCGGCACACAATCTGCTGGCCGCACTGATTGACGCCCGTCTGTTTCACGGCAACGACCTCGGGCTTGGTCCGGAGCGCATCTTCTGGTCGCGCGCCATGGACATGAATGATCGTGCATTGCGCCGCATTGTGATCAATGCCGGGGGCAAGCGCGAGGGCGCGAACCGCTCGACGGGATTTGTCATTACCGCAGCATCAGAAATCATGGCCATCATGGCGCTGGCACAAAATCGCGAGGATCTGCGCCAGCGTCTCGACCGTATCGTGATTGGCCAGAACAGGAGCGGCGAGCCCGTCACCGCCGCGGCGCTCGACGCCACCGGCGCGATGATGGTGCTGCTGGCCGACGCTCTGCTGCCCAATCTTGTGCAGACCACAGAAGGCACGCCCGCCTTCGTGCATTGCGGCCCTTTCGACAACATGGCACATGACAATAGTAGCGTGGTTTCGCAGCAGATGGCCCTGCATCTTGCAGACTACGTGGTAAATGAAGCGGGCTTTGCCGCCGATCTGGGTGCGGAAAAATATATTGACATCGTGATGCACAGCTCTGGCATTGCCCCCTCCGCCGCCGTGGTGGTGACGACCGTGCAAAGCATGCGTAATCAGGGCGAGGACCAGATGGAACGTGGCTCGCCGAACCTCGCACGCCACATTCAAAACATGCGGAACCTTGGCATGCCGATTGTGGTCGCGATCAATCGCTTCCCCACCGATAGTGTACGCGGCGGAGCAAAAATAGACCACAAACTGGCGCGTGAGCGCCGGTTCGTGGCGGAGTAATGTATGGTCCGCCGGATGAATGCAAGCGAAAAATGAGAGTGGTGGGTGGTCTGCGCAAATGTATACGGCTTTTATTGGGATGAAGTGCTCCCGAGCCATGATGGAATGCGTTGCGCCCTGCTCCTATTTAACCAGACAGTCTTGTGAGAGCCTGTTTACGATCTCCTGAGCAGCAGTCTAGTACTACAGTTGTAACTGAGTAGCGAAGCGAAAAGTGTTTTGTTTTCGGTAGTGGAAGAACCGGGCGAGGAATTG
>JBMFWD010000078.1:0-11779 GCA_049965615.1 Acidobacteriaceae bacterium
GATTCGAGTGTATCCGGGTGCAAATGCGACCTTCCAACTGTATGAGGACAACGGCAAGACCTATGACTACAAGCAGGATGGCCGGATCACGGTGCTCCACTGGGACAATGCCGACCATCGGCTTACGCATACGGGAGCGAAGGCGTGGTCTGTGCCGGACAGCGAGTTGGTGAAGGTGGTGCGCGCGGCGAATTAGGCGCGTGGCGGTTACAAATATGAATTAGCGGTCGGACTGTTTGAGGCCGGCTTGAGGAATTTGATCCAGCAGGTTTGTGAGTTTGTCGCAGACCTGCTGGATTTCGCTTTCTGTGAGGCGATTGAAGAAGGGGAGTGCAATGGTTCGGTCGGCGGCATGCTCTGTGGCGGGAAGGCTGGGCGGAGTGCGCCAGCTTGTGTAGGAGGGTTGGAGGTGGATGGGCGCGAAGTAGCGGCCGCATCCGATGCCTTTTGCCGTGAGTTGTTGCAGGATGGTGTCGCGATGGTGACGGGTGAAGGATGCAGCCAGGCGGACGACGTAGACGAACCAACTGATGCGGCGGTCGGGTAAGTCTGTAGGTGGTGGAAGGATGTGGGGATGATTTGCGAGGCGCTGGTGGTAGGCGCGGGCGACGCGTTCACGCTGCTGAAGGATGGATTCGATGCGTTGGAGTTGGCGGAGACCGAGGACGCAGTTGATTTCTGAAATGCGGTAGTTGTAGCCGAGCTCGGTGTGCTGGAACCAGTCGTCGGAGGGGTAGCGGCCCTGGTTGCGGAGGGCTCGAATGCGGTCGGCGAGGGCTGCGTCGCGGGTGACGACCATGCCTCCCTCGCCGGTGGTGATTTGCTTGTTGGGATAGAAGGCGAAGACGGCTGCGTGGCCAAAGGAGCCGGCCTTGCGTCCCTGGTATTCGGAGCCAATGGCTTCGCAGGCGTCTTCGATGAGGATGAGGTTGTGTTTGGCGGCGATGCGCTCGATGGTGCCCATATCCGCGGGGATGCCGAAGGTGTGAACGACGATGATGGCGCGGGTGCGGGGGGTGATGGCGGCTTCGAGCCTTGCGGGGTCGAGATTGAGGGTGATGGGGTCAATGTCTACGAAGACAGGCGTGGCCTGTTCGTAACGAACGCAGTTGGCGACGGCAATGAAGGTGAAGGATGGAACAATGACTTCGTCGCAGGGACCGATGTTGAGAGCGCGGATGCAGAGGTGGAGGGCAGCAGTACCGGAGCTGACGGCGATTGCGTGGTCGACGCCGGTGTGCCGGGCGATGGCTTGTTCAAAGGCTTCTGCCATGGGGCCGAGGCTGAGGCGTGGGCTGCGCAGAACCTGGGCAACAGCTTCGATGTCGGACTCGATGATGTCTGGTGCGGAAAGTGGAATCATTACGGTTACGATTTCATTCGCCCCATGTACCGTCAGGGTGCAAGGGGCGGGCTCGTTTGACGAGAAGCGCTTCGGAGATCTGTACGGAGGTGAGAACTTCGACGATCTTCTCTGACGCGTGGCCGTCACCGTAAGGGTTGTTCATGCCGGTGAGGGAGTTGCGGAAAGCTTCGCTTAGGGCGGTCTGGATGGCGTTGGTAATGGCTTCAGGGTCTGCCGGTGCGTCGATGACGTTCTGTGCGCGCTCGCGGCCCTGCTGGCGCATGCCGATGTTGACGGTGGGAAGCGCGAAGGATGCGGTTTCCATGATGCCGCTGCTGGAGTTTCCTGCGAGTGCGCTGACGTTGCGGAGGAGGCTCCAGTAGGTGACAGCATCGAGGTTGGTGAAGATGCGGCCGTTCTTGCGTTGGCTGAGGAATGCGTTGGCGCGGTCGATGAGCGCTCGGCTGCCGGCATCGGCATTGGGGTAGCAGAAGAGGATCTGGCCGGGGATGGATTCGAGCGCGGAGAACAGCGCATCGGCTTCGCGGGTGGTTTCGCGGAAAACGGTGACGGGATGACAGGCGACGAGGAGGGTGGGCTGCTTGAGGGAAAGCTGGAGTTTTGCTTCGAGCTGGGCGGTGGTGAGCAACTGGCTGTGGCGGAGATGGTCGAGAGAGGGCGCGCCGGTGCGGTGGACGCGCCATGGTTCTTCGCCCATGGCGATGACGCGCTGGCGTGCGAGATGCGTGGAAGTGAAGTGGATGTGGGCCATCATGGTGAGGGCGTTGCGCACGCGGTCGTCGATGGCGCCCTCGCTGATTTCGCCACCTTCGATGTGGGCGACGGGGATGCGCAGGGCTAAAGCGACGGAGGCGGGTGCGAGCATCTCGTAGCGGTCCGCGATGACGAGCAAAAGATCGGGGCGGATTTGGCCCAGGGTGTCTGCGAGGCTGAGAGTGGCGAGGCCGATGGTTTTGGCCATGCCGATGTCGGAGTCAGAACTGAGCAAGCATTCGATGCGAGCGGCGATGGGGATACCGTCACGCCCGATTTCTTGAACTGTGTGGCCGAACTCGGGCGAGAGATGCGGGCCGAGGACGATGAGCTTCATGTTGACCTGGGGATGGTCCATTAGGCGGCGGAGCGGCCAATAGAGGTGGCTGTAGTCTGCACGGGAGCTGGTGACGACGGCGATGGTGCGCTGGCTCATAGTGAGGTGACTGGTCGGGTTATTTTCTTGCGGAGGTGGTCGCTGGGCTGGTAGCCGGGCAGGATTTCTTGAACGAGCTGGAGGGCGCGCTCAACGTTCCGCTGCTGCACAGCTTGTTCCAGCTCACTGAAAATGCGCAATGCGAGGTCTGGCGGGGGCTGCGGGCTGCTGACTTTGCTTAACGGCGCGGGGCCGGTGCTGGCATCGAGGGATTCTTCCGGGGCGATGAGTTGTTCGTCCATCTTGTCGCCCGGGCGCAGGCCGGTGAAGACGATGGGGATGTTGGTGTTGGGCGCGTGTTTTTGCATGAGGAAATGCGCGAGGTCGAGGATGCGGATGGGAGCGCCCATGTGAGGAATATAGATGCCGCTGGTCCAGGCAGGCTGCGCGAGGGCGGCCAGAAGTTGAATGGACTCGCGGAGGGGAAGAAAGTAGCGGCGGATATCCGGGTGGGTGATGGTGATGGGGCCACCCTTCTCGATTTGGGCCTGAAAGAGTGGGACAACGCTGCCGCGTGAGCCGAGGACATTGCCGAGGCGAAGGGCTTTGGTCCGCACGTTGCTGTTGTTGATGGCGAAGACTGCGAGTTCTGCCAGGCGCTTGGATGCGCCCATGATGCTGACTGGGTTCACGGCTTTGTCTGTGGAGAGCAGGATGAGCTGGGGTGTGTTTGCTGCGAGGCAGGCCTGCGCGAGCTTGTGTGTGCCGATGGTGTTGGTGCTGAGGGCGGCGAGCGGGTGATGCTCCATGAGGGGCGCGTGTTTGTAGGCCGCGGCGTGGTAGACGATGTGAGGGCGATGTGTGGCGAGGACTTCCGCGAGCAGTGGAGCGTCGCAGATGCTGCCGGGGATGACGGTGAAGGGCGCGGCGGCGGGGAGCGATGAGAGATGGTTCTGGAGTTCGTAGAGACCGTGCTCGGAAGAGTCGAGGAGGATGAGGTGCTCGGGCTGGAAGGTTGCGACGCACTTTGCCAGGGCAGAGCCGATGGAGCCGGCGGCTCCGGTGATGAGTATGCGCCCGGCAGCGAAGGGAGCGGCAAGGGCGGCCGCACCTGCAGAAGCGGTGGGATTTTGCAGCAGCGCGCTCCAGTCGGCGGGGTGGTCGAGTGGAAGGGACGAGATGTTGTCTCGATTCGTCATAGCTGCGGCTATGAGGATTTTATCGTTTGCGAGTGGGCAGAGGCGCTTGGGAGCGCGAGTCTGGTTTGATGGCGCGGATGGGTGAGAGGAGACTTAAAGCGCGATCGGCGGCGGTGTGTAGCCAAATTCCTGGTCGAGAAGGCTGGCGATTGCGAGGACGGTTTCGTCGCTGTAGGGAAGGCCTGCCAGTTGTACGCCGATGGGCAGGCCGTCTGGAGACTTGGCGATGGGAACGACGGCGGCGGGGGCGGCGAGCAGATTGAACCATTGTGTGTAGCGCATGGCGTCAAGGTAGGTGACGGTCTGGTTCTGGACTTGCCATTGTCGCTCGCCGTGGCGGAATGCGGGGATGGAGCAGACGGGACAGAGGAGGATGGGGTACTGCTGCATTTCCGCGAGTAGCTTTTCGCGGACCTGATCGCACTCTGCCCAGGCATTGAGCAGTTCGGTGCCAGAGAGAGGTGGCTCGGCGTGGGCGATGTTGAGGAAGTCGCGAAAGGTAGGGCTAAGCTGGGATTCCTTGCCTGCGATGGATGGCGCATAAAACATGGCGCCGGCGCGGACGAAGAATTTCCACCAGAGGCGGCGCGCAGCTTCCAGGTGCGTGGGGCGAAAGGGTTCAACGCGGAAGCCTAGCTTGCGCAGGGACTGGGCGGCGATGTCCACAGCCTGGCGGGTTTCGTCGGTGACGGGAGTGAGGCCGTCGTCTTCAAAGACGCCGATGGGGCTCTGCTTGAGGTCGTTGTGGGATGGGGTGTGCAGTGGGACCGGAGGCGAGTTGGGATCGAGGGGGTCCTGGCCGGAGAGGGTTTGAAAGAAGAGAGTAACGTCGGCGATGGTTCTGGCCATGGGGCCGATGGCTCCGAGGATGGAGAACGGTCCGACGCAGGGTGGGAGATGTCCTCGGGCGGGTATGCGGCCTGACGTTGGTTTGAGAGAACAGATGCCGGTGAAGTGGGCGGGCTCACGGACGGAGCCGCCGCTGTCACTGCCGAGTCCGCCAGCGGAGAGGCCTGCTGCGATGGCTGAGGATTCGCCGCCGCTGGAGCCGCCGGGATTGCGGGTGAGATCCCATGGGTTGTTGGTGCGGCCATAGAGGAGATTGTCGGTCTCGTAGGCCATGAGATTTTCCGGGCAGTTGGTAGTGCCGAGGATGACGGCGCCTGCTGCGCGGAGGCGGGCGACTACAGGCGCGTCTTCTTGAGGGATGTGGCCGCGATTGAGTGTGCTGCCGATTTCGCAACGATGACCGGCGGTGGAGATGGAGGATTTGACCGTGACGGGCAATCCGAAGAGGGGGGCATGCGAGGAGGCTGCGGTGAGAGCTTTGGCTTGCGCGCGGACTCGATCCGGATCGAAGTCAACGATGGCATTGAGGGTGGGGTTAAGCTGCTCGATTTCGCGAATGAATTCGTCGGCGAGTTCGAGCGGCGAGATTACAGATTGTCGCAGCCGGGTGAGCAACTCGACCGCGGGCAGCGTGGTGAGCTGGCTCATCGACCGGTTCCCTGGGCGTTTAGAGCAGAGTTGGCTGCGATGGGGCTGGAGCCGGCGGGCGGCATGGCGGGTGGGTGCATGTCTCGCATGACGTAGTGGAAGACGTAGGGATGGGTGTTTCCTTCGCGCTCGTAGCGCGTGTTCCACTTGAGCTCGTAATTTCGCATGGCCTTGCGAATGGATGGTGGCGGTGGAGTTGGCGGCGGATAGGAGGTCATGCCGTGATAGGGCATGGGGCCCACGGTGTAGGGGCGGGATTCGTAAAAGTCCATGTCTTTGACGAAACCGTTGGCATAGAAGAAGTAGTCGCGGGTCCAGCCGGGTGGGAGCGGCGGCAGCGAGGAGATAGAGAATTCGAGGTCGATGTCTTCGCCGGTACCGAAGACGACGAACTGGTTGTCGATGCTGGTGAGCAGCGGCGTTACGTTGCCGTAGCGGGTGTAGTAGCCGCGGGCATGCATGAAGGGGCCGGTGCTGCTGTTGCTGTTGTAGTTGTAGGTAATGAGGCCGGGCGCCGGTTGCGCAATTTGCTGCGGATAGCCGCGGAAGGCGAGATTGGCAGAGGCGAGATGGAGTGGGGTCTGGTGGACTTCGCCGGGCTGGATCGAGTTGTTGTCTACGAGGATCTGGTTCCAGTAGATTTGCAGGTTTGTGGTGATGCGAATGCGGCGTGTTCCCGGGGGCAGCTTGCCCGTTAGATTGACGACGATGGTGCGCGGCAGTCCTGCGGGGAAGCCCATGTCGTTGATGACGCGCTTCCATTGGCCGTTGGGAAGTTGTGCCTCCACATAAGGCGGCACGGGTTTGAGACCCGCCTGCCATGCGGCGTACATGGAGCTTGCGGAGAAGTAGTTGACGTATCCGTTGAGGAAGAGGCGCAGAGGATGATTCGGGTTCCAGTAGCCCAGATCCAGAGTGAGCGAGTGGGGTTTTGCGAATCCGTCGTACGGCAGGTTGGTGAAATCCTGCAGATAGTGGCCGTTGTTTGCACTGAGGAGCGCGGTGACGTTGTTGCCGTGGTTGTCCCAGATGGCTGGGAGGGGATGGGCATTCGTGCTGAGGATGACTTTTCCGTCGGGGAAGGGTGGCTCGCTGAGGAAGCGCTCGTTGGGGTAGACACGGGTGCCGACGGGGTGGTCGATGGCGATGAGGCGGACCTGGTCGAGGTAGTTGACTTCTTCCATGGGCTCGCCAAAGCGCAGGCTGAGGTAGCCGTTGCGGGCTTTGAGGTCGCGGCCGGGGACTTTGATCCACTCTCCGCTGTCGGGCTTGTTTACGGTGGTGGGTGAGGTCCAGTGGCCTACGACGGCTGCCCCGATGACATCGGAGATAAAGGTATATTTGTGGCCGTTCCAGGTAAAGAGCGTTGGGCATGAGCTGCCGCGGCGGTCCAGTTCGGCGATGGAGACTTTGGTTTTGCCGGTAAAGTGGAGTTCATCCTGCGGAACGCCGGTGGGCCAGAGCAGGCGGACGATGTCAGCATGCGTGTCTTTGCCGAGGCCGGCGATGATCTGATCAGGCCCCTGGCTGAGATAGCCGGAGGAACTGGCGATCTCCCATTTTTGCCAGGTGTTGTCGGAGAAGACTTCCAGCTTGGTGCCGATGGCCATTTTGTTGTCTGCGAGACCGTGGAGGGTAATTTCCAGCGAGTGATTTTTGTTGCCGCCGTGATTGATGAGCACTACGGGAGGGCGGTGGAGCTGGGTGATGATGAGGTCGGGCGCGCCGCTGCCGTAAAGATCGGCTGCGATTATGGAGCGGGGATGATGCAGCTTGAGGTGACTGAGACCGAGCTTTGCGGTGACATCTGCGAAGCCATTGGGGCCGAGGTTGCGCAAGACGCGAAGCTCGGGACCTTGCGTGGTGTCAATGATGACAGCGAGGTCTATCCAGCCGTCGTTGTCGATATCAACGGGCGTGATGCCCCAGGCGCGGATGGCGTCATGGATGGGTAGCGGCACGCGCTGGAAGGATTTGCCGTTGATATTGCGCCAGAGGGTAACGCCGGGCGCTCCGTTGTGCGTGAGGGCGACATCCATCCAGCCATCCTTGTTGTAGTCAAAGACGGCGACGCCGTTGGTGGACGGCAGTCCTTTGACGGGGAACATGGGCCTGGCGAGGAACGGGCCTTCGCGGCGATTGATATAGAGCGTGGGCGATGCACCTGCACCGGCGACGATGAGATCGACCGCGCGGTCGTTGTTAATGTCAGAGAGCGTGGCGGAGGTGCTGGGGGTGGATGTGAAAAATCCACGGGATTGGGTGACGTTGGTGAAGGTTCCATTGCCGTTGTTTTGCCACAGGACGTTGGCGCTGGAGCCTGCGTGAGAGGGACGGCCGGTGACGAGGAGGTCGAGGTCGCCGTCGTGGTCATAGTCGACGAAGGTGAGTCCGGAGGGGGCATTGAGGGACTTGATGCCGACCTTGCTGGTGACGTCGGCGAATTTGTCGTGACCAAGATTGCGATACAGCGCGATGTGGTCGGTGAAGGCGATTGCGAGATCGGGGAGGCCGTCGTTGTTATAGTCGCCGACAGCGCACGAAATGGCCTGGCCGCTGACGGGAAGCCCCATCCGGGACGCTGGGACACTCTGAGTTTGGCCGGTTGCTGTGAAGCGGTAGATGCGAAGGCCGGACGCGCCGCCGGCAGGGAGGATGAGATAGAGCGGGCCGTCTGCTTCTGGGCGCATCATGCAGGCTCCGCCGCCGATTTGTGAGGCTTGCGCGGCAGCACTGCGCGAGGACGGACCGCTCAGGGGCTGGGGTGTGAAGGCGATGGGAATCATGGGCCCGACGAGCGGGGTGGAGGGCCGGATACTTTGGGTGGTGGAGTATTTGCCCTCGTCTCCGTAGTTGTGCGAGAGGGGCGAGGAGACTTTTTCACTGCGCAACTGCTCAAAGCGACGGAGATGTGCAAGCGCCTGGGGCATCTTTCCAGACATGCGCAAGGCTGAGGCGAGGCCGTACTCGGCAGAAGCGTGCAGCGGGTTGATCTTGAGGGCGGCTTGAAAATCTGCAATCGCCTTGTTGAGGTGGTGAAGGCTGAGTTCGCTGGAGCCGAGGAAGTACAGCGTGTCGGGGTCGTGCGGGTCGATGGCCAGCACGTGCTGGAAGGCATCGGCGGCCTGGGAGGATTGTCCGCGGCCCTGATAGAGAAGCCCGAGAACGTACCATGTGTAGGGATCGCGCGGGTTCTGCTTTGCGGAAGCGAGGAGGAGTTGCTCTGCCTTTTGCGTTTGGCCGAGATAGAAGAGCGCGATACCCTGGTTGGTTTCCGCGACGGACAACTGCGGATCGAGCTTGTAGGCCTGGGCGAACTTCTCCGCTGCGGGCTGCAGCAACTGCTGATTTACGAGGGCGGTTCCGATGTTGTTGAGGGTGCGGGCTTCATGCTGACGAGCCACTGGTGCTTGAGCGTGGAGCACGGTGGTGAGCGCCAGCAAAATGCAGGGAATGAGGAAGCTGGTCCGCCGAAGCAAACGGAGAGCACGAGCGCAGTTGAGGGAAAGAGAGTGTTTCATGAGCGATATCGGCTTAAGCTTATCAGCGCGGCACAGCCATTTTCACTCCTGCGAAAAAGATGTGATGCAGATTACATCGCTTTGTTCACTCGGCCCCTTAAGGTTCACCCACTAGTCAACCCGGCCATGGATTTTGCAGTTGCGTTACGCGAAGCGGCGTTTTGCGGGCTGGAAGTGTGCCTGCGTTGACTGGAAGAAGTGAGTAGCGAGGATTGGGGCAATGGCGATGCAGCCGGAAGAAGCTGCAAAAGAGATGGATTTGAAGGACAACGTTACCCGGGTGTCTGCAGAAATTGCGCTGCTGGTGAACCACCAGAGAGATGCCGTGCTGGCGGCGATTGAATCGAAGGTGCGAGAAGGTGAAATCCTGCCGTACTGCGCTCTTGTGAGTTGTGCTCCGGTGGAGCGGTACCGGATTGCACTGCAGGAGACGGTTGCCGTACTGGAGGGTACCCGGAAGCAGTTTAAATCGCAGCAACTGGAGCAGCTGCGAAAGAAGCTCCAGAAACTGCTCGTGGATGGTGTGCCGAAGCCGTTGCATCATTGACGGGCAATCCGGGCGTGGGCAGGTTTGCCCGGTAAAGGAAAGATAAACAGGACAGGATGTAATCAGCGGTAAGGATAGAAGTCATACAGATCAGACAGGAAGTCGGACGACCCCGGTGTAAGCGGCTGGGGAAGTGTGGGCGTAATCGAAGTGTTCCGTCGCGAGTATGCGCGGGGATGGAGCTTCGTTTATGCCCGCTTTTTGCTGGAGTCAAAACGATGATTTTGCGAAAGGAAAATACCGGGAACGAGTGACACCAACGGTACGTACTTGTCCACGCGGCAGAGCATCATTTTTGGCTCAGGTTTATTTGGCTTTGGATTGATGGGAGGACTGCTGCTGTTTCTGCTCCCTTCCGGGCTGGGAATCTGGCTGCTACCCTTCAGCGTTACGGCGCAGGTGGCTGTGCTTTTGCATACAGCGATTGGTTTGCTGTTGCTGGTTCCGATAGCGATATGGCTTTTCCGGCACTGGTGGACAAGCCGGATGAGTCCGTGGCGGCTGAGAAAGCTTTGCGCTTACGGGGGCTTCTGGACGCTGGCATTGAATGCGGCGAGCGGTCTTTGACTAAGCTGGGAGGCGTTCTTTTCGCTCAACATCAGTCACATGGCATACCGTATCCATTTGTGGAGCGGACTGGCCGCGGTGCCGTTTGTGGCTGTGCACGTTTTCCCCGGAGTGAAGAGGGCCGCGACGAATGGGATGGAGCAGCTCGCGGCACTCCAAAATGGCGAGCGGAAGGCCGCCCGGCGGCGCATGTGGGCGATTGCGGGTGAAACAGCGGGAGTGCTGGTGGCCGTGGTGCTTGTAGCAGGTGCTGCTTACCAAACACCGAACCTTTCGACGGCAAAACTGCCGAAGGGATACCAGTTGCCATATGGGAAGGATCCATTTGCGCCAAGCCTTGCGACGACGGAGAGCGGAAAGCCTGTTGCGGCTGAGGTTCTGGCCTCGTCGCAGTCGTGCGGAGCATCGGGCTGCCACCATACGATCTATAACGAGACAAGAGCGGGCGCGCATACCTGGGCCTCGCAGGATATTGCCTTAACAAGCAAATCAACCATGTGGGTTGGGTGCAATTGCAGAACCAGTGCGACGAATGGCGAACGGGCAAGTGGAATAATGCTCCTGGCCACTCGCAGCGCGTGAATGCCTGGCTGAAGGGCCAGGTCACGGTTTCGGCGATTGCAAAGGTGTGGCCGAAGGGGCCGGTGATTCCGATCAAGGTTCTGTGGCCCGCTACGGCCAATCCCGGTGAGAAGATCGAGCTTCGCGCGGTGGTCACCAACAATAAGGCTGGGCACGATTTTGCGACGGGTCCGCTGGATTTGATTCGCGCATGGGTGGAACTGGAGGTGCGCGATGCTCATGGGAATGTTGTGTTTCATTCGGGCGAACTGACTCCGGAGAATCACATCGAGAAGGGCACGATTGTGATTCGTTCGATTGGGGTGAATGTAGACGGCAAGCAGATTCGTCGGCATCATCTCTGGAATTACGCAGGCACGATGTTCAAGCGGTCGATTCCGCCGGGCGACTCGGACATGTTCAACTACGAATTCACGGTTCCCAAGAATGTTGATAGCCCATTGCATGTGACGGCTGTGCTGCGGTACCGGAAGGCGAACCAGTACTTTATAAACTTTGTTTTTCCGGGGAAGACTTTGAAGTTGCCGACTACGAACCTCTCTTCATCGATGGCCACCATTTACGTGGCGGAGCGCGCGCCGGTGAAGGCACCAGCGGGAATGAAGGCTTCCACTGGATTCCGTTTGACGGGAGCAAGGGGAGGCAAATGAACCGGCGGACGTTCTCTGTTTCAGGCGCCGGACTGCTTCTGGATACGCTTGCGGGTTGCAAGCGTCATCCGAAGCAAGCGGTGCAGAAGGCTTTTATTGATCCGGCCCTGAAGTATTGCTACGCGGCGGCATAAGCGACGTCTTTCGGCCCGAAGTAGCTTTCCACTCGATCGGGCTGTTTCTGGATGCTGCGCAGTGCACCAATGGCCGTGCGGGTCAGGGCGAATTTATTTCGTGCTGGAGCAGCTTTAGTCACACGCTGCTTCAGGTCGGCATTGAGCAACTCGTCCAGGTTCAGTTCCGGCGAATAACTCGGCAGATAGAAGACCTGGATCTTGTCCTCATTTTCTTTCAGCCATTTCTTCACTTCCTTGGAGTGATGCACGCGTAGGTTGTCCAGAATCAAAAAGACCCGCTTCTCGCGCCCTTGCACGAGCCGCTTCATGAAGCCGATCACGGTCTTCGCATTCAGCGCGCCCGAGAAGACCTTCCAGCGCATCTGGCCCTTGTTGGTCACCGTCGAAATCACGCTCAACTTCTGGCGATTCGCGTTGGCCCGCACCACCGGCGTCTTGCCCCTCGGCGCATAGCCACGGCCACGCACATCGTCGGAGCGCAAGCCAGGCTCTTCGCCCCGGAGAGGCGTCTCGGGGGATCAGCGTTCTGAAGGCGGGTTTCGTTTACGGCGGCTTTGCTTGAGGCGGTAGCTGTCGCCGTTCAT
>JBMFWD010000079.1:0-11128 GCA_049965615.1 Acidobacteriaceae bacterium
TTGTCTGGAAAGCCTCGGCCGACGTCATCCTCGATAAGGTCAGACGTTGTAAAGAATTAACTAGGACGGGAGACTAGCTTTTTCCGGAAAATGCTGCCGCTGTGACTGATGTCGGTCTGTTGACCAGGCATAGGCGCGGGACAATGGTCAGCAGGAGGGGGCGCTTGCCGTGAAGCGCGGTGCGAATGGCAGATTATCCATTGTTCCAATCGAAGGGACGTTTGCAGCTCAGGGCTCACCGGAGAACTGATTTGTTTGCGTTCCGTGCCGCGAGTGGGAAACTGCAGCAGTCTGTAAAACAAATTGCCCATCCAGGACGTATTGCCGGGAAGAAGACTGTTCTCATGTTCCCAGCATTGCCGCGATGGGGTTGTTCCAGTACTGCCCGTTGTCATTGAAAAGGGTGAACTTGCAACGCCGGGGTCCATGATTTTGACCATCTGCCCGGCTGCCGCTATAGCCGCTGCGTGCCCACTCAGCACCGACGGCTGGCAATATCAGATGTTCGCTCATCACGGGGCGACCCTCCGAAGCAGGCGAGCAAATGCAAAATCCCAATTGCGAAACCGGTCTGCCGGCAGTCCCCGAACGCAGGCGGAAAAGCGAATTACGTTTGGCATTGACACTGCCACAGGCTACATGTATACACTCTTCACAAGTTTCTACGCAGAAACGATTGCGATAGAGATGTGGTTTGTACATTCGGGAGGAGCCGTGAAAACGAAAAGGATTCTAAAGGCTATTTTGTTGATTTCGATGATCGTCCCGCTTCTGGCATGCCCAAGCTTCCTGCATGCACAGGCGGTCACTGGAGCGATTGTCGGTCATATCACCGATCCCACCGGGGCTGCGATCCCAGGGGCGAAAGTCATCGTCACCAACCAGGCTACGAACGTATCCCTGACATTGACCACGAACAGCGAAGGGTACTACTCCGCTGAAGGGCTCGGCGTCGGAGAATTCACCGTTACGGTGTCAGCTGCGGGATTCGAACAAAATGTTACCCGGGACATAAAACTCAATCCTGGTGAGCGGAGGGCAAATAACGTGGTCCTGCCGGTGGGTAAGGTCACCGCAAGCGTGACTGTGTCCGCCAATGCCTTGGCGGTGAACACCCAGACACCGGCAACCGGAGGCACGATCGACAGCAAGCAAATGAAGAACCTGGTGCTGAATGGCCGCAACTTTCAGACGCTGGCGGTAGCGATTCCGGGTGTTTCGAGTTTCAATGGCGTGGACTCGATGCTGGGTGGTGGAACGCCCAACGAACTGATTATCAACGGAACCTCGGTGGACTATACAAACTACACACTCGACGGCATCTACGATCTGGATGGGGCAATCGGTGGGTTCACCACGGTCACGCCACCAGTGGATGCAATTGCCGAATTCAGCGTTGTGAGCGGCACCTACAGCGCCAAATACTCTGGTGCGGGTGGGGGGCAGGTCGTCATCGTGACGAAAAGCGGCACCAGCCAGTTCCACGGCTCCGCGTGGGACTACATCCGCAACAATACCTTCGACGCGGCGAATTACTTTTCGACGCAGAGTCCCCATCTGCGTCAGAATATCTTCGGATACACCCTTGGTGGCCCCGTTATTATTCCGGGAATTTACGATGGCCGTAATGGGAAGAAGAAGACTTTCTTCTTTGCATCGAACCAATGGTACAGAATTCGCACTGCGGTCCTTTTGCAAGGTGCAGTGTTTACACAGGCAATGCGTAATGGGGATTTCTCGAGCAGTCCGACCTTGAGTGGTCCCTTGACGCTGGATGCCCACAGTCAGCAGCTCTTGGCTAGTGAGGGGAGGACGAACTGCATCCTGGGACCAACAACCATCAATCCCGCCTGCTTCGACCCGGTTGCCGTGGCGTTGTTGAACGCTTATGTCCCATTGCCCAATAATCCAGCAGGCGGATTCCTCAACTACATTAATCAAACAACACAATCCACTAACCAGACAAGCTATCAATACCGGGTAGATCACTACTTTAATCCAAACAATCTATTTACAGTACGGGTCAACTACGAAAAGATACTCTCGAACTATCCGTATGATAATTGGGATGGAATTCCGTTTAACACAACCACTGATGAGGCCTCCCGGCCAAGTTCCAACATGATGGCACGCTGGCAGTCCTCGATTACTCCGAACTTCATGAACTCGGTGGGAGTTGGATATAACAGCGGAGATACCTTCTTAACGGTAACGAAGGGCGGCACGCTCCCCTCCGGTGTAAGCATCACGCAGGCATTTCCTGGCGCGGACACCTTGAACCGCATACCAGAGATATCGATCGGCGACGGCTGGTTCGGCCTTGGCGTGGGCGGGGAACCCATCATATCCAAAGTATGGGAATTGCAGTTCTTTGACGACGCTAGCTGGGTGAGGGGAAGCCACATCATTGAACTAGGCGGCTTGTATTTCGACAACAACAAGATCCAGAATACATTCACGACTCCGGAAGGGGGCTTCAGCTTTAGCGGCATTCATACGGGGGATCCAGCTGCTGATTACATGCTGGGACTCGATTCGAGCTACTATCAAAATAACAATCAGAAGACAGGGGGCTTCCGCGCAAAGCAGATCGAAATGTATGCCCAGGACCACTGGACAGCGACTCCTCGCCTAGTCCTGACCTATGGCGTGCGCTGGCAGCATGATATTCCAGACACGGCGGACGGCAACGAGGTTACTAACTTCAATCCGGCGCTGTATGATCCAACTCAGGCTCCTGTCGTAAATATTAATGGCAGTTTGCAAATCAACAGTCAGAATCAACCGGTCACCTCTTCAGGCGATCCAGCAAACCTGCTGAATGGGCTCGAGTTTGCCGGACAAAATGGGGTTTCTGACCGCTTTTACCACACTCCCAAAACGGATTTCGGCCCGAGGTTCGGTTTTGCCTACGATGTTTTTGGCAATGGAAAGACATCTGTCCGTGGCGGGATCGGTACGGGATTTCATACCCTTGCGTTCACTATCTACAACAATTGGGGGCAAAATCCACCCTATAACCAGAGCGCAAATATTGAAAACAGTCTGCTCAGCAATGGCACCGCAGGTACAGCGCAGGCGCCCACGACGCAGGCGTTGGACGTAGTTCCGGTCCACAACCAGGATATGTCCAGGATCACGTCATATAGTTTGACGCTGGAACAACAGCTCGCTCCGAATCTGATTGCAAGCATCGGCTATGCCGGCAGCCAAGGTCGGCATATGTACGGCTCGAAGGACATCAACTTCCCGCTACCAGTTACCAGTCCCAGTACCGCAGGCTGTTTAGCAGCAGGCCAGGCAAGTTCATCCAGTTATGACTTCGATCCCTGTATTAATACACACGCTGCAGCAGCAGATTATACCCGTCCTTATAAAGGATATAGCTCGATGAGCCTGCTCTACTATGATGAAGGCAGCCTGAACTACAACTCCCTGCAATCGGGTATTCGCTACAGGAGGGGTGGATCTCAATTAACTATTTCTTACACCTACCAAAAGACCCTCACGACCATACCTGACGGCGGTTTCAGGCCATTTAACACCCGGTCATCGGGTGCAGGTGCTCAGAATCCTCGTAATTTTCATGCAGAATATGGCCCGCCTTCGTATTCCTTTACGAACAACATAGCTGCAACCTGGGTTTACGAGCTTCCGTTCTTTAACCATCACAATGGGCCATTATCCACTGTATTGGGTCACTGGACCTTTACCGGTCTTGCTCTACATCGCAGTGGTTTTGCTTTGTCTCCAGGACTCGCGGGAGCCACGAGAGGTCTGGCGACGCGCCCGAATCAGGTACACCCCGTTCATACCGTAGGTAAGTTGCACGAGTGGTTCGATACCAGTGCATTCGCCCATCCCGAGTATGGCTTTTTTGGGAATGCGTCGAATGGCACGATTCGCGGACCAGCCTATAACTCCTTCAACGTTGCCCTTGACAAGACGTTCCCAATTGTTCGCACGCTAAACATGGAACTGAGCGCTGAAGCATTTAACGTTGCTAACCATCCAAATTACGAGGGCGTGGCGACTGCCTTCGGGGCCGGTAATTTTGGTCATGTGATTAGTGCCGGTGATCCTCGCATCATGGAGTTTGCGGTGAAGATGCATTTCTAAACACTTTGTAAAGGGATCATCTGTTGACAGATGTGCGGTGCTTCGATGAACAAACGATGCATTCGAATCACGGAGCCGCTTTGCAGAAGGCGGCTCCGAATTTTCGTTGATCGAGGTGCTTTTGGAAAGAACTCGGGATCTACTTCCTGAATTACCGATTATTTGTCACTGATGCCGCTGGGCATGAATGGCGGCTGGGCGGGTGTAGCTCAGATGGAACAGGACAGGAGGTCTCGCAGCTGTTCTATAGGTTTCCTTTGGATGCACGCTGGACCCGGATTGGTTTCGTGGGACGGCCGCGAAAGTCGCGGGAGAGTCACTTCTAACAATAGTGTGGAGGGTTGAGTAATGGTTTCTCGCAGAGAGTTTATGGGCGGAATGACCGCAATGACGCTGGCATCTCTGCATCGCGTGAATGCTGCAACGTTGCACCAAGGTGATGTGGCCGGGATAGATGCTGAATCTATTAGCGCTGTGACGGGATCGCCCGTGGTGAGTCCGGGTGGGATATCAGCGGAGCGTTTTGAAGCGGCACGCGTGCGGGCAGCGAACATTGTCGCGAAGATGACCTTGCAAGAGAAGGTGTCGCAATTCGGCGTCCGGGTGCCGGCTATACCGAGGCTGAAGCTACCGGCCTTCGAGTATTATGCGAACGAGGCCCTGCACGGCCTCATGCACACCGGTCCGGTAACAGCATTTCCTCAGCCGCTTGCGCTGGGCTCTTCCTGGAATCGCTCATTGATCTACCGCGTGTTCAAAGCTGTCTCAGACGAGATATGGGCTTGGCACAAAAAGAGTGGGCAGGGATTGGCGATGTTTTCGCCGCCGACGGTAAATATGGGAACCCGCGATCCCCGCTGGGGACGTATTGCCGAGAATTACAGCGAAGACCCATATCAGGTCGGGCAAATGGCGATTCAGACTGTCCGCGGCATGCAGGGAGATCATCCCAAATACCTCAAGACGATTGCCTGTGCGAAGCACTACATCGGTAACGACACTGAGGATGACCGACACTCCATGTCGGCCTCAGTGGACGCTCGCAGTTTTTGGGAATATTACACGCGTGGGTTTGAAGCATGTGTGAGAGACGCAAACGTGTTTACCGTTATGAGTTCGTATAACGCATTGAATGGAATTCCTACGAGCGCTAGCAGTTTCCTGCTGACAGATGTTCTTCGGGAGCGCTGGGGATTTCGTGGATATGTCGTGACGGACTGCGACGCCATTGCAGATATCTGTCGCGCGCACCATTTTGTTCCTAACTATGTGGAGGCGTCGGCGCTAGCCGTGAATGCTGGTTGCGATATCAATTGCGGTAAGACGCTGCAGAAATATCTCGAGCAGGCCGTCAGCGAAATGCTGGTGAGCGAGTCTGTGCTAGACCAGTCGCTGATCCGCTCCATTACAGGACGAGTGCTGCTGGGGAATCTGGATCCTTCAGATCAGAATCCTTATAACAGTATTTCGGAGGAGTGCCTGAGGAGCCAAGCGCACCAGGAGCTTGCCCGCGAAGCGGCCAGGCAGTCAATCGTACTTTTCAAGAATGAGAATCATATCCTCCCGCTGGATAAGAGCAAGCTAAAGAAGATAGCTGTTATAGGGCCGATGGCTTATGCGTGTCACCTGGGCAATTACAGTGGGTCGCCCTGGTTTCGAGTCTCGCCACTGCAGGGGATTCGGAATACATTTGGTATTACGACGCCCGCCTCTTACGAGAAAGCTGCTTCAGAATTTATTCGCCTGGGGGCGGGTCCTCAGGGGATACCGTGGCCTCAATGGTTCAATAAGCCGCAGCAGGGTTGGTGCTCCGAGGGTGGTGAATGCCTGGAAAATAATGGGCAGGGCTCGTGGGCTTCTTATGAAAAGGTGTATTTCACAGGCGCGACCGAATTTCAGGCGCGTGTTGCGAGCGACTCTCACGATGGACACATCGAAGTGCATCTCGATAGCCTTGATGGGACCCTCGTGTCGACGATCAACATTCCAAATACCGGCGGATTGCAAAACTGGATTGATGTTAGCGCGCCCTTAAAACCCGTTGAAGGCGATCATGAAGTGTATTTGCGATTTTTGACCGAGCCGGACTCCACCATCAGTTTGCAGTCATTCCAACTGAGGCCGAAGGGTCAGGTCCCAGTTCCACCGAGTGGACCGACGGACGTCGTTTATGCAATGGGTTGTTCGGTAGAGGGTACTGAGGAAGGGACGCACATTGCGGAGGCGGTACGAATCGCCAGGGAGGCTGACGTCGCTCTGGTGTTTGTGGGCGCGGATCAGCAGACGGACACCGAGGGGCATGATCGTCGCCATATTCATCTGCCGGGTTCGCAGCATGAGCTGGTGAAGGCGGTCTACGCGGCAAATCCACGGACCATTCTTGTCGTCTCGTCCAATTGCCCCGTCGCCGTGAACTGGGAGCAGGAGCACTTGCCGGCAATTGTCGGCGGAATTGTGCTGGGAGAGCAGCAGGGGAATGCGCTCGCAGACGCGCTTTTCGGTGAGTACAATCCGGGTGGCAGGACGAGCGTTACGTGGTATCGGCGGATCGAAGATCTGCCGGACTTTCATGATTACAACATCCGGGAGGGGCGTACCTATCTGTACTTCCGGGGTGACCCACTTTATCCATTCGGTCACGGCCTGAGTTATACAACGTTCGAATATAAAAATCTTCGCATCAGCGGTAAAACCTTAAGCCCTGGGAAAACGATCGCAATATCAGTGGACGTGACCAATCAAGGCGGTCGAGAGGGAGATGAAGTCGTACAAGTCTACGTTCACGTCCATGGAGGCACGGTGATCAGGCCAATTCAGCAGCTGGTGGCGTTTGATCGAATTCATTTAAAGCCGGCAGAGACACGCACGCTAACCTTCGATCTGTCGCATGATCATCAGGCGCTGAGTTACTGGAGCGAGGATCAATATGCATTTGTTGTCGATCCAGGCACGGTGGATGTGATGGTGGGCGCCTCCTCGATAGATATCAGGCTGAAGGGGAATATCCGACTGGAGGGTATGGGATGACCGTGGAATGCGCGCGATGCGAGTCGCCTGGGCGAATGAAGACAAGCAAGCTTAGGCGGGAGTTTCGATGAGTCCGGTAGCAGTCAAATGACGCGGAGTGGACTTCTGGCCATCTGACCACCACCACCACTTCAGTCCGCAACAGAGATCAGGCTCAGCCCTTTGATTTGCGAAGGGGAGATCCGCACGGCGAGCCCGCAGTGAGGAAACCAGCTCGGCGAATGTGAACCAGGCAGGGAGTTTACTCCCGCTGATTAGACGGAGGTTTGAAGATGATTTCACGCAGGGGTTTTATGGGCGGCATGACAGCTATGACGCTGGCATCCTGGAATCGACTGAATGCGGCAGTTAGTGCACTCCCTGAGTCTATGAGCGCGGAAGCGCATTCGATGGCGCGTAATGAGAAGAGCTCAGTAAAAATTGGGAACTTTTTCTATACGGCTCCGAACGGTGTTGCATTTATTTATGAAGATTCGGCGGCATTCGTTATGAATCCCGGAGGGACTTACAACGCAGGAACTGTAGCCGCGGATGACTTGTTCCACAAAGTCATCTTTGTGCCGGAAAAGGTGACACCAAAGCCACCGCGCGTGTCGTTCCAAGGGCAACAACGTGTGGAGTTCCAATGGTCTCGCATGGGAGATGTGATGGTTGGCCGTCTCGTTTCAGCAGTGGCGGGCGAGATGAGCTTCAAGATAGACGAGAACTGGCCTGGCTTTCACAGTGAATTCTCTGCGGAAGACGGTGGAATCAAGGGTGAAGCCAATCTGCCGGCGGGAAACACCGTCACCTGGCGATTGAAGGCGCAACCCGCGGTAAAGTCACTGGATGCGAAGGAATTCACCGTTGTTCTTGGAGGAATGAAGGAGCCGACTTACCTGGTAGCAGGTTTTGGTGAGTTGCCGGCCTTTGAGGCGATCGACAATCACCTTGCGGAAGCTGAGAAAGCCTATGATGCACGTCGTCCAAAAGCGCAAGGACCCTCAGGTGATATTCTCGCTGCAATTGCGGACAATCTTAACAACTCACGGGTCTATTCGAACGACAACAAGCAAGTTGCGATCACGGTGTGCCGGACTTTTGGCGCCGATTCCGCGAATACTTGCCCTTACTTTTGCTGGGACAGCTTCTTTAACGGTTTGCTTGCGTGTCTGGCAGATCCGGAGATGGGACGCCAGACGGTGCGTGCCATGCTTTCCTATCAGACATCCGAAGGTCTTGTTCCGAACTTTGCTCACTGGTTTGTAAAAACCAGCGACGATCGATCCGAGCCGCCGGTGGGTGCGCTGTGCGTATGGAAAATGCATCAGCATCATCCAGATATCGAATTCTTGCGTGAAGTTTATCCAAAGCTTGCATTATGGAATGCCTGGTGGATGAAAGAGCGAGATGCCAGGAATGACGGGATGCTGGAGTGGGGAAGCAGTACCGGAATTCTGCAGAACGCTCAGTACGAAACGGGGTGGGACGATACGCCTCAGTTTGAGGGTGTGAAAGGCGTGCAGATGGTAGGGCATACGATGAATGCTTATGCTGTGGATCTCTGTTCGTTGTGGTCAGCGGACGCCCACCACCTGGCTCTCATTGCGGATGCGATCGGCAGGGCGGAGGATGCGAAGCGTCATCGTCGTGATGCGGATGCGATGAATGATCGGATCAACACCAGGCTGTGGAACGAACAGTTAGGGATTTACTGTAGTCGATTCTGGGATAAGGATGATGGGACACCTGGCGAGTTTCTGACGCGCCTTACGCCGGCGAATTTCTATCCTTTAATATGTGGCGCTGCCGATGCCGAGCGTGGGCGAAAGCTACTCTCGGTGATGACGGACCCCACCCAGTTCTGGGGGCAATGGATATTGCCCACCGTCTCCCGCCAAGACCCGTTGTTTCTTGAGCAGCACTACTGGCATGGAAGCATATGGGGGCCTGTGAATTACCTGGTGTTTCAGGGGGTGAAGCGCTACGCCACTCCGGAGGTCAAGATTGCTTTTGCGGAGAAGAGCGTTCATCTGTTCATGGATAACTGGCTGGCAGATGGATTCTGCGGAGAAAACTATTACAGCATCAATGGAGGGGTCGGAGGCCGTCCCAACTATACCTGGGGCGCATTGTTATGCCTGATAGGCCTGGAATCCATCATCGACATCGCCGACGATGGCCGTCTGGTGACGGGTTTGGGTTACAACGAACCCGTTGAACTGATGAACATTCCGATCCACGGGAAGCCACATCGTATCTCCCTGCGCATGGGCAAGCCGGAAGTGACAGTCATGTGATCGCGATGGGGTAGCTGCTGCGTGAGCGATGCGCCGGGTTCCTGGCGCTGCTCGCGCAGCCGTTGCTTTAAGGAAGCTACTTTGCCAATGGCTTGCCCTCATGCATACTTCGATCGCAGTGTGTATGCCGCTAGCCCCACTTCCGCAGTTGCGGTGGTGAGCTCTTTGTTTGCAAGGTGGGTATAGTGAAGTCTTCACTACAAATCAGCGTGTTCGATACAGGTCGGAAGTTCCAGGCCGAGCCGCTGGAGCAAGATGGCCTGGTGTTGGGTGGGTCAGCTCACGCAGCGCTTGTGAATGGATAAGCCAGTGTGCTCGGGTAAGACCAGGTCGACCAGGGCAATCTGTTCCAGTTCGGCAAAGATCTTTCTTGGTTCGTCTCCGAGCCCGGCATCATGGCACCAGCGGCCGAAGGTTTTCCAGAGCACATAGGTGAGAAAGCAAACCAGGATATGTGCCTGCACGCGGCGTTCAAGGGTATCCATCCGGGCAAGTACACGGTTGGCGGCTTGGTCGTTGAGCTGAGGAGTCAGTTTGCCAGTCTGGCGGCGTAGGCGGTGGGAGTGAGTTCGGCGAGCGATTGTATGGAACGGTTGGCGAGGCCGGGAAGGACGTCGTTAAGGTACTTGCGGACTGGGATGTTGAAGCGGCGGCAGCTCTCGACGATCGAGAAGATGGCTGCGATCCTGGGCCCTGCTTCCTTGCTGCCCAGGTGCAACCAGTTTTTCCTTCCGATGGCAATTCCCCAGACATTCTGCCCATGTCGGGCAGGAACTTGAGATTCACTATCCTTGGCACCCGCTTTATGGGCGGAAGGTTCGATATCGAGATAGCGAGCGGCGCGGCCCAGGAGGTGTTGTCCATGTGGACGACGGCTCTGGCTTGGTCACGATGGTCCCTGCATGGATGCTGGATCCAGGAGCTTGCGCGGGCATGAAGCTTGGCGAGCCGCGCGTCTCTGTGGCCGCGCTACGCGAACTGCATTATCGACTGGTTGAGCGTGGTTTGCGAGCAAGCTCCTCGAACGATTCCACTTTCGTTCAGGAGGAGCGCGATGAGTTCGACTTGCGAGATTATTCGGCGGCCACAACAGGCGCTGGCCGTGACACCGCGCCAGAGCAGTCTGGCGTTTACTTCGGTTCAACTTTCCGGGATGACTCCATCGCAGAGGGTGCAAGTACTGAGTTGCCTGGCCAACCTTCTGCTGTTGGCCGCCGGCGCCGCAGATCAGGAGGCCCGCGATGAAGACTGCTGAACTCTTGCCTGCAGTGGTGCTCCAACGCAAGGCTGTGGTCTACGTCCGGCAATCGACCCAGGCGCAGGTGCAAATGAATCTCGAGAGTCAGCGACGACAGTACGATCTGGTCGGCGAGGCCAGGCGTCTGGGCTTTCGTGAGATCGAGGTGATTGACGACGACCTTGGCCGTTCCGCCACAGGAACGGTAGCCCGGCCTGGCTTCGAGAAGCTGGTAGCGTGGCTTTGCGCCGGAGAAGTTGGTGCTGTGCTGTGCCTGGACGCGTCCCGGCTGGCAAGGAATGGACGCGACTGGCATCATTTGCTGGAACTGTGCGGTCTGGTTGAGGCGCGGGTGATCGATCCTGACGGTGTATACGATCCGTGCCGGGTGCGGATTCCGGTCCATGTGGGCAGGTGATTCCAGTGGATGTGGGCACCGAAAACGCTCTGATGTGGGCAGCAATTA
>JBMFWD010000080.1:0-11100 GCA_049965615.1 Acidobacteriaceae bacterium
GGCGGCTGCGGGAGACTAAATCAAAACCGGACACTTCATTTGCTACAAAAACCGGACATTTTCACTTGCTAAGAACACGTAGCATTGGAGCATAACGAATGGCTCGTAATCCCTGAATTCAACCTACCGTTGGCTCAGTGTTGCAGGGCATATTCTGCGCGCGGTACTTTCCTCCCGGTTTGCGCCGGCGTCGGCAACTGGGAGCGGTCCCATCCCCCGCCGAGAGACTGAACCAGCCGCACCGCTGCGGCCATTTCATTGACTCGAATGGAAGCCAACGTCTCTTCCTCCGTAAGAACAGTAGTCTGAGCTGTAATGACATTAATATATGGATCAATTCCGCTCTGATAGCGCGCCTGCTCCAACTGCAGGTAATGCTGGGCGTCTGCGAGTGCAGCCTGTTGCTGCTGAATTTGCTGCGAGTAAAGCCGTGTTGCCGCCAGGTCGTCTTCTACCTGTTGAAAGGCAGTCAGTACTGTCTGTCGGTAGTTGGCCAGGTCAGCATTGTAGATAGCCTCGTATTGATGCAACTGCGCGCGGTAAAGCCATCCGTTAAAGATGGTTTCAGAAATGGAGGGTCCTATCGACCAGAAGCGGCTCGGCCAGTCAAACCAGTGTGTGAATGTAGAACTCTCAAATCCTCCAGCAGCATTCAAAATTACGCTCGGGAAGAACGCGCCGTAACCAATCCCAATGGTGGAATTGGCCTCCGCTAATGTGCGTTCCGCTGCAGCAATATCCGGACGTCGCTCCAGGAGCTCAGAGGGCACACCAACCGGAATGGGAGGCGGGGAGAAAAATCCTGGATTCGGCGGCAAGGAAAAGTCAGTCGGAACCTTGCCCACAAGCACGGCGATTGCATGCTCATATTGCGCACGCGCAATCCGTAGATTCGTGAGTTGAGCCTGAGCGCCTTCCAGTGTTGACTTAGCTTCAATCACAGCAATGTAATCGCCAACCCCAGATTTATAGGAACCCTCGTTGACCTCATAAGCCTCTTGATCAGCAGCAACTGTCCTCTTAAGGATGTCCATCAACGCATCCTGCCCGCGCAATTGAAAGTAGAACGCCGCAAGGCTCGCCTGCTCGGTCAGCTTTTCATTCGCCAGATCAGCCGCGCTTATCTGCGCACCATACTCCGCAGAACGAACTTCGTGCCGTATCTTTCCCCATAGGTCAGGAGCCCAGGAAACATCGAAGGGAAATGTCATCAAAGTACTCTGTTGCCCTGAGCTCGTTGCGTTCGAAGCGCCTGTTCCAGTGTTATAAGTATTGCGAAGGTTTCCTGAAGCCTTGGAGCGCTGCCATGAGGGACTGGTCGTAAGAGTCGGCGAGTAGCCCGCGCGAGCCTCGGCTATCAAGGCGCGCGCCGCAAGGAAATTATTGAAATAGACCTTGATGTTCTGATTGTTGATATTCAGCTGCTCTTCTAGCGCGTTGAGTTGTGGATCATGGAACGTCTCCCACCACTTCCCTTGGAGCATCGCATGTCCCGGATTGGCAACCTTCCAACCCGAGGTGTCATGGAAGTTGACCGTTGATTCCTGGTATTTTTTAGCGCTTGGGGATGGAGCGGTTGGCGGGTGATACTTGGGCCCAACCATACAGCCGGAAGTAAGACAAAGCACACCGGCCAGCCCCATAGCGAGCATGCTTCGATTTTTATGAAATTCTTGTCTAATGATCATCGAATTTCTCCGCTAGAGAGCAACCTGCTCCCCGGGGTTGAACGTGTCGCGCTGCTTGCCGGTCAGGCGCAGGCGTAAGCGATCCAGCGTAAGGTACACAACCGGTGTCGTATACAGGGTGATCAATTGGCTGAGCAGGAGCCCGCCAACGATCGTCATTCCTAGCGGCCGTCGCAGCTCGGAACCAATGCCCGTGCCAAAAGCAAGAGGCAATGCCCCACCAATGGCCGCCATCGTTGTCATCATGATGGGACGAAAGCGTAGCAGGCAAGCTTCAAAAATGGATTCGCGCGGAGATTTTCCGTCGCGGCGTTCCACCATCAGGGCAAAGTCGATCATCATAATTGCGTTCTTCTTCACAATCCCGATCAGAAGAATAATTCCGATGATGGAAATAACGTCCAGGTTCTTGTGAAACAGCATGAGCGCCAGCATCGCGCCCACACTGGCCGATGGCAGCGTCGAGAGAATGGTGATGGGGTGCATCAGGCTTTCATAGAGAATTCCGAGCACGATATAAACGGCAAGGATGGCCGTAATAATCAGTAATGGTTCGGTAGATAGTGACTTCTGGAATGCTTCCAGTGTGCCCGAAAAGGAGCCCCGCACTGTTCCGGGCAAGCCTATCGTCTGCTCCATCTGTTCAATTTCCCGCGTTGCCTGACTTAACGAAACTCCCGGCGCGAGGTTGAACGACACAGTCACCGATGGAAACTGACCGGTGTGATTAATCTGAAGCGGGGTGGTTCCGGTTCGGAAGGATGCGAACTGGTTCAACGGCGTCATGGCTGTCGCATTGCCGCCAGCGCCGTTCGTCTTCAGATAAATACTGTTCAGCCCGGCCGGAGACTGCCAGTACTGAGGAGCCACTTCCAATACAACGTAGTACTGGTTGAGCGGCTTATAGATTACCGACACTTGCGACTGGCCGAAAGCCGAATAAAGGGCTCGGTCGAGTGATTGCGGGGTTTGACCTAACCGTGCGGCTACTGTCCGGTTGTACTCGATATCTTCCGCAAGGCCTCCGTCCTGCTGATCACTATTCACGTCTTCGAGCCCCGGCAGTTTCTGCATCTGGGCCTTGAGGATTGGTCCCCAATGCAGTAGATCAGCGACATTATCCGATTGAATTGTGTACTGATACTGAGCATTGCTGGAACGACCGCCGATCCTTATGTCCTGAGCCGCCTGAAGAAAAGTGGAAGCGCCCGGCAATCGGTTCAGTTTAGGCCGAAGGCGATTGACCACAGCCATGGCACTGATTTTCCGAACACTGAGTGGCTTGAGTGTCGCAAAAACGAAGCCGCCATTCGTGCTGCCCCGCCCGCCCGTATAAGCGTTTACGCTCTGGACAGCCGGGTCTGATTTGATCACCTTGACGATTTGCAGAAGCGAGTGATTCATGAACGGGAACGAGGCGTCCTGTGGTCCTTGTACACCTCCCACAAGAAAACCCGTATCCTGCTCAGGGAAAAAGCCCTTTGGAATTCGCGCAATCAGGACGAAATTCAGGGCAATCATGACTCCAAGGATCAGCAGAATGAATACCGGGTTCTCCAGTACCCATTCGAGAGACTTGCGGTAGGCCGCCAAAAGGCTGTTGAACACTCGTTCGTTCATCTGATATAGCCGGCCATGGTGCTCCCGGTCCGGTGTCTTCAGAAGGTGGGCACACATCGTCGGCGTCGTAGTCAGTGACACGATCATCGATACCACGATTGCTGTGGCAAGCGTGACGGCGAACTCTCGAAACAGGCGCCCGACTATCCCACCCATGAGAAGAATCGGGATGAATACGGCAACCAGCGAAACGCTGATGGAAAAGATCGTGAATCCGATCTCTTCGGCCCCCTTCATCGCTGCCGCGATCGGCTTCATGCCGGCCTCAAGATGGCGCGTGATATTTTCCATGACGACAATGGCATCATCCACGACAAAGCCGGTCGAAATAGTCAACGCCATCAGCGACAAGTTATCGAGGCTATAGCCCAGCAGATACATCACGGCAAATGTGCCGATCAGCGAAACGGGAACGGCAATGCTTGGAATCAACGTAGAGCGAGGGCTTCGGAGAAAAACAAAAACAACGAGGATGACTAGAAGAATGGAAATCGAGAGTGTTATCTCAACATCGCGCACGGAAGAGCGAATCGTAATCGTTCGATCATGCACAATGTGCAGATCAATACCAGCCGGCATGTCTGCTTCCAGGGCAGGCAACTGCGCCTTGATGCGATCTACCGTAGCAATTACGTTCGCACCAGGCTGGCGAAAGATAATGACTGTGACCGATGGGACCCCATTTGTATACCCGGCAGTGCGAATATTCTCCGACCCATCGTAAACATCTGCAACATCGCCCAGGGTTACAGCCTGGCCGTTGTGGTAACCAATAATCAGCGGGCGATACTGCGCAGCTTTATCGATCTGGTCGTTCGTCTCGATGTCGGCTGTCATCGAACTATTAGCGATCTGGCCCGTGGGCAAATCCGCATTTTGCACACTCATGGCAGCCTGCACCTGGGGCATAGTGAGCCCATAGCTTTGCAGTTGGTTTGGATTCACTTCCACGCGAACTGCCGGGCTTGCGGCCCCTCCGATGAACACCTGTCCCACGCCATCTATCTGAGAAAGTTTCTGCTGCAGAATCGTCGAGGACTTGTCGTAGACGTAAGTCGTATCGTATTTTTTCGACGTGAGCGAGATGATCAGGATCGGACTATCCGCCGGATTCATCTTGAAATAGTGCGGATTAGAAGGGAGATTAGCAGGCAGGTAGGTTCGTGCAGCATTGATCGCAGCCTGAACATCCCTCGCGGCGCCATTGATGTCGCGGTTCAGATTGAACTGCAGCGTAATCGACGTACTGCCCAAAGAACTCGACGATGTCATCTCCGTTAGACCGGCAATATGCCCAAACTGCCGTTCCAACGGCGTTGCCACAGAAGACGCCATCACTTCCGCACTGGCGCCGGGGAGGTTCGCGCCTACATTGATGGTCGGGAAATCAACCTGCGGTAGAGGCGAAACGGGAAGCACCGAGTAGCCGATTGCGCCCGCTATGGCAACGGCAATCGTAAGCAAAGTCGTCGCGATCGGCCGCTTGATAAATGGAGCGGAAGGGTTCATGACCTTCCCTGCCCATAATCGGCGCCGGACAACATTGCACCCTCACCTTTGCTTGCGAGGCGATTGCCGACCTTGTCGAAAAAGATGTAGATCACAGGAGTCGTGTACAGCGTGAGGATCTGGCTCAGCAGGAGGCCTCCCACCATTGCGATTCCAAGAGGACGGCGCAGCTCAGAGCCGTACCCACTACCCACAGCCAGGGGAATACCCGCCAGCAATGCGGCCATTGTGGTCATCATGATCGGTCGGAAGCGAAGCAGGCAGGCCTCGTAGATTGCATCGGCAGAGTTCTTCCCTCTCAGCCGCTCGGCTTCGAGGGCAAAATCAACAATGAGGATGCCATTCTTCTGCACAATACCGATCAGCAGAATGATGCCAATAATCGCGACAACATTGAGATTCTGGCGAAACACGATCAGTGCCAGCAGCGCACCCACGCCCGCCGAGGGAAGTGTCGAGAGAATTGTAATCGGATGAATGAAGCTCTCGTACAGTACACCA
Organism: Acidobacteriaceae bacterium; assembly: GCA_049965615.1. Lineage (GTDB taxonomy): Bacteria > Acidobacteriota > Terriglobia > Terriglobales > Acidobacteriaceae > Acidobacterium. The sequence goes on from JBMFWD010000080.1 coordinate 5,319, forward strand.
AGCACGATGTACACAACGACCAGTGCCGCGAGAATCAGAAGAGCTTCATTGGACAAGGAATTGACGAAGGAGGCAGCCGTCCCTTGCCAGGTCGACTGAAGGCTTGCCGGAAAGTGCATGTCCGCGACTGTTTTGTCGACTTCCCGGATTGCATTTCCGAGTGCCGCGTGCGGAGCGAGATTGAACGACACCGTTACAGACGGGAACTGGTCCTGATGGTTGATGGACAGCGCTTCCGGAACCTCGCTCACCGTAGAAAACGCACTGAGCGGTACGGCATTCGCGCTGGACGAACCGGATAGCGTGTTCGGGCTTTGCCCCGGATACGCACCTGCGGAGCCGTTGTTGGCGTTGGATAGAACCGTCGATGCAGGGCTGAGCGCGTTCGAGCCGGGCGTGTAGAGAACGGATGAAGTTAAGGCATTCGATCCAGCAGCACTGGATGCCGAAGCGGAAAACGTCGTGAAAGCCGCGGACCCGCTAGCTCCGGAAGAAATGTTGGACTGCACGTACAAGTCGCTCAGATTCGATGGATGCTCCCTCCACTCTGGCGAGGTCTCCATGATGACGTGGTACTGGTTGAGCGAGGTATAAAGGGTATTGATCTGGCGCTGACCAAATGCATCGTACAAAATGTTGTCGACTGTAGCCGGGGCGATTCCCAACCGCGATGCCGTGACGCGATTCATGTCCACTCGAATGGCAAGTCCACCATTTTGCTGATCGGTCGCCACATCTTCCAGGTCGGGCAATTTCTTCAGCTTTGCAACGAATTGGTCTGCCCATTTGTTCAGCTCTACTACATTGGGATCTTCCAGAGTGAACTGGTACTGGGTACGGCTGACGCGGTCGTCCACTGAAATATCCTGGACCGGTTGCATGTAGAGGTGAATTCCCTGCACGCTGGCCAGTCGCTTTTGCAGGCGGCGAATGATATCAGAAGCACTCAGGCTGCGGTCTTCTATCGGCTTGAGATTGATCGAAATGCGTCCGCTGTTGAGCGTGGTATTGATTCCGTCGACACCGATGAACGAAGAGAGGCTTTTGACATCGGGATCCTTGAGGATAACCGAGTCCAGTTCCTGCTGCTTCTTCGCCATCGCATCGAACGATATGGTCTGGGGAGCCTGAGATATGCCCTGAATGACTCCGGTATCCTGCGTTGGGAAAAAGCCTTTTGGAATGACGATATAGAGATAAACCGTGAGGACGAGAGTTCCAGCCGCAACCAGTATGGTAAGTGTCTGATAGCGCAGAATCACCTTCAGAGTTCGGCCGTAAAAGCCGATCATAGCGTCGAACACGCGCTCAGATGCTTTGTAGAACCTGCCCTGCTGCGCTGCCGGATCGTGGCGGAGAATGCGCGAACACATCATCGGTGTCAACGTGAGTGAGACAACCGCCGAGATGATAATCGTTACAGCCAGGGTGACGGCGAATTCTCGGAAAAGCCTGCCAACCACGTCCCCCATAAACAGCAGTGGGATAAGCACCGCGATCAGCGAGACCGTAAGCGAGAGGATGGTAAATCCAATCTGCCCCGCTCCCTTCAGGGCTGCTTCCATCGGGGTGTATCCGTCTTCCAGAAATCGCGAGATGTTTTCGATCATCACGATGGCATCGTCAACCACAAAGCCGGTTGAAATGGTGAGAGCCATCAGCGATAAATTGTCGAGGCTGTAGCCGAGCAGATACATCGCCGCAAAGGTGCCCACCAGTGACAGCGGTACGGCGACACTTGGGATGATCGTGGCGTAAACACTGCGCAGGAACAGGAAGATGACCATCACAACCAGCGCTACGGTCAGCAACAGTTCAAATTCCACATCGTTAACGGATGCCTGAATGCTGGTGGTGAGGTTGGTGAGTTCGCGGATCTGAATGCCCGCGGGAAGAGTGGCCTTCAGCCGGGGCAGAATAGCTTGAATGCTTTGAACAACCGCAATGGTGTTCGCGCCGGGTTGCCGCTGGATATTCAGGATGATTGCCGGCTGCTGGTCCATCCATGCGGCCTGGTTGGAATTCTCGACTCCATTCACAACCTGGCCTACATCTTTCAGCAGGACAGGAGCACCGTGACTATAGGCGATGACGACGTTCCTGTATTCATCGGCATTCGTTAACTGATCGTTGGAATCAATCTGATAGTCCAGACGCGGTCCGTCGAAATTTCCCTTCGCGGCATTCACGCTGGTTTGCGTCAGCGCGGTGCGAACAGCTTCGAGACTGATCCCGTACGATGCGAGTTTGGTTGGATTGACTTGAATCCGAACCGCAGGCTTCTGGCCGCCGGTAATGCTGACGAGCCCGACGCCCGACAGCTGGGAGATCTTGGGAACCAGGCGCGTGTCGATGAGATCTTCGACCTGCGACAGCGGCATGGTGTCTGAAGTAATGCCAAGGGTCAGCACCGGTGCGTCTGCGGGATTGGACTTGCTGTAGACCGGCGGCGCCGGGAGATCGGCCGGCAGGAAGCTTTGGGCTGAATTGATCGCCGCCTGCACTTCCTGCTCTGCCACGTCGATGTTCAGCGCGAGGTTGAATTGCATGACGATGACAGAGATTCCGCCGGCACTGGTCGACGTCATCTGGCTGAGGCCCTGCATCTCGCCAAATTGGCGCTCGAGCGGGGCCGTAATCGTGGTGCCCACCACGTCTGGGCTGGCACCGGGATAGAACGTGACCACCTGAATGGTCGGGTAGTCCACCTGCGGCAGAGCCGAGATGGGCAACTGGGTGAACGCAACAATTCCGGCGAGAAGAATCGCGGCCATCAATAGCGAAGTTGCTACGGGCCGCAGAATGAATGGGCGCGACAGACTCACTGGGCGCTGCTCGCGTTGCTTGCGGCCGGCCCTAGCGTCGAGATGACGCGGACCTCTGAGCCGTTACGCAGCTTCTGGAAGCTGCTGTCGGCAAGTACGGCACCAGCGTTGATTCCTTGCACGGCCGTCACACCGTCATTGGATACACCGGTGGTCACGTCATGCATGACAGCGTGCAAGCCCTTTGCCGACTTCTGGATGAGATAGACGAACGACTCCTCGCCATTGTGCTGGATCGAGGAATCTGGAACCAGTATCTGGTCCTTGAGGGTTTTGACGAGCAGACGGGCATTCACGAACTCGTTGGGATAGAGCTCACCCCTGCTGTTGTTGTAGGTGGCACGGAGTTTGATCGTACCGGTGGTGGTGTCGATTTGATTGTCGAACGAGGAGACCCTGCCATCCGCGATCTTATGATTGTCGTCCCGGTTCCAGGCTTCGAGCGTCAGGCCTACGCCGTGATCCGGCCGGGCGAATACTTCCGCGAGGTGGTTTTCCGAGATGGTGGCGACCACGGTGATCGGGTTCGTAGTCGTAAGGATCACCAGAGGAGTCGAACTGTTGGCGGTGACCAGATTGCCGGGGTCGACCAGGCGGAGGCCGACGCGGCCGTCCATGGGAGCCACGATGTGGCAGTAGCCGAGTTGCACCTTGTCGTAGTCGAGCACACCCTGGTCGTATTTGACGGTGCCTTCATCCTGGGCAACTTTCTTCTCCTGGTCCTCCAGAGTTTGCAGCGGGATGGCGTTGTGCGACCAGGCTTGCTGGTAGCGGGCGAGATCCATTCTGGACTGAGACAGGACACCCCGATCCCGTTCGAGGGTGCCCTCCGCCTCCGTAACCTGTGCCTGGTACTGGCGGGGGTCGATGTCTACCAGAGGCTGGCCTTTGTGGACCAGCTGGCCTTCGCGATAGTGCACGGATGTAACAACCCCGGTGACCTGAGAGGCGATGGAGACGGTGTGGAGCGCGGTTACCGTGCCGAGGGCATTGAGGTATACCCCGATGTCTCCCTTTTTTGCGGTGGTAGTGGTGAGGGTGACCGGACCGCCGAAGGCCATGGACCCGGTGGAGGGCTTTTGCTTGCCGCGATGGATTGCACCGTAAAAGACGGCTCCGATGAGGAGGAGGAGGATGAGCCACGGCCAGACGTGCTTCTTTTTGGGCGGCGTTGGTTGTGTGGCCATAGGCAGGCGCTGATCTGCGGAGTTTGGCGTGTGCTCGTCCATAGTCTCGGGTGCGATCTGCGCCAGTGAGGCGTGCTCGCGGATTGGTAATCGGTTTCTGAGTTTAGCACCGCGGGGGCTGTGTTTGTGTCACGGTCCGAGCGCATTACGGGGTTGAAGCAAAGAGGTTTTCCACTCACGCAATCATACTTGCAGCGGGTTGCATGCGGTCGCAATTGTGGATGGGCTCATAGACGGCAGAACCGGGCTGGAAGTTTCAAGAGCGGATGGGTCGTGACGGAGGCGGTGGAGCAGGCCGTGGAGTAATCTGGGGGGGCGAGATGAAAGCGATGCAAACGGCAGAGTCGGGAAAGGTTTATCTGACGGGAGCGGGTCCGGGCGATCCGGATCTACTGACGGTGCGGGCGCGTGACCTGCTGGCGACGGCGGACGTGATTCTGCATGATGGGCTGGTGGTGGAGGAAATCCTGGAGCTGGCCAGTCCGACGGCGCGGGTGGAGAGCGTGGCCAAGCGGGCGGGCGTGAAGACGATCACCCAGGAGCAAATTGTGGAGCGGATGATCCGAGAGGCCCGGGCTGGCCAGTCGGTGATACGGCTGAAGGTGGGCGACCCGATGCTGTTTGGCCGAGGGGCGGAAGAGATTGTGGCGCTGACGGCGGCGGGGATTCCCTTTGAGATTGTGCCGGGGGTGACGGCGGCGCTGGCGGCGGCGGCGGCGCTGGCGTGTCCGCTGACTTCGCGGGAGGCTTCGTCGGCGGTGGTGATGCTCTCCGGGCATCGCTCCGAAGAGGGGCGCTCGCTGATCCTGCCGGGCGGGTTTGCCGAGGCAACGCTGGCGATTTACATGCCCGGCCCAGACTATGCGGCGCTGGCGCGCGACCTGACCGAACATGGGATGCCGGAAGCGACACCCTGCGCTGTGGTTTCGCAATGCAGCCTGCCGGGCCAGCAGGTGATTCGCCTGACACTCGGGGAGCTGCCGACGCATTCTGCGCTGCCGGCGCCGGCGATGGTGCTGGTGGGCAGGGTTCTGGGTTCGTAAGGGCTGAAGCCCTAAGCCTGGGACTGGTGGGCAGGCCCGGACGCGGTGGGCACTGTGGCGAGACCCGCAGAAGGTGGCGCGAGGCTGGCCAGCAGGGGCTGATGCTCGTCGTAAATGGACAATACCTTGCGGGCGCGTTCGGGGTCAGTGGACCAGCGCTCGGATACGAGTTGCACGAACTGCTCAGGGTTGGCGGCCTGCAGCGCATGCGCGTAAGCGGGAAACTCGGAGCTGAGGGCGCGCAGAATTTCCATGCGTCCGGCAAAGGCGGCGGCCCAGTCAGGAAACCTGACCCAGAAGGCATCGACACTGACCCAGCGACCGTGAAGGTATTCGCGGGTGGGCAGGGCGAGGGTGCCGACGCCTTTGTTGCGGCCCCGGTCCTGTTTTTGTCCGAAGAGGTTGTTGGCGACGCGGACGAGGCGGGAGAGGCCCCAGCCGGATTCGAGTGCGGCCTCGCAGGCGGCCATTTCGGGAAAGATATGGCCGCCCCGGCGGGCAGCGGCGACAGCCCGGGTTAGAAAGTCGGTTTGCAGTGACATGGGTGCTCCGTCGCCGAAGGGTGTTCGGCGTAGTGTGCAAGGTGGATGAACGGTGTTTTGCGTGTTTTCAGCGAGTTAGGCGCAAAAGAGACTGAGGGGGAAGGAATGATGAACGGCCGGGGACAAGTCTGACGTTTTAGACCGGGGACATCTCTGACACTTTTTCCTTATGAGGAAGTTTTTTG
>JBMFWD010000081.1:0-10952 GCA_049965615.1 Acidobacteriaceae bacterium
CTCTTTCCTGCCATCTTAATGGCCGTCAGGGAACAACCCTTCCACTTATCCCACTGTCCAAATTTCCGAATCCAGCTCAGAGCCGACCTTGTCTGGCCTATTGTCTCGCCGCACCCAGAATCAAAGGCTTGATCAGAGGTTGCCTAATTGTTTCAATGTTTCTGTCTTAGTGCGGCTTTGGAGTCTGGCGATCAGGAACCATTTCCTGATTGGTCACAATAGGAACATATCCGATTTTCATTCCTCTAGGTGGTGTGACAATAAGCCCCGGGTCAAGAGTCGCCAACATTCCGCTGCTAGGAGGAGGTATGTAATTACGGGTAATCGGCCAATTTTCCTGAATCCAATCGACCTTCTTCTGAAGTCGTGCCTTTTCGGCGTCGCTTAGATGCAGATGCTGCAATGCCGGCTGGTCTACAAATTTGTACCAGTAATAGGTGACGCGGCTACCATCTGCAAGCACCACGGTGAATGGACCACTCTTGGGACCGGGTTTGCTCCACACAGTTCCTGAACCTTGAGGCGACGTATCAGGCTTTCCAACAACTGCCGCAGCAAAGGTCTGTGACGCAAGTCCAGTCTCGGGAGGAATTTGCGAAGAGGTCAAAGCGACCATCCCTTTGCCATGCTGCTTGAAATACTGGGGAAAACCGGCCAAAGGCATCTTCCACTTGAGACCGAAAGAACAGGACCCCTTTGGGCCCAACATGGTTGTCTCCACAAGCTTACTAAAACCAGTGAGAGGAATCCCATTGTGATCGAATCTCAGTGGCTTGTTTTTGCAGATAGGTATGTTTGTGCCACTTGGAGCGAATCTACCGGTAACGACCTTACCAGAATCAAACCATGCTCTCAAAGGTAGATATAGCGCCTTGGGTGAATACATTCGCACATCCTGCATTAAAACTGTCATCCTCGCCTTATTGACAGGAAATAGAAGTTTCGGAATTCGCAAGTAACGCGCGCCATTACGGTCCTTACTGCTGAAGTAAGGGACAGTGTTCACCTCCATGGCGCCCCCCGCCATGATACCTGGCCGCACATCGAGAGTACGTCCTGCCGCCAGAGGGTAACCGTTCGCAATAGCACTCCAGGTGTCTGGAATCCAGAAAGCAACTGGCCCCTTAAAGTTTCGGGCGTTCACAAAAAACGTCCAACTCTTGTCACCTGTTGGTTGACGATGGTAAGAGGCGTGAGGATTCATTAATGGCAGAGCCATCCACGCCGAACCGAACAACTTGCCACTTGTACCTTGCTTAAATGTAAGCCCGTCCGGGGGCACAAGCAGTCGATTACTGATTTGAACCAGCCCCATTTGTTGCGATTTGAGAGCTGCCCCGCCATAAAAACTCCATCCAGGAGAAGAGATTTCCTCGTTGTAACAGTCCGGCGTCCCATTCATTCGATATTTTGGTGTAGCCGACGGGAATCTCGTGCTTACCCAGAATCCTGCTCCGCCCTCGATCGTTTGGAAAACGTCGCGATAGGAAGGACCGCGGCTCGGCCAATGGTCACGCGCCAACGTACCATGCGGGCATAGCGGCTCTTCGTAACCACGGTTGTCTGGAATAACCCAAGTTCCTGGCATACCGATCTGGAATGACTTCAACGGCTTCGCAAGGATCGGAAAGACATCTGAGTAAAAGCTGACCCCGAATCCGAACCCCTCTGCCGGAGGGGTTACTTTCATCGCAATATACCCATGGAGCCCTCCACTCATCGACTCACTCAGCCTGCCAGTCGAGCGCGCCCCATATGCAGCAGCTACGATTAGAAGCATGGCGCTGTATATGAGGCCAACCCCGCACAGTCTTACCTTAGATCGCAATACTTCAGCCATGCTGTTACCCTCCAATGATGCCAGCCCTAACGCGGAAACTCATTCGATCATTATCTCTTCCGTTCGTCATACATTGCAGTACGTTTGCCCTATATAAAGATTAGAACTGGCTTAGTAGTTTTCTCAGTTGCCTTGCTTCGGTGCTGCTTGTTGCCGTGTCACAATCGGAACGTACCCTACTTTCATCCCCGCTGGAGGTGTGACAATCAGTGCGGAGTCAAACGTTGCCAATCTGCCTTCACTGGGTGGCGCCATGTAGTCCCGCGTTATCGGCCAATTTGCCTGGATTTCCTCAGCTATAGCTTGTAACCGTGCCTTTTCGGCTTTGCTTAAATGTAGATGCTGCAAAGCTGGCTGGTCGACGAATTTGTACCAATAATAAGTAACTTGGCTTCCGTCGCTCAAGACAGCTGTATAAGGCCCACTCCTGGGTCCCGGATTGCTCCAGACCGTTTCTGGTCCGGAAGGAGAAGTATAGGGCTTACCTGTAGGGGGTGACGCAAACTTCTGAGCTGGAAGATCTGTCGACACAGGCACTTGCGAAGCAGGTATCGCAACCATCTCTTTGCCCTCTTCCTTGAAATATTGCGGGAAACCTGCAGCTGAATTCCACTTGAGTCCGTACGCGCATGAATTCGAACCACCTACCTTGGTTGTCTCGACGAACGTCCTGAAACCGACCATCGGAATACCGTGGTAGTCAAACTTAAGGGGGGAGTTTGTGCAGGTAGGGGTGATTGCACCCGTCAGATTAAATGCACCGCTCACCTTTGTCTGGGGCGCGGCAGGGTTTGAACTCAACCACTGTTTCACCGAGTTGTAGAGCGCCCTGCGTGAGTACATTCGTACATCCTGCATCAGAACAGTCGTCTTCGACCTGTTAACAGGGAACAGCAACTTAGGGACGCGCGCATATAGAACACCTTTGCTGTCTTTACTGCTGAAATATGGGACAGTATTTACCTCCATTGCCCCGCCAGCCATGAGTCCCGGCTTGATATCCAACGTGCGCCCCGCTGCAGGGGGATAATTCCTGGCGATAGCACTCCATGTATCGGGGATCCAGTATGCAACTGGGCCTTTAAAGTTCTTCGTGTTCACAAACAGCGTCCAGCAGTGATCCCCCGTTGGTTGTCGATGGTAGGCGGCGTGTGCCGACATCAGAGGCAGCGCCATCCATGCCGCACCGAATACTTCTCCATCCATCCCCCGCTCAAATGTAATCCCATCCGGAGGCACAAGCAGGCGATTACTGAGTTGTACAAGTCCCATCTGATTCGCTTTGAGGGCGACAAGATGAGAAGGAGGGACTCCAAATCCCCACCCCGGCGTCTCGATCATGTAGTTATAGCAGTTAGGTGTTCCGTTCATGATGAATTTCGGAGTCGTCGAATGAAATTGATTGCTGACCCAGAAGCCCATGCCTCCCTCGATCGTTTGAAATACATCTCTATAAGAGGGAGCGCGTTTGTGCCATTCATCGCGTGCAAGTGTGCCGAGAGGGCAGAGTGGCTCGTTGTAGCCCAGGTTGTTCGGCATAATCCAGGTAGCGGGCAAACCTATCTGAAACGATTTCAAAGGTCTGGCAAGAAGAGGCCACACAGTGGAGTAAAAGCTGACGCCGTAGCCGTAACCGTTCGGCGGCGGGGCCACCTTCATGGAAATGTATCCATGAAGCCCTCCGCTCATCTTTTCTTTCAGGATGACGTGTGAGTGGCTGGCCGCATTTCTGAGACCCGCTGCACCTGCTGACAAAGGAGCAAGGACGAGTAACATGGCAAGACAGCCCCCGGCCAACCATGCTTTGAGCCATCTTTCAACACGATTTTCTGCTTCCATAATTTTCTCCCTTCGCAAATTGTGCTCACCGGTCCTGGTGAAGCTAGGGTTCATGCTGTCGTGATATCGAATCTGCGGTAGATGATAGTCACGGTTAAAATGCGGCGTAACGCAGTTTAACGGCCTTGCCCTACCACAATCATTGCTTTCAAATGATTTGGCCGTGTCTGAAGTGAAGCAAATTGCGATGCCACCTCCGCCATTGGTAATTGTGTCGTCACCCAACGGGTAGTATCGATCTTTCCACTTTCAATCAAGTGAATGATGTCAGGAAAGATTCCGAAGCTGTTGCGACTGGCCATAAGGGTCATCTCTCTACGATGAAACAATGAGTCCTCCATCTGGATCGGATCTTTCGTCAGGCCAACATAGACAAGAGTTCCAGCCGGTTCCACCAGCGAAAGGCTGTCTGCCATCGCCGCCGCGCTGCCTGTCGCGTCGAAAACTACTTCTGCCTGACGTTCTCCTGCCGTTTCGCTTACTTCATACCCCATCGCAGACAAAAACCGCCGGCGCTCTGGATTCTTTTCAATAAGATGGACCCTGGCCTCTGCGAGTGCAGAAAACTGGGCAATGGCGAGACCAATAGGCCCAGCGCCCACAATGATGACACTATTTCTCGGCTGTAGAGAGCTGCGTTCCACTGCATGAGCCCCGATTCCAAGTGTCTCCACCAAAGCAAGCTGCTCCGGTGAGAGACTGGCGGACTTATGAAGCAACGGAAGAGGCACTGCAATATATTCCTGCATGCCGCCGTCAACATGGACTCCAAGCAGCTGAATATTCTCACAGCAGTTCCGCCTGCCTTTGCGGCAGGGTCGGCACTGTCCACAAGTAAGGTAGGGCTCAATCGCACAGCGATCTCCGGGACCGAGGCCCCGCTCATTCGCAGGACACTCGACGATCATCCCAGAAAGCTCATGCCCCAACACTCGCGGATAAGTACAGATCGGATGGGTGCCCGCAAACGCATGAAAATCGGTCCCGCAAATGCCTACTCTCTCCATACGAACAAGAGCACAGTCCGGAGAAATGACGGGGACTGGTACTTCCCGCTCTACGAATTTGCCAGGCGCTTCTAACACGATCTGCTTCATACGTTGGATGCTCGCTCCAATCCTCAGCTTACCGCACGATTGGTACAGCCTTTCGGGGCGGAGTATAGAACCCTGGATGAAAGGGAGTCAAATGTTCCGGGTTTGCAGGCTCCTCCAAGGGCTCTCTTGTCAAAGGGAGGCCCAATAGAGTGGAGTTGCGGAATCTTCCTGTTTCACGATATCGGCGCACTACCGTGGTATAAAGAGCTAATTGGGATACAACTCGGAATGCCCAGATCAACCGCGAAAACTAGAACAACTGCGAAAAGCGGGGTCCGCCAGGATGCAGGAATCACCGCCACCCTAATCGAACAAATTAAGGGGATGATCTCTTCGGGGAACCTCACCCCCGGCTCCAAGCTTGCTCCCGAACGCGAACTGGCCAAGACTTTCGGCGTGAATCGGGCATCCGTTCGGCAAGCATTAAAGGTTCTCGAGATCATGGGAGTGCTCTCGCAGCGCGTTGGCGATGGAACTTATTTGAGTTCAACGGCCGAAACTATTCTCAACGAACCCATTGATTTCCTGGTGCTGCTCGATGATCTATCTCAGCACGAACTGTTCGAAACTCGACTGATTATGGAGCCGGAACTGGCGGCGCGCGCGGCCGAGAGAGCGACTGCCGAAGATCTGGCCGTGTTCCGCAACGCGATTCTTGAAATGGAACGCTCTAAGACCCACCGTGCGCGCCTCAATGCGGACCTGGCATTTCATGAGGCCATTTTTCGTGCCAGTGGTAATCGAATCTGCCATCTTCTCTTCCGGAGCATCCACCGAACTCTGTTGATCAGTATGGGGCAGCTGGCAGAACGGGTTTCGCTGGAACGTCCACTGCAGTTTCATCGAAGAGTTTACAAAGCCGTTCGGGAAAGAAATCCAATCGAAGCCCGGCAGGCCATGCGAGAACACATCCTTGACGCTCGGACCCTCCTCGATCGCTCTGATGTGTATAAGTCCGATCGTTGAGGCTGAGACCCTGAACCCGGTAAATCCACTTCGATTCACCGTTCCGCAGTTCCCTCTTAGCCTTGGGAAAAGAAGCGGTGCCGCGAAGCCTCTCTTGCCGTTAACAACTTCGGTGCCATGCTTGCCCCAAAAGCATCCTTCCCGCCATCTGCATTCTGCTTGACGTTTCACGATGTCCATGCCTAGAATTCGGCTGTATTTATGGCTGAACCACTGTGAAGCTTGTCAATATCATCAGGATTCTTCACATCCGCACTCTGGAAGGGTAGGGCTGCTCTGCTTGCAATCACTTTCTCTCGGCTTCGCATTAGTCTTTGTTGCCGCGGCTGCCGGCGGCGCGTTGGCTCTACCCCTCAAAAAACGGAGGACATTTGAGCTTGAAAACATCTATATCCCCTCTACTTTTGCCATGATGATCGCCTTACCTATACTCATGGCGCTGCTGGTTCTGCCTCATTCGATCGAGTTGATTGGCACGGCCGATCTCGGGGTAATGTTGGCTGGGGCAGCCTACGGATTTGGCTGGGGCATCGGCGCCATTCTCTTTGGATATGGAGTGACTCTCGCCGGCATGTCGGTGGGGTTCGCCATCATTATGGGAATTAATACTGCCGTTGGCTCAGTTTTGCCTTTCGTAGCGACATCCAGAGCCCAATTGTTTACGCCGGGCGGCGCCATCATTCTGATGGGCATCGCCGGATGTGTAATTGGTGTCGGTTTTTGCGGCAGAGCCGGCGCTCTACGCGGGGCCAAGGAAGAAACTTCCAAGCAGCCTCGCAGATTCGGAATCGCTGTTCTGATATGTGTGGCATCCGGAGTGCTCAGTGCGTGTGCAAACCTTGGATTCACTTTCACGAACAAGTTGAGCATTGAAGCGGTCCAACTGGGGGCTCGGCCTGTTTTTTCCACACTTGCAAGCTGGCTCCCAGTCTTCTGGGGGGCATCTGTAAGCCTGCTCCTTTGGTTCGGCGCTCTCCAGATAAAAAGAGGAACATGGCGGAAGAATGTAGGCCCCGATGCACCGCATGATTGGGCCATGGGGTTCCTTATGGGTGCAATCTGGTTTCTGGCTACAATCCCATACGGCATGGGAGCCTATTATCTGGGACAGCTGGGAACATCGGCTGGCTGGGCGCTAAACATAGCGTTTTCGCTTCTTGTCGCTAATGCATTTGGATTCACCACTGGAGAGTGGATCGGTGCACCTCCTCAATCTCGGCGCGTGCTCTATTCAGGCCTCGGCATTCTGGTTGTGGCCATTGCTTTACTCGCTGCGGGCACCGCATTAACTGGAGCCTAGGTCAGTACAGAACCTGGACTCTGACAGGCCCATCTCACCAAAGGCTGGAATCTTCCATGCAATATAGTCCACTCGGCAATACAGGTCTTCATGTTTCTCGGCTCAGCTTTGGCGCTTCGGCGCTGGGGGGTGTTTTCTACCCGGTGCATGAAGCGACTGCCATCGCTGCGGTGTACGCCGCTCTTGATTGCGGTATTAACTACTTCGACGTAGCACCAGCCTATGGCGGCACCCTTTCCGAGACTGTCTTAGGGAAAGCTTTGAAGACCATTCCGCGCGACCGCTACTATCTGTCCACAAAGGTGGGCAAATATACCGATCCGGGCAGCTACGGCAAGGACACGCTGGATTACTCCAGATTCCGCATTCGACAATCATTAAATGAAAGCTCCGCTCGCTTAGGCACCGAATACTTTGATATTGTGCATATTCACGACATTGAGTACATGAACAGAAAGCACACCGAGTGGGCGCTCAGCGAAGGCTATGAAACACTGCAGGAATTGAAACGTGAAGGCCGCATAGGTGCAGTCAGTTTTGGTATCTACCCGATGGACTTATGGAATCGAATTCTCGCCTCGCTCGATATTGATGCCGCTCTCATCCATAACCATTACTGCCTTAACGACACACAACTTCTCGATGTAATGCATGTAGCAAAAGAAAAAGGGGTCGGCATCATCAACGCTTCTCCCTTTGCATCCGGGTTGTTGACAGAACGCGGGCCGGCGGACTGGCATCCGGCTGATCCTGACGCCAGGATGCTCTTTCGTCATGCCGCCCAGTTCTGTCAATCCCGTGGTATTGCTATAAGTAAGCTGGCTTTGCAGTTCTCCTCCCAGAATCCCGATATTCCGACAACCCTCTTCAGCGCTGCCGATCCCGAAATCGTCCGTCGTAATGTCGCGGATTCTGAGATGCCTTGCGATCCAGATCTCGTGGAAGAAGTACGGAAGATTCTCAAGCCTATTTTGAACAAAGAGTGGGATTATTAAGTAAGAGCGAGTCTTCCTCTTCCGGCCTTCGCTTCGCCACTCTCGCAGTGTCTTGCGCTCAACGCGCAGATGCGGGCGGTCACCGTTATGCTCCGGCAATGATGAGGCAGCTACTTCACCCACACGCAATCATCCAGTAGCAGCATCCCCCGTATACACGGATCCAAGTGCCGCCACTCAGACTCCACGAAGGATTTTCGAATGCAACTTTCAGGGACTATGCGGATGGCGCCAACACCCTTGATCAAGCTGGCGTCTGGCTATCATTCGCTCCAATCCGCGTACCAGCTTCCGCACGGATGCTCCCCTTCTCCATCCAACAGCGCATCTAGCTTCTCGTCCACAGTTCCTCGCACTCACTCGACTGAATACGATCGGATGCGCTCTTCGCCGATCTGAACCACCGAACCACAGGCCGTCTTCGAACCACTCTAATCTTCTCCATCCACTTCCTTTGTTCTCTCCGCTAAAGGCCTTCAGGGGTCTTGCCCTTCTGCTTCTGCCACGCAGCCACGCTTCAAATCAAATCCAATGCGCGAAAAAGTGAATACGGGTTGCGCGGCAGTCGTGGTATCGTGTATACACTTACAGATGAAGAGCGGCAAAGATGAAGAGCTATAAGCCAATTCTGGTTGAGTCCCGTACGGCGACTTCTGCGCTACCCCGTCAAACGCTGGTTACTGCAGCGGTAGACTCCTTCCGGCGGCGAATTATTTCCGGTGAATTTCGAGAGGGGGAATCGCTCAATCAAGTCGTAATCGCGCGTGAATACGGAATCAGCCGGATTCCGCTGCGGGAGGCAATGCGGCAGTTGGAAGTAGAAGGGCTACTAGTGTTTCAGCCCGGGAAGGGGGCTGTAGTTTCTGAACTTTCGCTGCGTGAGATAGGCGAGGTTATTGATTTGCGCGCGAGAGTCGAACCAGGTCTCCTGTCCCGCGCGATGGCCCATTTGACGATCGCAGATTTTGAAGAAGCAGATCAGATCCTTGAGGAATATGAGACGGCCCTCAAGAAAGGAGAGGTCGCCGCCTGGGGAAAATTGAATTGACGATTCCATTCGACACTGTATGCGCCAGGCGGTCGCGCGATCACGATGGGGATACTTCAACACTTGCATCACCTCAATGAGCGTTACGCAAAAGTGCAGATTTCTATCACTCATTGGGAGAAGCGTGCAGCGCAAGAGCATCGAGATCTTCTCATGGTGTGCCGCGAACGAGATCGAGGTACTGCCGTGACGTTACTTCGCCGACACATCCTGACGGCTGGAGGGGCATTAATTTCTCTCCTGGAAGAACAGCGAAACATAAACCAAAGGCAATACTCTGGCAAATAGGAATGCAGCCAAAAATCACGAAGATCGAAGTCTTTCAGGTAGATTTGCCTCTAAAAGAGGGAAGCTATAACTGGTCCGGCGGGAAGAGTGTCGCCGTATTTGACTCAACAGTGGTTGCAGTCCATACTGATGCAGCTATTAGCGGTTATGGTGAAGTGTGTCCACTGGGGTCAGCATATCTTCCTGCATATGCCAGGGGAGTTCGTGCCGGCATTGCAGAGATTGCTCCTAGTCTGATTGGTGCCGATCCTACAGCCTTATCTCTCCTCAATGACCGTATGGATCGAAGTTTACTTGGACACTCCTATGTCAAATCCGCGATTGATATGGCATGCTGGGACATCTTGGGGAAACTGACAGGCCTGCCCGTTACCGCTTTGCTCGGTGGACGGTACGGAGACTCGTTCCCGCTATATCGTGCGATCTCGCAAGGTAGTCCGGAGGACATGGCACAAAACGTGTGCATGTATCGCGCGGAGGGATATAAGAGGTTCCAACTGAAAGTCGGTGGCCACCCAGAAACAGATATCGCTCGCATCCGGCGGGCGTCAGAGGTTCTGGAAGCCGGGGACATTCTAGTGGCGGATGCAAATACCGGTTGGAGTCAACACCAGGCCATGCGAGTTGCCGACGCTGTGCGGGATATGGATGTCTATATTGAACAACCTTGCCGAAGTTATCTGGAATGTCTATCAGTGAGGCGCAACACGCGTCGGCCCTTCATCCTGGACGAAGTAGTTGACAGCGTGACGATGGTGCTGCAAGGAGTGAAGGATCAGGCGATGGACGTCATTAACCTGAAGATTTCAAAAGTAGGAGGGCTCACCAAAGCTCGTCAGATCCGTGATCTCTGCATCTCGCTTGGAATCGCTCTCACGATCGAAGACAGCTGGGGTGGTGATATTACGACTGCTGCAATTGCGCATCTCGCGCATAGTACGCCTCCCGACTACCTGTTCTCGTCTACGGACTTCAATAGTTATGTCACGGTCGATATTGCTGCAGGAGCCCCGCAGCGACAGAACGGGCGCCTCGCAGCCTCCGATGCGCCCGGGCTTGGAATTGAACCCTTGCTCAACGTACTCGGCAATCCTGTGCTGACCATCAAGTAGATGGCTATATAAAGTTGTACCTGTCGGGTGAAAGAAGAGTATTCGCACTTGTGGCGGTGTCTGGTCGCTTTCCTTAACACTGGGCTTGGCCGACAGGTTAAAGCTGGTCCTGCTGGATTTGCTGCGATCAGAAGTGAATCGAGAAAAAAGAGGAAGAAATGGGAAGCAGCATTCCGCAGAAAGTGATCCTTGGCGTCGTGGGCAGCTTGGTGCTCGCTACGTGTGGGGCGTATGCGCAACAGAGCCAACTCGCGGGACCGTCTAATGGAGTGAGTGTGGGGCAGGGTCGTGTCGTGATTACAAAGGATCACACGACGATGATGCTGGAGCCGTATGCGACGAATGTGATTCGGGTGAGCATCAGCCGCCTGCCGTCCTACGCGCTGGCTTCGCCGGGATATGGGATCATCGCGAAGCCGGATGCGGCGGGATGGAAGTTTGAAAAGACGGCGGATGGCGGAACGTAT
>JBMFWD010000082.1:0-10851 GCA_049965615.1 Acidobacteriaceae bacterium
TGTCCCAGCGAATGTGCATGCGCCCACCCGGCGTCTCAACGGAAAACGACTCCAACTCAGAACTGTAGACGGAAATCCCTGCCTTCGACGACTCACCCATCGGGTGACACCTCCAAGTACACTTAAACCCGCTCCCAGTCTATCGATCGAGAACCTTGCAATCATTCCACTGCCGGAAAGAGGATGATTTTCTGACGCCTGTTGTGGGGCGAGGGGACTAGCGGGGGCACTACGGTGGACTGGACTACATTACCGGATCTGGTGTGTGTGACGCTGCTGATTTTTGCCTTCGCGTCGATTTCGCGGAACAGCCAGGTGCAGCAGTCGAAAGTGTGGCTTGCGGGTTGGATTTTGATTGCGGCGCACTTTGACGCATCGCTGTTTCTGAAGGGATCGGGGACGGTTGCCAATGTAGCGGACTGGATTGCGTTGTCGACGCTGAGCGGGGCGGGGATCCTGTTTGTGTGGTCGGCGGTGCCTTACCGGCAGAGGGCTTCGAGCCGCTGGATGCTGGGGGGGCTGCTGGGCAGCAGCACGCTATACCTGGGTCTGGTTACGCTGGCTTCGCCACCGCTCTGGGTTGTGGATACTTCCGCGGCGCTGCTGGGGGCGCTTCCGCTGGCGGTGACGCTGACGACGATACGCCGGTTCTGGCGGCCGGAGCGATGGATTGTGGTGATGTTGTACGTGCTGCTGGCGGTGTTTGCGCTGGTGGTGCAGCCGCGCGGTAATGGTGCCTTTTTGACAGTGAGCGGGCTGCTGTTTGTGGCCTACCTGGCGTGCTGCATCGCGTTCTGGTTTGCGTACCGGATGAAGACGACGGGGTCGTTTATCACGATTGCCGGATTTTTGGCGTGGTCGCTGGTGTTTGTGGTGGGTCCGTTGACGCAGAGCTACCTGCCGCAGGTACATATTGAAAGCGAGGTCTGGAATCTGCCGAAGTACATGGTGGCGATCGGGATGATCCTGCTGTTGCTTGAGGACCAGATTGCGCATAATCGGCACCTGGCGCTGCATGATGAGCTGACGGGCCTGGCGAATCGGCGGCTGTTTTGCGATCGACTGGAGAATGCGCTGGCGCGCGCGCAGCGGCAGGGCGGCAGCGTGGCATTGCTGCTGATTGACCTGGATAACTTCAAGCAGGTGAACGATGCCGATGGGCATCACGTTGGGGATGAAGTGCTGAAGCGGGTGAGCAGCCTTTTTCTGACGCGGATACGGATGTCGGATACGGTTGCGCGGACAGGCGGGGATGAGTTTTCGGTGATTCTGGAGGGCCCGGTAACGCGGCAGCAAGCGCGGGAGGTGGCTGAGGCGTTGAAGTCGATGTTGTCCGAACCGCTGGAGGTGGACGGCCGACTGGTGCAGATGGGCGCGAGCATCGGTCTGGCGATGTTTCCGGAGGATGCGACGGCGGCGGATGCGCTGTGCATTGCGGCGGACGTGGCGATGTATTCGGAGAAGAACAAGATTAAGCAAGTGAGGCAGGATGGGCGGGTGGATGAAGTGGGTGAGGGTGTCTGGGGGTAGTTGCAGGGTCAGGGGAGCAGGTGCATTGTTGGTCTGGCTGGGATGGGAAACTAGCCGAGCTGAAGAAAGTAATGGGCAGGGCGAAGTTGCGGCGCTACCTTTGCGATGAGCTTCGGCAGGAGTTTGTTGCGATGCTGGAGAGCCATGCGCGCCTGTATGCGGTCCGTGAGGAGTGCTTTGCCGGGCTGGTCCGATGCAGGGATGCGAAGGACGACAAGTTTCTGGCGCTGGCGTTTGCGGCGGAGGCCGATTTGATGGTGAGCAGTGATGAGGACTTGCTGGTGCTGGATACATGGGGCGAGGTGCAGATTTTGCGGGCGGGCGAGTTTCTGGAGACTCTAACTCCACGGTAAAGTTGACGAGAACAGTCACGAAAAAGCCCGGACGATGTGTCCGGGCTTTTGTAGTTATGCCTGTGATGCCGCGTGGGTTCAGATGCGCATGGGCATGATGATGTAACGGTACTTGTAGTCTTCCTGGCCGTCTTCGGGGCGCATCTGGCCGGCTGACTGGGCATCTTTGAATTCGAGGCGGACTTCGCCGGTGTTGCCGATGGCTTTGAGGAAGTCGAGGAGGTAGACGGAGTTGAACCCGACGATGATGGGGTCGAAGTTGTAGGGGGTTTCGATGGTGTCTTCGCTTTCGCCGGAGTCGGTGGAGGAAGCAGAGATTTTGAGTTCGTTCTGCTCCAGGCGGATCTTGATGGCTCCGGAGCGCTCGTCGGCGAACTGCGAGGTGAGCTGGATGGAGCGGGAGAGATCTTCGCTGCGGACGATGGCGAATTTGTTGTTGTCGCGGGGCAGGACGGCCTCGTAGTTGGGGAACTGACCGTTGAGGCGGCGGCTGGTGAGGACGCGATGGCCTACGCGGAAGAAGAGGGTGTTTTCGTCGTCGGCGAACTCGATGGACTCCGCGTCAGTGTTGGCGAGAAGGGACTGGAGTTCCGAGAGGGCCTTGCGAGGAACGAGGACTTTCTTTTCCGGGCCGATGGAGGGGAAGTTTTCGCCGGTCTTTTCGATGTGGGCGAGGCGATGGCCGTCTGTTGCGACCATGGCGATGGATTCGGCCTTGAGGATGAGAAGCGCGCCGTTGAGGGTGTAGCGGGATTCCTCATTGGAGATGGCGAAGATGGTTTTTGCGATGAGGTTTTTGAGTGAGGCGACCGGGATGGTGATGGCGCCGCTGGATGGAAACTCGGGAACCTGGGGGAAGTTGGCGCGGGCCATGCCGACCATCCTGGTGTTGGAGCGGCCGGAGCGGATCTGAACCCAGTGATTGTCCATGAGCTTGATGCTGACGTCGCCCTCGGGAAGGAGTTTGACGTAGTCGTAAAGCTTGCGTGCGGGGATGGTGCAGGAGCCGGACTTTTTGACTTTGGCGGCGCAGGAGGTGCGCATGCTCTGGTCGAGGTCAGTGGCGGTGATGGTGAGGCGGTCTTCGTCGGCCTCGATGAGGAAGTTGGAGAGGATGGGGATGGTGGTTCTGCGCTCGACGACACTCTGGGTGGCGGTGAGTTCGCGAAGAAGATCCTGGCTGCTGAGGCTGATCTCCATGCTACCTGCAGCTTTTTCCTGTTCTACTCCGACGGGCATGCTTGTATTCTCCCCACTACGTTTTGACCCAAATCTACACCACCTCGAGGGGATGTTAGAAGCGAATCCCGCAGGATGGAGCGATTTCTGTGATGTGGCTTCATTGTAGGGAGGATGGGGTGGTGGAAATCGAGTCGATTGTGTGCAGAGCGGGAACAGCGGCTGATGCGGGTGCGAGGAGGGTGCGAGCGAGGCTGAGGATGGGTTTTTGCGAGCGGGGTGGGAGGGATGTGCGGGGTGATACGGATACTACGAATTCAAAAAGTAGATATTCCCCAGCAGTAGTATCCGTTTGGCTAGGAAAAGTGGAAAGGTGGGGATAAACCGCATGGGGAGCGGGGATGAGAGGGTGTCCTGTTTTCTAAAAAGGGGTACGTGGAACTAGCAAAAGTAGGAAAGCAGGGTGGACAAGGCTGAGATCTGCCCGTGGTTCTCCTGCTTTTGCACCGCCGTGTTTCAAAAGGCTATGGAAAACGCGGCGAGTAAGTGGGAAATGCGGCTGGAATGAGCAGGGATGCGGTTTTTTGGAGACGGGGAATTGCACAGGGGACGGGTTGTCCGCGACTTCCACAGGGGTGGGTGGAGCGCAGGAAAAAGTGGGACGGAATGGCGGTTCCGTTGCGGTTACCGGAGGGAGTGAAGGAGGTATGACGGTGGGCGATCTGGAAATGACGCAGAGTTCAAAGCGGCAGCGAGGGCAGTGACCTGGGCGCATCAGGAGGCCAGAGCGTTCAAAGCCTTGTTCCACACCTGGCGGTAACGGGAGATAACGATGAGGCGGACGGTGAGGGCAATGGCGACACCGATAAGGGTGGCTACGGTGCGTCGTTCGGCAACCTGGGGACCTGGAATCTGGATGAGTCCGAGCAGGAAGACGATGTAGCCGGTGATGGCGGCGGAGAAGAGCGCGTAGTTGACATTGACGATACCGAAGGAGATCCAGGCGAAGAGAACGGTGAAGGAGGCGATGGCGACGAGGTCTGGGTGAACGTGCGCAAGGCAGAGAGTGACGATGGCAGCTCCGGCGATGGTACCGAGGCCGCGGGCGAGGGCGCGATTGACCGTGTCCGTGACGGCGGGCCGAAGGACGACGAGAGCGGACATGGGAATCCAGTAGCCGGAGGGGTAATGGAGCTCGCGATAGATTTCCGTGCCGAGCGTAATGACGAAGGCGAGGCGCAGGGCATAGGGGATGGAGGAGTTGAGCATGTGACGCCGGCGGAGTGAGCCGGCGGTTTCAATGACAAGCGCCCGGAGGGTAGCTTCTTCTTCCAGCAGAGTATGGCGCAGGGCGACGACGTGGGCGCGGAGGTCGGCAAAGATGCGCATGAGCAGCGAGGAGAGGACCAACTGGATGATGCCGCCGACGAAGAGCAGGGCGCCGCGGGCCAGAGCATCGCGGGGTGAGGCGGGAAATGCGGATGCGACGAGATAGGTGATGACGCACTGCTGGCCGACCCAGCCGTAGCCGCCGGGAAGCGAGGTGAGCATGCCGTATCCGAATGCGAGGAGTGCGGCGACGGCGACCATGAGCAGGCTGCTGTGACCGATGAGGACGCCGAGGAATCCTGCGACGGACATGCCCAGGGTGACGTAGATCATGGGCGGCAGATAGCTGTCGGCGATGGTTTGCTTGCGTCCGAAGCCGGTGTTCATGGCTCCGCCGGCGGCGATCATACCAGCGGCGGGATGACCGGCGGCGATGCCGAGGATGAGGCAGAGGGCAACAGGGAGGGTGAGGATGAGGTCCGCGCGAAGGGTTTGATTTTCCCAGCGGAATACGTAGCTATCGGTGAGGTAGCGATAGCGCGGGGAGGGCTCAGTGACGGGAGAGGTGGACATGGGGTGGTTGCTTTCCAGGATGACATGCCGGAGGAATCAAGCGGATATTGGCTATTGTGGCTTGCAAGCGGCGGTAGAAAGCGTTTTGCGGCCAAGTGATAGATTACTGCATTTGCGTGGGCGGCCATTGGCCCTGATCGCGGAGGCGGGCAACTTCTTTTGGGGATGGCGGCGGCCATGGAAATTCGGCTGCCTTAAGACGGGAGACGACCTGGGCGTGTGCGTGCCCCTCGAGGCCGGCTGGGTTGATTCTGCTTTTGTGCGCCCAGTAACCGAGCGTAATGCCATGTGTATCCACTGTCCAGAGAGATGCTCCACTGTTGAGCATCCTCAGCACGAATCGCCAATTCTGTTTGAGTGCAGCTTCAAAGGCAGGCGGGGCGTTGAATTCGTCTCCCAGATCAGGGTCAGCGTGGTACTGGAGCAGGAGTTCAGCAGCCTGCAGGTTGCCTGAAAAAGCGGCGAGGCACAGGGCGGACTTGCTTTGCATTCGGCCATTTGGATCTGCGCCGGATTCAAGGAGGATCTGGGCGAGCGATAGCTTTTTCAGACTGATGGCGAGTGCAAGCGGAGCAAGTTCCTGTGCGCCGTTTGGATTTGCTCCGGCTTCGAGGAGGGCGCGAACCATACGCTTGTCGAGATGATTGATTGCGAGGAGGAGGGCAGTTACACCATCGGGGGCGATGGTATTGACGCCAGCGGGCAATGCACTGGCGAGGTGCAGAGCGGTGGAAACTCTGCCTTCGGCTACGGCCCGAGCAAAGCGCCGGGCGGATTCATCCTGGAAGGATTCGGGCTTGAAGTGTATCCAGCCGAAGGCTCTGCCACGCACAAAGAAACGGAGGCGCAGCCGGATGTATCGGAGGAAGATCCATTGGAGATACAGCGATGACACGACAATTTGGATAAAGATGAGGAGGCGGCTCCGCCAGCCCGGTTGTTCCCACAGGTTCAAATTGGGTGATTCCGTAGAGTCGTTCATGTTGAGCCATACTGCGTGACGCCGGCCGGGCTACTGAAGGTTCTTCACGGTCATGCCTTGGGGAATTTTGATGTGGAACTGATCGTCAGTGAGTTTGAGGTTGAAGTGGATGTTCTGGAAGGTGACGAGGATCTGGTACTCCTGCAGGGGCCTCTTGATGGTGATGGAGGATGGGAATTCGAGGCCGTCGAAGGTTTTGAGGGGGCCGAAGGTGGCTTCGGTTTCGACGCTGCCCTGGGGGTCGTAGATGTCCTCTTCGTAGGGCTGGAGGGTGGCGCGGTTGAAGTGGATGACGCGCTCGGGAACGAGTACGTTGCTGCCGGGTGACTTGCGCCGGAGGATGGTCAGCAGGTACTCGGGGAGGATATCGATGTTCTTCTTTTTGGGGGTGATGATGGTCTTGGTATCGGTGGTGAGGGCGACGAGATCATCGGGCGCGATGGACTGGATGAGCAGCGAGTCAAAGAAGATGTTGGGCCTGAGGTTTTCGAGTGGCTTTTTGGACTGAACGGTGACTTTGTTCGAACCCTCAAAGGCTTTGTTTTTGGGTGGAACGATCATGGTGAAGGTTTTGCCGTCGGAGGCCATGTCAAAGGCCTGGGAGTGGATGACGGGGAGGAAGCCGATGACGCGAATGTCTCCGGGCTTGCGCATGAGGACGTATCCGCTGAAGGAGGCGTAGGTTTTTTCCTTGCCCTTCATGATGCCGCCCTCGGTGAGCCGGAAGCTGACCTGTGCACTCATGGAGTGGATCTGGCTGTAGCGCTCATTGATGAGCGAGGAGAGCTGCTCGGCGTTGGAGTTGAGGATGGTTTTGGGCATGCGGGCGCGGGGCACGCGGCGGACATGGACGAAACATCCTGTGAGCGCGGGCAGGGTCATGGCCAGCGCAAGAGCAATCCCTCTGGTTTTGAACAGCTTGAGCAATCTTCCGGTTTCTCCCTGAAAAATCAGTGCTGCTTTGCTTCCCTGAGCGCTTTTCTGTAAGCCGCTACGTCTTTGTCGTGCTGTGCGAGCGTGCTGGAAAATCGGGAATGTCCGCTGGGGTTGGCGGTTGCGGCGACGAAGTAGAGATAGTCTGTCTTCGCCGGGTGCAGCGCCGCCTGGAGCGAGCCGAGGCCTGGATTGCAGATGGGTCCTGGCGGCAGTCCCAGATGGGTGTAAGTGTTGTAGGGCGAGCTGGACTTGAGATCCGACTCATAAATGACGCCGCGATACTTATGCTGCAGGATTGCGGCGTAGATGACCGACGGATCGGTCGCCAGAGGCATATCTTTCTTCAATCGATTATAGAAGACGCTGGCGACGAGGGGCCGTTCGGAGGGTATGGGGGTTTCTCGCTCGATGAGGGATGCGAGCGTGACGATTTCGTGGAGTTTTGGCGAGGCAGTGGGTTCAGTGGCCTTGGCATTGCCCTGCGGGGCATTTGTTGGCTGACCAGCGACACCAGCGGGTACGCCGATGCCGAGACGGGCAGCCTGGACACGGAACTGCTCGACCATGGTTTCCGCGATGTCTTTGGCGGAGGTTCCGGGGGTGAACTTGTAGGTATCGGGGAAGAGGTAGCCTTCGAGGCTGGGCGCCCTGGGATCGAGATCGGAAATGAGGGCGGTGTCATGCCGGGCGACCTGGAGGAAGGCGGATTTGGAGGTGATGTGGGCGGCGGCGAGGCGGTCTGCGATCTGAAACATGTTGTCGCCCTCGGGGATGGTGACGCTGAGGGTATAGACGTCACCGCGTCGCAGACGGCTATAGATAGTGGGCAAATTTGCGGGCTGGGTGAAGCGGTAGACGCCAGCCTTGACGGTTCCGCCCTGGAGGTAGTGGAGGATGAGGAAGGCGATGCTGCTGCGGATGATTCCTTTTTGGCGGAGGGTGGTGGCGATGGAGCGGGTGGTGGTGCCGGTGGGCAGCTTGACGATGGTGGCGGAGGCTGGGGCGATGGGGGCCTCCACGACGAAAGCGCCGTAAGCCGCAGTGAAGATAACCAGTAAGGTGCCCAGAAGAGAGAGAAATTTGCGCAAAAGACAAATCCGGCGAGTGTTTCTTAATTGGATTCAAAACCAACGCGATAGGGTGCGGCAAGAGTGGGGCGGGTCGGCAAATACCGGAAAAGGCATAACAACCTCTAAACTGGCAGGCATGATGGATGGCGACGGGGAAAGCGAGATGGTGGGGCAGGATGCCGAGGGGCGGCCTTTGCTGCGGGTGATGGGTCTGGATGTGGGTGACCGGCGGGTGGGCGTGGCGGTGAGCGACGAGCTGGGGATGACGGCGCAGCCGGTACTGACGCTGGTGCGTACGAACCGGAAGCAGGATATGAAATCGCTGGGGCGGCTGCTGCGGCGGTATGGGTGCGGGGAGATTGTGGTGGGGAATCCTTTGTATATGTCTGGCGATTTGAGCCCGCAGGCGGTGAAGGCGCAGGCGTTTGCGGGGTGGCTGCGGGAGGAGTTCGGACTGCCGGTGCATTTGTGGGATGAGCGGCTGACGACGACGGAGGCCCACCGGCATCTGCATGCGGCGGGACGAGCGGGTACGGAGCACAAGCAGGTCGTGGACCAGGTGGCGGCGGTGCTGATTCTGGAAAGCTGGCTGGCGGCGCGGAGCCGGGCGGGGAGTTAGCGGGTCAGCAGGTCAGCTTGGGGGCTTGTTGGGAACTGAATAGGGCGCGGGTGCGTAGATTTGATGCGTGGAGGCAGATTATGTATTGCACAGCTTGCGGTCAGCAGTTGGTTCAGGGAGCGGTGGTTTGTCCGCGATGCGGGCGGCCTGCGGGAGTGGCGCCTTTTCCCGTGGTTTATAACCGGGTGCACCGGCATGTGCAGACGTTGGGGATTCTGTGGCTTGTGTTTGCGGGATGGACGGTGGTGCAGGGGCTGATCGCGGTATCGATTTTGAGTGGAGTGAGCGCGTGGGGGATGCACGGGCGCACGGATATGATGATGTGGCCATTCTGGGGCGGACATGTGTCCTGGCTGGTACCGGTGGTGGCGTGGTTGCTGGGTGTGCGGGCAATTTTGAGCGTGGTCACCGGTATTGCGCTGATGCAACGGAGGCCGTGGGCGCGGGTTTTGGCGATCGTTGCAGCAATATTGACGATACTGAAGCCGATTACCGGTACAGCGCTGGCGATTTATACACTTTGGGTGCTGGCGCCGCGGCTTTCCGGGCAGGAATGGGAGCAGGTGACGCTGCCTGGATTTCCTGGATCGATGCAGGGTTGAGGGCCGGATGGCGGGAAAGTTGCAGATTGTAACTGCAATTCCGCCGGTTCGCCATACAATGTGGGCATGGAATATCCGACAACTCGCATGCGCCGGCTTCGCCGGACGGAACCACTTCGCGCCATGGTGCGGGAGACCCATCTGGAACCGGGAGCGCTAATCCTACCGCTTTTTCTTTGCCCAGGTGAGGGTGTGCGGCGGGAAATCGCTTCTATGCCCGGAGTCTTCAACCTGTCACCAGACGAAGCGGTGAAGGAAGCCGAGGCGGCAGCGGCACTGGGTGTGGGCGGGGTTCTGCTGTTTGGCGTACCGGATCCAGTGAGCAAGGATGATGAGGCGAGCGGTGCCTGGTCTGATGACGGGATTGTGCAGCGCGGTTTGCGGGTGCTGCGGCAGAGCGGCGTTACGAAACGGATGCTGCTGATTGCCGATGTTTGTCTTTGCGAGTACACGTCTCATGGGCACTGCGGGGTGGTGCGGGAGACGAGCGAGGGATTTGAAGTAGAGAACGATACGAGCGTGGTTCTGCTGGCAAAGACGGCCGTGTCCCTGGCGAAGGCGGGAGCGGATATCGTCGCTCCGAGCGACATGATGGACGGGCGCGTTGCGGTGATGCGGGGCGCGCTGGACCATGAGGGGCTGGAGCAGACGCCGATTCTGTCTTACGCGGCGAAGTTTGCGTCGTCGTTTTATGGACCGTTTCGGGAGGCGGCGGACTCGACGCCGCAGTTTGGCGACCGGCGAAGCTACCAGATGGATGGGGCGAATCTGCGCGAGGCGATGCGGGAGATTGCGCTGGACCTGGGCGAAGGCGCGGACATGATCCTGATGAAGCCGGCGCTGCCTTACCTGGATGTGATTCGCGCGGCCCGGGAGCGTTTTGACGTGCCGATTGGCGCATACCAGGTTTCCGGCGAGTACTCGATGCTGAAGGCTGCGGCGAGCAAGGGCTGGATTGACGGCGACCGGGCGATGATGGAGTCGCTGCTGTCGATTCGGCGCGCCGGGGCTGGGTTTATTGTGACGTACTTTGCGCAGGAGGCCGCGCGGCGGTTGGGTTAGGTGGTAGGCGAGTTCCGGTCGAGTTCGGCGAAGAGGTCGCTGAGGATGACGCGGATGGGTGTGCCGGGGATTTCAAGGACGGCGTTGGCGGGCTCCTGAAAGCCGGTGGCGGAGCAGACATAGGCTTTGCGGAGTTCGGGGTCGAGGTAGTCGCAGTCCGGGCGGTAGCTCGTAGCGAGGTACTCGCTGAGGGAGACGCGGATGGGGTGCGGGATGGCGCTCAAGGTTCCAGTATGCCACCGAGAAGGGCGAAAGGTGGTAGGCGAGGCAGGGATCGAACCTGCAACCCCCAGCTTAGAAGGCTGGTGCTCTATCCAATTGAGCTACTCGCCCCTGCAAGGCCATTCTAGCCCAGTTGGTACCGGGAGTCAGAGTGGGTTTACCGCAAAATGGGCCGAGGGTGCGATACTAGTTTTCGATGCCGATTGAAGATTATCGGGAAGCGGCTGAAAAGATCGCTTCCTTTTTGAAGACCCTGATTTCGCTTGGCGGACTGCGGCTGAAGTTTCGCATTACGGCAGGCGCGGGCGCGGCCGATCCGGATGGTCTGGAGGCGCGCGAGATTTACGTAGAGATGGCTGGACCGGATGCGGGGCTGCTGACACAGCGCGGCGGC
>JBMFWD010000083.1:0-10404 GCA_049965615.1 Acidobacteriaceae bacterium
AATTGCTGCCCACATCAGAGCGTTTTCGGTGCCCACATCCACTGGAATCACCTGCCCACATGGACCGGAATCCGCACGTCCCTCCGGGTTGCGGCGAAAATCGCCTCATCCTTCGTTGTCGTCCTCGCCTTGGAACCACCAAAGTCTGCGTCCTCCGCCTCGGCTGAGACGATTTTCGCTCGCAACGCCTTCCATCCCAGTAGTGTTAACGGGCCCTAGGCTCTTCTGCTGCGGGTTGGATGAGCTGGTGGAGGGTGATTTCTGGCGGGCAGTGGAAGCGGACGGGTGCGATGGAGCAGCCGACGCCAACGGAGGTGTATCCGGTGAGTGAGGCGTAGGTCCAGGAGCCGGCGCCGAGGGCGCGTGGGAGGGCGGCGTCGAGGGTGATGGGGATGGAGCCGGGGAGGCAGATTTGTCCGCCGTGGGTGTGGCCGCTGAGCATGAGGGAGAAGCCGGCGTGGGCGGCCTGTCGGTAGATTTCCGGAGTGTGGGAGAGCAGGATGGAGACGACGCCGGGCGGGATGGCGTGGGCGGCCTGGTGGACGTTGTCTGCACGGTAGTAGTGGGCGTCGTCGACTCCGGCGAGGTGGATATGCTGATGGTCGCGGGTGAGGGGAACGGACTCGTTCATGAGCATGCGGATGCCCATGTCTTCCAGGGTGGGGATCATGCGGATAGAGTCGTGGTTACCGAGGACGGCGTAGACGGGTGCGTGGATGTGACGGCGGAGCTGGCGGAGGGTTTCGAGTGCGGCATCGAAGGGGCCGAAGGTCTGGCCGCGGAAGTCGCCGGTGAGGACACAGAGGTCGTACTGGAGGCCGGGGAGGATGAGGTCGAGGCGGCGCATGGCTTCCGGGTTGAGATCGGAGTGGAGATCGGTGATGTGGAGGATGGTGTAGCCGTGGAATGCGGGTGGGAGGTGTGGCAGGGAGACGGGATTGGTGAGGATGCGGATGTTCTGGGCGTTTCTGAGGCCTACGGCGTAGAGGCCGGTGAGCTTGAGGGCGGCTTTGAAGAGGGCGTGGGAGGAGTACCAGTTTTCAGGGTGGAAGAAGCTGCGGCCGTGGCCAAAGACGGATTCGTGGTCGTGCTCGATGCCGAGACGCTGGCGCGCGTGGACGCGGCCGAGGCGCTGTTCGAGCCGGGTGAGGATCTGCTGGTCGATTCCAGGAGGAGGGTTTTGGTTCATCTGAAAATAGGATGCGGATTTCGAGAGGGGATGAGCCGTGCGGGAGGGCCAGGTAAAAGCAAAAGACCCGCGCGGTGCGCGGGCCCTTTGAAGTTGGGATGCGGCGGGGTTACTGATGGGCGCGGCTTTCCTGATTGGAAGGAGGCACGGCGGGCAGGACCTCGGGCGTGTCTTCCTTGATCTCAGGGAGTGGGGCCGCGAGGGCGAGCTTGAGGACCTCGTCCATGGAGTCGACAAAGTTGAGCTTCATGGCGGACTTGAGGTTCTCGGGAAGATCAGCGAGGTCCTTGCGGTTTTCCTCGGGCATGATGGCTTCAAAGATTCCGGCGCGGTGAGCTGCGAGGAGCTTTTCCTTGAGGCCGCCGATGGCGAGGACTTTGCCGCGGAGGGTGACTTCGCCAGTCATGGCGATGTCACGGCGGACCGGGATTTTGGCCAGGGCGCTGGAGAGCGCGGTGGCGAGGGTGATGCCGGCGGAGGGACCATCCTTGGGGATGGCGCCTTCGGGGACGTGGATGTGGATGTCTATGTTGCGGTAGAAGTCGCGGGGCAGGCCGAGGTAGTGCGAGCGGCTGCGGACGTAGGAGAGCGCGGCCTGAGCCGATTCCTGCATGACGTCGCCGAGCTGACCGGTGAGGGTGAGCTTGCCTTTGCCGTCAAGGACCTGAACTTCGGTCTGGAGGATGGAGCCGCCGACTTCGGTCCATGCGAGGCCGTTGACGAGGCCGACTTCGTCTTTCTCGTGTACGGCGGAGTCGCGGAAGCGAGCCACGCCGAGGAAGTCTGCGATGTTCTCCCCGGAGATGGTTTCGTTGTGCTTTGCGCCCTCTTTGACGACCTTGCGGGCGACTTTGCGGCAGACGTTGCCGATTTCGCGCTCAAGGTTGCGGACGCCTGCTTCGCGGGTGTAGTTGCGAATGATGGCGGTGACGGCATCGTCTGTGAAGACGATGTTTTTGTCGGTGAGGCCGGTGGCTTCGCGCTGCTTTTTGATGAGGTACTGCTTGGCGATTTCGAGCTTTTCGAGCTCGGTGTAGCCGTGCAGGCGGAGGATTTCCATGCGGTCCTGCAGCGGGGCCGGGATGGTGTGCAGGACGTTGGCGGTGGCGACGAAGAGGACCTGGGAAAGGTCGTATTCGACGTCGAGGTAGTGGTCCTGGAAGGTGGAGTTCTGCTCGGGGTCGAGGACTTCGAGCAGGGCCGAGGCGGGGTCGCCGCGGAAGTCGGAGGCCATTTTGTCGATCTCGTCGAGCATCATGACGGGATTTCGTGTGCCGGCCTTCTTCATGGACTGGATGATCTGCCCGGGGAGTGCGCCGATATAGGTGCGGCGATGGCCGCGGATTTCGGCTTCGTCACGTACGCCGCCGAGGGAGAGCCGGACGAATTTGCGGCCGGTGGCCTTGGCGATAGACATGCCGAGGGAGGTTTTGCCAACGCCTGGAGGTCCGACGAAGCAGAGGATGGAGCCTTTGGGATTTTTGACGAGCTGGCGGACGGCGAGGAATTCGAGGATGCGCTCCTTGATTTTCTCGAGGCCGTAGTGGTCTTCGTTGAGGACTTTTTCGGCTACGTCGATGCTGCGCGTTTCCTTGGATTTTTTCTTCCAGGGCACGGCGAGGAGCCAGTCAAGGTAGTTGCGGGAGACGGTGGACTCGGCGGACATGGGCGGCATGGCCTCGAGCTTGCGGAGCTCCTGGATGGCCTTTTCGAGGACATCGGTGGGCATGCCTGCGGTTTCAATTTTCTTCTTTAGCTCATCGAATTCGCTTTTTTCGCCGCGGCCGAGTTCCTTCTGGATGGCCTTGATCTTCTCGTTGAGGTAGTACTCTTTCTGGGCCTTTTCCATTTGCCGCTTGACGCGGGACTGGATGCTGCGGTCCATGTTGAGCTTTTCGATTTCGATGTCGAGGACGTCGGCGATTTTGGTGAGCCGGTCGGAGGGATCGAAGATTTCGAGGAGTTCCTGTTTTTCGCTGATTTCGAGCTGCAGATTTGCGGCGATGGTGTCGGCGAGCTTGGAGGGCTCGTCGGTGCGGATGGCCGCGGTGACGGTTTCGACGTTGAGGGCCTGCTGGAGCTTGAGGTACTGCTCGAAGATGGTGGTGACGCGCTGGATGACCTGCTCGGTGGCGGGGGTCATTTCGAGCTCGTTCTTGTAGGTGCGAACGGTGGCTACGAAGAAGCCATCCGCGTCGTTGAGATCGACGGTGCGGGCGCGCTGGACTCCTTCGACGAGGACCTTGATGTTGCCGTCTGGCATTTTGACGCTCTGGACGATGTTGCCGATGGTGCCGACGGAGTAGATGTCGTCGGAGGCGGGCTCATCGACGCGGGCATCGTGCTGCGTGGCCAGATAGATTTTGCGGTCGCCGTTGAGCGCCTCTTCGAGGGCGCGTACGCTGGATTCCCTGCCGACGACGAAGGGCGTCATCATGTGCGGGAATATGACCATATCCCGGATGGGCATCATGGGCAGCTTGCGGGTTTCGCCGCGTTCTCGGAGTTCCTTGGATTGGGTCACAACATCCCCTTTGGGTTTTCTCATTGCTTGTTAGATGAACTGTAACGCATTCGGACGCTTTGCGGATGGTGATGACACGAAGTTTGAGGTGACGGAAGAGGTGGAAAAAGCGGTAAAAACTGGAGGAATTGAGACATAAGGGAGGTGAATGGAAGGTTAAATGTAAGGAAAATCAAGTAAAAGTCCCGCGCCTGGCGGGACCTTTTTGAGCAGGAGCAAATGGCCGGGGATCAACCGGCTTTGTCGAGGAGGCTGATCGAGAGATCGCGTCGCTTGACCATTTCCGCCGTGATGACGAGTTCCTCGACCCGCTTGTGGCTGGGCAGGTGGTACATGAGGTCGAGCATGAGTTCTTCGAGGATCATGCGGAGGCCGCGCGCACCGACCTTGCGGTCCAGCGCTTCAAGGGCGATGGCGCGTGCCGCTTCTTCAGAGAAGATGAGGCTGACGCCTTCGAACTCGAAGAGCTTCTGGTACTGCTTGAGGATGGCATTGCGGGGCTTGGTGAGGATTTCGACGAGGGCTGCTTCGTCTAGCTCGTCGAGGATGCCGATGACGGGGAGACGGCCGACGAACTCGGGGATTAGGCCGTAGCGGATGAGATCCTGCGGCTCGGCGAGGCGGAGGAGTTCGGCGTCGCGCTGGGTGCGGACGGGCTGTCCGCTTTCCTGCTGGTCGTTTTCCGCGATGGCCTTGAAGCCGAGGGCTTTTTTGCCGACGCGGCGTCCGACGACGCGCTCGAGTCCGACGAAGGCGCCACCGCAGATGAAGAGGATGTTGGTGGTGTCGACGGCGGTGAATTCCTGGTGGGGATGCTTGCGGCCGCCTTGCGGGGGCACGTTGGCGACGGTGCCTTCGAGGATCTTGAGGAGTGCCTGCTGGACGCCCTCTCCGGAGACATCGCGGGTGATGGAGGGGTTTTCGTCCTTGCGGCCGATTTTGTCGATTTCGTCGATATAGATGATGCCGCTCTGGGCGCGGGCGACGTCGCCGTCGGCGGCCTGGAGGAGCTTGAGGATGATGTTTTCGACGTCTTCGCCGACGTAGCCTGCCTCGGTGAGGGTGGTGGCGTCGACGATGGCGAAGGGCACGTCGAGCATCTTGGCGAGGGTGTGAGCGAGGAGGGTTTTTCCGCTACCGGTGGGGCCGACTAGAAGAATGTTGGACTTGGCGAGCTCTACGTCATTGCCGCGTGCGCGGTTCATCTGAATGCGCTTGTAGTGGTTGTAGACGGCGACGGCGAGCTTCTTCTTGGTCTGGTCCTGGCCGATGACGTATTCGTCGAGGAAGGCCTTGACCTCGTGGGGCTTGGGTAGCTGGGCGGGCGCGGCGCCGGAGGGCGCCTCGGCACGATCATCCTCGAGGATGGAATTACAGACGGCTACGCACTCGTCGCAGATATATGCGCGAGGGTAGTCGCTGGGTGAAGAGATTAGTTTTGCCACGGCGTCCTGAGACTTGTGGCAGAAAGAACAGCGGAGGGTGTCTTCAGAACCGGTGCGCGTCTTCATGCTGCTGGTACTCCTTGCATATCGTCCGAGGCCTCGGGAACGAAGGGGGGAACCCTAGACGCGCGGCCGGTCGATAATGTCGTCGATGATGCCGTATTCCTTGGCCTGGGGCGCATTCATGATGAAATCGCGCTCCACGTCG
Organism: Acidobacteriaceae bacterium; assembly: GCA_049965615.1. GTDB lineage: Bacteria > Acidobacteriota > Terriglobia > Terriglobales > Acidobacteriaceae > Acidobacterium. The sequence continues at coordinate 5,367 of JBMFWD010000083.1, forward strand.
CGCTCGATGCGCTCAAGGCTCTGCCCGGTGTGCTTAGCCATAAGGTTATTCGTAATTTCGCGAATGCGCAAAATTTCGCGGGCATGAATGTCGATATCTGTTGCCTGACCGGATAACCCTCCCATGGAGGGCTGGTGGATGAGGATGCGGGAGTTGGGCAGTGCAAAACGCTTGCCGTTGGTGCCGGACATGAGGAGGAATGCGCCCATGCTTGCGGCCTGGCCGATGCAGTAGGTGACGACATCGTTTTTGATGAACTGCATGGTGTCGTAGATGGCGAGGCCTGCGGTGATGGAGCCGCCCGGGGAGTTGATGTAGAGCTGGATGTCCTTGTCGGGGTCTTCGGCGGACAGGAAGAGCAGCTGGGCGATGATGAGGTTGGCGATCTGGTCGTCGATGGGGGTGCCAAGGAAGATGATGTTATCGCGCAGCAGACGGGAGTAGATGTCGTAGGCGCGCTCGCCGCGATTCGTCTGCTCGATGACCATAGGTACAAGTGCCATGGGTTTGTGTCCACTCCTCGAAGCCGGGGCTTCGCTTGCTGATGCTGCGTTGATGGCCGGCGCGGCGAGAGGGCCGCGCACGGCCGAAGCCAGGGAATTCAGAGCCTTTCGACCAGCAGCTTGCCGGCCTTTTCGCGCTTGATTTGTTCCTGGAGTCTAGCTAGGTTGCCTTCGCTGGTCAAACGCTTGCGAAGGGCGTCGACGGGTTCACGGGTCTGCATGGAGAGCATGAAGAGCTGGTGGTTGAGCTCATCTTCGGAGACCTCAATTTTTTCCTCTTCTGCGATGCGGTCGAGGATGAGCATGCCCTTGACCTCGGCAAGGGCGGAGTCGCGCTGTGCGGCGCGGAGGCTGTTGAAGTCGAGCTTGCGCATGTCCTCCGTGCGCATGCCCTGAGCCGCGAGGGCGCGGAGGCCGCGATCGAGGCGTGCGTCGACCTGGCTCTGGACCATGGACTCGGGGACCTCGACGGTGAAGCGGGCGGTGAGGGCTTCGATGAGTCTGTCGCGGGTTTCGGCCTCGATGCGGCGGATTTTTTCCGACTGCATGTGCTCGCGGAGTTTCTGCTTGAAGTCGTCAAAGGACTCGTAGTCGCCGAATCCCTTCGCGAACTCATCGTTGAGCTCGGGTTGCACGCGCTTCCTGATGCCGTTGATGGTGACATCGTAGGCGACGGTTTTGCCGGCGAGGCGGCGTTCGCCGAAGTCTTCGGGGTAGGCGACCTCGAACTTGAGCTCCTGGCCCGGCCTTGCGCCGCGGAGACTTTCATTGAATGCTGGGAGGGTGTTGGCTCCGCCGACTTCGACGAGCACGTCCTGGCCTTCGATGGGCTGGGCTTCATTTTCTGCTTCTTCAGTGTTCTGGAGCTGGCCCTTGAAGGTGATTTGTGCGAAGTCGCCGTCGGCGAGGTCGCGATCTTCCTCGACGGGCTCCATGGTGGAGCGGGAGTCGATGGCGCGCTTGAGCTCTTCGTCGAACTCGGCGTCGGTGAGGGTGGTGTCCGGCTTTTCGACCTTGACTTCCTGGTAGCCTTCGACGGAGAAGGGTGGCAGGACCTCGAATGCGGCTTTGAAGCGCAGTGGCTCGCCGTCCTTCATCTGGAGGTCAATGACCTGAGGCTGGGAGACGGGCTGGAGTGCCTGCTGCTCGATGGCGGTGCGGAAGTGAGGCGGGAGAATGCTCTCGACGACATCCTGCTGAATGGCATCGTGGAAGCGGCTGCGAATGAGGCTCTCCGGCACCTTGCCGGCGCGGAATCCGGGGATGCGGGCCTGCTTCTGATACCGCTTGATGACGGTACGGAAGGCCTTGGAGACTTCGTCGGCGGGAATTTCAATTTCAACTTCGCGGGTGCATGCCGGGTTCAGCGTAGGGCCATGCTGATGGCCGTGCTCGTGGTCGTGCGCCTCGTGGTCGTGGTGCTGTTCGGCCGTGGCGGTTTCTTCCTGAGGAGTCGGGTTGTTGTCGATAGTCTCTGTCGCAGTCAACGTGTGCCTTCCAAATGAATGCCGCCGGTAAGGAGTTGGTCGCTCGACGTCGCAAGGGAATCGGTGCGGTCGAGGACGAAAGGCGGCCTGCTTTATGGTACGGAGGCGATGCGTAAAGGGTCAAACGCGGGGGGCGGGGGATAAGCGATGACTTTGGATTGAAAAGGAGGGGATTGGCTGGCCGGATTCGTTGTTCTGAAAGAGAATGACAGTTAACGACTGGACGTGAGAGCCAGAAAGCGAATCGAATTAGCTGCAGAAAAAATAACGAGGCGGCAGGAGGAAAGGTTTTGAATCTGACGCTTTTTTTAGGTGTCCTTGGTGGTTTGCTGGTGCTGGCGTTTCTGGCGAATCTGCTGGCGCGTAAGACCGGCATTCCGGATGTGCTTGTGTTGATGGGGACCGGGGTTCTGCTGGGGCCTGGCCTGCACCTGATGGACCTTACGCAATATCCGGGGTTGCGTGAAGGTTTTGGGACGCTGGCGCTGATATTGATTCTGCTGGAGGCAGGTCTTGAATTAGAGATTCGCCAATTGCTGAGGTCTTTTCCAGCGGGGATCATGCTGGCGATGGTGAGCTATGCGCTTTGTCTTGGGCTGGTTGTTCCGGCGGCGCACCAACTGCTGGGATTGTCCTGGAAGTCGGCGCTGATCGTGGCGGCAGTTCTTGGGGGCGTAAGCGCTTCAGTATCGTTGCCGGTGCTGCAAACGATGCAAATTCGTCCGAAGCTGCGGATGATTTTGACTGTCGAAGGCGCAATGGCGGACATCCTTTCGGTTCTGACGGTGACAGCGTTGTTGAATGCGCCTGCGGGGAGTGTGCCGCTGGGGATGCTGGCGGGCAGTTTTGCAGTGAAGCTCTCGATCAGTCTGGCGCTGGGCATCGCGGCTGGGGTGGGTTGGGCATTTTTGCTGCCGCGCCTCTCAGACCGTCGCTTCTGGCAGGTTTTGACGTTTGGCGCGGTGCTGGTGCTTTTTGCAGTAACCGAGGTGGCAGGCGGTGGCGACCTGCTGGCGGTATTGATCTTTGGTCTGGCGCTTTCGAATTTGCCGGTGGCGCAGCGGTATCTGGGCACGGAAATAGGGACAGTGGAGGGACGTGAGAAGGCAGCCGAGGGGCAGGCGGGACTGCTGGCGTTTCATGCGGAGTTGAGTTTTCTGGTGCGGACGTTCTTCTTTGTGCTGGTGGGGATGGAGATCCGGTTTGAGGGGTTCGTGACCCAATGGCTGCCGATTGTGGTGATTTTTGCGGCGATTTTGGTGGCGCGGTGGCTTTCCGTTGTGGCAAGCCGGTTGCTGTGGAGGGATTCGCATCCGATGGAGCGGGAACTGGCGTTCTGGATGCATCCGCGGGGCCTGATTACGGTGGTGCTGGCATTGCGGGTGGTGAATGCGCGGGGATCGTCGTGGAGTTTTCTGGTAGATCTGGCATTCGGCATTCTGTTGCTGAGCGGCGCGGGGATGACGGTTGGGACGATTCGTGGCAGGAGAATGGGCGAGCTTGCAGAGTTGCACGAGGCGGACGGGGAGGCAGTGTCGTGAGGATGGCGCAGCCAGAGGCGGATGCTCCGGCTGCGTAGCGTTTTTCACGCAGGCTGCATAAGGATGGCGGCGCGCTGCTGCAGGCTGGTGTGGATGGATTCGACGCCGGATTCGATGGAGGAGAGATTTTCGAGGATGGCGGCGGCGGGCTGATTTTCCAGCAGGGAGCGGAGCATTTCGCAGCGGCCGACCAGGAGCTCGTCCTGAGCGATGAGTTGCTGGAGGGTGGGGGCTTCCTTGCGGAAGCGCTGGGTCATGCGGTCGTTTTCCGGTACGGGCTGCTGGTGGAGGGTGAGTTCGAGCGAGCCGATGGATTTGGAGAGGCGTTCGAGTTTCTGGGCGGCGGCGACGGCGTTAGCGTCGGGAAAGGGATGCTGGCGGCTGGGCGGCGGGAGGAACTCTCGACGGTAATTGGACTCGGCTTTTTCCACATAGGACATGGCGAGACCGAGCAGCGAGGCTGCCTTGGCCCGGATGAGCTGATCATCGGCGCGAAGCTGATTTTCAAGCCGGTAGAAGTTGTAGCCCCATCCGTAAAAGAGATTAGTGGCCACTTTACGGATGGGTCCTGCGTCGTAGAAGTCAAAAGAGGGCATTACTTGACCTCGGGCATGGATGGCATGGGGTTGTTACCGGTGCCGGTGTCTTTGGTGATGTCGTAGAAGCCGGTGGGTGCGCCTCCGATGTAGAAGGGGACGCCGGCGGCTGCGTTGGGCGCGGAGATGAGTCCGCGGTCTGCCATGCGGAGGGCGAGGTAGTAGCGGACGGCCTCGATGGGTGAGAGGCCCATGGCCTGCAGCGAGATGAGCTCGCGCATGCGCTCATCCTTGGGCATGATGAGGATTTTGAGGTCGTTAAGGGTGATGCCGTAGGTGCGGAGGAACTCGGTGAGGTGATTTTTGGCCAGTTCGCGGACTTCGCCGATGTGCTCGTTGATGTCCTCCATTTTGGTGACCTGGACGATCTGGTTGATGGACTGTTCGATGGCGGGTCCGGCGTAGTCGGCGATTTCCTTTGTATCGATGAAATGGCCGTTGAAGGGGAGGTGGGTGATGAGCTGGAGTGCGTCTTCCTTTGAGTCGATGTGGATGTAGTAGTCGACCTGGTAGGCCATTTCGGCCATTTCCTCACTGGTGGCGATGCCTTCGCTGCGGATGAGCAGCTTGGAGCGGTTGACGTAGATGACTTCGTAGACCCAGGGGGAGTTTCCGCCGAAGAAGCCCTGGGCGATGGAGCCGAGGATGGGCTTGTCCGGCGTGGTGATGGCGTACTGGCCGGTGTCATAGACCTGAAGGACGGCTCCACGGGACTTGAGGACGCAGAAGTGGTTGCTTTCGACGGTGAGCAGGGAGCCGGAGACGATGCTTTCGTCCGCGATTTTGACGGCGATGTGGCGGGTGCCGAGCATATCTGTGCCGTCGGGGAGGATGGAGGTGATGACTTGCCGGGCGATCGCCATGATTGAGAGTCCTTAAGTGAGGTTAGAGGGTGGTTATGGGGGACTTAG
>JBMFWD010000084.1:0-9886 GCA_049965615.1 Acidobacteriaceae bacterium
CGCCTCACAAGGCATACAAGAGTCTCGACTACAGCGGGAAGATACTGGTGGACGTGTGGAATCACGTAGGGTCAGGAAGGGGCGTAAAGCCAGCATGAAGATTTGCGTGACCGGGGCGAAGGGCTTTATTGCCGGATATCTGATTGACGAGTTGCTGCGCGAGGGCTGGGAAGTCGTGGGAATCGACAATTTGTCGAAATACGGCCCCATCGAAAAGAGCTACGACACTCATCCGCACTACCAATTCATCGAAGGCGACGCGAAGGATGTGAGCCTGATGAAAGATGTGCTTGCCGACTGCGATCACGTGCTGGCCGCGGCAGCCATGATTGGCGGCATTTCTTACTTTCACGAGTTTGCATACGAACTACTGGCCGAGAATGAACGGATCACAGCATCCACCTTTGATGCCGCCATTCACGCTCACAAAACCGGAAAGCTCAGGAAGATCACTGTGCTGTCTTCTTCGATGGTGTTTGAAAGCACCGGTACCTTTCCTACGCCTGAGGGCGAGCAATTGCGGTGTCCGCCACCGCTTTCGACCTATGGCTTTCAAAAGCTGGCGTGCGAGTATTTCGCGAAAGGCGCATGGGAGCAGTACAAGTTGCCGTACACAATTGTGCGTCCGTTTAACTGCGTCGGGACAGGGGAAAAATCGGCCAAGACCGATCGGCAAATACTCTCAGGGAATATCAAGCTGGCGATGAGCCACGTTGTTCCTGACCTGGTGCAGAAGATTCTGAAAGGGCAGGACCCGCTGCACATCCTGGGTGAGGGAAACCAGATTCGGCATTACACCTATGGTGGCGACCTTGCACGCGGCATTCGGAACTGCATTGAGAGCGAGGCCGCACTCAATGAGGATTTCAATCTGTCGACGGCTGAGAGCACAACGGTTCTGGAGTTGGCGGAGATGATCTGGAATCGGCTTTGTCCGGATAAACCCTTCCGGTATGTGTGCGACAAGCCATTTCAATACGACGTACAGAAGCGGGTGCCGGATGTATCCAAGGCGACGCGGGTGCTTGGCTTTGAGGCGACTACGTCGCTCGATAAGGCGCTCGACGAGATCATTCCATGGATACGTGAACAGATCGAGTTAGGCGGCATTTGACGGCGGGGAGAGATGGCATTGGAAGACGCGCTTGACAACGGCTCACTGCGTCGGGTCAAGGAGGAGTCCTGCCCGGTGTCGCTGAATATCGTAATTCCTGTGTATAACGAGGGCGCGAATATCGCCGCTACCCTTGGTCGCATTGCGGAATGCATGCAGGGAACTGCCGTTCCTGCCCAGGTCACGATTGTCTACGACTTTGATGGTGACGACACACTTCCGGTCGTGGAGTCAGTGCGCGCCGGGTACGCGATGCCGATACGGCTCCAGAAGAACACCGGCAAGGGTGTATGCGACGCGATCAAGCAGGGATTGCTGGCCTCGCAATCGAGCTACGTTCTGGTGACTATGGCTGATATGTCTGACGACTATGCCAAGCTGCCTTTGATGCTTGAAAAAGCTGCGTCGGGATGGGACATAGTTTGCGGTTCGCGCTATATGCGTGGCGGCCGGCAATATGGCGGGCCGTTCCTCAAGAAGACGCTGTCGCGCATGGCTGGGCTTAGTTTGTACTGGCTGGCCGGTGTCCCAACGCATGACGTTACGAACAGCTATAAGTTATACCGCCGCAGCATCCTGGACGTGATTCCTTTGGAAAGTTCCGGGGGATTCGAAATTGGTATCGAGATTGTAGTTAAGGCGCACTCGCGGGGGATGAGGATTACCGAGGTGCCCTGTTCCTGGTGGGACCGCACGCAAGGGGAGTCTCGCTTTCGGCTGAAAAAATGGATCCCACTGTATCTGAAATGGTATCGGTATGCCCTGAAGAACCGGTGGGCTGCAGGGTGATCGCATGAAGAGAAGGCGAAAATCGACGAAGCATGAGGGTGACTTCCGATGATCCGAGTCCGAGCAGATGTGCGCGGTAGTTGTCGCTTGTGGCAGCGATGATTCGTCTGGCTCTGATTCCGCCTTTTCGTTTCACCGGATCGATGCGGATCAGATTCAGGGTGAGCTTTTTCAGAGAGGCCAGATTGTGCGTGGCGTGTGCGGGAGCGCATCTGAGCGTCGTTGAAGGAAACATCCATGCACCAGTGCAAGCGATTCTCCACCGATCAATGAGCGCGCACCGTGGCCGCCATCCTCACCGCGTCCGGCGCCAGGCTGCTGATGTAAAGTCGCTGCTCGTGCGTCGTCTTGCCTCCGGCTGTGCGCTAGGAGTCGATCACCGCAAAGGATTGCAGTCCCGGCCATTGCTCCGGTTTCGAAAGGCAGTTCAACTGATCGAAGACGCAGCAGGGCGCGTTTCCACGCGGCCATGGGCCTTCTCCACGCTTTCAAAGAAGCCATGCGCGGTCTCGGTCGCCGAATTGCCCCTTCATCTGCTGGCCGTCGGCATAACGATCCATCCGAGATGCCGCCTTGCGAGCTTGCTCTCCGAGCAGAATTGAGGGCTTTGATCACGCTGCTTGAGGAGCTACTGTTCGATCAGGGATCGCACTATGTTCACTGGGGCAGGGAAGTGGGTCTGTTCGTACCTTGCCACTCCGGATTCAGAGGAAAGGGTGCACCCTCTTCGCTGACATGTGGCGGGGCTACCTCAGATTGCACAAGTTACCCACCTCAGTATTTCTGACAACCGGGCCCGATAGCGTATCTTTCAGAAGGTCTAAATGTTTACTACCTGGTTCATATCCTGATGGAGCGGAGAGCCTTACCCCGGCAAGATCGCCTACCTCGCAGGCTGGCCGGAATCGTATCTGTCCGAAATGGTGCAACCCCGGGAGAGAGGTAGCGTCTAACGGCTATATATATTTTTCTGCCGCTATGACCAGGTTGCGGTATATTAGTTTTACGTTGTAGGGGAGTTTCCCTGGTTGCAAACAATGCGCAGATACCTTCGGTGGATTTACCTGACGCTCGTGATACTGAGCGTACCGCTCGCGCTTGGGGCTGAGTCCTACGCTGCATCCCCCACGAACCATAACTCTTCGCAATTTGCTTCCCCGTCGACCGTTTCTGACAACGATGCCGCACTGCTGGATCATTGTATTGTCCGGCTTCCAACTCTGCCCGCCTATGTAACTGCCGCCGGACGCGGTGTGCATGTCTTTCACGAAGTCGACGAAGGCATCGCTCCACGCCTGCATCGTCGAGTCGGAATGGAAGCGGAGCCGATTTCGTTGGCGCCTCTTCCCGTTTCGATTGGATTTCAGATCCGCATCGTGCCGATGCGCGAGTTCTTCGCAGATTACCGTCCAGTTGGACGCGCGCCTCCCTCAGCCTAGTCGCATTCCTTCACGCTCTGCTCTTTCGTCGATCCGGATACAGACCTCGTAGAGGCTCGGCGCTATCGTTCCGTAGCTTTTGAACGATAGCCGATGCGGTTCACTTGCGTCCTGGTCCGCTTCCTCCGGTCCGGCAGGCGTGCAGGGCTACATTTTTCGTCCCCAAAATCATTGCAGTTCACCGAGGCTATTCGGAACCTGCGCCCGTGCGAGTCAGCACTGGTGGAGTTTCATCCAGAAGTGGACCGCCGGCATTGCAATTGCCCGGCAGGATTTCAGGGATATGTGTCTTCCGTTGCCCCGGGTGTTGCCCAGGGCACAACCGCAGTAGACAGGAGTAGCCAGACCACGCACCGTATGTGCATCGCTCATCGAATGCAACTCTCAAGGATCATCTCCGCCGCCGCCGCAGGCATCCTTTGCCTCACGCCAATAACGTCACTTGCGCAACCGCAAGCGCAGCCGGCCACCGCAAGGCAATTCACCGTACAGCAGGCGGTGAATTATGCGCTTGCCAACTATCCTGCCGTCCGCGCCTCGCTGGAGCAGTACAACGCCTCGCGGGCTGGAGTGGGCCTTGCCAGGACCAGCTATCTGCCCAGTCTCAACGGCGTGTGGCAGATTGACCGTGGTAGTCGCGAAAGCGTGCTCGGGGTGCTGCTGCCGCAGAGCCCGACCATTCTTACCGGCACGCAGGGCGGCATCACGCCGCACGCCAACCGCCCCTTCTGGACCTCGGGCGCGGGTGTTCTTCTTTCGTGGGAGCCGTTTACATTTGGTTATCGCCACGCCGAGGTTTTATCTGCGCAGGCTGCGGCCAACCGCGCCCAGTCGCAGGTGACCTTGACGCAACTCGGCGTTACGTCTGCAGTTGCAGAAGCATCGCTGGCGCTGCTGGCGCAGGAGCAACGCGTTTCCGCAAGCCGGGCCGATGTGGATCGTCGCCAGGTGTTTACTCGCTCCGTGCATGCGCTGGTCGATGCGCACCTGCGACCCGGAGCGGACGCATCCCGTGCCGACGCCGAACTCGCCGCGGCCCGAACGCGACTCATCCAGGCCGAACAAAACAGCCAGGTGGCTCGCATTGCTCTCGCCCAGATGCTGGGCCTGGCAGGCGATAGCGTGGAGGTCATTCCCGGTCCATTCCTCACGCTGCCACCCGCTGCGGCCGGTGCAGCGCAGCCGCTCGCAGCCCATCCTGCTGCTGTTACCCAGCAAGATCGCGTTCTGGAAGAAAAGGCGCGCATCCGCGTTCTCAACCATGCTTACATTCCGCACTTCAGCACGTCGGCGCTGCTCTCGGCGCGCGGCAGCGCGGAAACTTCCACGGGAGAGATTGAGCCAGGAGGCGCAGGACTCACTTTTACGGCCTACAACTGGGAAGCGGGCCTGACGGCGCAGATGGACCTGACCAGCATCTTCTCCATTCGCGAGCGCAAAAAAGTCGAGACCGCAAAGCGCCGCAGCGAAGAAGCTCTCTACGCACAAACCGTGCAGATGCTTACCGGTCAGCAGCAGGCTGCCCTGGCCCAGTTGGACGGCGCACGCCGCGTAGCTGAAAACACACCAACCGAACTCTCCGCCGCCCGGCAGAGCGAAACCCAGGCAGTCGCGCGCTTTCGCGCCGGTCTGGGGACCATCGTCGACGTAGCGGAAGCTCAAAGCCTGCTGGCCCAGGCCGAAACCGACGATTCGCTGGCCCGCCTGAGCGTATGGCGAGCCCTTGCCGCTGTTGCCGCTGCCAATGGCAATCTGACTCCATTTCTCAATACGGCCAACACCATGCCCCAGGGAGGGCACTGATTTTATGTGGCTCATTCACGCCGCCCTGCGGCGGCCGATCACCGTGCTGATCGCTGTCATTGCCCTTGCGCTGTGCTCCGTTCTATCCCTCATGCGCATGCCCATGGATATTTTCCCGAACCTCAACATGCCAGTCATCTATGTGGCCCAGCCGTATGGCGGCATGAGCCCGAGCCAGATGGAGGGATATCTCACCTACTACTACGAGTCCAACTTCCTCTACATCGCCGGACTGCAGAGCGTCGAGTCTAAATCCGTTGAAAACTTCGCGCTGCTCAAGCTCTCTTTTGTACCGGGCACGGACATGAACCAGGCTCTCGCGCAAACCGTCTCCTACATTGAGCGCGCGCGTGCCTACATGCCGCAAGGCACCGTACCGCCCTTTGTCCTTCGCTTTGACGCGGGTAGCGTGCCGGTCGGCTATCTTACTTTTTCGAGCAAAACCCGCAGTGTCGACGAACTGCAGGATCTCGCCCTCAACCGCGTGCGGCCGCTCTTCACCACGCTTCCCGGCGTCTCCTCGCCGGCTACCTTCGGCGGCAGCACGCGCACCATCGTCATCAAGGTCGATCGCGACAAGCTTAATAGCTATCGCATGTCCACGGCGGAAGTGGTCAAGGCGTTGCTCGCCGGCAACGTCATCGCGCCCGCCGGAGACGTGCGTACCGGCGCCCTCGACCGCATCACGCCCTCCAACGCCATCGTCAACAACCTGCAGGAACTGGCCAACCTGCCCATCCGCACCGGCACCGGGCCCACCGTCTTTATGCATGACGTGGGCACCGTCGAAGACGGAAGCGACATCACGCTTGGCTACGCGCTCGTCAACGGCCGCCGCACCGTCTATCTCCCGGTAACAAAACGCGCCGACGCTTCCACGCTCACCGTTGTCAACGAGGTCAAAGCCAGCCTTGGCCACTTTGCCGACGCGCTCCCGCCAGACGTAAAAGTAAGCTACGAGTTTGACCAGTCCGGCCGCGTGCGTTCCTCGCTCATGTCTCTCTTGTGGGAAGGGGTGATCGGCGCTGTCCTTACTGGCCTCATGGTCTTCCTCTTCCTTCGGGAGTGGCGCAGTTCCTTCATCGTGATCGCGTCCATCCCCTTTGCGCTCATCACCGCCGTCACCTGCTTATGGCTCGCCAACCAGACCATCAACATCATGACGCTCAGCGGTCTCGCATTGTCCGTTGGCATCCTGGTGGACATGTCGGTGGTAACGATCGAAAACATACATCGCAACCTTCAGTTGACCGACAACGTACCGCAAGCCGTGCTCGACGGCACGCGCGAAACACTCACTCCACGACTGCTGGCGGTGCTGGCCATCCTTGCCGTTTTCGTGCCGTCCTTCCTTATGGTCGGCGTCACCAAGGCGCTTTTCGTCCCCTTATCGCTTGCTGTCGGGTTTGCAATGGTGGCGTCCTTCCTGCTGTCGAGCACATTCGTCCCGGTGCTTTACATCTGGCTCAATCGCAAGATGCATCGCGACGAGGAAGAGTCCACCGGCCATAGCCGATTCGATCACTTCCGCGATAGCTACACGCTCTTTATCAGCCGTCTCATGGCGAGGCGCAAGACTGCCATCGTGGGCTATCTCGCTATCTCCGCCGTCCTTCTGGTCGCGCTCGGGCCGCTGCTCGGCCGCGAAATCTTCCCGCATACTCCGGAAAACCAGTTTCAGCTTCGCCTGCGCGCGCCCGCTGGAACGCGCATTGAACTCACCGAGCAACAGACCCTCAAGGTGCTCGATACCATCAAGCAGCTCGCGGGTCCCGATAACGTCAACATCAGCATTGGTTATGTAGGAACTTATGCGCCGAGTTATCCGGTGAATCTCGTCTATCTGTGGACAAGCGGCCCGCAGGAAGCTGTCCTGCGCATCCAACTCAGGCCGGGTGCTCACATCAACGTTCCAAAGCTTGAGGAGCAGTTGCGGGCAAAGTTCCAACGCGATTTTTCTGGAACCGACTTCACCTTTGAGTCCGGAGATATCGTCGACCAGGTCATGGACTTCGGATCTCCCACTCCTGTAGAGGTCGATGTTCAAGGCTTCAACCTCGCCGCTGACCACGCCTACGCCGAGCGCGTGCGGGCCGAAATGGCAAAGCTGCCGCACCTGCGCGATCTGCACTACGCGCAGCCGCTCGAGTACCCCAGCCTGAACGTCGACATCGATCGCGTTCGGGCCGGGCAACTGGGCCTCACCGTGGATCAGATCGAGCGCTCTGTCGAAACCGCCACTTGGTCGAGCCGTTTCGTCTCCCGCAACTTTTGGCAGGACCCAAGTACCGGCATCGGTTACCAGGTGCAGGTAGAGGTGCCGCAAAACCAGATGGCATCCATGGACGATCTCTCCAACATTCCGTTGGTGAGCGGTGGCGCCTCCAGTCATCCCAACCTTGGCGACGTGGCGCAACTTACCTACGGTAACGTCACCGGCGAGTTCGACCGTTACGACATGCAGCGCATGATCTCGCTTACCGCAAACGTACAAGGGGAGGACCTTGGCCGCGCCTCGGCCCAGGTGAACAAGGCTATTCAACGTGCCGGGTCGCCGCCGCGCGGAGTGGAAATCCACGTTCGCGGGCAGATCGAGCCCATGAATGAAACTCTCCGCTCGCTCGGCATGGGCCTCATCTTTGCCGTTATCGCCATCTATCTGCTGCTGGCGGCCAACTACCAGTCGCTGCGGCTCGCGCTGGTCGCTGTTGCTACTGCGCCTGCCGTGGTCTGCGGTGTGATCGTGATGCTGCTCATCACCGGCACTACGCTCAACCTGCAATCCTTCATGGGCGCCATCATGGCGCTCGGCGTTTCGGTTGCCAACTCCATCCTGCTGGTCACCTTTGCTGAGAGTCACCGCAAGGCAGAGGGCGTCACGGCCACGGAGGCAGCCATCTTTGGCGGCCAGACGCGGCTGCGGCCGATCCTCATGACCAGCATTGCCATGATTGCCGGCATGGTTCCCATGGCCATGGCGCTGAGCGAGGGCGGACACCAGACCGCGCCTCTCGGCCGCGCCGTCATCGGTGGCCTCATCGCCTCCACCATCGCCACGCTGTTCCTGCTGCCCGCCATCTTTGCGGCCGTGCAGGAGAAGGCCTCAAAACATTCCGCATCGCTCGACGTTACGGACCAGCACAGCCCGTACGCGAATTTGTAACGTTAAGGAGAACAATTCTCATGCACACTCATAAATTCTTTACCCGTATGCCGCAGCTCATGCGGTTCAAGCCTGTCGCGCTCGCCACACTTGCGCTCGCGGCGGGTTTCGCCTCCACGCTCGCCGTCACCGGCTGCTCGTCTCAGGCTAAAGCCGTCACCGCGGTCCCCGAGCAGGCCGTCCCCATCCAGGCTGCGCGAGTATCATCGAGCACGCTGAACCTCACCATCCACCTGCCGGGCGAACTGCAGCCTTACGAAGAAGTGCGCATTTTTCCGCGCATCAGCGGCTTTGTGCAGTGGATCGGCGTCGATCGCGGCTCTGTTGTCCATAAAGGCCAGCTCATCGCCATCCTTTCCGCGCCGGAAGTGACCGCGCAAAAAGCAGAAGCGCAGGCAAAGCTGCTCAGCGCTGAGAACCAGCGCATCGCAGGCGAAGCTAAGTTAGCCGCCGACGAAAGCACCTATCACCGGCTGCAGGACGCCGCTCGGACCCCCGGTGTCATCTCAGACGAAGAGCTCGACACCGCCGGAAAAACCGTGCAGGCGGACCGAGCCCGTGTCGTTTCGCTCCACAATACGGCTGAGGCCGCACGCGCGAATCTGCGCTCCGCCGGCGACATGGAAAGCTACCTCCGCATCACCGCCCCGTTTGACGGCGTCGTCACCAGGCGCAACGTGCACCCCGGCGCGCTTGTTGGTCCCGCAGGCTCAGGCTCGCAACCATCGCTGTTACGTATTGAACAGGTGGCCCATCTGCGCCTAGTCGTCGCCGTGCCGGAGATCTACATCGGCGGCATCCAGAAAGGCTCCGTCGTCGACTTCACCGTCCCCGCATTTCCGGGCCGAACCTTTCACGGAACCGTGGCGCGCCTCGCCGACTCGGTAGACGCCTCCACGCGCACCATGCCAACAGAAATGGACGTTACCAATCCTGATGCTCAACTCTACTCGGGCATGTTCCCCGACGTAATCTGGCATGTCGCGCGCACGCAGCCCACGCTCGTCGTCCCATCCTCGGCCATCGGCCGATCAGCCGATCAGGCCTACGTAGTCCGCATCAAGAACAATCACGCGGAGATCGTTGCCGTAAAAACGGGCGGCACCGCCGACGGCATGACCGAGGTCTTTGGCGGGCTGCACGACGGCGACGAAATCGCCAGCCAGGCATCGCAGGACCTTCGCTCCGGCACGCTGGTCACTTTACTCCCTCAGTCGCGACAGTGATTGAGGATGGATTGTCCGCAACTAAACCGCGGCTGCCCGAGAGCAACAGACCTTATGCGAAGAGGAAGAGATCTGCTCCTGGTGCTTCTGATGGTACTTGAAGAATGTGATCTTCTAAGTGGTTGATCTTATTAAATGATTGGCTCCTCAGGTAGGACTCGAACCTACAACCCTTCGGTTAACAGTTGAAAATTCGGCCCGTTCAGCATTGCCCAGAATTGCTCTATGTCGCCCATTATCAATGCCTTGCAGGCGCCGACAAATTCTTCCGGACTAGTCAAGTCCTAAAAGTTCTGTAGATTGTCATTCCTTGGGGTAGTTGTTGACTGTTCTTGTTGGTTGAGGGGCCGGC
>JBMFWD010000085.1:0-9587 GCA_049965615.1 Acidobacteriaceae bacterium
CCGGCCCCTCAACCAACAAGAACAGTCAACAACTACCCCAAGGAATGACAATCTACAGAACTTTTAGGACTTGACCAGCCGAACAGGATTGTTCGTCAATTTGCCGTTACGAATACCTTCACGGTACGCGAGACTCATCGCCGCCCGATAACGGTTCGCGGTGCTACCTGTCTTCGTGTTCTTCGAAAGCCAGTTGTCAATCTCTGCGGGCTTGATAGTCTCAGCTGGGAAATCGCCGAAGTGCTCCTTCAGCCTTCCAAGTCGCTGCGTGACGTTGCGCGAGTCTGAATGATGTGTCTTCGAATAATCATCCGTAATGTAGTCGGCAAGTTCGGCGAATTTGATAGGGGAAGTACGAATATTCTCCGGCATCTTCTTGCCAACACGACGCTCGTTCCGCCTTTTGTTGAGAAGGGCTTCTGCATCACTCTTTCGTCCCACTTTCTCGCGGTGCAACTTCCCATCGGTGTCACGATAGCGAATCCACCAAACGCCCGAACCAGGTTCACGTTCCCAGACGCCCCGGACCTTCACCTCTTCGTTACGCGCCATGTTGCCCTCCCAGTATCGCTGCGAGGCCAAAGTATCACCATTAGTATCACTAGGTCAAAAAATGACCTGAGGGCGGACGGGGAGAACCGAGGTAAGCTATTGATTTATTTGTGGTGCCCGGAGGGGGACTTGAACCCCCACGGCCTTGCGGCCTGCGGATTTTAAGTCCGCTGCGTCTGCCGATTCCGCCATCCGGGCTTAGTGAGCTTCTTCATTATCTCTCAAATGCAGGCCGTTGCCTTCGACCATACCTCCGTAAGAACGCGGCCAGTCATACTTGACGGGCCACGCACTCTCAAAAAAATAAAGCTTCAGTGGGGCTTGCGGAATTCAATCTCATCGTCACGTAGAAAATATTCGGCAGAACAATGATCCGAACCACAGATCATCGACTGGGCACCCAGATATTGAGCCCGGGTGATCAGACCGAGAGAACCACATCCGGGGCACGCCAGTACGGCGACATATGGGTTGTGGGTATCTCCCATAGAAGTTGGATTCTGGAGCACAAACATCGTGCCTGGTTCCATCTGTTCCGGTATCCACTCGTCGATCATTTGCCATTCGTCCTGCATGTACAACCTCCTCGGTGAGTTGCTGGCTATCCAACATTTCAGGGAAACTTTCTGGTGGCCGAATGAGAAATCAGAATTTCGCCGCTAACGCCTCCTTGCGGTGCGAGTTAAAGCAAAGCCAGCCCTCCGCTTCATGAAGCAGGCTGGATGGGGCATGGAACTGCAAAGAGAGCGGGAGGTCTTTCCTGCGGATGGGCCGGTGGAGCGCAATCAACAACGAAGGGCGCGAAAGCCCAACTTCGGGTAAAGCACTCGTGCTGCAGAGGGTCTCTTGCATGCAGAGGGATCACCAACATTCACCCGAAAGTGGATGTTGCAGTGATTCTTGACTGCCAATGGCCAGGTGTCAATCAAACGATGAGTCAGGGGTTAACTGTCGAGATTCATTTCAGTGCGGGTTGTAACATAGCGGCCTTGAGCGCGCGGGCCACCTGCTCCGTTGCGGGCGGAGTCAGGTACGGGTGCATCGGAAGACTGATTACACGCCTCGCTGCGTTCTCTGCAATCGGAAAGCTGCCTGCCCCCAACCCCAGTCCCTGAAAAACAGGCTGCAGATGGAGCGCCTCGGGGTAATGCACCGCCGTCGGAATTCCCTGCTCCGTCATCGCTCGCTGTACGACGCCCCGGTCTTCCACCTCGACGGTGTACTGCGCCCATACACAGGTACGGTCCGGTTGCACCTGAGGAGTAGCCACAACGCCTCGCAGCAAAGCAGCATAGCGTCCGGCGGCCTCATTGCGCGCCACCAACTCTGTATCGAAAACTTCCAGCTTGGCCAGCAACACCGCCGCCTGGATCGTGTCCATGCGCCCATTGATGCCAATACGGGTGTGGTGATAACGGCGATCCTGCCCGTGGTTGCGCAACTCGCGCATGGCTGTGGCCAGTGCGTCGTCATTAGTAAAGCAGGCACCGCCGTCACCGTAGCAGCCCAGCGGCTTGGAGGGGAAAAAACTGGTGCAGCCTATCGTGCTCAAGTTGCAGGAGGAGCGCCCCTTGTACAAGGCCCCGAAGCTTTGTGCCGCATCTTCTATCACCGGCAGATTGTGCCGTTCGGCAATCGCGTTGATCTCGTCCATATCGGCACACTGGCCGTACAGACTGACCGGCATAATCGCACGTGTGCGTGGGGTAATCGCAGACTCTATCTTGGCGGCATCCAGGTTCCAAGTACGCGGCTCAATGTCGACAAATACCGGCTTCGCACCGAGCAACGCAATCATCTCTCCGGTGGCGAAAAACGTAAACGGCGCTGTAATAACCTCATCCCCCGGCCCCACGCCGAGGGCCATCATGGCGATCAGCAGCGCGTCCGTTCCGCTGGAGCAGGCAATGCAGTGCTTCGCCCCTGTCCGGGCCGAAAGACGCTCCTCAAGTTCCGTAACCTCAGCGCCCAGAATGTACTGGCCATGGTCAAGAACAGTATGAATCCGCGCGTCGATCGCCGGCTTCAGCTTGCGGTATTGGGTCTTGAGGTCGATGAATTCCATACTTTTATTTTCTCACCGCCTGGACACTTCCCACCTGCCTGCGTGCCTCCTGCGTTGAGAGTTTGTCGATCACACGGTACATGTATTGATTTCGAACAATGCTCTCCACATACTCGTGGGTCTGGGTAAATGGAATCGACTCCACGAACTCGGCCATCCCGTGGTATCCGCCGATCTGCTTCCATGCCACCACTCGGTTGTCTCCTGCGTTGTAGGCTGCAAAGGCATACTCTGGATTCCCATTGAATTCGTCCATGAGTTGCTTCAAATAGAGCGTCCCCAATTCAATGTTGATGATCGGATTCAAAAGATCGCGGGTGCGGAAATAGCGCATGCCGGCCTTCCGCGCCATCATTCGTCCTACAGAAGGTAACAGTTGCATCAAGCCATAGGCATTGCTGTGGGAAATCGCGTCGGGTCGAAACCCGCTTTCCTGACGAATCAAGGAAGCAACCATGTACGGATCGAGCCCGCGCGCACGCGAATACCGGACAATTTGCGGCCAATAGGGAGTGGGATACAGCATCTTCCAGTAGGACATCGGAATCGCCCCGAACGGTGCCTGGGTATAAAACGGCATGACACGCATTAAGGCAAACATGGCCCGCCAGGCCTCGTCGCCGCTTGAGAAAATCTGCGCCTGCGCAAATGCCCCCCACTTGCGACTGCCCGGTGCGGAGCTGATCTCCGACGCGACGTAGCCGTCCAGACCGGCGTTGGCGAGGAGGCGCGCGCGTAGAACGTGAGGATCATACTGAGGCACATCATCGCTGAAATCAGGAATCAGCTGAGGATTGATGCGATCCAGCGCTGGAACCTCAACCGGGTGAACAGACCCCATCTTCTTCAAGCGCTCTGCCGCAAGCAGCGCGTAATAGTAGTGAGGGTACAGGCGGATTTCCGTGTGATAGTAGGCCGCCGCCAGCGGCTTCTTCCCTTCACGCTCGTAAATACGACCGCGCCAGTAAAGGGCGGTTGAAAACTGCTCCGTGCCTGGATAGCGTTCGATCTCCGCGTCAAACAGTCGCGCTGCTTCGTCGTAGTGACCCAGCCGATAGGTAAGCCAGGCCGCGCGCCAGTGACTTTTTGCAGAAAGGTCAGAACAGGCATCATGGCGCTCCCTGCGGCTGCACATATAGGGAAAGCGTTTCGACAGCTCGCTGTAGTAAGCCACGGCCTCTGGATAATTCGGTTCCAGCAGATACATGTTGCCAGCCGAATAAAGCGCGCGGGCCAGCCAGGAGCTGTGCGGAAAGCGCTGCTCCATCTCGTCCACCAGATGACGAATCTGCGTGTCGTCACTTTTGCTTCGCGCCAGTTCCACGTTGAGATAGAGCAGGCGCGCGCCTGCATCATCGTTCTGAGTCTTTATCCCGTCAATCTCGTCCTGCGTCAGTCGATTCAGCTTGAGATCACAGGCCGCAGCCGCTACATAATATGCATTGCGTGCGTCTTCATCCAGATGCGTATTCTGAGCTAGTAGCAGGTATTCTTCCTTCGCCTGCCGATACTGCCCGGCATCAAACAATGCATCCGCATTGATGCGCAAGTCTTCCGTAGGAAGCGTATGGAGAAGGTCCATCGACGAGATCTGCTTGCGTGCAGCTATGCCGGCAGCCGTCACGGGAAACTCGGTGAACACGCGACGATAGTACGCCAGCGCCTCACCCTGATTCCCTAGTGCCAACTCAGCCTTCGCATAGGCCAGCAGATAATCCGCTCGGTTCCCGATTGGACGCGAAGCGCTCGCACTGAGAACATGCAGGGCCTCCGCAGGTTGCTTATCGTTCAGATACGCGTTCGCGAGCAGAGCGGGAACCAGCGGTGTGAGTAAGCTGTCCGGGTAATTCGTTTCAAGCCGTTTCAGCGAAGATTCGGCATCGGCATTGAGTCCCACCCCCATTTGAGCCTGGGCAAGCAGGTAATCGGTGAAATCGCCCAGCGCATCTCCGAATTTAGCTGCCAGTTTGAGGTCGGCAATTGCATGGTTGTCATGACCGTCCTCCAGATAAGCATGGCCCAGCGCCAGAAATCCCAGCGCAGCCGCCTCTCCATGGTGGCGGTTAGCCCATGACTTCACCTGTGCGTAGGCCTCCGGCGTGCCTTGCTGAACGAGCCTGGTCGCGAGCGGGCGCAGCGAAATGGACTCCACGTAAGCCGCGTGCAAGGCAGTTGCCCGCGAAGTCCCGCGGTTACTCCGCCGGTCATGCTTTACATGACTGGCCCGGGGAGTTCGCCCCACTTTTTGCACTTTGGCGCCATGATGCGAATTTGAGGCGGCGTGAACGTATAAGCCAGTTGTGTGAACCATCTCGGCATGCCCCATCAGCAAAGCAACCGACCCGGACAAGATGATGAAAAAAAGCGCAGTCCTGCCGGTGACGGCGACGGTCCAGCGCAAGTCGCGTTGAATGCTTCGGGTGCTACTCAACCACATGGGAAATACACGTCCCTCTCCTTCAGAGTAAGCCGGTTTTCGTAGAAATCCTGGGACCCCGCTCAGATTCTTTCCCAGTTGGGTTCCCAGTTAGGCACCCTGCTGCCGGATTCCCGGACTGGATATCCGGCAGAAGCATCCTTCGTAACAGATTAATAACGGGGATCCAGTAACATCCTGTTGTTTATTTTGTTCGACCTGCCCTTCCGGATTACTGTTTTCTCTATAAAAACCGGCTGGAACGGTGCTGATTTCGGCAGACAGCTTTTGCGGCTGATCCAAAAGAGCTTTTATTATGGATCAGGAGAGTTTTTCCAGCAATCATCGCGGGCGAACATTTCCCTGAAACGAATCACTATGTCCATCATCCAAAGTTCAGGTACCGAAGAAGTCCATCCCGACGTTTTGCTGGTCAACCAGGCGCGGGGAGGAGACGTATCATCCTTTGAAAAGCTGGTGCGCCAGTACGACCGGCAGGTTTTCCGGATTGCGCAACACATAACGCAAAACCGGGAAGACGCGGAAGACGTCGTTCAGGATGCATTTCTGAAGGCCTACGAAAAACTCGACCAGTTCCAGGGGAATTCGAAGTTCTACACTTGGCTGGTTCGAATCACAGTAAACGAAGCGCTGATGCGGCTCAGGAAACGCCGCACGGGAAAGATGGTGTCCATTGACGAGGACGTGGAAACAGAAGAAGGCTCGATGCCACGCGACCTCGCCGACTGGAGCCCCGACCCGGAAGCGCTCTACGGGCAATCGGAAATGGCGGAAATCCTGAGAAAGACGATCCAGGGACTGCCGCCAGGCTTTCGAGTGGTATTTGTTTTGCGCGACGTGGAAGGACTTTCGACCGAAGAAACCGCAGATACGCTGGGGCTCAGCGTACCGGCCGTAAAGTCTCGCCTGTTGCGGGCCCGGTTGCAGTTGCGTGAGCGGCTCAGCCGCTACTTCCGCGACAGAAGCAAGGAAGGTGCCAAGTGACCTGCACAGAATTTCTCGCAAAACTCGATGACATGCTCGATGATGTGGCTGCGTCACCGCTGCGGGCCGAATTGGAAGAGCACCTGCGCGGCTGCGAGCACTGCGTGATTACCCTCAACACAACACGCAAAACCATTGAGATTTACCGTACTCACGAAATTTACGAGCTACCAAACGATTTACGCGAACGGCTGGAAGCCGCCATTCTTGCCAAGTGCCGCAAGTGTTGACCGACACAGCCGCAGGATTGACGCATCCAGCAGTCTCAATGGATACTGTTAAGCATGTTTCGTACCTATCTCGACGCCCGGAGCATGACTGACATGTGCATGTGCATGTGTAGCCACACCGTGCCCGCGAATGGACGATCGCAATAAGCGAACAACCAGGAATCAAGGCGGCCCACGGTGAACCTCATCGCGGGCCGTTTTTCTTTGTGCAGAAGCGGGAAGGCCCCGTAGCCTTCCCGGAAAGAAATCCTGAACACGCGTAAGCGTGGGCGGAACAACCTGGCGCAGCAGGGCCAGACGGCAGTCGAGCAAGAGTCAAGGAGCAGAAAATGGCAGAAGAATTGAAGCAGCATCTGGCCACGTTGGCCGTTCACGCGGGGCAAGAACCCGACCCCACCACCGGATCACGCGCCGTTCCGATCTACCAGACCACGTCATACATCTTTCAGGATGCCGACCATGCAGCACGCCTCTTTGGGCTGCAGGAATTCGGAAATATCTACACGCGCATCATGAATCCGACTACGGACGTCTTTGAAAAGCGCGTAGCCGCATTGGAAGGCGGCGCTGCGGCGCTGGCAACCGCGTCAGGGATGGCGGCTGAGACCCTCGCAATCACGACTATCGCGAGCGCCAGTGACGAGATCATTTCCACCACATCGCTCTATGGCGGCACCTACAATCTCTTCCACTACACCTTGCCAAAAATGGGGGTCAAGGTTCGGTTCGTGGATGCCAACGACCACGAAGGTCTGCGCGCCGCCATTAACGAGAAAACTCGCGCTGTCTACACCGAAGCACTCGGCAACCCTAAACTGGACGTAGCCGACGTCGAATCCCTTGCAAAGATTGCGCATGAGCATGGCCTTCCGCTCATCATCGACAACACCAGCGCCACCCCTGCCCTGCTCCGGCCCATTGAGTGGGGCGCTGACATCGTGATCGAGTCCGCAACCAAGTTCATCGGCGGTCACGGCACCTCCATCGGCGGCATTATCGTTGATTCCGGCAAGTTTGACTGGAAGGCTTCCGGACGCTTTAAGGATTTTGTGGAGCCGGATCCGTCCTACCATGGCCTGTCTTTTGTCGAAGCCTTCGATCCTCTGGCCTTTATCCTGAAGGCTCGTGTTCAGGGTCTGCGCGACACTGGTGCCGCACTTTCTCCTTTCAACGCATGGCTGCTGTTGCAGGGGCTCGAAACCCTTCACCTGCGCATGGAGCGTCACTCCCAGAACGCCCTTACCGTGGCGAAGCATCTGGAGAAGCACCCGGGCGTCGACTGGGTCAACTACCCCGGTCTGGAATCCAGCAAGTACTCCGAACGCGCAAAAAAGTACCTGCCATGCGGCCAGAGCGCCCTGCTTACGTTCGGCATCAAGGGTGGCTACGAAGCTGGCAAGAAGTTCATCAACACAGTCAAAATCTTCTCACTGCTGGCCAACATCGGCGATGCGAAATCGCTGGTTATTCATCCCGCTTCGACGACACACCAGCAGTTGTCGGCCGAAGAACAGGCTACAACTGGAGTCACTCCTGATTTGATTCGTCTCTCGGTTGGCATTGAGGACGTACGGGATCTGATTGCAGACATCGACCAGGCTCTCGCCGCTGCTGGTGCCGCGCAATGAGCGCTGCCGCGTCCCCTGAAATCATTCAACCCGACTTTTCCGGCGACTACCTCATTGATGAGGTAGTCGCGCTGGAAAGCGGCGAAAAGCTTGTGCGACCAACACTGCACTACTCCATTTACGGCAAGTTGAACGAGGCGCGTGATAATGCCGTGCTGGTCTGCCACGCACTCAGTGGCAATGCTGAAGTAGCGGAGTGGTGGCCGCAGCTTTTTCGCAAGCCGGGTGCGCTCCTCGATCTGGACCGCGACTGCGTTATCGGCATCAATATTTTCGGCTCCTGTTACGGCTCTACCGGGCCGGGCTCCATCGATCCAGATACAGGGAAGCTCTACGGCCCGACTTTTCCACTGGTCAATGTCCGGGATATCGTGCGTGCGCAAGCAAGGTTGATTGAGTCTCTTGGCATACATAAGCTCAAGCTTGTAATTGGCGCCTCTATCGGAGGCATGCAGGTACTGGAGTGGGCAGTGCTTTTCCCCGAACGTGTCTCCCGGGCGGTCAGCATCGGCGCCGCGCCACTTGGCGCTATGGGCCTGGGCCTCAATCACCTTCAGCGGCAGGCCATCATGCTTGACCCCAAATGGGCCGGCGGCTTTTACTCGCCAGAAGACGAACCACGCGGTGGACTTGCCATTGCCCGTGCGCTCGGTGTGATCAGCTATAAAAGCGTTGAACTTTTCGAGCATCGCTTCGGCCGCAAGCCAAATCGCACCGGTGAAAATCCATGGATCTCAACGGCAGCCGGGCAAAATGGCCGATTCGACATCGCCGGCTTTCTCGACTACCAGGGAGCCAAATTCAACGAGCGCTTTGACGCCAACTCATATATCTCCATCACACGCACCATGGATACCTTCGATCCCGTGCGTGCCCACGAGTCGCCATTCGCCGCCTACAGCCGTATCCGGGCCCATCTCACGCTGGTCGGCATTTCGACAGACTGGCTTTTTCCGCCCGAAGATGTCCGCTCATTGGCAGCCATCATCGGCGCTGCAGGAGCCCGCTGCGAATACCAGGAAATGGCATCCATCCACGGCCACGACGCCTTCCTTGCCGAGCCCGACCACCTGGTGCGGCTTCTGGCCCCCGTCTTTGAGTAATGAGAGCAGGTGTTTGCACTGCGCGGTTCACCATTCACACCGCCGCATCATGCAGGCTTAAGCAGGACCGGCCAAGAATCAGCGCAAACCCGCCCCAAACCATTGACCAATCGGCGGTTCGCTCGTATTCTCATAGAGGAAGTCGCTGGTGAGTCACCTGCTCCCAGTCTTTCCCGCCTGAAAGCACTGCCCCCTCGTTCAATGGTAGGACAGCTGACTCTGGATCAGCATATCGGGGTTCGAATCCCTGGGGGGCAGCCAATTAAGTCGTTGATAATAAATTACTTATACGTGAAACTTTGGAGATCCATCCAGATTTGCAGTGGTTTTATTAGAGTGTGCGCGCCTCGCACTTGCAGCCATATGCAAACCCGGAGTTGCGGTAATTCATCGATGCCTTAGAGCGGTGCGCCTCCTATCCTACGGGGCAGCAGTATTCAAATGAACTGATCCGCTCCAAACTCCCACAATCTGCTCAAAAGAAAACTTCCACTTCGACATCTAGCCAAAGATATTTGAAATTTTGAAAACACCGGTCGTCTGTCCGATGATCTTGTTGCTGAAACAGGAACCAGGGAGGGACGACCG
>JBMFWD010000086.1:0-9334 GCA_049965615.1 Acidobacteriaceae bacterium
TCCCTGGTTCCTGTTTCAGCAACAAGATCATCGGACAGACGACCGGTGTTTTCAAAATTTCAAATATCTTTGGCTAGTTACTTAGTTACTTAGAAGCGCTCCACTCGCAGTTCCGCCACCATTTTTCCTGGCATGACTCGTTAATTGTCGCTGCATCCATCGAATCGGAATATGAGCTTCTTTAAAGCGAGGATCTTCAACATTTGCAGAAGATTGGCAAGGTGCAGATAAGGAATCCATTCTGTGCCTGATCGCCGATGGCGGGACGATTATTATTGCAGAGAGAAAAAGCCCCGGATATGTCCGGGGCTTTTAGCGGGTTGGGGTGAGGTTTAGAACTGGTTCCAGAGGAACTGGTTGTAGACCTCGTGGTGGAACTGGACTTCCTGAGACTTGACGAAGGTTCCGAGGAGGCGCGGGCAGCGGTCTGCCGAGGCCTGCTTGAGGTCGGCGTAGCGGGCCTTGACGTCTTCTCCGAGAAGCTTGGTGGCCCAGGAAGAGTTGCGGAAGTTTTCGAGCGCGGTGTAGATGTTGTCGGGCAGATAGCGCTCGGCCTGGCGGAGGTTGGCGATTTTTGCGGTTTCGCCGTGCAGGCCAGTTTTGAAGATGGAGTAGAGGACGAGGTAGGGGTTTGCGTCCGGGGCGACCGAGCGGACTTCGACGCGCGAAGACTTTTCGTTGCCGATGGGGATGCGAACCATGGAGCCGCGATCGACGGCGGAAGCCTTGATCTGGTTGGGGGCTTCGAAGTGGGGATCGAGGCGGCGGTAGGAGTTGACGCTGGAGTTGAGCAGCAGGCATATGTCGTTGCCGTGGGTGAGGACGCGGTCGACGAACTCCCATGCGAAGCCGGCGAGCTTTTCTTCGCCATTGGGATCCCAGAAGAGATTTTTGCCGCCCTTGCTGATGGAGAGGTTGGTGTGCATGCCGCTGCCGTTGACGCCGACGACGGGCTTGGGCAGGAAGGTGGCGGTAAGGCCCATGCGGGTGGCTACCTGACGGCAGACGAGCTTGTAGATCTGGATTTGATCGGCGGCGGCGAGGACTTCGCCGTAGCCGTAGTTGATCTCAAACTGCGAGGGCGCGACTTCCGGGTGATCCTTTTCGTTTTCGAAGCCCATGGCGCGGAGGACTTCCGCGGTGGTGTCGATGAAGGTCCGGAGCGGGTCGCCGGGCAGGGAGTGGTAATAGCCGCCAGTGTTGACGTATTCGAAGCGGTTGGTCTCAGGGAATTTGCGCTCCGCGTCGACGCCATTGAAGAGGAAGCCTTCGATTTCATTGGCGGCGTTGAGGGTGTAGCCTTCCTTTTCGAAGGTCTCCGTGGCGAACGCCTTGAGTACGCCACGGAGGTCGCCGGAGTACGGGGTGCCGTTCTTGTCGATGACTTCGCCGAAGACGAGGACCTTGCCGGGGCCAAAGATGTCTGCCGGGGCGAGGTAGAAGGCGCTCCAGTCGATGCCGAGGCGGAGATCGCTTTCGCGCTGGGCGGTAAAGCCGCGGATGGAGGAGCCGTCGAAGGTGAGGTTGTCAAAGCTCTTGACGAGGAACTTCTTGTCGTAGTCGAGCATGTGGAGGCGGCCTTCGAGGTCGCTGAAGAGGACGGTGACGGCCTTGATGCCCTTGTTGTCGGTGAGGAACTTGAGCCGCTCTTCCTGGAGTTTGTCGGCAGCTACGCGGTTGCGGCGTTCGTGTTTCGCCTTGAGGTTGAGTTCTTCCAGCTCTTCATAGGGCAGGGCCAGGAAATTACGGAGTTCTGTGGACATGCGTCTCCTCGGAATCGATGTGGATGTAGGCCTCCCTCCCAGCCAGAGGCCGGGCTAGTGTTGCAATAAATTGACGGTGGAGACTTACTGCGACCAGAGTATCGCGAAAGGCGGGCTGCGTGGGGCAGGAAATTGGATTTGGGCTTTGAAAAGCGGTGTGGGGCGGGAGACGCACTGGTTGTGGTGCGCAATACAGGTACGAAATGGCGGGTAGGATACGCCCCAGGGAGCTATGCTCTGATTGTGGCGACGCACCGGATGGAGTCGATTGTGCTGAAGAGCTGGCCCCTGCATGAGGCGGACCTGGTGGTGTCTTTATTGACGCGCGAGGCGGGGAAGGTGAAGGGGATTGCGAAGTCTGGGCTGAAGTCGCGGAGGAGATTTGGCGGGGCGCTGGAGCCGATGACGCATGTGCTCGCGACTTACGCCGAGAAGCCTCGGCAGGATCTGGTGCGGCTGGACGCGTGCGAGATTGTGGCTTCTCCGCTGCAGGATGCGATGGATTATGGGCGGGCGGCGGCTCTGGCGTTTTACACGGAGGCGCTGGAGGAGGCGCTGCCGGACCGGGATCCGCAGGATGCGGTGTTTCGGCTGACTCTGGCGGTGCTGGGACAGACGCGCAAGGGGCATATATGGATGCCGGTGACGTATTTCGGGTTGTGGATTCCGCGGCTGCTGGGTTGGCTGCCGGAGTTGAACCGTTGCATGGCTTGCGAAGAGCCGCTGCTGGGACAAGCGGGGTATTTTCATCCTGAGATGGATGGGCTGTTGTGCGAGCGGCATCGGCCGATGGGGGCGAGGATGCTATCTGCTGAGAGCCTGCTATTGGCGCAGAAAATGCTGCGTCAGCCGGTGGCGAAGTTTGCGTCGGGTGAGGGCGAAGGAGCGTGGCCGGCGGGCCGGGGCGCGGATTTGCGGCGCTTTACGACGCAGGCGCTGGAGCGGCACCTGGAGCGGCGATTGCGAACGGTGGAGGCGCTGCGGCGGCTGGCGAAGGCTTGAGCGCGCGAGTATGGGGCAGGCTGGTGAGGGGTGTGTTGCTGCGGAGGCGCTTGGAATCTGTAGAATCGAAGCAATATCCAAGTTGATGGAGTGACGGTAGCCACGTGGCCTCAGCGTTGAAGAATCAGACACAGAAGCAGCCTTTGACTTTTCAGGAAGTATTATTTCGCCTGCAGAGCTATTGGGCGGAGCGCGGATGCGTGTTGCAGCAGCCGTATGACATTGAGGTGGGGGCGGGCACGATGTCTCCGGACACGTTTTTACGCGTGCTGGGGCCGGAGCCGATCAACATTGCTTATGCGCAGCCCTCGCGGCGGCCAGCGGACGGGCGGTATGGGGAGAATCCCAACCGGCTGTACAAGCATTTGCAACTGCAGGTGATTTTGAAGCCGCCGCCGGGGGATATTCAGGATTTGTATCTGCAATCGCTGGAAGCGATTGGGATTGACCTTGCCGAGCACGACATCAAGTTTGAAGAAGACAACTGGGAGTGGCCGGTTGGCGGCGCATGGGGCGTGGGCTGGCAGGTGATGCTGGATGGGCTGGAGATTACGCAGTTTACGTACTTCCAGCAGTGCGGCGGTATGGATCTGGACCCGATTTCGGGCGAGATTACGTACGGGCTGGAGCGGCTGACGGCTTTCCTGCAGGATGTGGATTCGATTTACGAGATTGTGTGGGCGCGCGATCCGCGGACGGGCCGGGAAGTGACGTATGGCGAGATCAGGCTGCAGGAGGAGTTGCAGCTTTCGGTGTACAACTTTGAGGCGGCGGACGTGAGCAAGCTGTGGGAGCACCTGCGGATGTATGAGGCCGAGTGCCAGGCGCTGCTGGAGAGTTTCCACGAAGCTTTTTCAAAAAAGGCGGAGAAAGACGCCGAGCGGCACGAGAAGAAGCATGAGCAGGTAGTGCATGGGGATGGGGCTGTTCCGGCGGCGGAGGATTTGCAACAGCAACTGCGACGTTTTCCTGTACTGGGAGCTTATGAGCTTTGCCTGAAGTGCTCGCATCTGTTCAATTTGCTGGATGCGCGGGGAGCGATTTCCGTTACGGAGCGCGTTGCGGTGATGGCGAGGATTCGCGCGATGGTAGTGGGCGTGGCGAAGGCGTATCGGCAGCAGAGCGTGGGATTGACGGCGTAATTTTTGAGGCGCCCTGCGGCGCGGCATTGCGATAACAGCGCGGAGAGCGCGAAAGAGACGAGATGGCTGACTTTCTACTTGAGATAGGACTGGAAGAGATTCCCGCCCGGATGATTGCGGCGGCTGAGAATGAACTGGCGCGTCGGGTATACGAATTGCTGACTCGGGAGCAGTTGCTGGGGCCGGAGCAGGCGGCAGAGAGCTATTCGACGCCGCGGCGGCTGGCGGTGCTGGTGGGTGGCGTGCGCGAGGCACAGGCCGATATGGAAGAGCATTTGACGGGTCCGGCGTGGAGCATTGCGTTCAAGGATGGGCAGCCGGGGCCCGCAGCGCAGGCGTTTGCGAAAAAAGCAGGCGTGGCGGTTACAGATCTAAAGAAAGTGCAGACGCCGAAGGGCGAGTACGCAGGCGCGAGCACGTCGCGCAAGGGGCGCACGGCGGCGGAGATTCTGCTGGAGGCGCTGCCGAAGGAGATTGCGGCGATCTACTGGCCGAAGAATATGTACTGGCGCGCGGGGAAGCCGGAGCGGTTTGTGCGGCCGGTGCAGTGGATGGTGGCTCTGCTGGGCGAAGCGGTGATCCCGGTAGAGTTTGCCGGAGTGACGGCGGGACGCGCGACGTTTGGACACAGAATTCTGCATGGGAATGAGCCGGTGGAGATTGCGAAGCCGGCGGATTACCTGAAGACGCTGGAATCGGCGAAGGTGCTGGCGGATGTGGAGGCGCGGCGGCAGCGGATTCGCAAGGCGCTGGACAAGGCCACGCGGAAGGTTGAGGGCGCACTGTGGCGCGAAGATGAGCCGTTGGTGGATACGGTGACGCATTTGACGGAGTGGCCGTCTGTGCTGCTGGGCTGCTTTGAGCACGAGTACCTGGCGCTGCCGGAAGAGGTGCTGGTGACGGTGATGCGCGATCACCAGAAGTATTTTGCAGTGGAAGATGCCAAGGGCAAGCTGGCGCCGTATTTCCTGACCGTGTTGAATACGGAGCCGGGAGATGGCGCGGCGGAGATTATCCGGCATGGGAATGAGCGCGTGCTTCGGGCGCGATTCAACGATGCGCGGTTCT
This sequence comes from Acidobacteriaceae bacterium, assembly GCA_049965615.1. Taxonomy (GTDB): domain Bacteria; phylum Acidobacteriota; class Terriglobia; order Terriglobales; family Acidobacteriaceae; genus Acidobacterium. The sequence continues at coordinate 4,976 of JBMFWD010000086.1, forward strand.
TCTGGACGGTAGACCAGAAGATTTCGCTGGCGGATCGCTTGGATATGCTGCAGGCGGTGACGTTCCACAAGGAGCTGGGGAGCTATTGGGATAAGACGCAGGCGAATCGCGAAGTCGCGAAGCGGCTTGCTGGCCTTGTGAAGCAGCAGGGTACTGCCGTGGATGAGGCGGCACTGCTGCGCGCGGTGGATTTGGCGAAGACCGATTTGACGACGGAGCTAGTGAAGGAATTCACCGAGTTGCAGGGGCAGGTAGGCGGACTGTACGCGCGGGCGCAGGGTGAAGGCGAAGCGGTGGCGCAGGCGATTTACTGGCAGTATTCGCCGGCATCGATGGAGGATGCGATTCCTTCGACGGTGGAAGGGCAGCTGCTGGGTTTGGCGGATCGGGTTGCGACGATTACGCAGATGTTTGGGATTGGGCTTGAGCCTACGGGGTCGAAGGATCCTTACGCGCTGCGACGCTCGGCGAATGCCGTGGTGAAGATTCTGGCGGAAGGCCAGGTGAAGTTGACACTGAATGATCTGTTTGGAGCGGGCGCCGAAGCGAAAGTGCAGGCGTTCCTGCGGGAGCGGGTGGAGTTTTATTTACGGGATGTAAAGGGTTTCCGGTACGACGTGGTGAATGCCGTGATGACGGCTGGCGCGGAGGATGTGGTGGACGCGATGGCGCGGGGCGAAGCGTTGAGCGAAGTTCGTGGGTCTGAGGACTTTGCGGCGATCGCGGCGGCGTTCAAGCGGAGCAAGAATATTCTGCGGCAGGCGGAAGAAAAAGGGCTGCTGCAGGCTGGTGAGCGGGCCGAGGTGACGGAGAGCCTGCTGGCGGATGAGGCCGAGGCTGGACTGTACCGCGAGGCGAGCAAGCTTGCTCCGATAGTGGCTGAGTTGCGCGGGGACCGTGAGTATGGCGCGGCGCTGGGGCAGATTGCGACGCTGCGCGCTCCGGTGGACCTTTTCTTTGACAAGGTGATGGTGATGGTCGAGGACGAGAAGGTGCGGCGGAACCGGCTGGCACTGATCCAGTTTGTGCTGGAGAGTTTTTCTTCGATTGCGGACTTTTCGGAGATAGTTGCGGGCTGATTGCGCGGGAGGGCGTGATGACACTGGAGTTTACGACTTCGTATCTGAAAGATGCGCTGGATGTGTTTCGCTATTACAAGAAACTGGCGGAGCGCGCGATGGCGCAGGTGACGGACGAGCAACTGTTTGTAGCGGAGAACGAAGAGTCGAACTCGATTGCCGTGATTGTGAAGCACATGGCGGGGAATATGCGCTCGCGGTGGACGGATTTTTTGACCTCGGATGGAGAAAAGGCAAATCGTAACCGTGACAGTGAGTTTGTCGATCCTCCGGCGACGCGGGCGGAGCTTCTGAAGATGTGGGATGAGGGATGGGCTTGCCTGTTTGACGCGCTGGAGCCTCTGCGCGAGGAGGACTTGACGCGGACCATCACTATTCGGGGCGAGGCGCATTCGGTGATGCAGGCGGTGAATCGGCAGATGGCGCACTATCCGTATCACGTAGGGCAGATTGTGCTGCTGGCGAAGCAATTTGCAAATGATAAGTGGACCGCGTTGAGCGTTCCGCGGAACAAGTCGGCGGAGTTCAATCGCACGGTGGAGGCCGGCGAAGCAAGCCAGCGTTAGGCGTGGAGGTTGTGAGTGTCTCAGGAGTTGTGGAGCAGCGTTGAGGAGTATGTGGATGGATTGCTGATTCCGGCGGACCCCGCTCTGGAGGCTGCGCGGAAGGCCAGTGAGGACGCTGGTTTGCCGGTGATTGCGGTGACGGCGAGCCAGGGACGGCTGCTGCATTTGCTGGCGAAGATGCTGGGTGCGCGGCGGATTCTGGAGATTGGGACGCTGGGCGGTTACAGCGCGATATGGATGGCGCGGGCGCTGCCTGCGGACGGGCGGCTGGTGACGCTGGAGTATGAGCCGAAGCATTTTGCCGTGGCCCGGGAGAACCTTACGCGGGCGGGCTTGAGCGATCGCGTGGATCAGCGGCTGGGGGCGGCGCTGGATACGCTGCCGCTGCTGGAAGCGGAGGGTGCGGGTCCATTTGATTTTATATTTATTGATGCGGACAAGGAGAATTGCGCGCCTTACTTTGCGTGGGCGGTGCGGTTGTCGCGACCGGGGTCGGTGATTGTGGTGGACAACGTGATTCGCGAAGGTGAGGTTGCGAACGCGGAGAGCACGGACGCAATGGTGCAGGGGATTCGACGGTTTAACGAAGTGGTGGCTGCGGAGCCGAGGGTGACGGCGACGACGGTGCAGACGGTGGGCAGCAAGGGGTATGACGGATTTACGCTGATCCGGGTGAATGATTAGGGAACGATGACGGCTGCGCCGTTGATTTCGTCATGTTCGATTGCGGCCAGGGCCTGATTAGCCTGATCGAGCGAGAAGATGCGGGTGCGCGGGGTGATTCCGATTTCCTCGGCGATGGCGATGAAGTCTTTTGCGTCCTGGCGGGTCATGTTGGCGACGCTGCGGAGTTGGCGTTCGCCCCAGAGGAGCGAGTCGTAGTCGAAGGCTGGGATGCCATCGAGATGAATCGCGTTGATGGCGACGATGCCGCCTTTGCGCAGCGCGCCGAGCGCGGCGATGACGACACTGCCGACGGGCGCAAAGGTGACAGCGGAGTCGAGCGGGACGGGTGGTTTTTCAGTAGCGTCGCCGACCCAGGCCGCACCGAGTTCGCGAGCGAGTTGCTGGTGGTCCTTGCCGCGGGTGGCGACGTAGACTTCGCAGTTCCAGGCGTGGAGAACTTCGATGGCGAGATGGGCTGAGGCTCCGAACCCATAGAGGCCGACGCGGTCGCCGGGCTGAACGCCTGCGACGCGGAGGCTACGGAAGCCGATGATGCCGGCGCAGAGCAGCGGGGCGACGGTGGTGGCGGAGCGGTCGTCTGGCAAGGGGATGCAGAAGGATGCGCGGGCGACAGCGTATTCAGCATAGCCACCGTTGACGGAATAGCCGGTGAAGACGGCATTGTCGCAGAGGTTTTCCTGACCCTTCTGGCAGAGGGGACAGTCGCCATCGACGCCACCCATCCAGGAGACGCCGACGCGGGATTTGGGCTTGAGGTGGTTTACGCCTTTGCCGGTGCGTTCGACCCGACCGACGATTTGATGGCCGGGAATGACGGAGTCGCGCTGGGGTTTGAGATCGCCGGAGGCGATGTGAAGATCGGTGCGGCAGACGCCGCAGGCTTCGATTTTGAGGAGTACTTGATCGGGGCCGGGCTCGGGGATGGGAACGTCTTCCACGGAGAGAGGATGAGAAGCGATGGGGCTGGGATGGCGCAGTATGGCAGCTCGCATGGGAATTGAGATGACGGATTGCGGAAGCGCGTCGCCAATGGGCCGCTAGTGGAGGGCGAATGACTATCTGGTGCGACGTTGTAAACTTTGAGTGTGGCCCTGTAGCTCAGGTGGATAGAGCGACGGTTTCCTAAACCGCAGGTCGCAAGTTCGAATCTTGCCAGGGTCACCAGTAACTCAAACAAAATAAACGGATTATGAGATGCTGGCGGCAGCCTCTTTTCTCTTGTATAGAGTCAGAGCCGGTTTTAGTACCGGTAGACCGATACCGTGAAGCACACGAGATGAAAGGTGTGTACGAGCGCATTCCAGGTTCCGGCATCTGGTGGATTCGGTACGAGGATGAGAATGGCAAGGAGCGCAGAGAGAAAGTCGGCAGCAAGCGGAACGCCGAAGCGCTCTTTCGGAAGCGCAAGACGACCGTGCTCGCAGGGCGCAAACTTCCTGAGAATCTGCGGAAGGCCAAGGTAACTTTCGAGAAGATTGCGAAGGCTGCCATCTCTGACTGCGAGCGCACCGGCCGTCGGGACGTTCGGACATTCACATCACGGATGAACGTGCTGATGGAAGCATTTCGGAGAGCGCGCTGCTGATTCGATTACGCCGCAGGATGCAGGGGCGTGGCTTGCCTCACAGGCCAGGAGCAGAGAGTGAAGCGCAGCCACACAGAACCGCTTCAAGACGGTGATGAGCAAGGCGTATTTGCTGGCGATGCGGAATGATCCGCATATGCTGGTCAACCCTGCGCGCCTGACGGCGAACGCTCCCGAGCACAACACCCGTCTTCGATTTGTTACAGATGCTGAACAGAAGCGAATCATCAAGGCCATCACGGAACTCTATCCGGCCCATCTGCCAGCGTTCCTGATTGCCGTGCACACGGGCATGCGCCAGGGCGAGCTGAGCTGGATTCGGAAATTCGGACAGTGGGATAAGTGGAAGGGTTGTTCCTGAGCGAGCCATTAAGATGGCAGGAAAGAGGAGCAACGATGACACGACGTCCACGCCGGAATCACACAGCAGGCTTCAAAGCGA
>JBMFWD010000087.1:0-8496 GCA_049965615.1 Acidobacteriaceae bacterium
AATAATTCATTCCGATGCAAAATCCGCAGAGAAACCACAACCTGTTGGGCCTACCTGAGTCAAGCAGATACCTACCTATCGAGTTTCACCTTGGGCCGACGCATCTTATTCACCCACTGCTATTCTGTTGAAGACCACATACATTTCGTTGTCATAGTCGTCCTATCGACAATTGTGAGTTGCCTGTCACTCCATACGCATGGCAGCGAGTGGTTGAACGCCTATGATTCTCAGGCTCGAAAACAACATAAAGATTTCGTAAAGCAAGATCGAAAACATCGCCTCCACGACGCTGCTTTTATCAAGAAAATGAATGGTTGTCCTATGCGTCTGTCGATTAGGCGGAGAGCGACATTGCTGATAACAAGTTCTGTGCTACAGCCAATCAAGGCTCCCGATGTCCCTTCCGTAAAGGATTGGCTCGCCTCCTGCTACGTTTCACGGTGTCCGGACAGCCGTCTTTTAAGGCATCGTCGGAGATTTCCTATTTGAGTAAAAGCGCCAATCCAAGAATCAGAACCAAAAGCATCCCGATTAGTGCGTTGTAGAAGTTCAAATAGCCGGATTGCAGAACACTGATTTTATCGGCGGCTTTTCTCACCAGGCGCGTCAGCGGAGCGAACAGATACGGTCCAAAGATCGGAGCGACCTCCTGATTGAAGATCAAACGGGTCACGAAGTATGGCCCGTGATCGTATTCGCGCTCAAGATTATGGGTTGGCCCGTAGATGAATCCGTAGAACGTCCGCAATGCATTGGAAAACGCCAACGAAGTCGTGGCGATGCGACGCGCATCCTCACGTCGGCCACCCGACCAAACCGGCACACGGCGAAGCCGAAACAGCCGTCGACTGAACAGGAAAAAGGCGATTGGGATTAAAGCCAGAAGTGGGCCGGCAATGACCATCTTGGTCGGCGAGATGAAGGCGAAATGCCCGCTCAATGGAACGAGGAGCCATCCGTCTTTCATGGGAACTGCGGCGTTGACTCCAAACAAGGCGTGGCTGGCTGGCCCAAGCGCTTGTACCCACCACGGCATGCCCACAGCCAACCCCAGCACGCACAGACCGAGAAAGAAGACACTGCCACACCGTGCTGGAGCGAGATGTGTTGGATGGGTATGGCCATCTCCCAGCAGCCCGATACCGAAGAGCTTGGCGAAGGTCGCCAAAGCGACGGCCACAACCAACGCGAGACCGGCAGCGGCCAGGGCGATGGTTAGCCGCACAGCGATTACTTTCACTTGCATTCCCTGAAAAAGGGTCTGGAAAGCATACCACTCGGTGACGAAACCGGATTGAGGAGGAAGCGCGGCAAGGCTCATCGTCGCAAAGAGTGCGCCGACCCCGAAAAAGGGAGAGGTGTTTCGCAGCAGACCTGTTTGCCGAATCGGGTAGCTGTCATTGACCGAGTACACTCCATCGGCAGTGAGGAAGAGCGTGCCCTTTGCCAGACTGTGCCCCGCGAGATGCAGTAGGCAAACGATCCACGCCAATCCTGCGGGGCCAGGTAATCCGCTGATAGTGAACAGCAAAGAAACACCCAGGATCGCCACAGCCACACCAGCATTTTCGGCGGAAGAGAGACTCAATAGTCGCCGCCAATCCTCCTCTTGAAACGCATTGAAGATGGTCAGAATCGCACTGAGGATGCCAACAATAATCATGACGATGGCAACTGTCATCACCCACACTCCGGTCCGGGGCAACCATTCCAGCACGCTGCGCGCGAGCGAATAGAACGCCGCGTTGAGAACGATGCCGGAGAAGATGACGCCCGTCGCGCCGCTGCCGGAGCCATATGCGGCTGGGAACCATTCGTAGAATGGCAGCACGCCCAGTTTGGCGCCGAAGCCGAACAGCAGCAGCAGACCGACGATCACTGTGCCCGACGTAGGCCACACGTGTGATGCCGCAAGATTTGCGAATGCGTAGGAACCAGCATGGTTTCCGAGGAGTAGCAAAGCCAGCAGTATTGCGACTGCTCCGACTTCGAGAAGCGAGAGCATGAACAGCATGGGCCTGCCGGAGGCTTGTGAGACACCTTCGCCCAGGATCATGGCCGCTCCGCCGATGCTCATTACCTCCCAGGCGATCAGGAAGGACATGGCATCCTGCAAACCGAAGACTCCGAGTGCACCGAGGAGTGTAAGCGAGAGGCCCGCAAGCCAGTATCTTTTTGTCGGTAGCGAAGATGCAGTCGTGCTCAAGGCCGCCGCAAAAAGCGCGGTTAGCAGGCCAAACAGCAAGAGCCAACACCCACCGGCGTCCAGGTGAAAATTTACCGGCGTATCGCCTACGCTGAATCCCAGCAAAAATGTAGGCGTTGCCCCAGGAAGGCCCATCAAGCACGCTGCAACACCGCAGATACATCCGAACACGATTCCGGCGCGGGCCAGCCTCCCGCTCGGCTCCAGCAACGCCGCCAAGAATGAGAGTGCCCAGAGCGCTGCCATCGCAAATAGCAATTCATTTTGCAAAGTGGCCTCCCTGGACAAACTGCGTTGCCCGATTGAGCAGCAGGAGCAAGGCATGGATCATCGCCGCCGGATTGGGCGGACAGCCCGGCACGTAAATATCGACCGGCAAGATGCCTTCGACACCGTGCCCGCAGCTATATCCCCCGCCAGTCGCACCGCCAGAAACAGCGCAGGTGCCCATTGCCATGACCCATCGTGGTTCCGGCATGGCATTGTAGGTTTCGAGCAGCGGCCCGTGCATCGCGTATGTAACCGAACCTGTCACCAGCAATAAGTCGGCGAAGCGGGGCGACGGAGTGAAAAAGATTCCCAGCCGATGGAGGTTATAGTAGGGATTGTTCAGCGCCTGCAGTTCAGATTCGCATCCATTGCAGGAACCTGCATCCACATGACGGACATGCAGACTGCGTCCAAAGCATTTCTGAATGTTCTTCGTCAGCTCCTGCGCAGGTTTAGAGGCCAGTGCTTCCGCCCAAACCAGGTCCTCGCGGCTTCGCACGCCAAAGGCCCAGTCCTCTGATTTCGTCAAAGCATCGTTCGGGCAGGACTCCGTACATAGCTGGCAGCCAATACATTTTCCATAATCTAGCGTAAGCCGCTCGCCGTCTCCTCCGGCTTCGATCCCTATCGCTCCGGGAAGACACACCTCCGCACAGGCACGGCAATTATCCTGGCAACGGTCCGGCTGGAAGCGTGGCAGACCGAGCACCCCTGGCTGGACTTCCGCATTCTCCTTACCGGGCCACGATGTTGTGGCGATTCCTCGCTTCATGCCATACAGCGTCCAGATCGGCATATCTTGTCCCCAATCCCCTAACGATCGCAGCCAGCCATTGTCAGGCCGAAACTTGCCTCGTTGATCGCGTAGTCCATCATGTTGGTGTCATGCACCGTGAACGGAAATATCCGCCAGTTGGAAAATGACGCGGACTTTACCTTGACGCGCGCCAATTTTCCTGTTGCATCGAAATGCACGCAGTAGTAGATCGACCCTCGCGGACCTTCACACCATCCGAGACCTTCGCCTCCCGAAGGCAATGTAATCTCGGTCGCGACCGGTCCTTGCGGCATGGCGTCCAGCGCACCGAGCAGAAGCACCAGGCTATTCCGAATTTCTTCCATGCGGACCTGAGAGCGGGCATGTGCATCGCCTTCCGTCCGCATGGGTATCTCCATCGAAAGCTGGTCATAGGCCGCGTAGGGATGGTCACAACGCAAATCGTGCTGGATGCCGGAAGCTCGTTTGATCGGACCGGTCGCACCCTGATCGAACGCAGTTTGGTGCGGTAGATGGCCAGTGGTGATCAGACGGTCGAGATGACTGTTCGTGTTTTCGAGAGCTGCCATGTAGCCCGTGATATCGGGTTCCAATGCACGCAGACGCGCGGCGAGCGCACGCAGGTCGAGATCACGCCGGAGACCACCGGGCTTGAGCAGCCCACGCAAGAACCGGCTGCCAGTGAAAACGCCGTTCAGTTGTTTGCATTGTTCGGCGAGAAGCTTGCCCTGCGCCTCGCCCACTTTGAGTGTTGTCGTATGACAAAGGTGCCCGAGGTAGTGGAGATGATTGTATAGACGCTCCAGCTCCGCCAGGATGGTCCGCAAATAACGGGCGCGTTCGGGAACTTCGCATTGGCTGGCTGATTCGACCGCCTGGCAAAAGGCGAGCGCATGGGCAACGCTGTCCACGCCGGAAATGCGTTCCGCGATCAATGTGCCCAGAACGGGCGACAATCCTTCAAAGCGCTTTTCCATTCCACGATGCTTGAAGAAGAGGCGCGGATGACAATGCAGAATCGCTTCGCCGACGTAGTAGAACACGATCTGCGCGGATTCGAGCACGTCCCCTCTTACGGGACCGAATGGCAATATCTGGACATCGCTGCCATCCACAGGCGGCAAGTCCCACGGTTCCTCCGTATAAGGAACCATCTCGCCCTTCGGATAGCGCGGTTCAAGCGGCGGAACCAACGGATGAGCGCCTTCATGCAACACAAGCGGGCGAGGCTCAGGATGGCCTTGAAAGGAAATTCCGCAAAGGTCCGTCATTTCACGCTCATACCACCCGAGGAGCGGGATGCTCTTTGCAAGAGACTGAAGTTCCTGCGAACCCTCGGGAAGACGACACCGCAAGAGTAAAAACGGCTGATAAGGGCCTTGATCCGCAAGATAAAGAACTTCAGGATGTCCGCCTGGTTCCGGGAACCATGCGTAGGCCATCTGCAGGCGCGCACCCTTTTCGACGAGGTGCTGGCAGGCTTGCTGCACTTCATTCGGCGGAAGTGTCCGTTCGGTCGTGCCCCTCATTGGCCACCTCCCGTCATTTCGAGCGATATCTTGAGGAAGACATCCCACAGGCCGTGCGGCCACCAAAGACCCAGCACTAATATCGGAAGGAAAGCCAGCCACATCGGAAGAGTTCGCCAGACTACCCACGGCAAACGGCGTACTTGCTGTGCTTGTTGTTCTGGGGCCTCGTCAAAATACATGGCGCGAAAGTGTGCGAGAAAACCGATAAAAACGACGACCAGAAACACCACGAACAACACTGCGGCCCACCGATAGGGACCCGCGATACCGGCGCGCAGGATTGTAAATTCGCTTAAAAATAAAGCGAATGGCGGCGCTCCCGCGATGCCCACTGCGCCTAACAGCCAAAGCGTTCCACTCACCGGAAATGTCTTCAGCATATGCCGGATACCGGAGATTTCTTTTGTTCCATACGCGCGCATCGCATTGCCAGCGCCGAAGAACATCAGCGACTTGTTCATGGAGTGGTTCAGCATGTGGTAGAAGGTTCCTGCCACACCAAACACGCCACCAAAGCCCAGTCCGAGTGCTTGTACCCCGATGTGTTCGACGCTGGAATACGCCATCAAGCGCTTGATACCCGTTTGCCTCACGATGAATAGCGCTGCAATGACAAAGGAGAATATCCCGAATGCCACCACAGCGGTATGCGCAAATCGGCTGATGGACGCTCCACTCACAACACCGAGAAAACGTGCAATGCCCAGCATCGATGCATTCAGCAACGCACCGGAAAGCATGGCGGAAACAGGCGCGGGAGATTCGCTATGAGCGTCCGGCAGCCATGTGTGCATAGGCGCCAGACCCGCCTTCGTCCCATAACCGACAAGGACCAGTAGAAACGAGATGAGGAGCAGCGGCTGGTAGACCTCCGGGGCCGATCTGTGGAGCGCGCCCCATGTCATCGCGTAGCGCTGGCCAAGTACAAAGGAGCCACCCCAATAAAAGAGCACTGTGCCGAGCAACGCCAAACTGATACCACCTGAGACGACAATGATGTATTTCCAGGCAGCTTCGGTGCTTTCCGCTTCGCGCTCGAACCCCACCAGAAAGGTGCTGATGAGGGTCGTCAGCTCAATCGCAATCCAGAAGACGCCGACATTGTTCATGACGCAGGCCGCCAGCATGGTGAAGGCAAAACCTGAAAACAATGCATAGAACAACGGGAGGCGCTTTTCTTCATCCAGAAGCCGCATGTAACCGACGGCGTACATCGAAGAGAGCGCGTAAACAATCGAAATGCAGAGAATGACCCACGCGCCAAGCGTGTCGATCCCAATGTATCTGTGCCAGAAAAAGACAGGGCCGTGCATGGTTTGCATGACAAGCGGCACGCTGACGACAAGATCTGTGATTGCCGCGGCGACCGTTGCATATTCCGCAATCCTGGAATGGCGCAAGCCCAGGGACAGCACGATGGCTGCGAACGGCGCGACAAACAAGATCAAAAGCAATTGCTGTGCCATGAGCCTCAGCCAACGAGTCGATTGAGTTGACGACTGCTAGTGGTGCCTGCATGCACCACCAGAAAACGAACCAGCATGCCGAAGCACGCCACCACAATGAGGAGATCGAAGAGAATGACAATCTCGATCAGCAGGGGCATGCCCGGCACAAGAATCTGTGAACCGAGGAAGATACCGTTCTCCAGCACCAATAGGCCAAGAATCTGGCTGACCGCCTCGTCGCGCACAGAAAGCATCAGAAAGCCGATGAACTTCATCGAGAGCATGATGGTGAGGGCGAGTATCACCACATTGGCGGCAGGAGCAGGCTGCCGGTTCATGTGGTTGGCAATCACAAATGCGAACATCACCAGAAAGGCCCCGATGACAAGGCTGGAACTCGGCTGGAGGACCGCATGGATTTCGCGTTTGACGTTCAGCCTGTCGACAATGCGCATCAGCAGGAGCGGCAACACCAGGCCGCGAAAAAGTGCCGTGAGCAGCGCGATTACGTAGAGTTCGGGATACCCGGCGAAATATCCAACGGCTGCGGAGAGCGCGGCAATCAGCCATGATTGGACGGCAAAGGCGTACACGTAATTGCGCAGCCAATGCGACCCCAGCATCACAAAGGTGAGCAGTAGGCTCATGATCGCCAGGGAACTGAAGATCGAAGCCTGTAACGAATTCAAATGTGCTAAAAACATCGAACTCTCCTCAGAACAACTGGCTGGAGACGATTGCAAGTATGGCGAAAAGGAATCCAGTGGCCAGCGGCTCCTGATAGCGATAAAAGCGGAGGCGGGACTGCACGGTTTCCACAACTACAACGGCCAGTGCCACCAGAAGAAACTTGAGCAGCAATGTGACGATGGAACCGAATTGCCCAAACGCTGTTCCGAACTGCGACATTCCCCAGGGGAGCACAAAAACATTACAAAAGATGGTGTAGAGGATGAACTGCTTCATCATGGAGGCCCACTTGAGCAGAGCGAGCAACGGGCCTGAGTATTCGAGAATGCGCGCCTCGTCGATCATGTAGATTTCCAGATGCGTGCTTGAATGCACGGGCAACCGATCGGTTTCCACCAGCAGCAGCGCGAAGAAAGCCAATATCAGGAACAGGTGTGCCGGACTCCAGTAGGCAGAAGCACTGCCAAGCAGCAGATGATTGACGACAAAAGGCAACATGGACTTGGCGAGTAGACTGATTCCCACAAAAACCAGAATCAATGTTGGTTCGGCGAGGATCGCAAGCATGGCCGTTCGGCTCGATCCGATCCCACCGTAAACATTTCCCGTGTCCAGCCCAGCGAGGATGATGGCGAACGAGCCGAGCGTCAGAACCATCCCGCCTCCCAGTATGTCGCCCATATCCGAGAGTGGCAGCGGTCGGTCGGTGAGCACGGGGATCAGGATCGGCACAATCAACATGGCCGTGAAAGAGATAAATGGGGCAATAAAGTAAATCCAAGAGGCCGACTCAGGCACGACAGTTTGTTTATGGAAAAACTTCCAGAGATCGCGGTACGGCTGGAAAATGCTCGGACCCCGGCTCCGCTGAACCCGTTCCTCAGTCTTCAAAATGAAGCCTTGCAATAGGGGCGCCAGCAGAAGCACGCACAGGACTTGGCCAATCTGGAGGAGGAGGTTGGAGAGGATCACGCCAGTCTCCCAATATCCAGTGGGTCTGGGATCAGCGATCCAAGGGCCGGACGGCAGGCATTTTTATCGCGCTGGCTGGAGGGGATTTCGGTCTTCTTCATGGCATAGTTCCCTCTTGGGGTAGGAGTCATCAGCCATGAAGGCGGTTAACGGTGGACCTCATCACCTGAACCGATTTGTATGAATCCCAATCTTGAATCTCCAGTCTCCTACTTGTCAAGACATTACATGGTATTTAGGATGTGGCTTCATCCGCCAAACGATAGTCGGAGCCGCGAAATGATTCGCCGCCAGTTGACAACTGCGATTGCGGCATCTTAACTTGAAAGGGTGTTGTGGTGAAGGAGTTCACCCTTAACCGCTGTCCCTCCGTATAAGCCGGACAGATGATGACTCCTAACAGGGAATCCTGTTGCGGAGTCATGTCTACGGCGCGATCCCTGTTAAAACCTGAGATTGAGTTTGCCGATCATTCCGTTGTGGTCGGCGATGCCGGGTATGGTGAACATGCAGATCGCTGTCGTTGCCGACGTCCTCGCAGACCTTGAAGCTCTCAAGGTTCCTCCCCAGTCTATGTTGTTCGAGAAGATGAGCGAC
>JBMFWD010000088.1:0-8443 GCA_049965615.1 Acidobacteriaceae bacterium
CATGGCTCCATCCTCGCCGCCCGCTATGCGGACAGTTCATTTGCTATCTCAACCGGACATATCGTGTGCTAACGACAACAGACCGGATAGCTATTGCCAGCCCCTTCCCCCTCGTGCATAATCAACGCACATAAATTTCACCTCCAGCGAGCGCTCATCCCATGAATATTTCAAGCTTGGCGCGACCGCGCCTGACATTTTTTGTTGTAGTAATTCTGATATCGTTATCATATCCAGCCGTTGCCCAAAGCCACATCAGGCCAACTAGCGTCACCCCCACCACCAACAATCCGCCCCAGTACGGACCCTACAACGCCATCTTCCTCCAGGGCGGCATCGGCCTCACCTACCCCATCGAGCCTCAGGACACCGTCCAGATGGCCAGCGCGCCCTGGACCCTCTACGCCTGGATCCAGCCCAACCTCCCGCTCACCGCCCCAGCCCTCATCGGCGGCCTCGGCTCCACGCGCGACGAATACGCCCGCATGCTTGCCGCCACCAGCAGCGAAGTCATCCTCTGGGACGGTCCGAATAACTCCCTCCGCTTCCCGCTTCCAACTGGAACCACCCTCTCCCCCGGCTCCTGGCACTTCCTCGCTGCAACCTTCAGCAACAACACCTTCCACGTCTACATCGACGGCTCCCTCGCCGGCTCTGGAACCCTCCTGCTCGGCTCCGTCACGCCGCAAATCTCGCTCGCACCCTCCAGCCACCTCCCCGCCGGCTTCCAGCACTACGGCGGCAAGGTCGAAGGCTTCACCGTCCTCCGCCAGGCCCTCAGCGCCGACCAACTCGCCGCGCTCTCGCACCAGCGCAAGCACCTTGATATCGTAGACTTCTTCCACGGCTCCAAGGACTGGCCCATCCAGTCCCGCCAGTGGATCGGCTACCGCGAACCCCAAAGCCCGCAGCAGGAACCCCACAGCAAAGCACCCTTCTCCAAACCCGTCGCTCAACCTGTGCCCGCCCATCGCCCCGCGCTCACGCCCAGGGGACACAACACCTGGACCATCGGTGACTGGTACCTCCAGTCCGCCCCCAAAGTCGCAGCTACCGCCGCCCAGATCGACTCGCCGACCTTTAGCACCAGCAACTGGCTTCCCGCTGCCGTCCCCGGAACCGTGCTCACCACCATGGTCGACCGCGGCATCTATCCAAACCCCTACTACGGCCTCAACAACATGGACATCCCGGAGTCCCTCAACAAGCAGGACTACTGGTATCGCACCACCTTCCCCACACCCTCACACGCTTCCGGCCGTCAGTTCACCCTCACCTTCGAGGGCATCAACTACGTCGCCCACGTCTGGCTCAACGGCCACTCGCTCGGCTCCATCAAGGGAGCCTTCATCCGCGGCATCTTCAACGTCACCGCCGACCTCAAACCCTCCGGCGACAATGTTCTCCTCGTCCATATCGATCCGCCCTTCCATCCCGGTATTCCCCAGGAGCAGTCCATCCTCGGAGGCCCAGGCGCCAACGGCGGCATGATGGTCCTCGACGGCCCGACCTTTATGGACACGGAAGGCTGGGACTGGATTCCCGCTATCCGCGACCGCGACTCCGGCATCTGGCAGCCCGTCGTCCTTGAGGCCACCGGCACCGTCCGCATCAGCAATCCGCAGGTCATCACCACCCTGCCCGATCTCCCCAACCGCACCCTCGCCAACGTCACCATAAACGTCCCCCTCACCAACAGCTCCTCCACGGCCGTTCACGCCACCATCGCCGCCAGCTTCGAAGGCGTCTCCATCAAAAAATCCGTCACCCTTGCGCCCGGCAGCAACACCGTCTCACTCACACCCGCCGAATTCCCCCAGCTCGCCGTCCACAACCCACGCCTCTGGTGGCCCAATGGATACGGCAAGCCCAACCTCTACCACCTCACCCTCACCGTCTCCACTGACGGACACGTCTCCGACACACAGAACCTCCACTTCGGCATCCGGCAGGTCAGCTATGTCCTCGGCCTCATCACTCCGGAAGGGCAGCTTAAGCAGTTCATCTACACTCCCTCCCTCGGCGACGTGGCCGCCGCACCCGTCGTCAATGTCACCCACCGCGGCATCCTCCAGATCCCTCCGCAAAGTCCCTATCCTCCTTTCTACAATCCCGAAGGCAAAGACAACTGGCACCAGTGGGCCGAGTCCGTCACGCCCACCGGCATGCACTCGCCCGCGCTCCGCCCGGCGCCCGCCGACTACTCTGGCACACGCGCCTTCCTCGTCCTCATGGTCAACGGCGTCCGCATCGCCGCCCGAGGCGGCAACTGGGGCATGGACGACGCCATGAAGAACGTCTCCCGCGCCCATCTCGAACCCTACTTCCAGCTCGAGCGCCGCGCCGGCGTTGACATCATCCGCAACTGGCAGGGCCAGAACACAGAGAAGACCTTCTATGACCTCGCCGACCAGTACGGCATCATGGTGTGGAACGACTTCTGGGAATCCACCCAGAACAGCAACCTCGAGCCGGAAAACCCCGCGCTCTTCCTCAAAAACGCACGCGACACCATCCTCCACTTCCGCAATCACCCCTCCATCGTTGCCTGGTGCGGCCGCAATGAGGGCGTTCCCCAGCCCATCGTCAACACCGGCCTCGACAAGCTCGTCCGCACCCTCGACGGCACACGCTATTACACCGGCAGCTCCAACCAGGTGAATCTCCAGGTCAGCGGCCCCTATCAATGGCAGAACCCCGTCCTCTACTACACCCAGCTCAACCAGGGTTTCTCGATGGAAACCGGCACCCCCTCCATGTCCACACTCGGCTCCTTCCTGGCCTGGACCCCCAAACCCGACCAGTGGCCCATCGACGACGTCTGGGCCTATCACGACTGGCATCAGTCTGGAAACGGCGACACCCATCCCTTCATGGCCGCCGTTCAGGCCATGTTCGGCGCGCCCACCAGCCTCCCCGACTTCGAACGCAAGGCCCAGATGCTCAACTACATCGACTACCGCGCCATCTTCGAGGGCATGGACGCCCACCTCTGGCAGCCCAACAGTGGTCGCCTCCTCTGGATGGACCACCCCTCATGGCCCAGCAACATGTGGGAAATCTACAACTACGACTACAGCGCACAGGCCTCCTACTACGGGGTTAAGAAAGCCCTGGAGCCCCTCCACGTCCAGCTCGATCTCTCCAACGGCAACGTCCAGGTCGTCAACACCACCCTCCACGCCCAGCCTACCCTCACCGTCGCCGTCCACGCATACTCCATCACCAACCAGCCTCTCTTTGAAAAGTCTGCATCGATCGCCAGCCCCTCCAACCGCGTCGCAACCGCCTTCACCATCGATCTACCCCAAATCGAATCCCACGGACTCGCCTTCATTCAACTCACTCTCACCTCGCCCTCCGGCAAACAGCTCTCCCGCAACCTCTACTGGCTCGCCGCCAACATGGCCGACTACCGTGCCCTCGACCGCCTGCCGGCAGGCAACATCACCGCATCCGCCTCCTGGTCCAAACCCACTTCCACCTCCAGGGGCTTCGATCAGGTCACCGTCCACCTCCACAACTCCGGTGCCGCCGCCGTCCTCCAGCAAAAGCTCACCCTCCTCGACGCCAACGGACACCGCATCCTTCCCGCCTACTACAGCAACAATTACGTCTCACTCCTGCCCGGAGAAAGCCAGACGGTGACCATCCAGTACCCGCCCACGGCCGCCACTTCCGCCCCGCACTTAACCCTCCGCGCATGGAACCTCAAGCAGCGAGCGATCCCGGTAACCCAATAGCCACCGACAAACATTACCGGTTCCACGGATTCGTAAGCCAGGCTGTTGGCGCGAAAGCAAACGTCAGGGACGGCTCGCTGTAGTCGACGCCCGAGTCAGGCGGGCGTGCCGGTTATGACGGGGCTAAACGCCGCAAGGGATCGAAGGTACACGCGGCTGTTGATACGTTGGGCCATCTGTTGGCACTGCACGTGACCGCAGCCGACGAGCAGGACCCAGCACAGGTGGGCCTGCTGGTCGAGGCCGTGCAACAGATCACCGGCGAGCAGGTGGAACTGGCGTATGCCGATCAAGGCTACACGGGCGAGAATGCAGCCCAGGCCGCCGGAAAACATGGCATTCAATTGCAGGTGATCAAACACACCGCAGCCAAGCGAGGCTTCGTTCTGCTGCCCCGCCGTTGGGTCGTCGAAAGAGACTTTGCATGGGCCGCACGCTTTCGAAGACTGGCCCGAGATTATGAACGACTAGCCGCCACCCTGGCCGCATTGCACTACCTGGCCTTCGCATGCTTCATGCTTGCCAACCTCGTCAAAACCTTCATCCAAAGTTAATAACAGCGTCCAGGGTGGCCCCAGACTATTTTGGCTGCAATGCGTCTTTAGCGATCTTCCAGAAATTCTGACTAGCCGCGAGCCGCACTTTAGGACGCGAATCGGTGATGGGAAGTCGGCGAGTGTGGCGGAATCTTTCGGCGCTACGGGCAGCTGGAAACTTTGTGACATCCCCATCCGGCAGTAGCATGAAGGATCACCCGTGTCCGGCCCGAATCAGTTCGTTTTTTTCTGCAGACCGCAACATTCGCTATGGCGCGAAGCCCTATCAGTCTCTACACGGTGCCGCCCTCGAAGTCTCCCGAATGCTCGCTTTCGCCTGAGCAGCCCCATTCGATTTCTGTAACTCGTGCCCCGTCTGCCGTACCCTGATCAGCAGGAGTCCCATGTCTGTACAAGAATCTGTAGCTACGAACCGTCACGCATCCACCGGCCCGACAGAGCCGCACCTGCTTGAGCCGAGTCATGCGGAGCGCACGCGCACCCTGGCCTGCCTGGCTTCCATCGGAACTCTGTCGACGATGTCTCGCCGCAACGCTGGGTTCCCCTTCGGTTCGCTGATGCCCTTTGCCCTCGATCCTGCCGGTCGCCCCATTTTCCTCATCAGTAGCATGGCGATGCACACTCAGAACCTGATCGCCGATCCGAAATGCAGTCTCTTTTTTGTCCAGCCAGGTCCGGATGGCGATCCTCTGGGAGCAGCACGCGCTACCCTGATCGGCGATGCGCTGCCCGTCCCGGCGGCCGATCTCCCGGCGGCCCGCGAAGTCTACGTTGCGCGCCATCCTAATCGTCTGCACTGGGTTGATTTCCCCGATTTCCGCTTCTATCAAATGCAGCCTGCGGATCTCTACTATGTTGGCGGTTTCGGCGTCATGGGCTGGGTTGACGTCAACGACTATGAGGCGGCTTCGTCTGACCCTCTTGCCACGTTTGCGCCGGGCATCCTTGCGCATATGAATTCCGACCACGCCGACTCTCTGATTCTTCTAGCGCGCGCCCACGCGGGCTTCCAGGCGACGGAAGCGGTGATGACTTCCATTGACCGGCTTGGCTTCACGCTGCGCCTGAAGACTGCGGAAGGCATGAAGGGCACCCGCATCAATTTCCCCTACGAAGTCCGGACGCCGCAGGAGACGCGAAAAGTGCTTGTGGAGATGGTTCGGCAATCTTCTCAAGGCAAATCCTGACCGCCCGCGAGTGCGCGCAATTCCAGCTCCCGGTACTCACCGAAATACAATCCGTCGCCAATCTCAACGATGAAAGCGGCTTTCTGATGATCTGCGGGCCGGCGTGCAGGGCAAGTGAAGTCTCGATGTCGAATTTCGTGTGGCGAGTGGGATACTTGAGGAACGATGTCCTCCAGTAGTGCCACAGTGACTGCCATCCTCGCGGAGAAGCCCTCGGTTGCGCGCGATATCGCCCGCGTTCTTGGAGCCACCAAGAAGGGCGACGGATTTCTGCACGGAAACGGATATGTGGTGACGTGGGCGGTGGGGCATTTGGTTTCGCTGGCGCAGCCGCACGAGATGCGTCCCGAGTGGAAGCAGTGGCGACTGGACCGGCTGCCGATGCTGCCCGCCGACTGGCCGCTGGTGGTGTATGAAAAGACCAAAGGCCAGTTTGAGGTGGTTCGGAAAATTTTGAATTCGCCGCGCGTGACTCAGGTGGTGTGCGCAACGGACGCCGGGCGCGAAGGCGAACTGATCTTCCGCTACATCTACGACGCGGCGCAG
This sequence comes from Acidobacteriaceae bacterium, assembly GCA_049965615.1. Lineage (GTDB taxonomy): Bacteria > Acidobacteriota > Terriglobia > Terriglobales > Acidobacteriaceae > Acidobacterium. The sequence continues at coordinate 6,034 of JBMFWD010000088.1, forward strand.
TGTGATAAGCCTGTCAACCGACTGTGGATCTCCTCGATGACGGCGGATGCGATCCGTAAAGGCTTTGAAAACCTGCAGCCCGGCAGCGCCTACGACGGCCTGGCCGATGCCGCGCATGGGAGGAGCCGCGCCGACTGGCTGGTGGGGATGAACCTCTCGCGCGCCTACTCCCTGGTCTACAACGAGGAAATCTCGGTGGGGCGAGTGCAGACGCCCACGCTGGCGATGGTGGTGGAGCGGGAACTGGCGCTGCGGCAGTTTGAGCCGGAAGAGTATATCGAGGTGATCGCCAGGTTCGAAGCCCTGGACGAGCGAAAGAACGAAAGCTATACAGGCACGTGGTTCCGGCCGCGTGACGGCCAGGACAACGAGAAAGAGGCACAGGCTAGGTTGTCGCGACTGCCGGCAGACGGGGAGGAAGCCAGGCAGATTGTCCAGCGGGCGCGCACCGGAGCGGTCACGATTGAATCCGTGAAGTTGGAGACGCAACGCGCGCAGCCACCGTTGTTGTACGACCTGACGGAATTGCAACGTCATGCCAACCGGCTGTTCGGATTCACTGCGCAGGAGACGCTGACCTATGCGCAGGCGCTTTATGAGCGCCACAAACTCATCAGCTATCCGCGCACCGACAGCCGCCATTTGACGGCCGATGTGGCGGCAACGGTGGATAAGATTGCGAATGTGGTTGCGCCGCAGTATCCGCAAATGGTGGCCGAGGGAACAGGGACGCGGACTCTGAGCAGGCGCTACGTGGACGACAGCAAGGTGAGCGACCACCATGCGATTCTGCCGAATGCAGTCAACCCCGGCAAGCTGAGCCTGAGCCCGCAGGAGCGCAGGATTTACGACCTGGTGTGCCGTCGCTTTTTAATGATGTGGCACGAGGATCACCTGCAGGCTGTGACGACCGTGATTACGGCGATTGCGAATCGCGGACAGGGTGGCATGGAGCCGATGGTGGATCGCTACCGGACGACGGGAAAGCTGGTCCAGCAGACGGGCTGGAAGATTCTGGATCCGGCGCCGGAGAAACGAAAGAAGGGCGGCAAAGACGGCGAAGAGGATGAGACCGAGACGTTATTGCCGGCAGACCTGGCGGAGGGCCAGCGACAGCGCGTGGCCGCCATCGATGCGAAGAAGAAAAAGACGAAGCCGCCGAAGCGCTTTACCGAAGGTACGTTGCTGACGGCCATGCAGACGGCAGGGCAAACGCTGGATGAAAAAGAGCTTTCGACAGCGATGAGGGATACAGGCCTGGGGACGCCGGCAACCCGGGCCGCGATCATTGAGGTGCTGCTGAAGCGCGCCTACATTGTGCGCAGCGGCAAGATGCTGGAGGCGACGGATAAGGGGATTCGCTTGATCGAGGTGGTGCATCCAGAGGTGAAGACCCCGGCGATGACGGGACAATGGGAGGCGTACCTCAAAAAGATCAACCAGGGGCAGGCCAATCTCGGACCGTTTATGGATGGCATCAATGCGTATGTAAGCGAAGTCGTCGCGAAGGTGCGGGTAATGCCGCGGCCTCGATTCGCTCCGGCGAAGACCGCGCAGGCTGCCAGCGACAAGAAAGCAGCCGGTCCCGGGGCAGCGTCCACCGCGGAGGACAAGGCGAAAAAGCCGTCGAAGACAGCGCGCTTGAACAAGTTGCTCGCGGAACGATTCGAGTACAACACATTTCTGCCGGGACAGAAAGCTGCGTGTTTGGCTGTGTTGTCGGGCAAAGATTATTTATTGGCGCTTCCTGACGGAGCGGGAAAGACGTTGTGCTACCAGCTTGCCGGGCTCGCATTGGACGGGACCACGCTGGTGGCAGGCGCGCGGGTGGAGCAGATGGAGGCGGACGTGGCGAAGCTCCGCGAGCGCGGGATCGCATCCGACTGCATTCACGCGGGCCGCACTCGGGAAGAGCTACGGGCTGCGTGCGTGGAGTATCTGAACGGACGGCTGAAGTTTCTGTACTTTGCCGTGGAGCGATTAGGCGTTGCAGGGTTTCCTGAGATGCTGGCGAAACGAGCTCCGGCCCTGATTGCGATTGAGGATGCAGACCGCGCGGTACGGTCGAGCCCGACTTTTCTTACCGAGTACAACCTTTTGCGCGAGCACCTCCCGGCATTGCGACCGGCGGCGCTGCTGGCGCTTACCCCCGAGCAGGCGCCTGCAGTTCATACGGCGGTTGCAGACTTCTTCGGATTGACGTTGTAGCCGGTTCGAGTCGCTAATGCGGGCTCACTGGCGGTGCATGTGACATAGATCCAGGCCTTCCACGGCAACTTTCGCCAGTGAAACCTGGAGCGGGTCCCGTTTATCAGGACTGATCTGGCTTTCTGTCGAGGTAGGTATCTGCTTGACTCAGGTAGGCCCAACAGGTTGTGGTTTCTCTGCGGATTTTGCATCGGAATGAATT
>JBMFWD010000089.1:0-8412 GCA_049965615.1 Acidobacteriaceae bacterium
TCACTTCACTCGCTGTGACCTGCTAGTGACGGGACTTGCACCCGTAAGAGTGCGCCCATGCTGGGCGCACCAAACAAGAAGTGCCGGGATTCCTCCCGGCACTTCTTTAATTCATCCAACCGCTACAGCGTCACGTTATCGGCGTCCATCAGGTTCTTGTCCTCCGCCGCGCGGCTCCAGCCAATTCTGAAGTCCTTCACCTTATGCAGCGAGAACACGCCCGCCTTGCTCTTCGGTGCCGTAATCGCGAAAAAGTCCGCCCGCTGCACATCGTCCATGTAAAACGCAGGCCTCGCATCCGGCTTGTCCAGCGCCAGCTCCACGTGGCTCATCTCCAGGTTCTTCAGGTGGCGGATGAAAAACCCATACGCCGGCGAAGTCCCGAACATCGTCGGCTCTGGATAACCCGCAATCTTCTCCGCAGGCTCCGGTATCGTCTGTTCCTCGCCGCCCCGCATGTCGATATACACATTTGAGAACTTCACATCCTCAATGTTGTGCCCCGGAATCCCGCTCAGCGTGGAAGCCCACTTCGAACGCGCTCCGTAACAATCAAGGTTGCTGATCAGCACCCGCCGCATCGTTCCCACATGCGTCGTCGCCTTCGGCCCGCGCAGCCGCGCGCCCAGCCGCATAAAAATCGGCCCGCAGTAAAGGTTCCGCATTGTCGAGTTCGAAATCGTAATGTCTTCCAGCAGCGCGCCGTCTTCGCTCTCCAGCGCATAGCCCATGCAGCCGTCAAAAATGCAATTCGTAATCGTAATGTTGATAAATCCGCCGTTTGACTCCGTCCCGCACTTGATTCGCCCCGCATGGAACACGTGCGCACCCAGCGGCTGCCGCTTCCACGTCCCGTCAATCACCGATCCCAGCATAAAATCGCCCGTCACGAAGCTGCTGCTGATCGTCACATCTTCGGTCGTCTTCACAAATCCCAGCGCATAGCTCGACTTCAGGCAGATTCCGTCATCCCACGGCGAGTTCACCGTCAGATTCGTCAGCCGCACATTCTTGCAGCAATCCACATCCATGCCGTCGCGGTCCGTATCGATCGTGACATTATCAATCGTCAGGTTGTCCACACCCGTCAACAGCATCCCAAAATGCCCGCCCTTCAGAATGGAAAAATCTCTGAAGATTACGTTGTGGCAGTTCTTCATCGCAATGGCCTTGTTGCCCACGCCAGCCTGCTCCGCCACATAGCCCGGATAGCCCCCGCGTCCCTCGTGCGTCCCATTCGACAATCCCTTGCCGTAGATCAGCCCCGGACCCGTGATGCTCATATCGTGCTCGCCATCGGCCCATATCAGCGAATTGTGCCAGTGACGGTGCCCATAATCCTCGTAATGGCCCGCCGCCGGATTCGCCTCCGCCGCGTCATACGTTCCGCCACGGTATCCCGTCGCTTCTCCCGGCAACGGCGAAGCTGCTGCCAGAATCACCGCGCCCTCCCCCAGGTACAAGTGCACACGGCTCTTCAAACGGATCGAAAAGCTCATGTACGTCCCGGCTGGAAAGACCACCGTCCCTCCACCCGCGGCCGCCGCCGCCTCAATCGCCTTGTTGATCGCAGGCGAATCCACCGTCTTGCCGTCACCCGTCGCACCATACTTGCGAACGTCAAACAGATACTGCCCTGAGGGCGCCATGCCGCCTCGCTCTGCGGCCATGCCAAAGGTGGGAACAGAGGCAGCCGCCAAACCAAAGCCGCCCATTCGAAGCAAATCGCGACGTACCGAATCAATGTTTTTCATGCGTCCGCAATACTAACAGGTCTGACCACTCATTGGCATCCCCACGCCAAACAATTCCATCCATGAAAAATCGCCCCGCTGATATGCTTCCCTCATGTCCCGGGCGCACTACGCACACCCTCAATCCCTGCGTGCACATCTGCTCCTCATCTCCGTCGTCTTCGTCTGGGGCTCCACTTTTGTTCTCGTCAAAACCGCCCTCCTCGATATTTCCCCGCTGCTCTTCAATCTCATCCGCATGGCGCTGGCCTTCGTCATTCTCGCCATCGTCTACCGCCGCCATCTCCGCAAAATCCGCCTGCCCGTTCTCGCCGCCGGCTCCACCGTCGGCCTCGCGCTCGCCATGGGCTACCAGTTCCAGACCGTCGGACTCCACCTCACCACCCCCTCCAAATCCGCCTTTATCACCGGGATGGTCGTCGTCATCGTCCCCCTGCTCGCCATCATTCCCGGCCTGCGCCCGCCCGCATCCGCCCGACCGCACTGGAACGCCTGGCTCGGAGCATTCGTCGCCTTTGCCGGCATCATTCTGCTCACCGCCCCGCCAGGACAACCCGTCTCCCTCATCGCCTTCCGCTACGTCAACCTCGGCGACGTCCTCACCCTCGTCTGCGCCCTCGGATTCGCCCTTCAGGTCATCGCGCTCGCCCATTTCTCCCCGCGCTTCCCCTTCGAACAGCTAGCACTCATCCAGATCGGCGTCTGCACCCTCGTCATGGCCGTCTCGCTCCCTTTTTTTGAGCACCCCTACGTCCGCTGGACCACCCCCGTCATCGCCGCCCTCGCCATCACCTCGGTCCTCGCCACCGCCGTCGCCTTCACCGTCCTTTCCTATGCGCAGCGTATTCTGCCCGCCACCCACACCGCGCTCATTCTCGCCCTCGAACCCGTCTTCGCATGGCTCGCAGCCTTCGTTTTCCTCGGCCAGGGCCTGCGCGGACGTTCCCTCGCCGGTGCCCTCCTGGTCCTCGCCGGCATCGCCCTCACAGAACTCATTTCCCCGCCCATGCAACCCGCGGAAGCCAAATCTACTTCCATCCCATAGCACCGGTTTGTGACGTATTCGGGAATTTGAGCGTCTAAACCAATGAGACCGCAGGAATGTCCCAGATTCATGGCATCCATATGCGACCCTCATGTTCCAAGCCTGTCGGTTCCCGATCTATATACTGTGGACGGGATTGTTTTTACGCATCTGAATTGACGATAAAGAGGTTAGACCCAACATGAAATCTTTGCTCAGACGGCTACGCACACGTCGTCTCGCTTTTACCTTCACCACTCTTGCAACACTCTCCGCCGGCATTCTCATCGGCTCGCTGGTTGCAAACGGGGTCCATGGCCAATCGAAGGTCAACAGCTCTGATGCGACTCCGCTCAAGATTCCTCCTCCGGTGGACCTCTCTACCAACTTCACCCGCATCGCCAAGGAAGTCAGCCCTGCGGTCGTCAATATCAGCAGCGAAACCGTGCCCAAGCAAACGAACCAGATGCAGCAGATGGGTCCCGGTGACGACAACGGTATGCAGCAGTTCTTCCAGCACTTCTTCGGCATGCAGCCCGAAGGGCCCGGCCAGGGCGATAACAGTCAGGTCCGCGAAGATCTCGGCTCCGGCTTCATCGTCGATCCGCACGGCTACATCATCACCAACTATCACGTCGTTCGCGGCGCCACCAGCATCCTGGTCAAGCTCAAGTCCGACCCCGCCGGCGCCGCAGGCCATCCGGCTACCGTGGTTGGTTATGACAAGGACACCGATCTCGCAGTTCTCAAAATCAACGTCGACCACCCCCTCCCAACCGTCACCATGGGAAACTCGGCCTCCATGCAGGTCGGCGATAAAGTCATCGCAATAGGGGAACCGCTGGCCCTCACCCAGACCGTGACTCACGGCATCATCTCGGCCAGAGATCGCACCATTGATCCCACGGCATCCGGCCAGTTCAAGCACTACCTCCAGACCGACGCCGCCATCAACCCCGGCAACTCCGGTGGCCCCCTCGTCAACATGAAGGGCCAGGTCATCGGCGTCAACACCGCGATTTACACCCAGACCGGAGGTTTCCAGGGCATCGGCTTCGCCATGCCGTCCAACACCGTCATCAACGTCTACAACCAGCTCATCGGACCCCAGCACAAGGTCATCCGCGGCAGCCTCGGCATTCAGTTCCAGCCCAACCTGCCCCCGGCCGTCGCTCACGTCTACGGATTCAAGTCCGGTGTTCTCATCAGCAGCGTCATTCCAGGTACTCCCGCTCAAAAGGCAGGCCTCAAGGCCGGTGACATCATCACCAGCGTCAACGGCCAGCCCATCAAGAACGGCGACGATCTGGTCAACATCATTACAGCCAAAAAGCCTGGAACCTCTGTCACCGTCGGTTATCTCGACAACGGTCAGCAGAAGACTGCCGATGTCGGCATCATCAGCCGCACGGAGCTCGAAAAGCTGCTCAAGAACGCAGGCAGCGGTTCTGAGTCCTCCAACGGCGGCCCGGGAATGTCCGGCCACGTCAAGCTCGGCATCACCGTCAGCAACCTCCCGCAGGGCGCTCCGGCGGGCCTGCACGGCGTGCTCATCCAGTCCGTCGAGCCCGGCTCCTTCGCGGACCGCCAGCTCGGTCTGGCGGGCGCCGAAGGCATGGTCATCACCGCCATCAACCGCCATCCGGTAAACAATGTCGCGGAATTCCGCGCCATCGTCGCCGGACTCAAGCCTGGAGATGACGTCGCCCTCCAACTGGTCAACCCGCAAAATCCAAATGGCGGATCCAGCTACGTCGGCGGAACGCTCCCGTAATGGAACCCCATTAACCAAACCGGCTCCCTTTTTTGGGAGCCGGTTTTACTTTTCATTGCAATTTCGTGAATGAATCAAATAAGCTGCAAGGGTACGGATTCATTTTTTTTTGAGGTTTTTGGATGTCACTGTTGCGCCGCTGGCACATTTTCCTCCTCTCTGCGGCTCTGCTGGCCACCCCCGCGCTGGCCATTCGCAGCCACCGCAGCCCCACCGCCCACCGGCATTACGTTCACCATCGCTATTACCATCACCACTATGTGCGCCATTATGTCTACGGACAGCGTGGCATGACGCCGGACCGCGTGACCCAGATTCAAGCTGCCCTCATCCAGAAGCACTACCTCACGGGCGACCCCAACGGCCAATGGGACGCAAAAACCCAGGACGCCATGCGCAAGTTTCAGGCCGACCACGGCTGGCAGACCAAGCTCATGCCCGACGCTCGCGCCATCATCGCCCTCGGACTCGGTCCCAAGACGGATGAAACCCACATGCAGACCGCCAAGGAAGCCAAACAGCCCCAGCCCAACATCAATTACGCTGACACGCTGGCCGCCGTACAGATCGTTCCCAGATAAAATCCAATAACACCCATCCAAAGCAAAGGCACGGATTCCCTCCGTGCCTTTGCTTTCTGATGAAATTCCCAGCATGGAAGGGTACGAGATTCAGCCCAGCCATAGCCTCAGCCTGCTGACGAAGTTCGCAACGTCGAAGGGTACGGGCTTCAGCCCGTATATACCAGATGCAAAATCAAGGGGCTTTAGTCCCTGAGGGACAATAATTTCCGTCATCAAAAGGAAAAGGCCGCGCACAGCGCAGCCTTTTCCTTTCCAAAACCCTGCAAATGCTAGGCAGTCGTCTTCGCGCAATACTCGTTGAACGCCCGAGCCAGCTCCGCCCCGATCGCCTGCGCCGTGTTGTTTTCAATCACGAAACGCTGCATCAGGTACACCAGCTTGCCATCGCGCAAAATCGCCACAGCCGGCGAAGTCGGCGGATTCCCTTCAAAATACCCGCGAGCCTTCTCCGTCGCCTCCCGATCCTGCCCCGCAAACACCGTAATCGACTGGTCGGGAACCACCGGGTTCTGCAGCGCCAGCCGCACGCCAGGGCGCATCTTGCCCGCCGCGCAGCCGCAAATCGAATTCACTACAACCATCGTCGTGCCCGGAGCAGACAGCGCCGAATCCACTTCCGCCGCCGTCCGCGCTTCCTTGATACCCACTCGCGTGAGCTCCTCACGCATCGGAATCACCATAATCTCTGGATACATTCGCCTCAATCCTCCTGGCGCATTCGCCTGTTCCCTATTCTACCAACCCGCAGGTGACAGGTGACCCACTCCGGGTGCCCCATAGCATGTCCTGAGCGGGTGCGGGCACCCCACATCTTGAAGAGATGTGGGAATCGCGCCAAAGGCGCGACCCAAAGCTAAAGGTTAAAAGCTAGCAGCTAACAGCTTTCAAAAGTTCCTCAGCATCACTCACAGGAGGCTGACAAGTCCGCCCCGCGCAAACCAGCGCAAAGCTCTTCCCCGCCCATTGGATATCCGGCAGCGTCTCCGCCAGTGCTGGCGGCAGCAAATCCTTCTGCAGCCGCTCCGGACCCAGCTCCACCACCATCTTGTTCACCGCATACCGCGCCCGGGCCATCGCCGCCAGCTCCTTTGCCAGCTCATCCGAGCCCACAATCACCACCTGCACCGGTTCCAGCAGCAGCCGCAGCAGCGCCAGCCCATACGTCCCCGCGTAGATCCCAAAGTGTTCCACCACTCCAGCAAAGCTCTCCAGCGTCTCCTCGGCCATCTCCTTGTACTTCGCTTCGCCGCTCAGCTCCTCCAGCCGCAGCAGCACCGCCGCCGCCGCCGGATTCCCCGCCGGAGTCGGCGAGTCCTGCAGCGGTTTCCGCCGCGCCGCCAGCGCACCCAGCTTGCTGCCCTCCTGCTCCGTATCGAAAAACCCTCCGCCCGTCTTGTCGTAGAACCGCGCCACCATCGCATCCGCAATCGCCTGCGCCGCCTCGTAATACCGCCGCTCGCCGGTCGACTCCCATGCCTCCAAGCATGCCTCGGCCACAAACGCATAATCGTCCAGCACACCGGCCACGGCCTTGCCCGCGCCCAGCCCATCGGCATAGGCCACCACATGCTTCAGCCCCGCGTCCGCGCTCCAGGCCTCCGTCAGCACCCGGTCCAGCGTCTTCAGCGCAAACGCCTTCACCTGCGGCAAGCTCATCACCCGCGCCGCCCGCAAATAAGCGGAAATCGCCATCCCGTTCCAGCTCGTATAAATCGTCCTGTCAATAAACGGAGTCGGCCTCGCCCGCCGCGCCTCCAGCAGCTTCGCCTTCACCACCTTCAGCCGCTGTTCGGCCTCATCCTGCGGCAATCCAATCTCCGCCGCCACATCCTCCAGACTGCGCTTGCGGTGCAGCACATTCTTCGCGCGATTGTGGTGCATATCCCCCACTTCTCCAATGTCGAAGTAAGGCCCGGCCAGCGCCATCTCCTCAGCCGTCAGCACTGCCTTTGCCTCTTCCAGCGTCCAGGTAAAGTAGTCGCCGTCGTCGTCCAGGTTAATGTCCGCGTCCTGCGAAGCATAAAACCCGCCCCGCTCCCGGTCGCTCAAGCACTCATCCATCCACCGAATCACATCCAGCGCCACCCCTCCGAACTCCGCATCCACAAACGTCTGGAAGGCGTGCACGTAATTCCCCAGCAATCCCGCATTGTCGTAAAGCATCTTCTCGAAATGCGGCACAATCCACTGCTCATCCACCGAATACCGATGGAACCCGCCCGCCAGCTGGTCATACACCCCGCCCGCGGCCATCTTTTTGAGCGTCACCAGCACCGCCTGCTTCACCCGCTCATCGCCCGTCCGCGCCGCCAGGTCAATCATCAGGTCCATCGTCGAAGCATGAGGAAACTTCGGCTGCGTCCCAAATCCGCCATTCCGCGCGTCAAACTGCGCCAGCCCGCTCTCGACGAGCTTCTCCACAATCCCCATCGCCAGCGAACCCGTCCGTCCCGAGTACGCCTCGCCATGCTCCATCGCCGCCAGCACCTTGCCCGCATTCTCCAGAGCATCCTCGCGCCGCGTCTTCCACACGTCGGCCAGCGTCCGCAGCACGCGCTCAAAGCTGGGTCGCCCATAACCCTCCTCGCGCGGAAAATAAGTGCCCCCATAAAACGGCCGCCCGTCGGGAGTCAGAATCGCCGTCAAAGGCCACCCGCCCTGCCCGGCCATCGCCTGCACCGCCGACTGGTAACGGCTATCCACATCCGGCCTCTCGTCCCGGTCCACCTTCACCGCAACGTAATGCTCGTTGATCACCGCCGCCAGCGCCGCATCCTCATACGACTCGCGATCCATCACATGGCACCAGTGGCACCACACCGCCCCAATGTCCAGCAAAACCGGCTTATCCTCCGCCGCCGCCAGCGCAAAAGCCTCCTCACCCCATTCATGCCACCGCACAGGCTGGTGCATCGCTGAACGTAAATAAGCCGAAGCCGCATGTTCCAAACCATTAAGCGCACGCAAATCACTCATACCTCCAGCATACCGACATCCTTGGGTGGGGTTATCCGATGCTGCTTGACGAAATCATTGATCTGTCAATGGGCGAAAGCAGTTCGATGGCGAGTTTGCTCAGAAGGTGCTTGGTACTTGTGCCACCATCCCTCAAAAACCAAACCTGGACAAACCCCACCACCAACCTGTACGCCTTCAATCGGTACAAACGAAGAAAAGAATGCCCAGAGCACCCGTAGACAACACCCACCGCATGAACCTCCGCCTGCGCCAGGTCGGTGGAGTCATCCTCGTCATCGACGCAAAAAACGCGCCGCC
>JBMFWD010000090.1:0-8390 GCA_049965615.1 Acidobacteriaceae bacterium
GCCCAGCGCCCATCTGCCGTTCGCCAGCCCTTTCCCTGCTCACACTTTGGGCAGCGTACCCCGGTCGGCCATCGCAACCGCTCCAGATATGCGGCGCAGGACTGCTCGTCGGCAAACCAGGAGGAAAACTCCTGCCATGTTCCCGGATAGGGAGGGTAAACTTCCGGAGTTGTAGGATCTTCAACCACTATATGTAGAGTCTACTGTACTCAGGCAGCTACCCCACTTTCGGAATTCAGGATAAGTTGTTGAAATAATTGGTGGACCTGATCGGGATCGAACCGATGACCTCTTCCATGCCATTTTGGAGGCGGTCTGCAACTGATTGAAATTGCTCACCACAAATCGCGCTTTAAGACCGCAGAATGCATAGCCTTTCCTCGTTGTTGGACCCTTAATGGACCCTCGAAACTGACCTTGCGACGTCGCTGCTGCGAGGGTTTACGGTGAGCGGCAGATTTGCAGCGCGTCTTGTCGAACCCAATCGGCCAAAGGTGGGAGGCGCGCCCCAGCCCCCACTGGTTATCCCATCCCCACTTCTCAAACCATGAAATCGCGCCTGCGAAAAACCATGAAATTGCACCCGCGAAATCAGATGCGTTCAGGGTTGGATTTTGGTTCAGTACGCCGTCGAGAAGGTTTGTATACCCCAACCTGCCGTCGAGCTGGCTTTTGAGGAACGGGCTGCTCCGTCGTGGCCTTCGTGGGTTTTCTCGTAGGAGCGGATTCAGGCTCCGTCACGCTGGGGGCTGAATCTTTCCGGCGAAACCTTTCCCAACGTTTTTTCTGTGCCTGTGCAATCCGCTTGCGCTCGCTCGCGGTAAGCGCTTTGCGCTTGGGGCTGGCTGTCTGTCCGGACTTAGGTGACGTTTTACTCTGTTTCTTCGGAGTGCTGGCGCGGTCCTTCCCCTCGTGTTCAACTGCAATGCGCTTTCGATTCCGCGCTGTTTCAGGATCTTTTCGAGACGCGGGAGGGGTGGCCGCTTCGCCGGTGTCGAGCTCAATGCCGAAGACATCGGCTAGTTGCCCGCTGGCGATCCTCTTTCGTCCGGCCTTTCTGGAGACGGCCGCAGAGCGGCCTGCCTGCGCGATTAGGTCCAGATGGTCCACCTGGCGCAACTTGAAAAGCAGTTCCGGGTTGTGATCGAGACAGCATCCCACGCCATACAGCGTAGCCGCGATATGCTTGCACATGTCAGCCCAGTCGGGACAAGAGCAGGACATCTCGATCTCCGCCGGTTCCGGAAATAGGCCACCGTCACGGCTGGTCACGATCGCCATGACCCTGCTTGAGAGCCTGCCTTGCAGGAGTTCCACCAAGGAGCCGATGCCAGCGTCACATTGCTGTTGCAGTTTCCTCCAACGCGGCTGAGCCAATGGCCGGATCTGAATGATGATGCGATAGAGGCTCGAACCGCTGACCAGAGACGTCACCTTGCCGGGTTCAATCTGGAGATCGACGACAGAGCCGTTCCGGACGTAGGTGCGACCGCGCGGCAGCCGGTTGCTGAAGTCGCTGTATGACTCCAGATGCTCGCACCAGGCCTTTCCCCAGAAGGTGGAGGCGATGACGCGACCAGAGACCTGGACGGGCGAAACGGGCTTTCCATTTGCGGCCCGCCGCCGAGCCTCGCGCTGGGCATTGGCCCGCCGCTGCGCTACTGGAACATACGGACGATAATATCCACCCCAGCCCATCGAAAAACCTCCTTACAAGTTTTCTACACGGCTTGTCCCCCGATTGCGAAGAGGAAAAGCAGGAGGAAATTGAATTTGCGGCCAGGTTTAGAAAGGATCATGCTGGATGAGTATGCCCGCCGACCTCGTTCAAATTCGCTCGCTGGCCAAGCAGAAGGAAGATGAAAATTGGAGGTTCCGGCGATTTGTGAAGCTCGAGTGCAATCTCGATTCCGACGAAATGGACGCGCAGGTTTTCGAGACAACCAGGCGCGTCTGGGCTGGAATCGACTGTACAGCCTGCGCAAATTGTTGCCGTGAGGTCAGGCCGACATTCAGCGATGAAGACGTGAACAGGCTGTCCGCACGCCTGACGATGCCGCCGCGGCAATTCATCGATACTTATCTGGATCAAAATGAAGAAGGCGAAGCCAACCCGTGGCAAACGCGCGCAACGCCGTGCCCGTTCCTCAAAGAGAACCGCTGCAGCGTGTATGAAGACCGCCCTGTGGACTGTCAGCGATACCCTTACTTGTACGAACCGGAATTTGCATTCCGCACCATGGCCATGGTCGAGCGCACGTCCACCTGCCCGATCGTGTATGAGGTGATGGAAGAGCTGAAGCGATTATGGGGGTTCTCGATGCCTGACCCGCAGTGAGGCAAGAGCCTACTTCTCCGTCGCCTTTCCGATGTCGAGAGCCACGAACCGCAGCAGTTGCTCGTTGTTCATTTCCGTGAGCAGAGCTTCTCCGCCTCCATCCAAAAGATCGCGCGCCAAGCTCGTCTTTTGAGCGATCAACTCGTCGATCTTCTCTTCAACCGTGCCCCGGCAGACGAACTTATGGACAAGTACATTTCGCTTCTGGCCAATGCGGAAGGCACGGTCGGTTGCCTGGTTCTCGACGGCGGGATTCCACCAGCGGTCGAAATGAATCACATGCGAGGCCGCAGTGAGATTCAGCCCTGTGCCGCCGGCCTTGAGCGAGAGCACAAAGAAGGGAGGGCCATCGTCGCGCTGAAATGCTTCCACCAGGTCACGCCTCTTTGCCACCGGTGTCTGGCCATGCAGCACCAGTCCCGGCCGCCCGAATATGCGAGCGAGATAGTCGGCGAGGGGTGCGGTGATCTCCCGGTATTGCGTGAAGATAAGCGCCTTTTGCTGGCGCTCCGCGAGTTCCTGAAATATCTCGCCGATCCGCTTGAATTTGCCGCTCTCGCCCGGCTCATAGCCGTTGTCGCCCGTCCACTGCGAGGGATGGTTGCAAATCTGCTTGAGCCGCATTAGCGACGCGAGTACGATTCCGCGCCGCTGGATGCCGTCAGCCTGATCGACGGCCCCGGCCAGTTCCCGCACCGCTTGCTCATAGAGCGCCGCCTGCCGTCGGCTCAGACCACAGTACGCGGTGATCTCGGTCTTCTCCGGCAGATCGGCTATGACGGTCTTGTCGGTCTTGAGGCGATGCAAAATGTAGGGCCGGACCAGCGTCCTCAAGGGGGCATACGGACTCGATCCTGCGACCGATGAGCCTGTGGTTGCATCGCTGGAGTGAGCGGTCCCCGACGCCGCCAGTTGCTTTGCGAAGCGGCCAAACGCTTCCGCGCCGCCCAGCAGGCCGGGATTGAGAAAATCAAACAGCGACCAGAGATCGGAGAGGCGGTTCTCGACCGGAGTGCCCGTCAGCGCGATTCGCCCCGTCGAGCGCAACTCCTTCGCCGCGCGACTCTGCCGCGTGCCGGCATTGCGGATTGCCTGCGCTTCGTCAAGAATCACCAGCCGCCACTCCTGCCGACGCAGCCATTCGAGCCTGGTCAGCATAGTGTAGGTGGTAATGACCAGATCCCGCCCGTCGAGCGCTTCACCGGCTTCGACCATGCCTTCCGACGGATGCGCGATAAGAACGGATAAAGACGGTCCAAAGCGATCGAGTTCCGCTTTCCAGTTCGCAATCAGCGATGCGGGAACCACCAGCAGGCTTGGGACGCGACTAGCTCCTGTTTCTGCCTTCAGATGGAGAAGCAACGCGATAACCTGGATCGTTTTGCCCAGACCCATATCGTCGGCGAGGCACGCGCCCAGACCGAGCCTGGTCACAAACCGAAGCCAATGAACACCAGCCTTCTGGTAAGGACGCAAATCTCCGCGAAAGCCTGCCGGTGCGGCATCCTCTCCAGCGCCGGGTTCGCGCAATTGGCGGAGCAGTTGCTCCATATCCTTTCCAGTTGAGATTCCCGTCCATGTGCGCGTCGCTTCGGTCTGCACCGACGCCGCATCTTCGCCAACATGGACACCGGCAAGCAAACGCATTCCCTCAAAAAACGTGAGTCCGCCATCCTGCATCCGGCGTTCCATCTTTTTCCAATGCTGCAGTGCCTCTGCGAGTCTGTCCCGGTCGACCTCCACCCACTTGCCACGCAAGCTGACCAGGCCACCGGAGGAAGTGAGAAGGTGTTCCACCTCTGTTTCATTGAGAGGCTCGCCGTCCAGAACCGCCCGCGCGGAGAAGTCCAGCAGCGAATCCACGCCTAGCTTGCCTTTCGTGTGTTCCCCGATCTTCACGCTCACGACTGGTCGCGGCGGGCTTGCCGCTTTCCACCAGTCCGGCAAATGGACGATCAGGCCGCTTGCTTCGAGCATCGGAATGCTCTGCAGAAACTGGTATGCTTCTCTGGGTGTCCAGGCCAGCGGCTCATATACTTCACCCGAGTCTGTAAGTTCCTTTACCCACACCAGGGATTCGCTTGCTTGTTGAATGGGCTCGAGCAGCGCGAGAAGCGCGGCACGATTCTTTGTGCCTGCATGTTCAGTGAGTGCGCGGTTGAGCGGCAAATGTTGCGCCTTGCCCTGCGCCGACAGTCGATGAGTGTAGGTAGCAAGAAACGCGAATGGATAATCCGGATCGCGTTTATTCTCGGCCAGATGAAAGGTCACGCGTCCCACCGTCCGCCAGGCTGGATTGAGATCTCGCAAATAATCCTGCACGACACAACCTGAGACGCGCACCATTCGTCGCACAAGGTTGTCCAGATCCGACCACCACTCGTTCAGGCAGCGTGCGTTGAGATATTCCAACCCCTTCATGGGCGGAGCCGATAAAACCGCAGCCTCCAGTTCCCCTGCTTCCGGCGCGGCCACCGAAGGTAACTCTAAAGCACCGGCGACTTCCGGCATGTGGCAGAGGCGGGTCAGATAGCCGCATGCAAAGTCGCGTCCCCAGACGAACTCCGGCGGCAACGAAGATGTAAGTTCGCGCGTCGCCAGATGTAGCAGCCCGTTTGCTTGTGACTCAGCAAAAGCTTGCTGAACACGTTCGCACAAAGAGTGATCCGTCAACGACGGTTCGGCGGTCGCGGTTACAACGAGCAGATGGCCGTGCGGAGAAATGGAAAGAGCGATACCCATGCGGCTGTTTTCGACTCCCTGAAATCAATGTAGATCACTGAGCAAACTCCTATCGCGTCATTACCGTCGGAAAGGCGGCAGGATACCTACTCAACGGGCCTGAAAAACCTGAAGCTGTAGAGGTGATGCGCCTGCTATTAAAAAACAATCCGCCTCTCATAACCCCGGGGGCTCCATCGCCCTCGATTGGAGGATCGGAGCCGGCAAAGAACAAGCACTCTAACCTGTCCGCCTCGAAGAGAACATCCCCCGGGACTCGCTTCCTCTCGGCTGCCAGATATTCGCGAAGCCCATTCACCGCCTGAACAACACTTCTGTGAATCAATGGGTCATCTTTGGTCATCACGATGTAGCGGCGTGCGGACTGCACGAAAGCCCTGAATTCCAGCATCGGGTATTTTCGCCTGTCCGTAAGTTCGAGATCGAAGGCCTGGCGCCGCGCTGCGACCTCCGCGGCGGCGGCATCTTTCTCTGCATCCGGCATGGTCGTTACTCCCTTCGAAAGTGCGCAGAATCATCGTTCGGGTCAGTCAGTTTGGGTCCCAATGAAACTATAGATCGCTGATCGCCGGGCCTGCATAACCGCTCTGCCGTCCCACGACTTTGCCTACGGAATTCGCAGGGAACGATCCCCGGTTATCCTTGATCGCCTTGAGCGGTCATCAGATTCCACGTTCATCGCCGACTTTCCGGGCGGAGCCTGCAGTGCGCTCTCCCAATATCAATCCACCGGGTCATCCGGCTCATCAGACCACAGCGGTGGCTGGACTTCACAGGTTCTCTCATAGTTCAGGTCGGCGATTACACGGGACCAATACCTGATACTGCGTTCTGTCCGCGCAAGGCGCAAATTGGCTTCGTGGAGTTTACGTTCGGCATAGCGCATACGCCGACGGCGTACCCGGTCGAGTTTTGGTTCCTGGGGCATGGACCTGAAGATCCAGAATAAAGTGAACCGGAATCTCTGGGCGCGGATCAATATAGAAATCTTCCAGGCGTCCTTGCACCGTATCAGGGCCGTCAGGCAGGTTGCTTCAAACTGCTCAGCAACCCCGAGTACCTCTTCCGTGACTGATCGTTACGGACCGCAAGGCCAAGGGCCTTCTTCTGCCCGACCAAAACGAGCAACTTCTTGGCGCGGGTCATGCCCGTGTAGATCAGGTTGCGCTGGAGCAGCATGTAGTGCTGCATGGCAACCGGGATGACCACGACGGGAAACTCCGAACCCTGCGACTTGTGAATTGTAACCGCGTAGGCCAGTGAGACCTCATCCAACTCCCCGAAGTCATAGGTCACCAGCCTGTCGTCGAACCGGATTAGGACTTCCTGCTCCACGGGATCGATCTTCTCGATGGTTCCGATGTCGCCGTTGAAGACCTCCTTCGAGTAGTCGTTCTCGGTCTGAATGACCTTGTCCCGCGCCTGGAAGCGCCAGCCGAATCGCTCCGCGGCGGGCTCGCCAGGACGAACAGGATTCAATCGTTCCTGAAGTGCGATATTCAGTTCTCGCACTCCGATCGATCCGCGGTTCATGGGGCACAGCACCTGGACGTCCCGGATCGCGTTGACCTTGTGCGCACTGGGAATCCGGTCTTGAACAAGCCTTGTCAGGGTTGCCGCTATGTCCTCAGGCGTATCCCTCTCTATGAAATAGAAGTCCGTGCTGGTTTCCGCTGTCCGCAGCTCGGGCATCTTTCCCTGGCGGACGAGGTGAGCATTGGTAATAATTTTGCTCGCGGAAGCCTGGCGAAATACCTCGGTTAGGCGCACGACGGGAATCACTCCACTTTCAATCAGGTCCCGCAGGACGTTGCCCGGACCTACCGATGGAAGCTGGTCAACGTCGCCCACCATGATCAATCCCGCATTTTGGGGAAGGGCACGAAGAAGGGCGTACATCAGCAGGACATCCACCATGGATGTTTCGTCTACGCAAAGCAGGTCGCACTCCAGCGGCTTGTCCTCATTTCGCGTGAAACGACCCGTGGCCGGATCGACTTCCAACAAACGGTGAATGGTCTTGGCCTCCAGCCCAGTCGTTTCCGAAAGTCGCTTCGCGGCCCTGCCAGTTGGCGCACACAGAAGACACTTCACCTTCTTGGCACGGAGGATCAGAAGGATCGAGTTCACAAGGGTCGTCTTGCCTACGCCCGGACCGCCCGTGATGATGACGGCCCTGCTCGTCAGCGCGGTTTTCAACGCCTCCCGTTGGCTGGGAGCGAGCGCCTTGCCAGTCCGCTCCTCACACCAGAGCAGAGCTTTTGTCATGTCGATATTTGGGTAGTTCACTGGAGCAGCGGCCAGACGCCTGATCCTGATCGCTATGCCGTCCTCCGCCTTTCTCATGTGAGGGAGGAAGACCAGCGGTTCTCCATCGATCTCCTCGATGAGAAGGAAGCCGCTGGTCAGCATCTGCGATATGGCCTGCTCGACAGTCTCCACCGGCACCTCAAGGAGTTTCACGGCAGCTGCCTTCAGCTTTTCCAGGGGCAGGGCACAATGCCCCTCGGAGGTCGCCCCGAGCAGGACGTGATCGATTCCGGCCCTCGCGCGATTCTGCGAATTCCTGGGTATACCGACGCTTTGAGCAATCTGATCGGCGGTGGCGAAGCCGATCCCGTGAATCTCTTTGGCCAGCGTATAGGGGTTTTCCCGGACTGTTTGAATGGCCAGATTCCCATACGTCTTATAAATGCGGACCGCGCGGCCGGTACTGACCCCGTGGCTATGGAGAAAGAGCATGATCTCGCGTATCTGCACCCCTTCTTGCCACGCCCCGGCGATGCGCCCACGGCGCTTTGGACCGATACCCTCGACGCTTTCCAGCTCGTGGGGGGTGTTCCCAATGATCCCGAGAACCTCTGCGCCGAAATGCGAAACCAGCTTCCTGGCGAGAACCGGTCCGACACCCTTTATGAGGCCGCCAGCAAGGTAGCGTTCCACCCCTTCTCTGGTTGTCGGCGGAACAGCTTTCAACACCTTTGCTCTGAACTGGAGCCCGTGCTCCCGGTCCCGTACCCACCAGCCTTCGGCCGTCAACCACTCGCCGGCACTCACAGACGGCAAGGAGCCCAGGATCGTAACCAGTTCCCGATGCCCTCGGACCTTCACGCGAAGCACGGCGAAGCCGCTCTCCTCATTGAAGAAGGTCACCCGCTCAACGAGACCGGAGATCTCCTCTGAGGGGCTACCTGACTGTGTGGAGGCAGAGTTCATCCTGATTGAAGTCTAGTCAAAGATATTTGAAATTTTGAAAACACCGGTCGTCTGTCCGATGATCTTGTTGCTGAAACAGGAACCAGGGAGGGAC
>JBMFWD010000091.1:0-7975 GCA_049965615.1 Acidobacteriaceae bacterium
CCCGCGGCGGAAGACGCAAAAGCGAGCCTGCCGCAGTGTGCGTTCAGGCCCCTTTGAGGGGCCAATCGCATAAAGCCCCCGGCTTTGCCGGAGGATAGTTACTGGGGACGTCGACCTTTGTCTGAGCCCTTGGGGCTTGCCTAGGTTGCGGTGTTGCCCAGGCCGAGGATGGACCGGCGCGGAGTTTTCTCCCTGGGCGTTAAGGTGGCGCCTGTGAGCATTCGCTCGATGAACTTATTCAGATCTTTGCGTGTGGCCTGCGAACCCAGGCTGATGGGGTAGTCCGACTTATCCTCTTCTGCAAGGACGATGGCCATACCGATGCCTTCCTCGTCTGTTCGTACGACTCTGCAGAGCAGCATAATGCTTTCCCCTTCTATTTGATGGTCCAGGGATGTTCTTTGCAGGGTAACTCGAATCAGGGTGCGCGGGTACCAGCGATCTTCGGTTCGAATGTGAAGGCCGTGATAGCTGATGTTGGAAACCTTGCGCGGCGTGGAATGTCCGCCGTCCCAATAAAAAGCGTTCACGGGAGGATTGGGATAGCGTTTGGACCTGCGCCTTTCGCGCGCGAACAGCCTGGCGAGCCATTTCACGACAGTGTTCCCGAGGTGTTGATGGAACGCACTGCCGCTGCTCCGTGAATGGTCTGTACGAAGTGAGCCCAGGGTTGTCTGCAGCTTGTGCCTGGCCGCCCGGCATACCGATCAGGTTGTTTCACTCGACTCCATCCACGCCCAGATACACAGTCAGGCCTCATCTTACGCGAGAAGCTCCGATGGAAAGGGTGAAAAGTGGCGTAGTTTTTCCATCTCATGGACGAGACTTTGCGTGTGGGATGCGATGGCTTCGGGGGCATGCGTGTTGTTGCGCAGCGAATGCAGCTGAAGCATTGAGTATCGGAGGACTTTTGCCTTTACAGGGTTTTGAGGAAGGCTTTGGCGAGTTCGAGCTGGGGGAAGAGTTTTTCGTCGGACTGGAAGGCGGGCGGGTGGACGCAGCGACGTCCATTGCGGGATTTGACGGGGTGCTTGAGGTGGAGCATTTCGTGATACATGAGGTACTCGATGGCGTAGCGGGGCGTGTTGGGGCGGTCGAAGACGCGGCTGATCATGATGGTGTTGTGAGCGGGGTCATAATGGCCGAGGAGGCGGCGCGCGGAGTGCTCGCTCCAGGTGAGGAGGGGACGGCCGAGGAGTCCGTGAAAGAAGCGGGTGTTGAGGGATTCGAAGACCTCTTCGAGGTGATAGTGAACGCCTTCGGGGGTTGAGATGCGCTTGCGTCCGCGTGCCTGACGAATGCGCTCGGAGTGGCGGAGCATGGTTTCGCTGGTGGTGTAGCGGCGGTAGCGGCGGGCGTGGCCGGCGTCAATGGGCTTGCGATAGAGCTTGGCGATGAGGATGTGCGCGATGGCGCGGAGGATGGGTTCGGGCGCGCCTTCGAGCAGGTCAGAGAGGCTGACGCGGAGGTGGCCCTCGCGGAGGCGGATGGTGGTGTTGAGACTGGTGAAGCGATAGAAGCGGACGTGGATGGGAGGGATGGGAGCGCGCGGGCGGAGTGCGCGGTACTCTTCTTCAAACCACTGGACGAGTTCGATGTTCACTACAGAGTGAAGGTAGCACAGGCGGAGGGTGCGGGCATCCACAGGGTTGGGGATGTGCCTTGTGGGACTTGATCCCGCATCTCTTCGAGATACAGGGCACCCGGGTGATTCAAGGCACACAAACATTCGGTGGCGGGGTCAGGTCCAGCGCTGCTGCGCTCAAGAGCGGGGAGTTCCGGGAGAAACCTTCGAGCGCAATTTCAGACCAGGCATTGTCGGGATTCCCTTCGGCTGCGCTCAGGGCAGGCTTTCGCTTCGCTCTGAATGACGACCCACTGGTGACGAAGGTTTTCTGTTCCCCACCCAGGCGATGTCTGGGTGGGCCACCACTCTACTCGCTTAGTTGACCCAACAGGGAAGGTGTTCGAAGCCGGGGCGGGCAAAGAAGAAGCCCTGGAAGTAGCGGACGCCGAGGTCGCGGAGGGCGAGCAGTTCGTCGCGGGTTTCGACGCCTTCTGCGATGACCTGCACGCCGAGCGATTCGCAGGCGGTCATGATGGCCTGAACGATGACGCGGGGCGCCAGGCGCGAGTCGACTTCTCGGGTGAGCTCGCGGTCGATTTTGAGGATGTCCGGCTGGAAGTTGGCGAGGAGGTTGAGGCCTGCGTATCCGGCGCCGAAGTCGTCAATAGCGACGCGGAAGCCGCGGGCCCGGTACTCGCGGATGATGGAGTTGAGGTGTGCCTGGTCGCGGACGCGCTCTCCCTCAGTGACCTCGAAGATGAGACGGTTGAGGGGAAAGTTTTTGCGGGTGGCGGTTTCGAGGGTGCGGCGGATGCAGGTGGCCGCGTTGTAGACCGCATTGGGGTAGAAGTTGATGGAGAGGCTGGCGCCGGTGGCGGCCATGCCGAGGTCGGAGGCCATTTCGATGGCCTTCATGCGGCAGCCTTGATCGAGGGAATAGCGATTGGAGTCGTCGGCGAGGTCGAGGATGGTGTGTGCAGGTTCGCCGTGGATGCCTCGGACGAGGGCCTCGTAAGCGTAGATGCTTTGAGCGTCGGCATCAATGATTGGCTGGAAGGCCATGGAGTAAGCGATGGGGAAGGTATTGGCGGTGCATTGCTGCGCGCATGCCAGCGCGGCGCCTGGATCGTGGCTGGAAGCATGCTTCGGTATCGAAATGGTCGACACGGAAACTCCTGCGGCGATGTGTCTCGCCTTACTGCACTTTATCGGCGCTCGGGATTCCGGGATCGAGGGGGAATCGACGACCGTCAGGGATGAACGTACCCACGCCTGCCATGCGCGATTAAAGCGGTGGGTCGTATAACCCGGCAAACGTATTGACCTTTTTGAGGTTAGTGCCTGGCAGAGAAGGCATCAATCTAAAATCGGCCCAGAATGCGGCTGATTTCAAAATGGGAACCATAATTGATACTGGGCGGTCTGACCTTTTCGGTTCTAGTTACCCAGTGCGTTAAGCCGGTGCTTTGCCTGCCAGATTTGCGTGGAGTACTTGCCTGCGGGCGCTGCTGCCAGAAATCGATGGTAGTAGTCTATGGCTTTTTTCTTCTGATGCAAATGGTCGTAGGCGGTTGCCCATAGAAAAAGGGTGGCGGGGGTGTCGGGGGTGAGCTGGGCGCGATGGGCGAGGGCGTCGAGCTCCTGCTGGTACTGGTGTAACTCGCTGGAAGCAAAGGCGATGCCGGACCATGCGTCGATATCGGAGGGATTGAGCTGGGCGGCTTTCTGGAACTGGGGGATGGCTTCGCCGTACTGCTGCTCGCGGATGAGGACCTGACCGTAGGAGTCGAAGAGGCCGGGGTTTTTGGGGTCGGCGGCGATGACCTGGGGATAGAGCGCGGCAGCTTTTTTGAGGTCGCCGGACTGGAGGTAGGCATCGGCGAGCATAGCTCCGACGCTGGGATTGTGGGGATGGAGCTGGTGGAGCTTTTCGAGAGAGGTTATGGCCTCGGGGAGCTTGCCCTGTGCGCTGAGGATGGCGGCGAGCTGGGCGTTGAGGGCGGGGTTGTCGGGGTCGCGGTCGAGGGCGGAGCGGACGAGGGGTTCGGCCTTGGCGTACTGCTTTTGCTGAATGTAGAGCTGGGTGAGGCCGGCGATGGCCTGGGAGTTTTCCGGCGATTTGGCGAGGACCTTGTTGTACTCCTGCTCGGCGATGTCGGGGTCTCCGGCATTTTCTGCGATCTGGGCGGCGAGGAGGGTGTCCGGGATGGTCTCTGGCGTGAGCTTGAGGGCCTGTGCGAGGTCGTTGCTGGCGCTGGTGGGGTCGCTTTGCACGAGCAGGCGGGCAAGCGCGCGGTAGGCCTGCGCCGTGGCTGCCGGATTGGGGGGATTGGGGGTGGACTGGGTGGCGGCTTCGAGCTGCTTGCGGGCGTCGGCATCGCCTTTGCGGGCGAGGAGGAGTCCGAGAGCGAGGTGGGACTCGAACTGGTGGGGGTTGATGTTGAGTGCCTTGCGGAAGTCGGCAGCGGCGGCGTCGGTGTGGCCCTGGGCGTCTTCGCAGTAGCCGAGATCGAACCAGGCGCGGTCGTTTTGGGGGTAGGTGGCGAGGAAGGTGTGGAGATGGGTTTCCGCAGTGGCGTAGCTGCCGGATGCGATGTCGTTTTCGATGGAATTGAGGGCGGTGGAGGGCGTTTGCCCGGGCGCAGCGGGGACGGATGTGCCGGGAGGGAGGTTCGATGACTGCGCGAAGGTTACGGTGGTAAGTGATAGAAACAAAATGAATAATGGGAGACGTGAAAACGGCATGAGGATTAAACCAGTGCTTCCTGCTGTATGGATGGACGTTTGGAGCCGGTGGACGGGAGCACGCGGGCGAGCCAGTGGCCTGTGTGGGAGCGGGGATTGGCGGCGACTTCTTCGGGGGTACCGGTGGCGACGATGTGGCCCCCGCCGGAGCCGCCTTCGGGGCCGAGGTCGATGATCCAGTCGGCGGACTTAATGATGTCGAGGTTGTGCTCGATGACGATGAGGGAGGCTCCGCCGTCGATGAGTTTTTTGAAGGCCATGAGGAGCTTGCCTACGTCCTCAAAGTGGAGGCCAGTGGTGGGCTCGTCGAGGATGTAGAGGATGCGGTTGGCGGCTTTGCGGGCCTCGGTGTGTCCGCTGGAGCGGACGCCGGCGAGATGGAGGGCGAGCTTGACGCGCTGGGCTTCTCCACCGGAGAGGGTGGTGGCGGACTGGCCGAGACGGAGGTAGCCGAGGCCGACCTCGTCGAGGACGGCGAGCTTGTCAGTGATTTTGGGATGGCCGGTGAAGAAGCGGAGAGCCTCTTTGACGGTGAGGCCGAGGACTTCGTGGATGTTCTTTCCCTTGTACTTGATTTCGAGGGTGCTGGGTTTGTAGCGGGTGCCGTTGCACTCCTCGCAGGGGAGTTCGACGTCGGCGAGGAACTGCATTTCTACGGTTACGGTGCCGTCTCCGTCGCAGACGTCGCAGCGTCCGCCGGGTACGTTGAAGGAGAAGTAGCCGGGTGAGCAGCTGCGGCGGCGTGCTTCCGGCTGGGCGGCGAAGAGCTCGCGGATGGCGTCAAAGGCCTTGATGTAGGTGACGGGGTTGGAGCGCGGGGTGCGGCCGATGGGGGTCTGGTCGACCAGGACGATGTCATTGAGGCGATCTGCGCCGGCGATGGAGCGGTAGAGATGGGAGGGGTCGCCGCCTTCGACGCGGCCGAGCTGGTGGGCGATGACCTTGTAGAGCACCTGGTGGACGAGGGTGGATTTTCCGCTGCCGGAGACGCCGGTAATGCAGACGAGGGCGTTGAGGGGGATTTGAACGTCGAGGCCCTTGAGGTTGTTGGCGCGCGCGCCTTCGAGACGGATGGAGGCGCGTTTGTTGTCGAGATCGACTTCGCGGCGGACACTGGGGACGGGGATGGTGAGTCTTCCGGAGAGGTATTTGCCGGTGATGGAATCGGGATTCTGCTCGACCTGGGCGACAGTGCCGGAGGCGAGGAGCTGTCCGCCGAATTCGCCGGCTCCCGGGCCGAGGTCGAGGAGGTAGTCGGCGGAGCGGATGATATCGGGGTCGTGCTCGACGACGAGGATGGTGTTGCCGAGGTCGCGGAGGCCTTCGAGGATGCGGATGAGTTTGGCTGTGTCCCGGGTGTGGAGGCCGATGGAGGGTTCGTCGAGGACGTAGAGCGCGCCGACGAGGCGGGAGCCGAGGGATGTGGCGAGCTGGATGCGCTGGGCTTCTCCGCCGGAGAGCGTGGAGGCAAGGCGGTCGAGGGTGAGGTAGTCGAGGCCTACGGCGTCGAGGAAGTGGAGGCGCTGGCGGACTTCTTCGAGGATGCTGCCGGCGATTTCGGCCTGCATGGGTGAGAGCTCGAGGGCGGCGAAGAAGTTATTGGCTTCGCGGATGGTGAGGGCGGCGGATTCGCAGATGTTTTTGCCGTTGATGCGGACGGCGCGGGCCTCTGCACGCAGGCGCTGGCCTTTGCACTCGGGGCAGAGGGCGTAGCCGCGGTACCTGGAGAGCATGACGCGGACGTGGAGCTTGTACTTCTTGCGCTCCATTTGCTCGAAGAAGCCGTGGACGCCGGCGAAGCTGCCGTTACCGTCGAGGACGAAGGATTTTTCGTCGTCGGTGAGATCGAACCAGGGCCTGGTGATGGGGATGCCGTTCTGGATGGCGGCGCGGCGGAGTTCGGTGTTCCAGGCGCGGTACTTGGGTCGGTTGAAGGGATCGACGGCACCCTGTGAGATGGACCTGGAGGGGTCGGGAATGATGAGGGACTGGTCGAAGTCGATGGTGTTGCCGAAGCCCTGGCAGCGGGGGCATGCGCCGTAAGGGTTGTTGAAGGAGAAGAGGCGCGGTTCCGGGTCGCGATAGGCGCGGTGGCAGGTTTTGCACTCGAAGGCGGCGGAGTAGCGCAGGCGCCGGGGGGCGGCGCCGGGTTCGGGATTGCGATCGACGACTTCGTAGAGGATTTCTCCGGATTCGCGGTAGCCGATTTCGGCGGCGTCTACGATGCGGGCGCGGTTGTCCGGGGAGACTACGAGCCGGTCCACGAGGATGTGGACGGGCTGGGTGAAGTCGATTTCCAGGAGGGATTCGGGGGTGGAGAACTCGTAGATGTTGTTGTTCTGGTAGAGCCGGTTGAAGCCGCGCTTGCGTAGCTCGCCGAGTCGCTCCTTGAGGGATTCGGTGAGCGGGGATGCGGCGGGTGCGGATTTCTTTGTGGATTTGGTCGCAGTCTTTTTGGCAGATGTGGTGCGGACGCGCCTGATGGATGTTTTTTCTGGCGCGGCGTCGACGGAGTCCGGATTGGCGGCTGCGGCCGGAGCGACGGGAAAGAGGGCGTAGAGGCGGGTGCCTTCGCCGAGGGCGATGACGGCTTCGGCGATCTCGTCGACGGAGTCGCGGCGGACGATGCCGTTGCAGACGATACAGTGTACGGTTCCGCAGCGGGCGTAGAGGAGCCGGAGGTAGTCGTAGATTTCCGTGGCGGTGGCGACGGTGGAGCGGGGATTGCGGGTGGTGTTTTTCTGCTTGATGGCGACGGCAGGGGCGAGTCCGTCGATGAAGTCGACGTCGGGCTTCTCCATGCGCTCGAGGAACTGGCGGGCGTAGGCGGAGAGGGATTCGACGTAGCGGCGCTGGCCTTCGGCGTAGACGGTGTCAAAGGCGAGGGAGGACTTGCCGGAGCCGGAGACTCCGGAGACGACGGTGAGCTGGCCGTGAGGGATGGCGCAGTCAATGTTCTTGAGATTGTGGGTCCGCGCGCCGCGGATGATGATTTGATCGTTCAAAACCCGAAAACCTTTGTGAGCCGCACAGGGAAGACTGTGCGGACGGGAGCAAAGTTGCCCGACATTCATTATCCCATTGCCGGGTTTCCGGCTGGGGCGGAAGAGCTTTTAGCCGTTTGACATTTGACTGAGTGAAATCCGGGCCTGTTAACCCTACTGGAATGGTGGCGACGGGAGCCGATTTTTTCGAGTTCAAGGAGGAAGGAGCGACGCATACCGGGTGTCTGCCAGCGACGACCGACGCGGAAATCGGGAAAATCGGCCCCGTCCCTCCGGGCTGCGGCGAAAATCGCCTCATCCTTCGTTGTAGTCCTCGCCCTGGAACCACCAAAGTCTGCGTCCTCCGCTTCGACTGAGACGATTTTCGCTCGCAACGCCTTCCATCCCAGTAGTGTTAACAGGCCCTAGTACGGGATATGGATATTTTGGTCGCGCGCTCCGCGCACGATTCCCACGTCCCCTTCGTGGACCCGTTCGACTCGCCTTTGGCTCGATCAGGGCAGGCTATGGGGACCCATGTCAGGGTACGGGTCCTCGCTTGAAAGGATCGAGACCACCGCTATTTGCCAATGGAGAACCCCCGGCTATGCCGGGGAGGCAGCAGAAGTTTGACAATTCCGGGAATGGCCGCAGGCTCCTTCAGGCGGGCAATTTGCGT
>JBMFWD010000092.1:0-7784 GCA_049965615.1 Acidobacteriaceae bacterium
CCCGAGCAGGAAGAGTACCTCGCCAGCTGGAGCGAAGGTACATAGGACTGGCCGTCCAGGCAATCGCGGCTTCGCCGCAAAACCAAAAGCCCTGATCGAAGGATCAGGGCTTTTCCCTTTGCTGCATCGCCTCTATGGACGGAACCACTCCAGCGGAATCGCATTCGCCATTACCTTGTACCCCGCAGGCCCCGGATGAAGATGATCGCCCGAGTCCAGCGAAGGCGCAAACCGCGAGGGATCGCTCGGATCGGCCGTCGCCTTGTTGAAGTGCACCACGTAGTCAAAGTGTCCCGGCTGCCGAATCCAGTCGTTCACCTTGCGCCACGCCGCCTGGTACATCGGTCCGCCCTCCTTGTCGTACCCCGAACCGCCATACGGCGTCAGCGTCGCGCCAATCACCGTCAACCCGCGCGCATGCGCCGCGTCGATAATCTCCTGGTAAGCGTTCTCCAGATGCGTCACCAGCGTGTCCACATCCGCCTGGCTCTTATCACCCGAGCGCGCCAGATGACCGATATCGTTGATCGCCTCAAACACCACCACATACTTCACGCCCGGCTGCGAAAGCACGTCCCGATCCAGCCGCTTCACCGCCGCCGGCCCTGTGCCATCCAGCAGCACACGATTCCCGCTGATGCCTTCGTTCAGCACGCAAACATCCCGTGTCGCGGCGTTCTCCTGCAGCCGCGCAGCCAGATCGTCCGGCCAACGGTTGTTGCCATTCTTCGTGGACTGCCACCCGTCCGTAATCGAATCGCCAAACGCCACCACGCAGCGGTCCTGCTGCGGCGTACCCACCTCCACGCCCGTCAGCCAGTACCAGTGGTCCACCTTCACCTCGTTCGCCAGGTTTGCGGCAGAAACCTGGTCCCCATGCGCAAAGTAGCTCGTCGCATTCGCATTATCGTGAAACGTCTCCGGCGAAGGCGGAGCATCCACATGGAAACTCACCGCCAGGTTCGAAAGCGGCTTCGCGTCAAACTTCACCGGGTCGGAAACATACGCCGCACCTGCCGGAATCGTCACGCCCTGCTTGCCAAAAAACGTCACCACCGTATCCGTCCCCGGCTCAATCTCGGAAGACTTCGCGCTCACCGGCTCAGCGATATGCACGGAAGTGACCCGCATCGGCTCCGCCCCAAATACATTCGACAGCCGTACGCGCACATAATCCCCGCCCGTGGAAAGATGCACAATCTCGCGGAACGTCGTATTCGTAAAGACCGAGGCCGGCGGTACCGCCGGCGCATTCACCTGCATCGGAGACGTCGCCCAGCTACCAGCCCAATGAAGATCTCTCGGAGCAGCCTGCGCCCCCGCCGTCAACGCCAATCCCAGAAAAACTACTGCCAATCGCTTCATGGAAACCTTTTCTCCTCACTCGCAATAAATTCTCGGCGGTCTGACCTCGCCATTTCGAGTACGCAAGAATCCTAACCCATGCAACATGCCTCTCGCATGCGAGGCAAAACTCTCGCATCGAAGACCTGCGTAAAAAGCGCGCGCGACCTCACCCAGACGCACTAATTCTGGTCGTCGCCCACCACCACCCGCACCGGTTGCGCATGCGCCGCCGGCTCGTCCTGAATCAGAACCGTCCGCACCTCTCCACCCGCGTAGGTTGCGCTGCTGCCCATAAACACCGGCTCCGCGCTGCCCGCACGGGTCACCATCAGCACGTACGTACCATCCGGCACATTCACATATCCCGAATCCTGCCCCGGTCCAAGCCCCTTCACCACCGGCGTCGCAGAGCTTACAGGCTGTCCCGGAGCCAGGTAATACACGTCCACCGCTCCCGTAGTCGGCGCCGCCTGCAGAAAGCGAACCGAAAAGTCCCCCAAAGGCGACGATTCCGCCCTATCCGTCAGCAGCTTCGCAACAAACCCGCTGCCCGCATCCGTCAGGTAAACCGAGTGTTGCCCCGCAGCCCCCAGGGTCGCCGTCAGCGTCTCCAGTGGCGTCTTCGTGCCTGCGGCGTCCACCGTAATCGTCACCGCGCCCGGCGCCAGAATCGCGTAGTGCGTAATCGTCCCGGCGGCCACATTCTGCGCAATTTCCGTCTTTCCGGCATAAACGTCCACCGCCGGAGCGTTATACGAAGCGTCCACCACCCGCACCAGAGAGGTTGTCTGGGATTGAGACACCGACTGGCAGGCGCACAACGGCCAAATCACCGCCGCCGCCGCCATCCCGCCGGCAATCCGTCTCCACAAAACCTGGACCTTCGCTCCCGCCATCTCCCAACTCTTCTCTGGATTCATATTAACTACATCCGCCCACCCGCATCCGGATCGCGCCCGCCCTCAGGGTCCATTCTCTCGACCGCCCACCAGTCACACCTATAAAGCTTTACCATGCAACACTTTACTGGATTTACAAACCGGGCTGCCCGTTCTGACGCAGGAAATAAAAATCCCTGCCCAAGCCAGTGCACCGAATTCACATTTTCCACATCTATTACTAAGGGATCTGTCCAGTAACCGGACACCATCGCGGAGGGCTCAGCGCATGCATCGCACGAGTCGCGCCGTCTCTACGGCATTCGCCCAACGCATGATAACCTATAAACTCTGGGGGAAAAGTGCGCCCATCATCCCGCGGCTCAGTCCGCATAGGGAAACGCCTCATGACGGCCTCAATCGCACTTCGTCCAATTCATTCAGCCAGATCCGACTCTTTTAACGCGGGAGATAAATCCGCTTGGCATTAGACGACAAGTACGAAGAGGACATTCAAAAGCTCATCGACGTCGGCAAGGAAAAAGGATACCTCACCTACAACGAGGTGAACGACCTGATCCCTGGCGACCTCACTTCGCCTGAAGACCTCGAAGACCTGATGAACACCATCGGGACCCAGGGAATTGACATTCTCGAAGGTGGCCCCAAAGTCAGTGGTGACGGCTTCGACGATGAAGAAGGCGAAGACGTTGAGCTAGATCTTACTCCAGGAACCCTGGAAAAAACCAATGACCCCGTCCGCATGTATCTGCGCGAGATGGGTACCGTACCACTGCTCACTCGCGAAGGCGAAGTCGAAATCGCCAAGCGCATTGAGCGCGGACAACTGCGCGTCATGAAGGCGGTTTCGCGCTCGCCCATTGTCATTCGCGAAATCCTCGCACTCGGCGAAGATCTCCGGCGCGGCGTCCGCAACATCAAGGAAGTGGTCACCTTCGACGAGGAAGAACTCACCGAGGAGGTGCTCGCAGGACGTGTGCGCAAGCTCACCGCCCGCACCGACAACATCGTCAAGCACCAGAAGAAAATCGCCGCCCTGCAGGAAAAACTAGCCGGCATCAAGGGCAAGCCAAAAGAGCAGCGCAAGCTCCGCTGGCTCATCGGCCGCGAAATGGTGCTCATCACGCGTATCGTGCGCGACATCAAGTACACCAACCCCGAGCGCAAGCGCCTCCTCGACAAGGTCAACAAGACCGTTGACTCCATGCGCATGCTCGAGCGCCAGATCCGCTCGCTCGAAACCAAGCATGAGCAGTCCAGGAGTGAAGAGCTCAAGAAGGAATACCGTCGCCAGCAGAAAAACTGCCGCAACGACCTTGAGCAACTCGAAAAGGAAGCCGGCCTCACCCTCGCTGAACTCAAGCGCACCCAGCGCGAAATCGTCCAGGGAGACATGGACGCCGAACAGGCAAAGCGTGAGCTCATCGAAGCCAACCTCCGCCTGGTCGTCTCCATCGCCAAAAAGTACACCAACCGCGGACTCCAGTTCCTCGACCTCATTCAGGAGGGCAACATCGGCCTCATGAAGGCGGTCGACAAATTTGAGTACCGCCGCGGTTACAAATTCTCGACTTATGCCACCTGGTGGATTCGGCAGGCCATCACCCGCGCCATCGCGGACCAGGCCCGCACCATCCGTATCCCGGTGCACATGATCGAGACCATCAACAAGCTCATCCGAACCTCGCGCCAGCTCGTGCAGGAACTCGGTCGCGAGCCAACCTCCGAAGAGATTGCCAAGCGAATGGACATCCCGGTCGCCAAGGTCCGCAAGGTCCTCAAGATCGCCCAGGAGCCCATCTCGCTCGAAACACCCATCGGAGAAGAAGAGGATTCGCACCTCGGAGACTTCATTGAAGACTCCGGCGCCGTATCCCCCTCCGAGGCCGTTATCAGCGTCAACCTCAAGGAGTACACCTCGCAGGTGCTGCGCACGCTCACGCCGCGCGAGGAGCGCGTCATCAAGATGCGCTTCGGCCTCGAAGATGGCTCCGAGCACACGCTCGAAGAGGTCGGCCAGAGCTTCCAGGTTACCCGCGAACGCATCCGCCAGATCGAGGCAAAGGCCCTGCGCAAGTTACGGCACCCCTCGCGCTCGCGCAAGCTCCGCGCCTTCGTAGATAACCCAACCAATTTGTAACCGGCATCACACCAAATAAAAAGGGCTGCTCCATGAGCAGCCCTTTTCTTTGCAATACGCTGCCCGGTCAACCCGCCGTGGCCGTCTCGTTCGCTCCCTCCACGGCGCGCACAGGCCGGCACTCCAGCAACTGCAACAACGACTGTTCCAAATCCGTCACAATCGCCGTGGGACGGCTCCGCCCAAAGCGGCTTCGGATATCTTCCGGATCACCCTCGGCTCCCCACAGCCCCACCACCAGCCGGTTCTTGGGCATCTGCTCGCGAATCTGCTGGCAAAGCCCCCGCGCATGCGCAAACGCAAACGGCGGCAGGGCACTCAGCAATGCCGAAGTATTCTGGTCCTGCCCCAGCCGCTCCAGTATCTCCGGCGTCAGCGCAGACGCAGCCAGCACCATCGTATGCCGTCCAGCACGCTCCAGCAGTTGAGCCACCATCATCGCGGCCAGCTCATCCGCCTCGTCATGTGCAGCCACGCAGACAATCGGGCAGCCCTTGTACTGGATCGCGCGCTGCGCAGCAAGCTGCAATCGCTCCGGCCACACATTCTTCGCGTCCCCGTGCTCGGCCATCACTTCTGTCACGCTCTGGTACAGATAACTGCTGCGCACATCATCCAGATTGCCCTTTTTCTTATCCTGTTCGGCTAGCATCAGCGCGGGCAGCAGCACCGAGTCATACAAGTCCACCAGGGTTCTGCCATCCAGAAATCGTCCAGCAATCTTCCGCGCAGAAGCATGATCCATCGCGAGCAGCCGCTCATAAAACGCCGCTTCTGGAGCCAGCTCCGCCTCTTCACCCAGTAGCACATACAAAAATCGTAACTGTGGCAGATACCTTCCCACCACAATCAGGCACACCGTCAGCGGAGTCGAAAGAATCAGTCCGGCCCAGCCCCATAGCAGCGTCCAGATCAGCGCCGTCACCAGCAGCGCCAGCGGAGATACGCCCGTATGCGTGCCATACAGCCACGGCTCCACAAAATTACTCACCAGCGACTCCGTCGCTATGAACAGTACCGCTACAAACAGCGGATGCCACCATCCCGGAAACACCGCCAGCGTAAAGATCACCGTCGCGGACCCCGCCACCAGCACCCCGAAATAAGGCACCAGCCGCAGCAGGCCAAACAGCACCCCCCACAGCGTCGCGTTCGGAACGTGCAGCAGATACAGCCCCATCCCGATCACGATTCCATACGCCGTGTTCACCAGCACATTCATGATCAGGTACGTGCTGATGCGCTGCCCGGCGTCATTCAACGCACGCGTCATCACATTGATCTGGCCCTCGCCAGCCAGCAGGAGAACTCGATTTCGCAAATCCTCCCGCTTAAAGAGCATGTAGACCGTGAAGACCACCACGATCGCGAATATCCCCAGCGGCTTCACCACCGGCAGCAGCAGCGAACCCAGATAGGCTGGCAGGGACTGCGGCGGCGTAACCACCTGCACCTGCGCCGGAGCGTTGCTCCCTTTGCTCTGCGACTGCGCCTCCAGTCGCAGAATTTCTTTCTCCAGGTCGTTGCGTGTCATGTGCCGGAACGTCGGCGGCTCAATCGGCTGCGCGGCCGGCTGCGTGGGCACAGGCATCGCGCCCGAGAGATCATCGCTCAGCTTCTTGATGCTGCTCACGGCCTGACCCAGCGGACCGCTTGCGGGCACATGAATCGAATTGATCTTGCTCTCAATATTGTCCCGGTAGTTCGGCAGCGCATTCACCACGCTCAGCATCTGCACGCTCACCACCCAGCCAATCACTGTCAGCACCCCAAAGGCCGCCACCACCACCAGGATCACCGAAGGCCCCCGCTTCAGGTGCATCCGTTCCAGCCGCATCACCGCCGGCGTCAGCAAAAAGCTCAACGTCAGCGCCATCGCCAACGGAATGAAAATATCCCGTCCAAAGTACAGAGCCGCCAGCCCCGCTGCAAACATCAGCAACGGCTCGCTGGCCAACGGTGTCTTACGGGTCGGGGATAGGGTATCGGCTGCCATGAAAAATCAATCTCTGTAACAGTATGCCGTTTTTCAATCCCTTGAGGTGTATCAAACCATCGGAACCTTCCCCCTGCTGCCTGCGTATAACTGCTCAGAACCCACTGGAGGTTACGCTCATGGCCTCGCACTACCTATATGTCTTTCCCGGCACGCCGCTGCAGCAGGCTGCTTTCTACCAGCAAATGGCCCTCGTCCAGAAAGATGAGCTCATTGGCTTCCTCTTCGCGCTCCTCGTGGGCGGCCTCGGTCTCCACCGCTTCTACCTCGGCGAAACCGGCTGGGGCATCCTTTACCTGCTCTTCTGCTGGACTGGCATCCCCACCCTCGTAGGCTTCATCGAGTGCTTCTTCATGCCTGGCCGAGTCCGCGCCTACAACGCAGTCCGTGCCTCGCAGGTCGCCGCGTGGGTCGCACAGACCGTCCCCGCAAACTAGGGCCTGTTAACCCTACTGGGATGGAAGGCGTTGCGAGCGAAAATCGTCCCAGCCGAGGCGGAGGACGCAGACTTTGGTGGTTCCAGGGCGAGGACGACAACGAAGAATGAGACGATTTTCGCCGCAACCCGGGGGGACGGGGCCGATTTTCCCGATTTCCGCGTCGGTCGTCGCTGGCAGACACCCGGTATGCGTCGCTCCTCGCTCCTTGAACTCGAAAAAATCGGCTCTCGTCGCCACCATTCCAGTAGGGTTAACAGGCCCTAGAATCCCGAATCTATCGGGCAGCTATCAGCGACTCTCGCGTCCCCTTATCGGTCGCCATGTCGATGCACGTCCACGCCATCGCCAGCGCTCCATCGATCAACGTTTTGTCCGCATCTTCCGTGATACAGTGCGCCGTAAACTCTGGTTGGTGATTCACCGCCGGCAGGGAATCGATCCCAATCATCGGATGAATAGATGGAATCACCCGCGAAACATTACCCATATCCGTCGAGCCCGAGGGTCGCGTCTCCAGTTCACCCAGCGGCTTGAACTCCCGCCCCAGATCGGCTGAGTTCCGCGCAAAAAGCTCCGCCATGATCGTGTTATGCAGTACCGCAGCATAGGGCTTGTTTCCCCCGCGAATCTCGACCTTCGCGCCCGTCGCCAACCCGCCCGCCTCAAAGCATCGAAACACCTTCGGTTGCAAGTCCGCCAGTTGCTCCACCGTCTCCGACCGCACCACATACTGAGCCGATGCAAATGCCGGAACCACATTTGGCGCATCGCCTCCGTGCGTCACCCAAAGGAGAACTTCAAGATCACCGCGCCAAGCGAGCCTTGAGACGGCTCTCAGCCGTGAGCCTTCCAGGCGGCTTCAGCCGCCAACAGGCGACTTTCAGTCGATCGGCATAGGGGGAGCAGTCACCTGCTCTCCCCTGCCACACCACCGGACAAGCGGGTCCGCATCCGGCGGTTCG
>JBMFWD010000093.1:0-7678 GCA_049965615.1 Acidobacteriaceae bacterium
TTGTCTGGAAAGCCTCGGCCGACGTCATCCTCGATAAGGTCAGACGTTGTAAAGAATTAACTAGGACGGGAGACTAGAGAGCTGCGTGCTCGCCCGCATGCCGCTGCTCGGCCATCTTCCGCGCCAGTGCCGGCAAACCAAACGCCAGCCCGCAGAATACCGCCGTCGAAAGCAGGTCGTTCTGGTAGAAGGGCAGCCCCGCCGCATAGCAGGTCATCAGGCCAGCAAAGGTGTGGGGATACATCATCGATTCCGACCACACGGCAAAGTTGCTCACCAGGAAGAACGATGTCGGAGCCAGCACAGCGCCAGTTCCCACCCGCGCCACCGTGATCTTGTTCCGCAGCAGCAGGAAGCCCAGCACCACCACCGCCGCGTACCAGCCCCACGTCACCAGGTAGGCGTCCACGTGGAAAGGGTAGTTGTAAGCAAACACCGTCAGATAGTAATCCGTAGCCGCCAGCGCCAGCACCGGAACAAAAATCCAGCGCAGCGAACGCTTCGCGCCAAAGTAAAGCAGCCCCGCTCCCACGGCGGTAAAGTTCAGCCACGGATGAGGAAGAACCCGGCTCAAAACGGCGGCAATGACCCAGAGAAATGCTGACATGGTTAGCCTCGTATCAAAATACAGTCGAACCTTTATTCTCCGGTCCTATCGCCACCGGGTCAAGCATCGCCCCGATTTTCCAGGAATTCACTTTCACGTGGCCACCGGGCCGCGCCTCCGTCAAAGCTGCCGATGTCCATCCATGTACATCCCCTCCACACGCGGGGGCTGCCCCGCAACCACATTCACATAGACCCAGCCGCTCAGCGGCGGGTTGCCACCCGGCCTGCGCGCATACCGCAGGTCGCGGAACTGCACTGCGTGCCAGTGCGCCCCCCGCGGCGGAGCCGGAGCATCCGGAATCGGAATCTCGCCCATGTCTTCCACCACCGGCCACCTCGCCCAGTCCAGGTAAATCCGCCCCAGGTAGCAGCGTTTGGCCGCAGCCACCGCCGGCGTCACAGCAGGCTTGTAGACCGGCACGGGCGACAACCTAAGCTGATCACTCGCCGTGTCGATCCGCACAATCCGGAAGGCATTAGGCGTCTCCACCAGCCCCACCCAGCGGAATGGATCCGCCGTGGTCGGCTCCGCCGCCACCCGCTCAATCTCCGCTGTCGTAAAGCTTCCATCACGCAGCAGCGCCTCGGCATGCAGATGCTCCGCATTCCGCACGCTCCAGTAAAGCACCACAAAAATCAGCGCAAACCACGCCCATCCACGCCCGCGAAACCGGCGCCGCCGGTCCCCAATCTCCTGGTCCGTCAGCCGCAGCAGCGCCGGAATCACCAGCGCCAGCACCAGCACCCCCAGAATCCAAGGATCGACAACCGAAACAATGCTCCACGCATACCAGTGCATGTTGAACGGCTCAAAAGGCCGCAGACCATAGCTGTTCGTATAGTCCAGCGCCAGGTGGCTCAAGTCCGCCAGCAGCGCCCCAAACCACAGCCAACCCCAGTGAATGGGCAATCCCGGCCGTGTCCTCTTCCGCCTGATCCGTCCCCAACCGGCCGCAACCAGCGCCGTAAAACCCACCACCGCCAGCGCCATGAAAGGAGCAGCAATCAAAGTATGCGTAATGCCCCGATGATGTTCCAGCATCGCCACCGGCCCGCGAATACCCCAAAGCATGTCCACGTCCGCCGCCTCCGCCGCAATGACCAGAGCAAATGTCGCCCACCCAGTCTTGCGGTTGATCCCGGCCCGCGAAATACAGGCTCCGGTAAGCAGATGAGTAACAGGTTCCATCAACCCTCCCCCAGCGAACTCACTTCCAGCACAAACGGCAGCGTTGGGTCCGGCTCCAGCACTACGTCCTTCATCCAGACCACATCTCCTCGCCAGACGATCAGCGGCCAGGTGAAACGCAGCGAGCAATCCAGATGCAGCCGCGCAAACACCTCTTTCAGCGGCTTCTTCCCCGACGTATACCGCAGACGCACGCGATCCCCGGGCTTCGGAACCCGCAACACCAGGGGCTCCGGCGACTGCGCCGGATCACGCAAACTGGTCCTGACCCGCAGGCCGTATGCAGCAACAGCAATCTCGCCTGGCACAGCAATCTCAACCGGCTCCGGCCTTGACCTTTGGGCTGCTTGCCGCGCTGCATCCGTTCCCGGCGTCCTCTCAAGAAAAAGGCGCAACTCTCGCGGAGTTCGCTCCGCCCACAGCTGCGCCGCAAGCTGTTCCCGGCGCGGTGCTGCTTTTGCACCCTCTGCAGCCACCATGGCCATCACTCGCTCCACCGGCTCAAACCCAAGCGTTGCCCCCAGCCGCGAGGCAGCCTCCCGCAAGACGCGACGACGCACAGCGGGAGCAAGAGCGCGCAGCTTCACGAGCTCCATCCCAAGGCTTCCTTCTCCAGGATGGGTCGTCGCCGCTCGCCCACCGCCTCGCACGGCCTTGCCCGGCAATAGCAGCGTCGGCAGCCGATGATTCATCTCCTGCCGCCAGTAGGCCTCCTCATCGCGAGCAAGCTCGGCAAGCTGGGCCAGGGTCTTCGCGATCTGCGGATTGTAACTGCTCAGTTCCGGCAAAAGCTCCTGCCGAATCCGATTGCGTGTGAATGCGATATCGGCATTCGTTGCATCCTCCCGCCAAGACTGCCCGAGCTGCCGCAGCCAGGCCTCGATTTCTACTCGCCGTACACCCAGCAGAGGACGAATTATCTCGCCGCGCGGAAAGCTCAAGACAGGGTGAATGCCGCTGAGTCCCTCCGTCCATGCGCCGCGCAACAACTTCATCAGTACCGTCTCAGCCTGGTCATCAAGAGTGTGAGCCGTGAGAACTGCCTCAGCCAAACCCTGCTCCATCCATTCACGAAAAACTGCATAGCGCTGGTTCCGGGCAGCCTCTTCCAGCGTTTCGCGATGCTTTGCCGCATAAGCCGGCGTATCGACTTTATGGAGATGGAACCGCATTCGGAACTGCTCAGCAAGAGCCTCAACAAACTCAGCATCTTCATCGGCTGCCTGGCCACGGATGCCATGATGCACATGCAAAACCGACATGACCAATCCAAGCTCCGGAGCCCGTTGCACCATCCTGCGCAAGAGCGCAACCGAATCCGCCCCACCGGACACAGCAAGCACCACGCGCATACCGGCACGCAGCTGCGATTCGTCGAGAGCAATGGACCCGGTCATGGAAATATCGTAACCGCGATCGACGTGCCATGCCGCGAACGCAACACCCAGCCATTTGGCTCTATACTTTTGCCATGTTTACCACTCGCTCTGCTAACGCCGCCGACGCCGCGCTGATCACTTACCACCGCCGCCGCATGTTTGTGGATGCAGGGAGACCGGATAACCAGTTGCTCGACCGCATGGCAGATGCACACACGCCCTGGGTAGCGCGCATGATTGAGGACGGCAAGTACATTGGCTGGCTGACAGAGACGGATGGCAAAGTAGTGGCGGGAGCCGGTCTCCTGCTGCTCGACTGGCCACCCCATCCTCTGGATCCAGTAGCGACGCAGCGCGGGTATTTACTGAACGTTTATGTTGAGCCCGCATATCGACGGAAAAAACTTGCGAGCCACTTGATCGAAATGGCACTGGCTGAGGCGCGAAGGCGAAGAATTCGCGTGGTCTCGCTGCACTCTACGGCGGAAGGCCGCCCGCTGTATGTGGCGAATGGATTCCGACCAACCAATGAAATGTTTTTCGTCGAACCTGTGGAAGGTTAAGCCGAGACAGGTCTGGTCTCTCTTAGCAGCCTAAAGCAGTGGCCCGCAATCTGCTTTTCCTCGTCGGCCTGCATCACGCGAACCTTGCCTCCTGGGCGAGGATTCCTTGCTTCTTCTGTGGTAATACCGAGCGGCTCGAGCCCCTGGCAACAGAGCGCCCGCACTTCTTCACTGTGTTCCCCGATGCCACCGCTGAAAACCAGCATGTCCACGCCGCCCAGCACAGCAGCGTAGGCGCCAATAAACTTCCTGACGCCCATTGCAAAGGCTTCGACCGCAAGCGTAGCGCGCGGGCCACCCTTGTTCCTGGAGGCAACCAGCGACTGCATATCTGTCTCACCTCCAGACAAGGAATACAAGCCGGACTGATAATTCAGCATCTGCTCCAGTGCATCCACCGTAAAACGCTCTTCGCGCAGGATGTAAATCAAGACACCTGGATCAAGGTCGCCGGGACGCGAAGACATCGGGATTCCAGCCAGCGGAGTAAGTCCCATGGAGGTATCGACAGATTTTCCATCCAGAACCGCGGCAAGACTGGCGCCTGACCCCAGATGCGCACAAATGAGCCGCCGGGGTAGTTCGCCGTCTTCCTTCAGGCGGGCTACGATCGACTCGTAGGACAATCCGTGAAAGCCGTACCGCCTCAATCCCTGTTCATAGAATCGCTCAGGAACCGCATAGTGTTGTGCAACTGGCGGCAAAGTTGAGTGGAAGGCGGTGTCGAAGCAGGCAAACTGCGGCACATCGGGCAACAGCCGGCTCATCTCCTCAATCAGCACCACCGAAGGCGGAATATGCAACGGCGCGAAATGTACGGAAGCTTTGAGCGTCTCCAACACCTCGGGTGTGATCATCTGGTGCGAGTGGAGATTGGGGCCGCCGTGCACCACGCGATGTCCAATTGCAGAGAGTTCGCCGGGAGAAACAATTGAAAGAGCCCGCATAATCTCCCCGAGCGCCTGTTGCTGCGTCGATAATGTGTAGCTGCGATCAAGCAAAACCTCACCGCTGGCAGAATTCAGCTTCAAGGAGCCATCCACGCGCCCGACCCCGCTCACCGAGCCTGAAACAAGCTTGGACAAATGTCCGTCGTTGTTTTCATACAAGCCAATTTTCAGTGAGGACGATCCGCTGTTGACAGCAAGCACGAGTGGGTTTTGGGTAAAAGGTCTCTCTATGTTCACGCAGGCCAGGTCCAGTTCGTAATGGTTTTGGGGTCTATCCCGTGTTCATGGGCAAAGAGCGTATGTTCGGTCACTTGATCTCTTAACCAGTCTTTTGTGTGTCCGCCAATCGAACGCAAAGAGGGCAGCCGGTCAATCACATTCATGGCCAGATGGAATCGGTCTGCCTGATTCATCATTGCCAGTTCGAGGGGTGTATTGATGTTGCCGCGCTCACGATAGCCATGAACGTGAAGGTTGCGATGATTGTTCCGCTTGTATGCAAGACGATGGATGAGTTGCGGGTAACCGTGAAAATTGAAAATGACCGGTTTGTCTGGCGGGAAAAGAGAATCATAATCGCGGTCCGGAAGACCATGCGGATGTTCTGCTTCTGTAACCAGCCGAAAGAGATCCACCACGTTGACAAATCGAATCTTCAGCTTTGGAAAGTGCTCCCGTAACAGTGCCGTGGCGGCTAGCGCTTCCATCGTTGCAATATCTCCCGCACTGGCGATGACCACATCCGGCTCGTCGCACTGGTCGGTGCTGGCCCACTCCCAAATGCCGATGCCCTTGGTGCAATGCTTCACGGCTTCTTCAGCAGTCAGGTATTGAAGATGTGGCTGTTTGTCCGCCACGATTACGTTCACATAATTCACGCTCTTCAGACAGTGATCTGCAACACTGAGCAGGCAGTTGGCGTCGGGCGGCAGATAGATGCGGGTCACCTCAGGGCTCTTGTTGGCAACCAGATCGAGGAACCCCGGATCCTGGTGCGTAAAACCGTTATGATCCTGGCGCCAGACAACGGAAGTGATCAGCAAATTAAGCGAAGAGATAGGTGCCCGCCAGCGAATTTCGCCCTTGGATTTTTCCAGCCACTTCGCATGCTGATTGAACATGGAATCGATGACGTGCACAAAGGCTTCGTACGTGGCGAAGAAGCCGTGTCGGCCTGTCAACAGATAGCCTTCAAGCCACCCTTCCAGGGTGTGCTCGCTCAGTATTTCCATCACCCTGCCGTCCTGGCCAAGTTCGCCGCCGTCAAGATCCTCGGGCCTGAATTCGGCTTCCCAGGTCTTCTTGGTTGCAGCGTACACGCCGTCGAGCTTATTCGACGCAGTTTCATCGGGCCCAAAAACGCGGAAAGTTTTCATGTTGCGACGCATCACTTCCGCGAGATAATCTCCCAGAATTTTCGTAGCGCTTGCATAGGCTTCACCGGGACGCTTGAACTTCGCGGCAAAGTCCCGGAAGTCGGGCAGGTTCAAGGGCTTTCGCAATCGCCCCCCATTGGCATGGGCATTCGCACTCATGCGGCGAGCCCCTTCGGGAGCCATCGCGCGCAATTCTGGAATAAGCTTGCCATGGCCATCGAAGATCTTTTCCGGCAGATAAGAACGCATCCATTTTTCCAGCAGCGCCAAATGCTCCGGGTTTTCCTGCACGTTCAGGATCGGCACCTGGTGAGCCCGCCAAAAGTCCTCGACTTTATGTCCGTCCACTTCCTTTGGGCCAGTCCAGCCCTTGGGCGAACGCAACACAACCATCGGCCATCGCGGGCGTTCAAAGCTCCCGCGTTTGCGAGCGCTCTGCTGAATTTCTTTGATCTCGGCAATGCACGCATCCAGGGTGGCAGCCATGCGCTGATGCATATAGGAAGGATCATTCCCTTCCACAAAGTACGGTTTCCAACCGTATCCCTCAAACAGAGCGCGAAGCTCATCCTTCGTTATGCGAGCCAGTATGGTCGGATTTGCAATCTTGTATCCATTGAGGTGCAGAAATGGCAGGACTGCCCCATCCCGGATGGGATTTAGAAATTTATTGGCATGCCAGGAAGTCGCGAGCGGACCAGTCTCTGCCTCGCCGTCACCGACAACTACGTTAACAATCAGATCGGGATTATCGAAAGCGGCACCAAAGGCATGAGAGAGGCTATAGCCCAACTCACCGCCCTCGTGAATTGAACCCGGCGTTTCCGGTGTGCAATGACTTCCAATCCCTCCAGGGAACGAGAACTGACGGAAGAATTTCTGCATGCCCTCTTCGTCCTGAGATTTGTCAGGATAGATTTCCGAATAAGTACCTTCCAGGTAGCTGTTTGCCAGCATTGCCGGGGCGCCGTGTCCCGGACCAGAAATGTAGAGCATGTTCAGATCATGCTTGCGAATCAGGCGGTTGAGATGCACCCAGATAAAACTTTGGCCTGCGTCGGAACCCCAATGACCCAGCAAACGATTCTTGATATGCTCAGGCCGCAGAGGCTCGCGCAATAGCGGATTGTGGCGCAGGTAAATCATCCCCGCTGCAAGGTAGTTGCACGCATGCCAATAAGCATTCATCCGCTCGAACTCTTCTGGTGACAGTGGTTGCGGCTGGTCGGAATTTCCTGAGTGAACGGCGCTGGCCATTTGCATCTCCTTAAAATGAAGTTGTTTGAAGTCTACAGTAGTTGGGATGCAGGCAAGGTGCCAGAGCGAAGGTCTATCTCTTGTTAAAAATTGAGATATGCACCCTCGTTACCACTCGAACAGCCATCGAGGGCGGTCGGGACCACTGCTTTCCAACCACAGAGCCATAACAAGCGGTCGAAAGGCTAAAAATCCTGGTAGCCCTGAGTAAATATCCCCCGGCAGAGCCGGGGGCTTTATTTTGTGCGCTGCTCGAAGCGGCTTGTGGGGTCGCTAATGCGGCCCCGGTTGAGTTGCGCCACCTGAAGGTGGCAACTTTACTTCCACATGTTCATCTGGTCCAGTCGCTGATCTT
>JBMFWD010000094.1:0-7645 GCA_049965615.1 Acidobacteriaceae bacterium
CCCACCCGGTGATGTCCCACTTCCCATTCCACTTCGGTTCTTGCATGCCGCTAGTGTCAGGGCTGAGTTGCACCAGTCCGAACGGTGCAACTGCCCCCGGAAACATATGACCATGCCAACCTGTCCCGATCATGGGGCGCACCATTTCAAGCAGCGAAGACTGTCGGGACCTTCTCGATGGGTTTGAATCGCGACCGGTTGCCTCCGTTGCAATCGCCCAGCCCGGTGTTGATATCGCAGAAGCTGCCGCTGCGGCCGCACACGCTCTTAGAAACTCACGTCTTTTCATCCACTGTCTCCATTCAGCTGCCTACCCCTCTGGCAGGTGCGGCGATGCGAAGAACCACTGCCTCATCAACGCCGGCTATTTTCCCATCGCTCAACAAAACGCCAGAAGCTGGCTTGATTGATATGGTAACGGTATCATGCAACTGAGCATACGTGATTCTGCAATTCCGTAGAATTCCACAAATCATCCGCATCTCGGCGTGGCTCTGCAAGCAAGCACGGATTGATCATCACGAAAAGCTTCTCCCGAACGCCGGACACAGGAGACATAATTACCGTGGGCCTATTCAACGATTCTGATCTTCGGCCAATGACACGCCGTGCAGTGATCCGCACGGGAACGGCTGCTGCAATTGCAGCAGCTTCTTCGATCAAACTGAACGCCCTCTCCTGGAACATCGCTAAGGGACGGCCGGCTCCAGCGGACAGACATTTCACAAGCCCCATGATTGAATCTGTCATCACGCGGGTGAAGAGGCAAATTCCCGACCCGGTTCTTGGCGCGATGTTCGAACGGTGCTTTCCGAATACGCTCGATACAACCGTTTTCCCCGGAACACTCGATGGCCACGCAGATACTTTCGTCATCACCGGTGACATAGATGCCATGTGGCAGCGCGACTCCTCGGCACAGGTCCATCCCTATCTGCCGTTCGCCAAGCAAGATCCCAAATTAGCCAGGCTGCTGCAGGGGGTGGTACGCAGGCAGATTCGCAACATTTTGATTGATCCCTATGCAAATGCTTTCGTACGGAATGCTTCCGATTCGCCGTTATCGTGGGCAATTCACGACCAAACCAAGATGAAACCAGGGGTCGGTGAGCGAAAGTGGGAGGTCGATTCGCTTTGCTATACGATCCGGCTCGCCCACGGGTATTGGAAAGCGACCGGCGACACGAGCCCCTTCGATGCAGACTGGCGCAAAGCAGCCAACGCCATCCTTCGCACTTTCAAAGAACAACAGCGAACTTCGGGGCCAGGACCGTATTCATTCCAGCGCACGACAACCAATCCATTCGATACGGTTCCACTCGGCGGTTATGGAAATCCGGCGCGGCCGGATGGGATGATCTTCTCCATGTTTCGCCCGTCGGATGACTGCTGCACCTATCCCCTCTTTGTTCCGGCGAACCTCTTTGCCGTGCATACCCTACACCTGCTCGCGGAACTCGCCGCCACGGTATCCGCAAACGATATTGCCAACGAGAGCATAGCTCTTGCAGTCGGCGTGCAAAAAGCAATCCTCCAATATGGAATCGTGCAGCATCCGCAATATGGTGAGATCTGGGCTTACGAAGTAGACGGATACGGAAATCAGCTATTTATGGACGATGCCAACGCGCCGGGTCTCTTGAGCCTTCCCTATCTGGGATGCTGTAGCCCAACCGACCCAATCTACAGAAGAACCCGGGCATTTGCTCTCAGTCGGAGCAACCCGTACTACTTCCAGGGCACTGCGGCCTCAGGTGTGGGAAGCCCACATACTGGATTGGACTCCATATGGCCCATGGGCATCATTCTTCGCGCGCTCACTGCAACCGACGACGGGGAAATCATCCAGTGCCTGAAGTGGCTAAGGAACACCACAGCAGGCACTGATTTC
Organism: Acidobacteriaceae bacterium; assembly: GCA_049965615.1. Lineage (GTDB taxonomy): Bacteria > Acidobacteriota > Terriglobia > Terriglobales > Acidobacteriaceae > Acidobacterium. The sequence continues at coordinate 1,892 of JBMFWD010000094.1, forward strand.
ATGCACGAGTCATTCAACATGAATAACCCCTCCGACTACACCAGGCCGTGGTTTGCATGGGCAAATACGCTATTCGGAGAACTGGTTCTGCGGCTGGCAAACACTAAGCCGCAGTTGCTCAGGGCAATCGTATAGGGAGCTTCAATACAATCCAGAGACTGAATCTCCTTCCCCGGACCGTTCATCGTGTTGCAGAAATCAATGCACCTCAATCGGCACGGATGCAACGTGGTATTCCCATGCAAGAGTCAGCCGCCCCTTCCCGTGGCCCAGGTTGGTAATCGTCCATTTCAGATCTTCTATCAAGTGAGACGGCTTACTCATGTGCATCGAAACCCGTCCCAGATCGTCCCCTGTCTTGTAGGCAAGACCCCACTCACCGGTCTCCTTGCTGACGATGAGCACCCAGTGATCGGGATTCGCAATGTCCACAAACAGCGTGTACTTGCCCTTGGGGACGTTTAGATTCCCGATTTTAAGATCGGCCTCTGTCACAAGTGTCGTCGCCGCATTCGCGCCCGCCCTCCAGACCGGGTAGTGCACGTCATGGCTGATAAGACCGTGAGGCGTAAAGATATGCCCCTGACGCCCCCGCACCTGCGGAGAGGAATAGGTGATGGAGACCACTTTTCCGTTAAAACTTGCCATCGCTTTCGCGGGAGGACTCAGCGGCGCCTTATGGGGTTTACCCGACATCTGCGCAGACAGCGTGAATGTGGAAGCCAGCACCAGGCCGGCACAAATTAAAATTCTTTTCATCATGAATCTCCTCTCGGCGATGCCTCGCTAACAACTCCATATCCGTGTGATGTGAACTGTTAATCAAAAAAGCCTCTGTGCCAACTCGCCCAAATCTTTTGGATCACCCGGTCCTGAATCGGAGCAAAGGTCCCGGCCAATCACACCGCGCAGATCTGAAGCTAAGCCGACAGAGTCAACTGACGGCTTCACAAGACTGTGCCAAGGCATCAGTTGCTTTCAGCCTTCACCAACAAGTTGTGATATCGCCCTTGAAGGGTGAAGTATACTGCGTCCCACCGCAGAATATGAATGCAAATCTCATGTGGCACAGTTACTATTTATTTAACCTTTTTTCGTGCTAAATCTCTTAATGCCTTTAAACTACTCCAAGAACTGGGCTTCGCTGTGCTGTGCTCGGTACGTTTCATATTGATGCATGAGATGCTGCTAACGCAATGAAAATAGGGAATAAACTCCTTCCGGTATTTCTACTCTCCGCCTCTTTAACGGTCTCGGCCCAATCCTTGAACCATCTTGGACAGACTGGCCAAGATGCCGGGGTGTCGCAATGCTCGCAGGATATGGCCTCAGCAGGATTATGCCTTCCAACGGGCTCCAGCACTCCGGACGCTACGCAGAGCATCTCTCCGCAAGTGATGCCTCAGGTTCCAGATTTTGGAAATACCTCACCTTTCGGTACTTCAGAAAGCAATGACCGGAATGGCTTGCCGAATTCAACTCAAAGATACCTGCAGAACTCCCCAGCGTTGTTATCGTCTGCCAAGAGAGTCCCACTGCCACCCGAGCCCCTGACCAACTTTCAAAAATTTGTAGCTTCAACCACACACCAGGTGCTTCCCATATTTGGGGCATCATTGTTCAGGCACGTGCCCTCCACTTTTGCCCCTCTGGACCAAGGTCCGGTACCTTCGAATTATGTATTAGGTCCTGGAGACCAGGTTCTGATTCAAGTGTGGGGTCAGGTCAACTTCACCAGAACTGTCCGTATCGATCGCACCGGCAACATTTATCTGCCGCAAGTAGGGCAAGTGCATCTTCAAGGCGTTCAGGTCTCTTCGCTCGACAAGGTCCTCAATCGAGCAGTCAGCCGAGTCTTCCGCAATTTCAATCTCACCGCGAGCATTGGTCAGATTCGATCCATACAAGTTTATGTAGTGGGACAGGCACGCCGCCCTGGCGTGTATACGATCAGCTCGCTGAGCACATTAACGGACGCTCTGTTTGCCAGCGGAGGGCCATCCCCTGAGGGCTCCATGCGTCACATCCAGGTCAGACGAAACGGGAAAGTCATTGCCGACTTCGATCTTTACGATCTGCTCCTGGATGGCAATCGATCCAAAGATGTGCCGTTGCTTTCCGGCGATGTAATTTTCATTCCGCTGGTTGGCGAGCAGGCAGCCATTACAGGGAGCGTTAAACACCCTGCAATTTATGAACTCCGTCCCGGCGAGACACTTGGGCAACTCATCCAGGATGCCGGCGGCGCTTCTACCATCGCTGCCAAAACGTACATCTCTGTTGAACGGATCGTGAATCATCAAGACCGCGAAGCCATGCAGGTTTCCTACAACAGCGCAGGACTCTCAACACCAGTTGCAAGTGGCGATCTCGTGCGGATTCATGCCATAGCACCCCTTTATCAGAACACCGTAACCTTGCGCGGAAATACAGCAAACCCGGGACGATTCTCCTGGCATCCTGGAATGCGCCTCTCCGACCTGATCCCGGATCAAAACTCTCTGGTGACGCGAAATTATTGGTGGAAGCGAGCACAACTTGGCCTTCCCTCGCCTCAATTTGAGCCTCTCCAGTCCTATCCAAAATTGATGCAGCCAACCCGGCCTGTCGAACTACAGTCAGGGGAATCAGCCACGATGGAAGGACGGCAGTCCGATCAGCAAATTCAGAATCAGTTGCAGCAGCAAAACAGGAGCCGGGTAAACACCTCGGAAACCGCTTCTACCCTGGCCTCACAGGCCCTAATCCGCACCGAGAATACCCTGGGCGCAACCGCTCCGCTTCACGTACGACTGCCGGCGCCGGACATTGACTGGGCTTACGCTGTGATCGAACGACTCAATCCCAGCACCCTCAGAACTACGCTTATCCCATTTGATTTAGGCAAACTGGTGCTGGATCATGACCAGTCGCAGAATTTGCTTCTTCAGCCCGGCGATGTCGTCACCATCTTTTCACAAGGCGATATCCACGTTCCTCTCTCCCAGCAAACCAAGTTCGTGCGCCTGGAAGGTGAATTCAATCACGCGGGCGTGTACAGCGTGAAACCGGGTGAAACGCTCCGCGAGCTCGTAAAACAGGCCGGAGGACTCACGCCTGATGCCTACCTGTACGGATCCAGCTTCACCCGCGTTTCGACGAAATTTCTCCAGCAGGAACGACTCGACCAATACATCCGCAATTTGGGGTTGGAAATACAACAGAACACTCTAAACGCCGCGAATAGCGGTCCATCATCATCACAAAATCTCACGGCAGCAGCCACCGCACAAAATAATGAAAAACAACTAATCGCCGAGATGCAACAAATCAAGGCGACCGGCCGGATCATCCTGAATTTGAAACCAGGCAGCAAAGGCACCGCAAGTTTACCCAACATTGTTCTTGAGGATGGAGATAAGTTAGTGGTTCCTGCTATTCCATCGACTGTCGAAGTGGAAGGAGCAGTTTACGATCAGAATTCCTTCCTCTATTCCTCTGGCCGACGCGTCGGAGACTATTTGAAACTGGCAGGCGGAGAAAATCGCGACGCAGATCGACGTCACGAGTTTCTAATCAGGGCAGATGGAGCAGTTGTCAGCCGGGTGGAATCCCACACCATTTTCGGGAACAATTTCCTTTCGCTTCCCGTCTATCCCGGGGATACGATCGTCGTGCCCGAAAAGCTGTACAAGCCATCCAAGCTGCTTGGAGCCCTCCAGTATTCTCAACTGTTCTCTCAGCTCGCTCTGGGTGCCGCAGCAATCAACGTCCTCAAGTAGGGAGATTCATGTTGGAAACATCGAACAATGCAGCGAAGGACTCACGGGAGGGTTCCGCTCGACCGGACGATGAGGTATCGCTGCTAGACCTGCTGGCAGCGATCGGGAGGAAAAAGCGAATCTTGGGAATCACTGTCCTAGCCGCATTACTGATTGGGCTTCTCCTGGCATTCCTTCTTCCAAAGAAGTACACCGCGGAGACGACTCTGCTTCCGCCCCACCAACAGAACTCCTTGAGCTCAATGTTGGCTTCAAACCTGGGAGGCCTTGGAGCAGTCGCCTCCCTGACGGGCAATGACCTTGGATTGAAGAATCCCAATGACATGTACGTCGCCATGTTTCGAAGCCGGACCGTGGAAGATGCAATGATCCAAAAGTACGGATTGATGCGGGAATACCACGCAAAACTCCTATCGAAGGCTCGAAAAACCTTCGAATCTAATACCCAGGTGGATGGTTCTTCTAAGGACGGCCTGATTCACATTTCGGTAACAGATCGTAATCCTCAGCAAGCGGCTAAGCTTGCAAATGGCTACGTCACCGAATTTCGTGATTTGTCGAATCATCTGGCGATCTCTGATGCCGCGCAACGTCGAATGTTTTTTCAGCAACAGATGCAAACAGCCAAAGAGCAACTGACCCATGCCGAAGAGGATTTGGTCAGCACAGAACAAACCAGCGGGATGATCGAAATAGGGGGGCAAACTCGAGCGCTGATTGAAGCCGGAGCCCAGCTCAAGGCACAAATTGCCGCAAAGGAAGTAGAAATTCAGGGAATGCAGTCGTTCGCGGCACCGGACAATCCGAACCTAGTGCAGGCCAAATTGGAACTCAAGGCTTTTCAGTCGCAGCTTGCAAGATTAGCCGGCAAGGGAGGAAATCCCGGCAACGAACTGATCCTCCCCAAGGGAAAACTTCCCAAAGCGGGCCTCGAATACCTTCGAAAGTACCGGCAAGTGCAGTATGATCAGGCAATTTTCGATATCCTGGCAAAGCAGTTCGAAATTGCCAAACTGGATGAGGCTCGCGAGGGAGCACTAATTCAGGTTGTAGACCCCGCCACTCCCCCCGATCATAAATCGTCGCCGAAACGCGCCTTGATTCTGGCTGGAAGCCTGGCTGGTGGGCTTTTTCTGGGTATTTTTATGGCACTTGCAGCAGCCGGCCTGGAAAGCATGAATGAAAATCCTGAGACTCGGCTGCAGTTGCAACAGGTGAAAGATGCATTTCGGTTCGGCTCTATAAAGCATTGAGCAGAAATGCCGATGGTAAAAGTAGTGCATGGCTCAATTCAGCTGAGCGCGGTGGACGGGCAACGAACAGATCGTCTTCATTTCGAGTCCGCAAAGAACGCTGGATTCAAGGCTAATTCAGCAACGGGCGGGCGCGTGATATGAGCACTACACTTCAAAATAATTTAACCATGGTAACAACAACTTTTTCATCCAAGGCGTGTTATACAGATAGCGAGGGGTAAAAGTCAATACCATTCACTTATGCTCCGGCTTGCAACTTTTTCTTTCATGATCCACTGCATATTTCATTTTCATTGACTATAATTTACACAGACAGCATAGGCTGCGCCATTCAGCAAGGCGAAGGTCCTCCCCCAGAAAACTAGAGGCTACCTCGTCCGATCTTTTTCCTCCCCGGCTTCACTAAAAAAGAGTCTCTGACTTCTGGTTCCCAGGAGACACGGATAAGGATAAGGTATATGGACATTAACCTTTCTAACGAAGTTACATATCAGCCGTGCTTTCAGGCTTCTCTCTCTTGCGAGGAGTCAGAACTTCCGCTGCAGATTAAAAAAAAGCCGTCTCACAAGGTTGTACAGATAGACAGGCAGGAAGTCAGCAGTTGGGCTCTCTCCGACATGCGTAGAGGTTTCGACATTATCGCGTCGGCTTTCGCACTGACCCTATTTTTGCCCATCATGGGTGCTGTGGCGATTGCGGTTCGCTTCAGTTCGCGAGGACCAATTCTGTTTCAACAA
>JBMFWD010000095.1:0-7641 GCA_049965615.1 Acidobacteriaceae bacterium
AAACTTCCTCATAAGGAAAAAGTGTCAGAGATGTCCCCGGTCTAAAACGTCAGACTTGTCCCCGGCCGTTCAGAGGGTTAACCTGTCCCATAAAATCAATCACTTCCCCACAAAAAGGGGGGGAGTCGTGAACGCTTTTTTGAGGTACGGACCGGACGAAGACCAGACAAAGGGGTGCCCCATAGCCCGTCCTGATCGAACTACAGGCGCGTTGAAGTACCCCGCAAGGGACGTGGGAATGGACGCACAGCGCCCACAGAAATAACCGGGATCGAAGAAGCCAGGAATCGTATTGATATGCGATTCAAATCGCACCTGACGTATAGATTCGTAGTATTACCCGCCACCCTGAGATATATGATTCAAAGGACTTACCCGGCTAACATCCCGTACTATGATGATTGGAATGGACTTAGCGGACATTAACAGACTCTTTCGAAATCGCAGGGTACAGAGCCCCGCAATCAGCCCCTACGTCGACAAGCCAAGCCCGCCATCCACACTCAGAATCTGCCCGGTGATAAAGTGCGGCCCGGTGGCAAAAAACATTACCGCGGCAGCCACATCCTGGGGAGTGCCGTTCCGCTTCATCGGCGTCTTCTCCAGAAAGTGCTCGTAGCCGTCGCTCACCTCCCCGTTCACGATCATGCCCGGAGCCACGCAGTTCACGCTGATCTCCGGCGCAAAGGCCTTCGCCATCGTTTGCGTCAGCATGTGCAGCGCCGCCTTCGACGTGCAGTAGTGGGCATGCGTCGACCAGGGATGCAGCCCGCCCAGCGAGCCGATGTTCAGTATCCGCCCGCGAGCCGCCCTGAGGTGTGGATAAGCCGCCTTCGCCATCAGGAACGGCCCGCGCGTGTTCGTCTCAAACATCGCATCCCACTGCTCTGCGGTGATCTGGCTATGGTCGGCGGTCTCAAACCGCCCTGCGTTGTTGATCAGCACGTCGAGCTTGCCAAAACGTGCCACTGCCGCCTCCACCGCCCCCTGCACCGAGGCTTCCGACCGGACATCGGCCTGGATGGCGACCGCATCCACGCCCAGCGCCCGGAGCTCTTCCACGGTCATGGCGGCATCCTGTTCGGACTCCCGAAAGGTAATCGCCACATTGGCTCCGGCTTCGGCAACAGTGAGGGCGAGGCTGCGTCCAATGCGGCGGGCAGCGCCGGTAATCAGCACCGCCCTGGCTTTCATAGCTTTCATATGCCTTCATTTTACCGGCAGAGCGATCCCATCCCCGCATGGCGCTCAACGGCGGGAACCCGCACGAGAACGAAGTCTCCCGCGCCGTCGTAATGGCCCCGGACGACCATACAGGATTTTGAACGTCAAAGGAAAGCGCAACTCACCTCGAATGGGATAAAGTGACTATCGATGCTTCTCTTCCGCCGTTTCCTGCTTGCCCTGTGCTGCCTGCTGCTGGCGACGCCCGTTGCCTTTGGCGCTGACAGCTACCGCGTCATCCGCGTTTATCCGCACGATCCTGCCGCATTCGTCCAGGGATTGTGCTTCTCGCACGGCCATCTTTACGAAAGTGACGGCCTGTATGGGCAGTCCAGCCTGCGCGAAGACGATCTGCAGACCGGCCAGCCCATCAAGGAGATTTCCATCCCCAGCCGCTACTTCGCCGAAGGCCTTGCGCCCTGGGGCAACGAGCTGATTCAACTCACATGGAAGGCCCACATCGGCTTCGTGTATGACCGCAAAACCTTCAAGCTTCTTCGCACCTTCCATTACAACTACGAGGGCTGGGGACTCACCCAGGACGGACACAACCTGATCGAGAGCGACGGCAGCGACAAGTTGCGCTTCCTCAATCCGGAGACCTTCAAAACCGTGCGCATCCTGCACGTCACCTACCGCGGCAAGCCCGTCACGCAGTTGAACGAGCTCGAGTACATCAACGGCATGATCTACTCCAACGTGTGGATGACCAATCGGATCGCCATCATCTCGCCAAAGACCGGCGACGTGGTCCGCTGGATCAATCTTGCGGGAATTCTGCCACTACCGGAAGAGCGCGGACCCAACGCGGTCCTCAACGGTATCGCATGGAACCCGGCCACCCACCAGTTGCTGGTGACCGGCAAGCTGTGGCCGAAGATCTTTCAGATTGAAGTCATTCCAGGAAAGCCGGGCAAGTAAGCCCGGCTCTTCAGAAGGGTCTCTCCGCTACTCACCCCAGCCGCCCCCGCCGGGTGTCTCCAGTCGCAACACCGTGCCTGCCGGAACCCCCACGCTGCACTTGCCAGGCAGAATCGTATCCTCAAGCGCATCAGGCAGCCGCAACACCGCCCTGCCTGCCGCGCCTTCCCCGCCTCCCTGCAAACCGTAGGGCCTGAACTTGCGCCTCTCGGCCAGCAACGTAACCTGTGCATCCGCCAGCAACTCGACCTCACGAACCAGGCCATCGCCACCCCGGTATTTCCCTGCTCCGCCCGAACCCGCTCGCCGCCCGTACCGCCTCACGCGAAACGGATACGCATACTCAAGCGCCTCGATAGGCGTGTTCAGCGAATTCGTCATATGGGTTTGCACCCCGGAGATGCCATCCATCCCGGGACGCGCCCCCATCCCGCCGGCCGTTGTCTCGTAGTAGGTAAATGCCGCCCCGGTGCGCGGATCGACACCACCAATCGTCAGGTTGCTCATGGTTCCGGCCGCCGCCGCCGGCACCCGCTCGGGAGCCGCCCTGGCAAGCGCGCGCATCAAGACGTCCACAATACGCTGTGAGGTCTCGACATTGCCGCCCGCAACCGCCGCCGGCGGCAGCGCATCCACGATGCTCCCCTGGCGCGTCAGCAGCGTCAGCGGCCTCAGAATACCGGCTGTTGCGGGGGCCTGCACTCCCAGCAGGCAGCGCAATACATAAAAACACGCCGACAGCGTGATCGACCGAACAGCATTCACGCTGCCCTGCACCTGGCCGCAGCACTCGCGCAAATCAATCGTCAGGCTTCCCTGCTTCGGCTCCAGATGCAGAGTCGCCGCCAGGCGCCGTGGCGTATCCGTGATGCCATCATCGTCCAGCCAGTCCTCCGCGATGAACTCTCCGGCGGGCATCTCGCTCAGTTGGGCTCGCACCAGCCGTTCGGAGTAATCCAGCAGTGCAGCCGCCCACTGTTGTGCGCGTTCTGCGCCATACTTTTCCGCAAGCTCACGGGCACGCTGCTCTCCTACGCGACACGCGCCAATCTGTGCGGCCAGGTCGCCCTCGCGCTCCTGCGGCGTGCGCACATTCCACAAAACCAGGTCCAGCATTTCGCGATCAAGCCGCCCACCCCGAACAATGCGAACCGGAGGAATCCGAATACCCTCCTGAAACACCTCGCTCGCCGGCCCCATGGAACCAGCAAAGGAGCCACCAACGTCCGCGTGATGCGCGCGCGCAGAAACATAGAAGGAAGGAGCCGCATCTCCATCGGCGAGAAATACCGGCAGCACCATGGTGATGTCCGGCAGGTGTGTTCCACCGGCAAACGGGTCGTTCAGAATGGCAATATCGCCCGGCTCAAAGTCGATCTTCTCAACCGCCGCATGCACAGACATCGGCATCGAGCCGAGATGTACAGGCATGTGATCTCCCATCGCAATCACCTGCCCGCGAGCATCAAAAATGGCGCAGGAGTAATCCCGCCGCTCCTTGATGTTGGGCGAAACTGCCGTCCGCCGCAGTGCCGCGCCCATCTCTTCGGCAATGGAATGGACTGCGCTGGAAAAGATGGCCAGTTCCACAGAATCGGGGTGCTCCAATTTCGCATCTGCCACGGTTGCAGGCAGCGATTCGTCTTCCATCTGACCGATGTCCACCACGAGATTGCCCCATCCATCCATCGTGGCCGATGCGCCGGGAGGTAGAACCGTGACAGAACTGTATTCGGTAATCAGACTTGGGCCAGAAACCCTGTCTCCGGGAACAAGCTTTTCACGGTCATAGATCCTTGCCGTCTCCCAATGACCGTCGAAATACACCGGTCGCTCGCCGCTGAGAGCTGCCTGTCCTTCGCCCTCAATCCCTGCAACTTTCGCGGACTCGAACGATTCCCCCACAACCACCGCACGAAGACGCACGTTAACGATCTCTACAGGACGCTGCGGGTCGCAAAAGCCATATCGCTTCTGATGAAGAGCATGGAAGACCTCCAGGGTCGCGGCAAGGCTCGTTCTGTCGAAAGGGATGTTCAGCTCATACCCCTGTCCGCGATAACGGGCATCCAGCGATTTCTCCACACGCCAGGAGGGGTCTTCCGGCGCAAGGCCTCTCGAAGCAAATTCAGCTTCGGCTTCGCTTCTCAGCTCCGATACAACCCGGGCAAGCTGCTCCTCAGCATCATCCCGCAGCATGACGGTCCGAGAGTAATCCCGTACTTCATCCGCCAGCAGGATACCGACTGCCGACAAAGCGCCGGGGAGTCGTGGAATGAGAACGCGCGGAATGCGCAGGGCTCGCGCCAGCGCGCAGGCATGTAATGGACCGCCGCCACCAAAAGCCACCAGCGTAAAGTCGCGAGGATCATGACCACGCTCGACAGAAATGACCTGGATCGCCTTTTGCATCTCAGTTTCCACAACACGCAGAATACCGGATGCGTACTCCTCCACCGAGGACAACGAACCTCGGGCTGCGTCAAGCGCTGCATGAGCACGGGCACGGTCCAGCTTGACCTTACCCCATAGAAAGCTCTCCTCATCGAGCCGGCCCAGCAGCAGATTCGCATCGGTGACAGTAACTTTATCGCCGCGGCCGTAACACACCGGTCCGGGATCACTCCCCGCCGACTCCGGCCCCACGCGCAGAAGGCCGCCTGCGTCGAAGCGCGCAATCGAACCTCCGCCCGCGCCGGCGGTGTGAATATCCAGCATGGGCACTCCAACCGGCACACCGGCCACGATGGACTCGTGCGTGAGAGCGGCGCCGCCCCGGCTGACGTCGGAAAGAAACACATCGGTGGATGTACCGCCCATGTCGAATCCAATGATCTTCTCAAAGCCGGCCAGCTGCGCCATGCGATGCGCGCCAATCACGCCTCCCGCCGGGCCTGACAAGACTGTGCGCACCGGCTCCCGGGCAGCAATGCGAGCGGAAGTGATGCCACCCGACGACTGCATCACCTCAACCTCGCCCTGATGCTCCGCGTGCACACGGTCCGACAAATCCAGCAGGTATTTCTCCATCCTGGGAGCAAGACAGGCATTCACCACTGTAGTGGAGGCGCGCTCATATTCACGAAACTCGGGCAGGATTTTATGAGAAGCAGAAACCGGCAACCGGAGATGCGCCAGGGCTGCGGCCACACGCTGTTCGTTGGCAGGGTTGGCAAAAGAAAAGAGCAATGAAATAGCAATCGCTTCCGCGCCGGACTTCTTCACGGCATCGGCCAGGGCATCCAACTCCTGATCCGTGGGCGTGCGCAGTATTTCGCCTTCCGCGCTGACCCGCTCTGGTACACCAAACCGAAGGCCGGGAGATACGATGCATTCGAGGACAGGAGCGAACCAATCATAAAGCTGGGCACGAGTCTGCCGTCCAATCGCAATCACATCCTCAAAACCCGCCGTGGTGATGAACGCTACCCGCGCGCCTTTTCGCTCCAGCATCGCATTGGTGCCAACCGTCGTTCCATGCCGAACGTCCATTTTCCCGGAATGGATGAGGGCTAATCCTTCCAGTACGGCCTGCGCAGGGTCCGGCGGGGTGGAAAAGACCTTGAGTACCTGAAGGGTTCCGTTCCGCATATAGACGCAGTCCGTAAAGGTTCCGCCCGTATCAATTGCGACGCGCAAGGACTCACACTCCGTAGCGAGCAAGGATTAAGCTCCGAGCATATCGTATGCTGGAAGTCTATTGAAGTACTGACGGAGCAAGCTTGCCAGCTTTTCTTGATTGGCTCACAACCGCCTCCCGGGATCAAAAGCGAGCCCTGCTGGCTGCCTCTCTGGGCTGGATGCTGGACAGCATGGACGTGATGCTTTACGCCTTTGTGCTGGGACCGGTACAGCGGGAGATGCACCTCTCATCGGCGGCGAGCGGGGCGATGATGTCTGCCACGCTGATCGCCGCAGCAGTCGGCGGTCTGGCCTTCGGCGTCATCGCGGACCGCTGGGGACGCACGCGGGCTCTGACCATGAGCATGCTGTTGTATTCCATTGCTACGGCGCTGTGTGGATTCGCGCATTCGGCGACCGAATTGGCAGCATTCCGGGTGCTGGTGGGGCTTGGCATGGGCGGCGAATGGGCTTCGGGCGCAGCCCTCGTTGCAGAAGTCTGGCCGCAGCAACATCGCGGCAAAGCCTTGGCCGTGGTGCAAAGCTTCTGGGCCGTTGGTTACGCGCTTGGAGCGGGGATCGTCGCCGTTGTTCTGCCCCACTTTGGCTGGCGCGATGTATTTTTCGCCGGAGTTACCCCCGCCCTCGTTACGTTGTGGATTCGACGCCGTGTACGAGAACCCGAGCTATTCGAGCGGGAGAGGGTCAAGCGTCCCCCAATTGGCCAGATCTTTCGCGGGTCACTCGGCCGCAGCACGTTGATTTGCGCCTCAATGAACGCCGCCGCGCTGTTTGCATGGTGGGGACTGTTCACCTGGGTTCCGCGGTTTCTTTCCATGCCAGCCGCACAAGGCGGCCGGGGTCTTGGCATTGTTCAAACCTCAGGCTGGACCATAGTCATGCAGATCGGCACATTCCTTGGATATCTCACGTTCGGCTATCTGGCTGATCGCTTCAATCGTAAATACACTTACATCGCATTTCTCGTCATTGCGGCGATGCTTGTTCCCGTGTTCGCTTCGGTTCGCAATCCAGCAGCTCTGCTGGTGATTGGCCCGTTTGTCGGATTCTTCGGCACTGGATATTTCTCCGGCTTCGTGGTCATTGCCAGTGAACTGTTCCCCACCCATCTGCGTGCAACAGCCATGGGCTTTGTTTACAACATTGGCCGGGTTGTCAGCGCCGCCGCTCCGTGGATGATTGGAGGTGTAGCGGAACATGCCGGCATCAGCGCTGCGCTCGGCATCACCTCAGTTGCATTCGGCCTGGCCGCGCTGATCGCCACCGGGTTGCGTCCACATTCGAAGCTGGTACCAGTGCAATCGTCCTCTTGATACGCCCTAAGCATCTGGCTGAAGCTGGTCACTGGACCCCGGCGGAATTACCGATGTAATTGCTACCTCATTGCAGTGTCACTACTCCGATCTCAGGGCGACAATCGGATCCATGAAGGCTGCCTTGCGCGCCGGATAATATCCAAACCCACTACCCACTAGAGCGGAAAAGAACACAGCCAGAAGAACCGCGCCCACACTCACAACCGTGCTCCACCCGGCGACTGCCGAGATCACGATGGAAGCCACAATTCCAAGCACGACTCCGGCACAACCACCCGCAATCAATAACGTCACGGATTCGACCAGAAACTGCATCAGGATGTCACGCGTTTTTGCCCCTGCAGCCTGCCTCAAACCTATTCGAATCGGGAGAACCCCCGGCTCTGCCGGGGAGGCAGTAGAAGTTTGACATACTCGGGAGTTGACCCAGAGACTCCTCGTCGTGAGCCGCCAAGCAAACGACAAGGAGCAACTGGATGGATGAATTCGAGAGCTTAAGCCACTCGAAGTGGGAGTGCAAGTACCACATAGTGTTTAT
>JBMFWD010000096.1:0-7570 GCA_049965615.1 Acidobacteriaceae bacterium
CGTGCGACTCTGCCGGGGCGGGGCTGGTTACCCTTGGCGTAATGCGCAGGTGCCTTGAGATGGATGATGCGAACGACGCTTCGGCGCACTACAGGCGGCTGTGCGAGCTGGCGCGGCAGCAGGGGGAGAAGCCGGCACTTCGCCACCGAAGAATGCCGGGGGTTTTCAAATTCGATGGGTTTTACCCCAACGGCGACCCTAGGGTTCGGCGGCAAAAATCGCGGCAGGATGAGACACGCAGTATACCCTCCACTTCGGCGTGCGAATGGGATATCAATGGCGAGCCACACGTCGTCCTGCCGGGGGGAGAGCAGGTTCCCAACGCCCAACTCTACAGCCGCCTAGTGCCGGGCGGCGGTGAGATCAACCCGAACAACCTAGGGGTGTCCCACTCGGAGGTCTGCCTCGTGGGCCACAACGTGGGGGAGTCTGCCACAAAGCGCGGCGCGGAGCGTATCCGCTTTCGCGAGGGCAGCTTGGAGGCGGGCCTTGCCCAGCTCCTTACAGTCCACGGTTGGGCCCAGAAAACCGTCTCGAGGGTGAATTTCTATAACTCCCGGACCAAGAAATTTGATCGTGAATATATCGGTCCGCGTATTGCCATCACGGATGGCGACGCCTCGTTCCTCGGGGTGGTTGAGAAAGGTGAGTTCAGGGACAGCCACGTGATTGGCGTCATCGACAGAACTGCGGATCGCACCAAGCTTGAGGGCGTCGGCAACAAGCTTGGGGATCTGCGGCAATGGTACGAGGATTGCGCGCCAGCGCGGCTCCCTGCGCCACCCCGTGGCATAGGGCTAGTCGTCATGGAGAGGAGGCCTGGGTGACGGTGGCCGCATCAGCGATATTTGATTTTCTCGCGAGCAGATCGGAGCACTCGGTCGAGCGGCACATTGTGGTGTCGGAAGCATTCAGCGACCTACGCCGAAGCGTCCGACGAGGGGTTCGAGAACTGACGGCCGCAGGCGGCCAAGAGGCACTGGAGGTTGGCGGGCCGCTCCGAAGGGCCATTTTATTGTGGCTGACCGCGCCGGTGCATTTTGACAATTCGGTGCTACGAGCAATTCAGGATATGGGTGAGCCGGAAGAAATTGAAGGTCGCTGGGGCCGCGACGTCCGCGGCCATTTCGAGGCTGCCATTGCGACTGCCCGGGAGCTCGCGGGGGCGGCCAATCCCCTCCGTGGGATCGTCTTGGACGTCATCCGTGCGTTGAGGGCGGAAGGGCGGTCTTTCCGCATAGTCTGCCATAAACAGTCGCGCCATCACTTTGATCAACGGCCTGAGGACCCCACGGCCGCACCTCTGCCGGAAGGCGCCTTCATCCACACTCCGGCCGACTATCGGGGGAGCGAACCCTTCGACGTGCTCCTCAAAGTCGGCCCACTCCGTTCGAGCGGCTGGGGGAGTGCACCGGACGCGATCCGCACAGCCCCGCGATTTGGCACCCTAGTTCAGGTGGTGTGGTCCGGTTGCCACGACCAGCAGGGTTTCGGGTACGATCCATTGAGCCCGTCCGCATCCGGGGGCGGCGGCGTGGCAGCGGCCTCGGCTTCGAACGGACCCGGGGGAAATCTTTCCGCCAAATGGCTGGCCAGTGAGGTGGTCCACGGCGACCCGTCCACAGGCAGCCGAATCGGCTCTGAAGACGAAGATGATCTCGAGGCCTATGCCCAGCTGGGCAGGGCGGATGGCCTCCAGCGGGCCACGCTGGTTCAGGTGGACGATTCTCGCGGCATACTCCTTTGCCCTGGAGCGAAGGTTCTCGCGCTTGATGCCGATCAGCAGAACGCCGGTTGCCGCCAAGCGGCGGAGGACATCGCTCAGGGAACCTACATCATCTGGCCGGTGCTGGATGACGCCAGCTTGGGCGGACACCAAGCCAATGGGGGGTGCTACAGCCCAAAATGGAAAGAGAAGCTGGACGACGAGGCCCGCCGGAACCTGGACGGCTTGGTCAAGCGCCTGAGGGACGCCGGCTTGGGCTTAGCCACGCTTAAATGCTGCATCGAGAATTGGCGAAGGCAACCGTCCTCGGTAATCCGGGCCCCGCAGCAGCGGCACCATTTCAGGATACTGATCGACGTGCTGGGCGTGGATTTCGGGCCGAACGAACCTGTGCGTGGGAGCCGCCACGCGTGGTGGGAATATGCGTGGGACGAGGTCCGGCGTTCACGCGGAGAGGCTATTAAAAGTGGGCGTGAGGACCAAGACGCCGCCGACAACGAATTGCTCAAGCTGATCGGCGGCTTGAGAAAAGAGATCAAGGCCGAATTGGGCAGGCAGACTTTTGAGCTGCCCATTCCCCCGGGAAGCCGCCTGTCTGGAAAAGTCAGCTTTTATAGGGTGTTGGCCGTGGAGTACGGATTTGAGGCGCCGGAGGAGGAACTCCGGAAGTTCCACGAGCTCGAGGAGGTCGAGCAATGGCGGACATAATTCCACCGCCTCGTGGCGAAAAAGGTGGCAGGACAAGTACAAGCCTGTACCGGCGGAAAGGTGGCAGTGTGCACGAACGGGCTGAAATGATTGAATGGATCCGCGGCGAGATCGTCGGCCCCGCGAGACGGCTGTCTGAGCCCCACGCGGCCGTAATCAAGGATGGCGAGTTCGTGGACCGCGACCCCGCACGCCGTGGTCCCCTCGCATGGCAGCCCGATCCGCAGGCCGACTTGGAAGAAATTCTGTCCTACGGTAATGAGTCGCCGCATCGCAAATACGGAGCCGGGCTGCTGCACCCGGGAGCGAGAGCCGAAGCGGAAACAGCCACCGTGCAGGCCGAAGACTTCGCGCTCCATTCTGCGGATACCATCGGCGCCGACCTTGACCCCAACGCGGAGGAACCTGCGGCAAGGGAGAGAAAAGAGGAATGGGGCGACGAGGGCGATGCGGTGGACGATTCGACCGATGACTTCGAGGTTACCAGCCCGGATGTACGCCAGCCCTCAACAGTTGGTGTGTCCTTCTGCGCCAAACTGAGCGAGGATGGCAGGGTTGTTATTCGGCTTCCGCGTTCCCGCCGTTTTACTTGGCAGAACGAGGGGGCTGTTCCATTTGCACTTAACGGCAGATACATCTCGGCAAGGCGACGCTCTACGGACGGGTCGGGAAAACCGCCGGATGGGCCTATCTGGTGCAGGCTCCCGGCTGTCCCAACAGGTTGTGAGGTGGTCATCGGCTGCGCCGAACTGAACCACGCAACGCCGATCCGCCGTGACGTTCCAATGCCGCCGGATTCGCCTATCCGTTTGCGCGTTGAAATATTTCCCCGCCGACGCGACGACGCTTGGCTGTTGACGGTGGTGCTGCGGAACGTGGGCAATTCCACCGGCGGGAGGGTGGAGCACGACTGCACTCTCTATCAGACATACTTTGAGGTGCTGGTGGAGGATGGAAGCATGGTGAGGTATCCGGATTCCGAACGCCCCTTCGAGCAGCTTGATGCTGAGGAGCAGTCGTTGGCGCTCCTCTACCGGGAGTCCGCAACATGGGGGATTGGCCACGGGTGTGCTTGCGGCTGGGACTCTGGGCAGGGCGAGGTGCCCGAGTTTATCTACGCTGATGCAATGCCTGCCGTGCAGCTCCCGAGCATGACTCCGGACATAAAGGACGCCGATGGGAAGCTGATTGAGCTCCGCATGCGTGATCTTGCAAACCTGCCCGACGACGGCTCGGGGCCGGCGTGGCAATCCTTGGATAGCCTGGCCTCCGAATACGAAAGGTGGATTCAGCGGCGGCGCCAGGATATTGTGGAAATGGCGGGTAAAGATAGGCGGCTCGTGCCCACAGCGAACCGCCACCTCGACGCGTGCGAGAAATCGCTTCGGCGGGTCCGGGCTGGCATCGGGCTGCTGCGAAATGATTACCGCGTTCGCCATGCTTTTCGACTCGCCAACTTGGCGATGATGCTTCAGCAAATCGCCGGCAAGCAGCTGAGGAAAAGGCCGCTGAAATCCAGCAGCGAAGGCGGATGGACACGCCCGGAGGGGCCACTCTGCTCGCCCTGGAAAATCTACACCGAGGCTGGGGAGAACGACGGGCTGGGGATTTGGCGAGCTTTCCAAGTGGCATTCCTGCTGATGTCGCTCGACGGCGTATGCAATGGCAGCTCGCCGGATCGAGAGGTTGTCGACTTGGTCTGGTTCCCAACGGGCGGCGGTAAGACGGAGGCTTACCTGGCCGTGATGTCCGTCTACATGTTCCATGAGCGGCTTCTGATGAAGGAAGATGGCTGCGGACCGAGGCGCGACGGCACAAACGTCCTCATGCGATACACGCTCAGAATGCTTACCGCGCAGCAGTTCCAACGGGCCGCAAGCCTGATATGCGCGATGGAGTTCCTCCGGCGCCAGCCGGAGAAACACGCCATCGTCCCGGCCATTCCCGGAGATCGGTTTTCGCTCGGACTGTGGATTGGGGGCGACGGCTCACCCAACAAAGTTAAGGAGGCTGAGGGCCGAGTCAAGGATTACCGCATGGGGGTTGGCGGGAAATCCGCAGCAGGAAACCCGCTCGTCATTTCGGAGTGCCCATGGTGCCGTGCGCAGATCGGCCGCATCGAAGACGAAGGGCGCAGATCAACCGAAAAGAGTAAAGGAGCGGAACGGCGAGTAATGGGAATCGGCGATGTGGAGGGGGAAGGGCCTCTGTTGCTGTGTACCGATGCGGACTGCGATTTCGGGAAGGAACACCACGAGCAGTGGCTGCCGATCGAGGTCATCGACGAGCGAATCTACCGCCATCCTCCCTCCTTGGTGATAGGAACGGTCGACAAGTTCGCGATGGTCGCCTATCGCCCGGACGCCGGGGTTATCTTCGGCACCCGGTTTGACGACGGCAAGAAAGTGCGGTTTGCCCGGCCTCCCGGCCTGATAATCCAAGATGAGCTGCATCTGATTTCCGGGCCGCTCGGCACCGTCTGCGCACTCTACGAGGGCGTCTTCGAGCGGCTCTGCTCGGTGCAGGGGGACGACGGTCAATGGCTCAAGCCAAAGATCGTCGCGTCAACCGCGACCATCCGCGGCGCGGCGGAGCAGGTTAAATCCATCTACGCCCGTGCAGAGACAAACCTCTTCCCTCCACCCGGATTGTCGATGGGCGACACGTTCTTTGGGGCGTACGCCCGCGACAGCGGCGGGCGGCTCGGCGAGGGACGGCTTTACCTGGGGATACATGCCAACGGCTACGGTTCCGTGATCACCACTCAAGTTCGCGTGTTTTCGGCAGCCTTGTTCCGCCCTAGCCACTTCCCGGAAGACCTGCGCGACCCGTGGTGGACCCTGCTGGTATTTTACAACAGCCTCCGCGAGCTCGGCGGTGCCAAGACAATCTTCGATTCGGATGTTCGCTCGCGGCTGAAATTCATGTTCAATCGCGAAGGAATCGCCGACGAAGCGCGGCGGCATCTCCGAGTAGTTGAAGAGCTGACCGGCCGGCTGCAACAATCCGAAATCGTGAAGATGATGGAAAGACTCTCCACGCCTGTCGACTCGGGCGATGGCTCAGCCGCGATTGACGCCTGCCTGGCGTCGAATATCATCGAGGTCGGGGTGGACATCGACAGGCTCTCGCTCATGGGTGTCGTGGGCCAGCCGAAGACAACGGCCACATACATCCAAGTAACCGGGCGTGTGGGCAGGCGTTGGTGGGATCGGCCCGGGCTGGTCCTGACGATCTACAACCCGGCCAAAAGCCGCGACCGCTCGCACTTTGAGCAGTTCCACAGCTACCACCGGAGGCTATACGAGCGCGTCGAGCCGACTACGGCGACCCCATTCGCCACCTCGGCCGTCCAGCGTGCCTTGGTTGGCGCTTTGATCGCCTACGCACGGCAGCAAAGCAGGGAGGAAGTGTGGAACACGGGCGCCTATGAGGCTGCCGTAAAGGAGGCCTGCAGCTTTCTTCAAGAGCGGTGCCGCGAGGTTCAGGCCGGGGAAGACACGCAGCGGTCGCTGGATGAGATGGAGCGGATGTGTGGCGAGTTGCTGGAAAAATGGAGAAAAAAACCGGAAAAGTGGGAGGAATTTCCGCCGGCGCCGAACGGGAACTACCTCATGCTCTGGCCGGGGCAGTACGCGGGCTACAAGCAGCTCGCACGCGGCGTGGTTGTCCCGAGCAGCATGCGGCAGGTGGACGCCAGTGCCGAGCTCAGAATCTGTCCGCTATACGTCGCCGCCCGGTCAACCCCCACTCCTGCGAAAGGAGCCGAGTAATGGGCGATAAACAGATCCGTATCGGCCAACTTATCGCTCCGTTCGGCCCGGGCAGTATTTATGTCGATCGGCGTGGTACCCCGCATGTGGTGTGTGGGCTCGACCATTGGTTCGAACGTTGGGATCCGGCGAGGGGCTGGGTTCACTGTGACCACCCCGATGAATTTGAGCGGGGCGAGCCGCGCTTGTCCGCCATCCTTCGTGTCAACCGTTTCCGAATACCACCGGACCACCGCCACGTAAAGCCCGGAGGCCAACCTCCGCCAAATGCCGGGCTTAACGTGCCCGCGCATAGATTTCCCCGCTGGCACCGCAACACGCTCACCGGTGAGATGCGGATGTTCAGCTTTGCCACGGAGCGGGTCGAAAGGCCCAAAGATGGTGGCCGTTGGCAGCCCGTTCGTTTTGTCTCCGTTTGCGCGGGCGGCCACCTCTGCGAGTTCCCGTGGAAGCAATGGATCGGTTGTAATTGTCCCGGCGACGAGAAGCTCAAGCTGACCGACCTCGGGGGTGCAGATCTTTCGAGCATTCGCGTCAGATGCGATTCGTGCCCAGCCGGCTCGCCGGGGCGAAAGGGGAAAAGCCTGGCCGGAACGACCGGTCGGCCGGACGCGACGGGCGGCGAAGAGAGCGCCTTCCAGAAGGCCGGCATCGGTTGCCCGGGCGAACGGCCTTGGCTGGGGGATGGCGCAGACGAAAAGGAATGCCCGTATCCACTGGTTGGCGCGCTGATTCACCAGACCAATCTATACTTCCCACGTACGATCTCGGCCATCACGATTCCCGACCTCCGGCCCCTTTCCCCAGAGGTCGCCAAACTACGGGGAAAGGTGGAGCGCCTCCCAACTCTGGGGAGTGCGAAATTGGCGTGGGAACTGGGCCGCCGTCCTGGAGCGGTGGGGTTGCTGAGAGAGGAACTGAGGGACGCTGGCATCCAGTTCAGGGACGAGCACCTAGAGGAGGTGCTCGTCGGGCTTTTCGACCGAGGCGCAGTTGCCCCGCCCACTGACGCCGCGCCGCCCGCCGAATCCGAACCCGAGATTTTGGCCTTCCGGCGAGCCGAGTTCAGTGTCCTGCGCGATGAGATCGAAGCCCCCCTGGAATCCCCAAACCTGCGCGTTGTTCGCACGAGTGTCCCGGAATCCCTCTCGCCTTGGATCTCACGCGTGAGAATTGTCGAAAAACTCAAGGAAGCCAGGGTGTTTTTCGGCTTTGACCGCCTCGATCCGAACAGCCATCCGCTCACCGATATGCCCGACACGGCAATGCGGCAATTGTTCCGTGACCCGCCAAACGAGCCTGAACAGCGGTGGCTTCCGATGGTCGAGGTGTTCGGCGAGGGTATCTACATCGAAATCGACGA
>JBMFWD010000097.1:0-7318 GCA_049965615.1 Acidobacteriaceae bacterium
CCAGAATCCTTCCGCATAGACCCCGAAAACTCCTCACAACATGCGCCCTGCTGGCTAGCGACTGCGGTTTTTAGGTTCATTGGTATCGTGAAGTCTTTGGGTTCTGTCCAATGATTGAGGCGATACTCTCTCAATTGTTGACAGCCCAAGTCACTCATCCACCGCGATTTGTGCGCGCTTGATCGGACAGCTATTGGGAAACGGGTTCTGGGTAAGTCTTCTGGCAGCTCGGACGCGGAGCCAGTCTCCGATCCCGACTTCTCCGGACGAATGCAGTCCCTGGTGTCGTGGGTCGCTGTCCTTCTCCGATCCCTCATTCTAATCGTTGTTATAATATAGGACGGGAGGGGCCGTGATGCTGAAGCTGAAACTGACAACAATTGGAAGCTCCGTGGGGGTGATTTTGCCGAAGGAAGCCCTGGCGCGTCTGAAAGTCGGCAAGGGAGATTCCATCTTTCTTAGAGAAGAAAAAGACGGATTCCGAGTGACTCCGTTTGACCCGGAATTTGAAAGAGCCATGGAGTCGGCTCGCAAGGTGATGAAGCGGCGTCGGAACGTATTGCGCGAGTTGGCAAAGTGAATTCGCCTCCATGGGTATGGGTTCCACTCATTGCTGTGCTTGCCATTCACGACGAACAAATTGCAGAGCACGGCGGAATTCCGGGTGTACGTGACCTTGCCATCGTTGATTCGGCGCTCGCCGGGCCTCACAACCTGCTCGCGTATGGAAAGCCCGATGCCGCCGCATTGGCGGCTGCTTATGGATTTGGGCTCTGCCGCAACCATGGGTTTTTCGATGGCAATAAACGCACGGCCTGGGTCGTAGCCGAGACTTTTCTCGATCTGAGCGGCTACGCGATGGATGCAACGGATGATGCCGTGGTAAGCACCATGCTCGCGACAGCATCCGGGGAAATGCCTGAAGAGAAATTGGCGAAATGGATCCGGTCCTGTATTCGATAAATGGGTGTCCAGCTTCGGATTCCGTTGCAGCGTAGCCCCCGTCACGAATCGCAGCCTCGTTTCGCGGCAAAGCGGAAGGAATCGGTCCTCGCAAACGGGCTCTGCTCCAGGTTTTCGTTGGCGGCACTGCAGCCGGAAATCTGATCTACATCGACTTCTCATTAGAAAACCGCTTTCATCGTTGATCTTGGCGGAAGATTGTCTTTCGGTGAGTACCGGAAGCTGGCATAGCGAGCTTTCGCAGTTGGAGCCTCGGGACGAAGCATGCGCCAGGCTGGAACGGCAGTCAGGATTTGCCTTGAGAAGACTGCCGGACCATCTCGACAAGCACTTTGCGCGTCTCCTCCGGCGTCCGGACTTCGCAAGGGAAATTGATGCGGGCGCCCTTCATGCCTTCCGCAGTCTTCAGGCGCAGCGTGAAGCCAAGTCGGTCGACGGAGGTCATCGTCGCTTCCGTCGCCTTGAAGCCCGCGTGGGCGCGCGCCAGAAGAATCAGGGAGTCGGCGTGGTCGGCATTCATATGCGCAAGGATGCCCGGCGCGGATGTGGCAAGAGGATCAGGGGAAGCCGCCTCGTAGTCGTTGACGTCGACCCAGCCCATGACGCCGAATCCGCCGACATAGTAGAGATCGGCAGGCTGCAGGCGATAGAAGCTGAAATCGGAGAAATCGACCCAGTAGCGACTGTTGGAATGGCGCGCAACGTAGACTTCGCGGGCCGCAACGAGATCGGCCGCGGGGACGGGCAGCGCATCGCCGATCAGGGTAGCTCGGGCTGCTCCCAGAGGATCGCCATCGGGACTCGGCTGGACAAAAAAGAGGCTGCATTTCGGATCGGCGACCAAGTTCTGGGTGTGCATGGCCATGCTACTGATGAGGAAAATGGGGCGACCGGCAGGATCGAGGGCAAAGGGCATCAGAGAACCGAAGGGGAACCCATGATGACGGCGAGACATCGTCGACAGCGTTCCGATGGAAACCAGGGAGGCCAGGGTGCGCGTGCGCTCCGCATGACTCGGCTCAGGTAGCTGCGGCCCTGCCGGGCCGGTGGATGCGTGACGGTTCGTAGCGGCAGATTCTTGTTCAGACATGGAACTCCTCCTGATCAGGGTACGGCAGGAGGGGGACGAGTTGCAGAAATCGAATGGGGCTTGCTCAGACGAAAGCGGGCATTCGGGGACAGTTCGACGGTGGCATCGTGTGGAGCCTGACAGGGCTTCGCGTCATAGCGAATGGTGCCGTTGGCCGGAACAATGAACAGATCCGGGCCGGTGACGCAGGTGATCCTTCCTGGTACTGCCAGACGGGGCAGTCGCGAAGTTTCCGGGTGGTCGTGCCGCCGCCGGATTCCGCCACACTCGCCTTTCGGGAGTAATCCTGGCAGCGCGCCATGGATCACCGGCTGCGTCGCAGGCTTTTGCCCAGCACTTCCTCTACATCGCGCACCTTGCCTTGCAAGCGCCCCTTAGCGCCTCGCCGGTCGTCAATCGCGATGTGCGTCAGCACCCGCGGCGCCAGCTCCAGCATCCGCTGGTGGCACGCCTGGATGGTCTCCATTACCCGCTCCGCATCGCCCTCCACGGTCGTCTGCATCGCACCCAGTTCGTAATCGAGCCCGGATGCATCCACGATCCGAAGCATTTCCGCGACCAGATCCTTTGCTCCGCCCTGCACTTCCATCGGCGCTACTGAAAAGCTCGCCAGCATAAATCCTCCTGTTTCCAGTGTAGGAAAGACCTGCCCCCGAGACTACGCCTGCGGTGAAAGCACCTTTGCGTGCGAAGGATGCGTTCGCCCGGATAGCTGGTGCTGCCGGGCATTCGCCCCAAATTCGCTACCATAGAAACAGAGCGACAGAGACAGGCAGCCCGTTTTGCGCCGCAGTCGCGTTCGCCGGGACGGCCAGCTCCCGGGCACCCTTTGCACCTGTTCCGCCTGTAGAAGCGCACCCCAAACCTCGCCGCGGATGGGAAACAGGAGATTCGCTCCGACCAAACCGAGCGCCTTGGTCGAAGGAGACATGCATGCGGGCGACGATGATTCTGCAACTGGGCATTCTGCTTTTCTGCGGCCTCGGCCTGTTGCAGGCGCACGCCTTGGCGGCTCACGGGCCCCGCCGGGCAAAAGAATTGCTGCACCTTTTCTACCTTGCCAGTGGCGGAAATAACTGGGCACCCCTGGCTCAGGCGGAAGTGAGCGGAACGCTGGACCTTGGCGGCATCCACGGCACCTTTCATCAGATCATCGACATGAAACAGGGCAGAGACGTAACCGATCTGGACGCCGGCCCGCTGAAGATGAAAGAGGTCACGCTGGCAGATTCCATCTGGCAGGTGAATCAAAACGGGGTCGTCACTTACAGCGATACCCCTTCGGCAAAGAGAGATGCGATCGATGCGTCATTTGTGGACCGCAATGGCTGGTTTACCGCTCCAGAAAACGAACTGGTCTATGACGGTACGCGGCGGGCCCACGGCAAACGGTATGACCTGGTCACCGTGACTCCCGGCGGAGGCCGCGGCATGACGCTCTGGCTGAATGCACGGAACCACCTGTTGTATCGCATCGTTCAGATGGATGCCGTACATCACAGGAACATCACCTTCTTCTCCGATTACCGAAAGATCGACGGGGTGCTTACGCCCTTTTTCGTACGCCAGTCATTTGGCAATGGAAAGCAGAACATCGTCGAAACGGTACGGTCGATGCGATTCTCATCCACCATCGACCAGGCAGCCTTTATCCCGCCTTCCTCCAGCTTCAAGCACGCTCGACTGCTGGGTGGAAGGAGTTCTGTAACCGTGCCCTTCACCCTTGCTAACGGTCGCATTATCATCCATGTTTCCATTGACGGACACGCTCCGGTTGCTTTCCTGCTGGATACCGGTGGACGCAACTACCTGACCCCGCGAGCGGCAAGACATCTGGGCGTCAGAAGTATCGGGAATGTTCCGCTCAACGGAGTCGGGCAGAAACAGGAAAATGCCCACTTCGCCGAGGTAGGGAAGCTGCGCCTGGACGGGGTTCAGATGCTGCACCAGATCTTCGTCATTGGTCCGCTTCCGGCGAGCC
The DNA here is from genome assembly GCA_049965615.1 of Acidobacteriaceae bacterium. Classification (GTDB taxonomy): domain Bacteria; phylum Acidobacteriota; class Terriglobia; order Terriglobales; family Acidobacteriaceae; genus Acidobacterium. The sequence goes on from JBMFWD010000097.1 coordinate 4,035, forward strand.
TGGAACATAGGGGGAAAGAGAAGCCCATTGCGGGCCTGCTCGGTGCTCAATTGCTGCAGTGCTTTCCGACGACCTTCAACTACCAGAAGAGAGCGCTCACCTTTTATAAACCCGGGACCGCTCCACCCAGGCCATCCGATGCACAGGCGCTCCCCCTTTACCTCAGCGGCGGTCATCCCTACGTGCGGGTTACCGTCGATGGCGTCGCCGGTATCTTTGGTATCGATACAGGCGACAACGCTTCCACAACCATCTTTGGCCGCTTTTACCGGGCGCATAAGTTTCCCGTGGAGCAGCCGGTTCAACCTCAATCAGAAGGTGGGATCGGAGGGTTTGGCACGGCGCTGCTTACTCGCGTTGGCCGTCTGGGTTTCGGCAGTTGGAAGCTCGATCAGCCCCTGGTCGCTCTCAATTTTGCCAGTCAAGGCGCGTTTTCCAGCGACTCCATCGCCGGAAACCTCGGCTACAAAACGTTGAGAAACTTCGTCTTCACTCTCGACTATCAACAGCGTAAAGCGTATTTCGTTCGATCGACCCAGTACGGAACCCCGGCTGCATACAATCGCAGCGGCATGACACTGGCTCGAACGCTCGACGGTAAGGTTGTTGTCCAACACGTGAATCCCGGCACGCCGGCGGCAAAGGCGAGCCTTCCCGTTCGAGCCACGATTCTTTCGCTGAACGGCAAGACGGGGCGGCACCTGTTGCCCTCGGTATTCAACCAAATCCTCTCGGGGAAAGCCGGGACTGCAATCGAGGTTCGCTATGCCTGGAACGACGAAGAAATGTATACGCGACTCCGCCTCCGGGAGCTTCTGCCGCCCAACGGAACGATGAAGCCACTCACCCGCGATTCATCGGACAGGTAGCTTCCTTGAGGTGTGGTCGGACACCGTGGAATCACCGTCATGGACCGGCCGACAAAGATCGTCGCGTCCAGAATCGCGAGGGCCGTCGCATGTGGATCCACGGACCGCAAATCCTCCGGACGCTCCCAAACCCAGAGTGCCAGAACGACTTTTTGCTGGTTTCACTCCAAAGCCACCAGTGAGTACAAAATTATGCACCACAGGTTGAGCTTTAATTTCGCCGGCAGGCGCGGACGGTCGGCGTTCCCCGTCAAATCGTCGATCTGCATGGCACGCCCGCGGCGAGGATGAAGTTGCCAATCAGGGCACATCCCGAATGAAAGTGGCATATTGCAACTATACTCAGTTGCAGCTTGCGAAATGGCGAGGTAATCTCTAGCCATGAGCAAGAAAGAGAAGGCGCTTGCAAGGTTGTTGCAGGCTCCAACGGACTTCACCTGGGACGAGCTTCAGACGGTCATGTTGGCTTTCGGATTCGCGCTCAAGACGGCTGGCGGCTCAGGCAGGAAATTCATCCACACTGAGACGGGCGTAACGCTTTTCATGCACGCGCCTCACCCGTCTAAAGTCCTCAAGGCCTACCAAGTGCGTGAAGCAATCGATCTGCTCAAGAGGGAGGGATTCGTAAGATGACCGGGACAATCAATCACAATGGATATACGGGTTCCGTCGAGTTCAACGAGGAAGATGGGCTTCTCCACGGGAAACTCCTCGGAATCCGTGATGCGATCACCTACGAGGGTAAGGATGTAAGATCGCTCACCCGCAACTTCCGTCAAGCGGTTGATGAATACCTGGCCTTCTGCGAAGCGGAAGGAAAGACGCCGGATAAGCCATTCAAAGGATCGCTCAACGTTCGTATCTCGCCGGAGCTACATCGCGCTCTTGCCAAACGAGCGGAACAGAAGAAGAAGTCACTCAACGCGGAGATCAGCGATATTCTGGAATCGTCGTGCCGTTGAATACGGCCACAATCGGTTCCACGGCTCTCATGCGTTCTTTGTGGGAGCATCTGGACTTGAGATTTGGCCGTGTAACCGAACGGCCACTATCGGAAAAGTAACCGTTCGATCCCTTTACGAAATGTCACCGCGCGGTTACTCTTACGATACAGTGCAGGAGGTTCCGGCCATGAGAATACGGACTGCCGCAGATATGGCCGCTTTTATCCGGGAGCGCCGGGTCAAGCTGGGAATGGACCAAAGCGATCTGGCGGAAAAAGCAGGAACGAGCCGAAAGTGGATTGTGGAAGTGGAGCAAGGGAAGCCGCGCGCAGAAATCGGCCTTGTTCTTCGAACCCTCAAGGCATTAGGGGTCTCTCTGGATATTGCGGTTGATCCCACTCAGAGGGTATCCGATGCCGGCAAATCCGGGGATGTGGACATCAATAACATTCTCGATTCCCTGAAGAAGCGCCCATGACCAATCAACTCATTGCCCTGCTCGACGGAAGGGAAATCGGGACAGTCCACTACAAGGATTCCCGCCTCTCATTCGCCTACAGTGAGACGTGGAGGAGCGACCTTGGTGCGTACCCGCTCTCGCTCTCCATGTCACTCGGATCGGCAACCCACGGCCACGTTCGAATAGAGGCGTTCCTGTGGGGATTGCTGCCCGATAACGATCGCATTCTCCAGAACTGGGGGAGACGCTTTCAGGTGTCCCCCAAAAATGTCTTCCGGCTGATCACCCGCGTGGGCGAGGACTGCGCAGGTGCCATTCAGTTCGTGACCCCTGAACGGCTGGAAACATTGATTGCGGAGCCAGCTGCAAGGGAAATTCAATGGCTCACAGAAGAGGACGTGGCAGAGCGCCTGCGGATCTTGCGCGCAGACCATTCTGCATGGCGAACCGCAAGCGACACGGGGCAATTCAGCCTTGCCGGCGCCCAGCCGAAGACTGCGCTTTTATTTGAGCGCAAACGGTGGGGAGTGCCGTCGGGCCGTATTCCAACCACGCACATCTTGAAACCTCCTACAGGAGAGTGGGACGGCCACGCAGAGAATGAGCATTTCTGCCTGCAGTTGGCACGCTCACTTGGGCTGATTGTTCCAAACTCCAATGTCCTGCATTTTCAAGATGAGATCGCGATCGTCGTCGAGCGGTACGACCGCGCGCGCGCCGGGAACAGATGGTTGCGCATTCACCAGGAAGATATGTGTCAGGCGCTTGGCCTTCACCCCACGCGCAAATATGAAAGCGACGGTGGACCGGACGTGCGGCGGATCGTGGAACTGCTCAGGGAGCAGTCCAGCAGCCCGGATGAGGACGTTCAATCTTTTCTGGACGCCATTGCGTTCAACTGGCTAATAGCGGGAACAGACGCTCATGCCAAGAACTAGTCAAAGATATTTGAAATTTTGAAAACACCGGTCGTCTGTCCGATGATCTTGTTGCTGAAACAGGAACCAGGGA
>JBMFWD010000098.1:0-6898 GCA_049965615.1 Acidobacteriaceae bacterium
CCTCTCTAACATCATCCAGTTATTGGAGGCCGCTTGAAATCTTTAAGTATTTTTGTTTACGAATGAAACGGTAAGAAGCTAATCCAGACGCGTCGCGCCCCATCGTCGAGGCCATGCGCCATGGGAACGTAACTCTGATCTACAGTTCGCACGACACAGAACACAATAATGCTATCGCGCTGGAAGAGTTTTTGAAGGTCCATTTTCCTCACAATAAATCCGCGAATAAGTCGAAGAACAAGGCAACAGTCCCTCAATAAGAGAAGGGTCATGCGGGTTTATCTCGAACGCCCTCAGCAATTTATGAGCAAGTGGCACATGTAACGATGACAGATATAAAAGCATGGACATCGTCACAGGCAGGCGCTGCGCGGGGCTTTCCCCCTGATAGTTGGAGCGAGCTACCGTAATCCGTGGCTAACAACAGGGCGCAGATGGCAGGGCTCTGCCGGGGGTTCTCCATTGGCGAATAAATTCGCAGCGTACAGGCGCAGGTCAGCCTATACGACTTTTCGCCGGAATACCGCCCCATCGGGCCGCATTCCGGCAAAGCTCTAGTGAACCGGATGGTTCAAATAGGAAAACACCAGGAAGGCCATATAACCCACCACCGCCACCAGCAGACCCAGCAGGATCCCCAGGTACAGCGAGGCGCTCTTCACCAGCCGCTGCATCGACCTCACATCGTCCGACATCGCGGTCTGCTCAAACGCGGTCTTGTCGGCTGCATCGCGCAGCTTGGCCACTTCCTCTTCCACCCGCTTCAGTTCCGCCGTCTGGTTCTGCAGCGTCGCGCGAACATCGCGATGCGACATCAACAATCCGTCCATGGTGTCCTTCATCTCCGCCGAGCCGCCCGATTCCGAACGCCCGCTCGCCATGTCCAGCACCGGCAGCAGGCTCGTCACCACCGGCAGCCAGCCCTTGAACTGCACCAGCGTCTTCCACATCGGGTCCTGCGACATACGCCGCAGCTCCTGCTCCGTCACCTCTTCCGAGGTCCGGCCCATCTTCAGGTAGCTCGTCTCCTCCGGCGAAGGAACCACATCCGTACCGGAGCGGCGTCTCTCCGCCTTCAACCGGCGATACTCCTCCGTCGTCAGCGAACCACGATCTCCATCATCCGGCAGCGGAAGCTTCCGCTGCCGCCTCTGCGAGCTCATCCAGCCGCCAACCGGCGTCTCCTGACCCCAGCGCATCTCCGACGCCGGCCCAGCCTCCTCGCCGGCCGCATCTTCCTTGGTTTCCCCAGCCTCCTCGCCGGCGGACTCCTCGTCAGCCTTCGCCTCTTCCGTAGCAGCGCCCTCACTGGCAGTCTCTTCCGCAGCCTTCGCTTCCTCAGCCGGGGCTTCGGTGGTCTCTTCGTGGAAAGGCCGTTCGTCCAACCCCTCTTCCGTCGCGGGCAAAGCACTCTCGGCAACTGCTTCCGGCGCAGCTTCCACCGGCGCAGCCTCTTCTACAGGAGCTGATTCTTCCGCAGCCGCCTCTGGCGCAGCTTCTACTGGCGCAGCCTCCTCCACCACGGGCGCGCTCGCCGCCTCTACAGCAACCTCCGCAGGAGCGTCCGTCGCGGGCTCATGGAACGGCCGTTCATCCACCGCCTCTTCCTGCGCTGGCGCGGCGGCCACATTCTCAACTGGACTCTCCGCAACCGCCTCTGCGGGAGCCTCGGCCTGAGCCTCCGAAACCGCAACCTCTGGAGCCGCTTCAGCCTCCGGTGCCGCCTCAACGGCCACACTGGTCTCGGCAGCCTGGGGCTGCTCTACCGCTTCGGGCGCAGCCGGCTTTTCTTCCACCGGCTCGGCGGCATTTTTGCCGGTAGCCATCTGGATAAGCCTGTCGATTGCCGACTGGTTTGCACGGGAAGAAAAGGATTCAAACATTGCACCCATTATCCATCGGTAGAATTCTCAACGTCCACCGATAATCTGCCTGTCACCCACTACGATAACCACTACAACGATGCGAATTCGCAGAATATTGACCCTTCCGGCCGCAAACTCACTTCCGCCTCTGCGGCCCCTTGCCTGCCGCCTTCACACTCTTTGCCGCGCCTTTCGCTTTTACCGGGCTGGAAGGCCTGGCCGCTTTCTTCGCAGTACCCGCAGCCGATTTCACAACCCGCAACGTCTTCTTCGCAGCCGCAACCACCTTTTTCGCAGACTTGGCTGCCGCCTTCACGGGATTCACCTTCGCAACAGCCTTCACCGGCTTCTTTGCCGCTGTCACAGCTTTGGCCTTCACCGGCGGCTTCACCGCCTTCGGGGACGCTTTCACTGGCGTCGCCTTCGCAACCGCCTTACCGCCATGCCCGTTCCGCCCGGCTACAGCCTTCACCGCAGCCTTTACAACCGCGGCTTTCTTCCCGGCCTCCGCCTTCACTGCCTTCGCCGCAACCTTCGCAGCCGGCTTCTCAGCCCTGGCCGGCGCGCTCGCCAGCCGCTTCGCCGGACCCGTCATACCCGCCACCGGCGCCTGCCCGGCCTCGTCCTCGCCCGTCGCGCCGCGCTGCCGCAGCGCATGCACCACCGCCCGCAGCATCTCTTCTTCCGGAGCAGGCTTGCCCGTCCATATCTCAAACTGTCGCGCACCCTGCTGCACAAACATCTCCACCCCGGTAATCACCGGCAGCCCCTTCTCGCGGGCCATCCGCAGCAGCGGAGTCTCAATCGGGTTGTACACCATGTCGAACACCAGCCGCGCATTCAATTGCTCTGGCTTCAGCCAGCTCTGCTGCTTGTGCCCGCGCATCCCAATCGGCGTCGCATTCAAAATCACGTCGAAGCTCGCCTTGGCCAGTTGCTCATACTTGATGGCCTTCGCCTTGGCCTGCCGCGCCAGCTTCTGCGCCGCCTCCGGCGTCCGGTTCACAATCGTCACGTCCGCGCCGCGATCCTTCAGTCCAAATACCGCCGCCCGCGCAGCCCCGCCCGCGCCAATCACCAGCACCCGGGCTCCCCGCAACGGCAGCCGCCGCTCCAGCGGACGGACAATCGCCGCCACGTCCGTATTAAATCCGTACAACTTGCCTTCCAGCGCCCGCACTACCGTGTTGCAGGCCCCGATCGTACTGCTCAGATCGTCCGTATTCGCCAGGTGCTTCAGAATCTCGCCCTTGAACGGCATCGTCACCGCCAGCCCATGCAGCGGAATCTCCTCCACCAGCGACAGCACGTCCTTCATCTCCGTCGCCTGCAGCGCCAGAAACACCGCGTTCACCGTCTCCCGCCGAAATGCCAGGTTATGGATCAGCGGCGAAAGCGAGTGCGTCACAGGATTTCCCACCACCCCATACACCCGCGTCGCCGGCGAAACCTCGTCGATCCGGTAAATCTCCCGCAGCGCCCGCGCCGAAATCTGACCCGGCCCCGTCTCCTCGCCCGGGCTCGCCGAAGCAAACGTAAACACCGATCCCGCCCGTACGCCCAGCACCCGCGAAATCAACCCCTGCTCGCCCATGCAGATCCCGATCATGTTCGCACGGTCGCCCGTCCGCTCCAGAAACCGGATCATCTTCACGTTGTCCGCAAGGCAGGTCGCCGTCGAAACCACCTTCATGTAATCCGGCCGGAACCGCTCGATCCGGTCAAACACCTTGTCCAGGTTCCCCGTCGTCTTAAAGTCGTGGTAGCTGATAATCAACGCCGCGCCCAGCGACCGGATCTTCTCCAGCTCCGCCAGCTTCATTTCCTCGGCTGTCTCAATCTCAATATCGATCAGGTCGCAACCCGCCTCGATCGCCTTGCTCAGTATCTCGAGCTCCGCGTGGACGCTCCCCTTGAACTTCCCGCCATTCGGCGCGCGCCGGCAAGTCGCAATCGCCGTCACCTCGCCCAGCTCGTACAAAAATTTCTTGATTTTAGGAATCACATCCGCCGGCTTCGCCAGATAATCCAGCCGGAATTCCAGAAAAGGATTCTCCCTCGCCGCCTCGTATGCCTTCCGGATCATCTCCTCAGGACTGGACGCAGCAATGGCCACGCACACCCGGCTGATACGGGAGCGCAACAACTGGGCAGGCGGAATAGCGACAAGGCCATTCATGCCGTCCACACCGGATTGAGGTTGCGACGCTGCAACTCGATCATTCATAAGCGCGATTGCGGCATATTAAAGACCTTTGCCGCCAGATGCAACCGATTCCCTATCAATATAGTGCGCTTTTCCCCACCGTGCGCCCCATTCTGCCCCAAACTCCCACAAAAGTACCCCTTCCGCCAATGCCCGGATGCAAAACCCACCCCCAACCCGCCGCCACCTCCCACCAAACCTCGCTGCACCCCACCGCCCAGCCATGTAGCATCAATCTTTTAGAGGAGCACACCTTGACCGACCAGACTCATCCCCAAATTCACCCCCAAATCCACCCCCAAATCCACCCATGGACCGCCGAAACCCAGCTCACCCCCGAAGCCTTCGCCACCTGGGTCGACGCCCGACTCGCCGCCCACCACGCCGCCATCGGCCGCCTCCTCGCCGTCTCCGGGCCGCGCACGCCACAAAACTCCCTCGAACCATACGACGAGGCCATCGCCGAGCTCTCCTCCACCGCCTCCCTCGTCGGGCTCCTCAACAGCGTCTATCCCGACAAGGCCATCCGAGACAAATCCCAGGACCTCGCCCAGAAAATCTCCCAGGCCGCCGTCCAGCTCGCCCTCAACCGCGAAGTCTACGACGCCCTGGCCGCCATCCCCCTCGCCGGACTCGACGCCGCCACCACCCACTACATCGAGCGAACCCTCCTCCAGTACCGCCTCTCCGGCGTCGACCGCGACGAAGCCACCCGCAAGCGCCTCGAAGAACTCCAGGAAAAAGCCACCCTCGCCGGACTCACCTTCAGCCGCAACGTCCAGGAAGGCGGCAACACCGTCCTCGTCGATGACCCCTCCCAGCTCGACGGCCTCCCGCCCGACTACCTCGACGCTCACCAGCCCGCCACCGAAGGCCCCCACGCCGGCAAAATCGTCCTCACCACCGACTTCCCCGACTACATCCCCGTCATGACCTTCGCGAAGTCGCACGACCTCCGCCGCCGCATGATGCTCGCCTACAACACCCGCGCCTACCCTCAGAACCGAACCATCCTCCTCGACCTCCTCCAGACCCGCAAGGAAGTCGCCAACCTTCTCGGCTTCCAATCCTGGGCCGACCTCGCCACCGCCGACCAGATGATGGAATCGGCCGCCAACATGCAGGCCTTCCTCGACGAGCTCGACGCCGCCACCCGCGAAGGCGCACAGCGCGAGTACGCCATGATCCTCGACTTCGCCAAAAAGCAGCAGCCCGGCCTGACTCAAATCGATGCCGCCTCCCGCGCCTACTGGGTCGAGCTCTACCGCCGCTCCGCCTTCGACTTCGACTCCCAGTCCGTCCGCCCCTACTTCCCCTACGAGCGCGCCGAAAAAGGCGTCCTCGCCACCGCCGAAAAACTCTTCCGCGTCACCTTCCGCCAGATCGAGAACCCCGACGTCTGGCACCCCTCCGTCACCGCATGGGAAGTCCTTGAAGGCAACGAAGTCGCAGGCCGCTTCTACCTCGACATGCACCCCCGCGAAGGCAAGGACAAGTGGTTCTCCGCCCATCCGCTCATCCCCGGCATCGCCGGCAGGCAGCTTCCCGAGGCCGCCCTCATCTGCAACTTCCCTGAGCCAAAACCCGGCAACCCCGCCCTCATGCAATACTCCGACGTCGTCACCTACTTCCATGAATTCGGCCACCTCATGCACGCCCTGCTCGGCGGCAAACAACGCTGGGCCGGCCAGAGCGGCATCGCCACCGAAGGCGACTTCGTCGAAGTCCCGTCCCAGCTGCTCGAAGAATTCTTCCGCGATCCTGCCCTGCTCGCCACCTTCGCCCACCATTACGAAACCAACGAGCCCATCCCCGCCGAACTCGTCCACCGCATGAACCGCGCCGGAGCCTTCGGCCGTGCCGACTGGGTCCGCACCCAGATCTACTACACCACCTACTCGCTCGAAACTCACCGCATCCCGCCCGCCGAGCTCAACCCCGACCAGCTTCTCAAAGACCTCTACGAGCGCTTCCTCCCCTACCAGTGGATCGACGGCAACAAAATGTACGCCAGCTTCACCCACTTGATCGGATACACGTCGAACTACTACACCTACCTCTACGACAAGGTGATCGCGCTCGACTTCTTCAACCAGTTCCCACCCAACGACCTCCTCAACCCAGATACGGCCCACAAATACCGCACCACCGTCCTCGAAGCCGGAGGCTCCATGCCCGGTAACCAGATCGTTCAGGCCTTCCTCGGCCGCAGGCAGAGCATGAAAGCCTTCACCGACTGGGTAGCCGAAGAATTCGAAACCACACCCGCACAAGCCTGAAGGCAACTGATTTTTTTTTTGAAGGATCATCCCGACCGAAGTTCGCTCGCCGAAAGGCGGGCGAACGCAGCGGAGGGATCTGCGGTTTGCAGGCAGTGGCAATAATCCAGCACACCCATCCAGGCTCCGCTTGAGTGGGAACAGAAAACGTATGGGACCACATCGGCGCAAAGCGCCGACCGCAACGGCTACCCACCCCACGAACGAAGACCTGAAATAAAACACGGCCCGGACCAAAGTCCGGGCCGCTCCATCTACCTACAGGCCGCGTCTATTTCCCGCAACCCTGCCCGTCCGTCACCGAAGTCAGCACCTGCGCCGACGCCGTAATCGTCCGGCTGTAGCACTGCCCCAGTGAATTCCGCCCCACATAACTCTGTGTCGCGTTGCTGTTCTGCGGTCCGAGGAAGTTCCCGCTCGCATCAAACGGCAATGTGTCCGTCGCTTGATCGTCTTCGCGGATACTGCTCGTCATCGTCGCCACGCCATTCAACGAACTTGACTTCGTCACATGGAAGCCCTGCCCCACAGTCGTCTTGTAGTAGAAG
>JBMFWD010000099.1:0-6897 GCA_049965615.1 Acidobacteriaceae bacterium
CGCCACTGGCAGCCGCTCTTGAGCACGTACAGCACGGCGTTGAAGACTTCATGCAAATCCACCGTGCGCGGCTTGGTACGCTTGCGAACACCCTCCAGGAGGGGACGAATCGATTCAAACTGCTCCCGGCTCACATCGCTTGGATACGCTTTTCTCCGCTTCATTCTCCTTCATTAACGCCCCGCAGAAGTCGGCGCATATAGCTGCCGGGATTCCCTCGCCACATCTGGACCATAGATCGTAAACAGGCTCTGAGCATCAACTCCACGGCTTCATGCTGGGGCCGCGTCAAGTCGCCTTCCCCGCCACCTTCCGTATAGGTTGAAAGCGCCTTCTTCAGCTCCTGCGCAATGCCGAGATAGTCCACCACCAGACCGCCGGGTTTGTCGCGAAACACGCGATTGACGCGGGCAATTGCCTGCATCAGGCCGTGCGCGTGCATGTACTTGTCGATGTACATGGTATGCAGGCACGGCACGTCGAACCCGGTCAGCCACATATCACGGACGATGACCAGACGGAGTGGATCGTTGGGTTCCTTGAAACGTTCGGCAATGGCCTCCCGCCGTTTCTTGTTGCGGATGTGGGGTTGCCACTCCAGCGGGTCGGTCGCACTTCCCGTCATCACAATCTTGATCGCGCCCGTTGCGTCGTCTTCGCTGTGCCACTTTGGCCGTAGCGCGACGATCTCGCGGTAGAGTTCCACACAGATCCGGCGGCTCATGCTGACGATGAGGGCCTTCCCTTCCATCGCTTCGCACCGCTTCTCGAAGTGGTCCACCAGGTCTTTTGCAATGATCTTGACTCGCTTTTCCGTGCCGACGATGGCCTCGACCGCCGCCCACCGTGTCTTCAGACGCTCCCTGTGGCTCAGCTCTTCCGTCTCGGTCGCTTCCTCAAAGCTGGAGTCCAGTTGCGGCTTCAGCGTCTCATCCAGGTCGAGCTTGACGAGCCGGTTCTCGTAGTAGATAGGTACCGTTGCGCCATCGGCAACGGCACGCTGAATGTCATAAACCGAGATTGTGTCGCCGAAGACCGCCGTGGTGCTGGCGTCGGTCTTTTCAATCGGCGTTCCTGTGAAGCCGATGAACGAGGCCCCCGGCAAGGCATCCCGCATGTGGCGCGCGAAACCGTCGATGAAGTCGTACTGGCTGCGGTGCGCCTCGTCGGCAATCACAATCACGTTGCGGCGGTTGGTCAACTCCTCCTGCTGGTCGCCTGCGTCCGGGGCGAACTTCTGGATCGTCGTAAAGACGATGCCGCCCGAAGAAACGCTCAGCAGTTGGCGGAGATGCTCCCGGCTTTCGGCTTGCATCGGCGGCTGGCGCAGCGTCTCATGGCAGCGGGAGAAGGTGCCGAAGAGCTGGTCGTCCAGGTCGTTCCTGTCCGTCAGGACGACAATCGTTGGGTTCTGCAAGCGAGGATCGAGCGCCAGCCGTCCCGCATAAAAGACCATCGTCAGGCTCTTGCCGGAACCCTGCGTGTGCCAGACGACGCCGGCGCGGCGGTCACCCTGGCTGTCCGCTGCGGCAATCGTCGCGTCGATGGCATGGTTCACCGCGTGGAACTGGTGGTATCCGGCAATCTTTTTAACTGTACCCGTCTTCTCTTCCTCGAAGACGATGAAGTAGTGCAGGAAGTCCAGCAGTCGCTGCCGGTCGAAGAGTCCCTCAATCACCACGCGCAACTGCGGAATGGTCGCGGGCGCGGGCTTCTCGCCTTCGATCGTGCGCCACGGCAGAAAGCGCTCCGGCGGCGAGGTCAGTGAGCCGACGCGGGCCTCCATGCCATCCGAGATGCACAGCAGCGCGTTGTGGACGTAGAGCGACGGAATCTGGTGCTTGTAGGTCTGGAACTGGTCGTAGGCGGCCCAGATGGTGGCCTTCTCGTCGGTCGCGTTCTTCAACTCGATCCCGGCGATGGGCAGGCCGTTCAGAAAGAGCAGAATGTCGGGCCGCCGCACGTGCTGGCCCTCGCGCACGGTGAACTGGTTCACGGCCACCCAGTCGTTGTTCTCCGGATTGCTAAAGTCCACCACGCGCACGGGAAAGCCGCCAAGCGTTCCGTCCTGGCGCGCAATCTCCACCGCAACGCCATCCGTCAGCATCCGCCATGCGGCGCGGTTGCGCTCCAGCAGGCTCGGCCCGTCCACGATGGTCAGCTTGCGCAGCGCGGCCTCAATGGCATCCTGGGAGAGCACAGGGTTCAGCCGTTGCAGCGACTGGCGCAGCCTGCGCTCCAGCACCACATCGCGAAAGTCCGGATCGCTGCGCTCGGCACCGGGCATTCCGTAGGCAATCTCCGGCCCATGCAGAATCGTCCAGCCCCTGGCCTCTAACCAAGCGAGGGCAGCCTCTTCCACTACCGATTCGGTGAACTTGCTCAGTGCCGGATCTCCTGGCTGATTTTCACCATCAACAACAATTCTTATATGGGCTTAAATGGGAAAACCACCTACAAACAATCACTTAGCCACATGACTTGCGCAATCTCAACCTTGGAATTAAGTGAAACCGACGATTGCCGTTTACTTCTGCCTCTCGGTACTGCATACTGGAGCTACGCCGTGACTGCGCCGATATTAGCAGGAGCGGGGATTTTCTCCGACACGGCGCCTTTTCCTTACCATCCAGCCTTGGGAAACTTTACCAACCCATAACCTTCGATTTTCCCGCTCTGGGAGCGCCGGAAGGCCGTCTCAATTTGAGCGAAATAGCGATTGTCGCCAGTCTTGTATTTTCTGAATACCGCTCCCGCCACCATGTCTGCGAACTGCACACCCACGCTCAGGTGCGATGGAGCGATAAACAGCCCTTCGATCAGGTTGTTGTATATGGAAAAGTTCTCTCTTTCCCCTACCAGCAGCTTATGGTGCAATTCGCGGAGCCGCTCATCGTCCTGTGGCGCTCGATGATCGCAAACCACAATTCCATTCACTCGTTGCCCAACCGTGCGCTCCAAGTCCTGTAAATAATACTGGAACCGCTCGGTCAACTGCTTATAGGAGTACCAGTACAGGTCGTCTGCGGTCGTGATGTATCGCAGCGTGTACGCAAGCGCCACATTCGTCGCCACGCAAATCAGGCGAATGGAACGGTACGAGCAAATTGTTTCATAGAGTTCTGTGCGCAATGCTTCTTTCTCGGCGGCATCCAGATGACTCAGACTGTGATTTTTTGAGCCGGGCTTTTGTGGCGCGAAATAGCGCCATTTGATCTCTCCAGAAATCCGGTATTTCAGCTTGAGCCGTTTCAAGTCTGCGGCAATCTTCGACCAAAAGTCCTCGGGAACGACGATCCCTCCCAAAACAAACAACGGAGTTGTCGCCGTTTTTTCCGGCGGAGGCGGTGTCCCGGACTCGTCCACAAATAAAATTTGCATCAGCCAACGCTCTCAATGAAATGCTCGACACTCTTCAGGCGCAGTTCGCCGGAGATGAGCTTCGGGAGAAGTGTATCGCGCAGGGCTGCCAGGGTGTTCGATTCTCGCTCACCTTGAGCCAATCTTGAGATCAAGGGCTCCGTCAGCTTGGCGAAATTGGCTATAACTGCGTCGGGCGGCATTACAATTTGTTTGGCGATAACGACCTCTGGACGAACAGCTGGATAGGCACCCCCATCTGCCAAATGTGCGAGCGACTCAATATTGTCCTGTGCCGTTGCTGTGAGATAGGTAAACTCGCAACATTCAGATTTGCGCGGACGCAAAACAGCAAACCCGGTGCTACCGGTGAGTCCATCTTCAGCGATCAGTGCGTACGATCCATTCCCAGGACGCACCGTGCCCACAATAGTGTCCCCGCATCTGAGAACTCTTTGCGCTCGACTGGGGGCATCCTCTTTCGAGTAAACGGCTATGGCCTCAATTCTGCCCCACTTTGTATTTGCCAAGTCGATGTAACGGATGATCTCTGGTTTTGTAGTTCGAGACCAACTTTCCGGATTGAGGAACGCGACATCAGAAAGTGATCCGACGCGCCAGCCTTTGGGAATATCGCCGAGGGCGGAGTTCTCGTAGGAGTCGGGGAAGATGGCGGCGATTTCGGGGGCGAGCGTGGGCAGGGCGGCGCGGCAGACCTCGGCGTCGGTCCAGCGGGGATGCTCGCGGCGCACGGCGGCCTTGGCCCGCACCGGATCAAAGTCCACAAACCACGACTGGAAGAGCGCCCGCGCCATCGCCTCCAGCGTCTCGTTCCTCTTCCGGTTCAACTCAATCTTGTCATCCAGCGTCCCCAAGATGTGCGCGATGGCGTGCTGCTCATGCGGAGGCGGAAGTCGAAACTGAAACGTTTCGATACGAGATGGCGCGGTGTGGAGAATCTTGGTCCCAGTGGCGCTGTTGACAAGTTCTCGGTTGAACGCAGGGGTTAAAAAGAGGAAGTAAAGAAAGTCAGGGATGACCTCCATTGGGCGCTTGATTACTACTTTTCCTAACCGCTGATTATGAAGGTAACGACGACCATCGTCAGGGACACGAGCGGGTATGCCTAGGATTTCTCCTCCCGCAGTCTGGCAAGTCATCACCAGTAGGATTTCCCCGGGGTTCAGATCGTACTGTGCCGGGTATTCTCCTCGATATTCTTTTGATAAGGTCGAGCCAAATCGAAAGCCACCCGTGTAATTGAAGTTGCCAATGCTCACGACAATTGGCTTGCCAGTTAGATCGTCGGAATAAAGATCGCTCTTGAATGGCCAGCCATGCTCAATCTTGATGATGTCGCCAAGCTTGGCCAATCTCCACTCACTCGCCATCGCCGAGATCCTTCCCATCCGCAGGATTGTTTCCCTTGCGAACTCGCATCGGCTTGGGCGCTCCCAGTTTCTTGATCTGCTCCACGGTGCGGTCGAAGTCGCTGACGGGTTGGCTGGCTTCGAGCTGGCGGCGCTGCTCCTGATACTGGGCGAACTGCACGCGGGCGTGCGCGATTGGAACGGGTAAGAAATCCTTACCCGTTGCCTCACAAGGGAAGTTTCTACTCGCCATGCCCAGGCTCCTTCAGTCCATCCTTTGGTTCCTGAAGGACGACATACTCCTTGCGAATGATCTGGCGGAAGCGTTCGGAGGTGGTGGCCCAATCGACAAGATCCACTTTGAAGGGCAGATCGGATTCGGAAAACTCCTCGGCCAGTTCCGCCCGAATAGAAAGCGCCAATGGCTCTTCGCCAAGGACGGCGAGGTCGAGATCGGAATAGGGTTTGGCTTTGCCCTGGACGCGGGAACCAAAGGCCCAGACTTCGCGCTCTGGCACATGACGCTGCAAAATGCCGCGCACCATCTCCAGCTCGCCGGGGCGCAACTCCAATCTTCGATCTGTGACAGTCTGCTTCATTCCGCGTTGCGCTTTTGCAGTTGTTCGAGCAGGTACTCGGCTTCAGCCAGAAACGATGGAATCACGGCGACGACCTGCAACGCAACGCCCTCCTCGTAGGTGTGGCTGGTTTTGGCGCGCATCTCGCGGTAGCGCTTCCAATCTGGCCAGTTGCCCCGCAGCAGGCCTTGCTCATTGCCAGTGCGGATGAGGTCGCCAAAGGGCATGGCATCCAACCCCGCAGGGGAGGCAGAAGTTGCCTCAAGATACCGCTTGAGCATCTTATGGCTGATCTCATAGGTAAATTCAAAGCGCTGCACCAAGCCGTCGCGTGCCAGCGTATGCGAAGGATTGGATTGATATTCTGCCAGCCCCTCGGCCAGCCGCTGGACCGCATTGGCAAGCGGCGTCAGATCAAGTTGTTCCTTCATCCTGCTTGCTCCATTTCCTCACTCTCCAGACCGAAGACTCCTTCAGGTTGGCGGCGCTGCTGCCGCGAGATGTCCGACTAACCTGTCAAGCATTCCATGACAGTAGGCCCGCGAGAGGGGCAGGTGGACGTGTCCTCTTGACGGCAAGCTGCCTCACTCGTCCTATTGCTGCGATGGCGCTCATGCCGCATAGCGGAGAACTTCGACCTCGGCGTTGCGGCTGACGGCATCCTCCGCCTGGCGGTAGATTTTTTCCGAGACCGCCTGAGACAGGTAGTATTCGCCGCAGTTCTGACAGACCTCCGCCGGAACGCCCTTGATGACGACGACGGTCTGGTTGCGCTCCAGAGTGACGGTTGCCGCGCCGGGCTGCGTGGCGCCGGTTTTGCAGAGAACACATTTCATGACTGCCTCCTCGTTTTGTAGTCCTGTTCCCAATGTTGCGGGTCCGGGCGATAGACCGTGACCACAAAGCAGGCTCCCGTTTCCGGATCGCGGGCCAAGACCACATGCACGGGCTGCTCCGACACAAAACCCAGCAGCAGTTGGCTGGGATAGGGTATGTCTTCAGGATACCCGGCGATGACTTCGCTCGCCTGCAAAACTGCGGCGATGGCCGCAGGGGAAAGGCTGCGCTGAAACATGCGCTCGATGGCGTGCCGGGAGTAGTGAACCGAGCTACAGTCCATAGCCAAGCTCCTTGAGGTTGGCGGCGATGGCGGCGTCGAGCCGAGCGGCCTCGGCCTGCTGCTGGCGAAGCGTGGCTGCAAGACGAGCCATCTTTTCCTCGAACGGTTCGCCGTCATCCTCGACGGCCTCAGCCCCGACATAGCGGCCCGGCGTGAGCACGTGTCCATGCTTGCGGATTTCGTCGAGCGTGGCTGCCTTGCAGAAGCCGGGCACGTCGGCGTAGCTACCCGCGCCTTTGTCTCCGCGCCAGGCGTGGTAGGTTCCGGCGATGCGGGCTACGTCCGCGTCGGTCAGCTCGCGGTGGACACGATCTTTCAGGACTCCGAGCTTGCGCGCATCAATGAAGAGCGTCTCGCCGCGCCGGTCGCGGAAGCGTCCGTTCTTTTTGTACTTGGCGAGGAACCAGAGGCAGACGGGAATCTGCGTGGCATAGAAGAGCTGGCCGGGCAGCGCAACCATGCAATCGAC
>JBMFWD010000100.1:0-6689 GCA_049965615.1 Acidobacteriaceae bacterium
TCCGCCCATAAAGCGGGTGCCAAGGATAGTGAATCTCAAGTTCCTGCCCGACATGGGCAGAATGTCTGGGGAATTGCGACTCATACGCCGGCGCCGCTGCACCAATCCAACTGTCCCATCGCTCATGCCCTTAGAGCATCACAAACTGAATTCAACAAACAGGTGGGATGCTCTGACGGATACACTGAATTCAACAAACAGGTGGGATCCTCTGACGGATACCAATCAACTGCCGGGAGCGGCATTTGTCCACCGCTCCCGGCGCTTATCGGCGTCGATGAGTTCCAACCGGTTATTCCTCAGCGGGATGCTCTCCAGCAGCGCCCGCCTCCGCTTCACCGGCCGTGCTCAGAATGCGATAAAGTGGTCTTGCCGATCGAGATTTTTGCAGCGAACGGCGAGAAAAGTCTTAACTGATTAGTCTCAGCCAAGGGGGCAACCCAAGCCGACACTGCGCATCCGTCGAGCACCAGGAACCGAGGCCGCCGAACGGCCTCCGAAGAAGCCCGCGAATGGTGCTGCCAACGGCAGCACTTCGGCAGGTTCCGTGACAGGATCAAGGGCATGATCCGACCTCCAAAGTAGTGGCTGTGCCACAGAGGTGCTTCGCACCGGATGTACGTTGACACTACCGATCCCCGGTATCGGGCCCATCGTCACCACCGAAATCATTCCGGCCATGGCAACGACGCTGCCTTTCGTAAGGGTCGAGAGTTCGCTGCATAGCTCTGCGTCGTCCTGCGCCACTACTCAACTGGCGGCAAGGCGAAGCTGCTCGGTATCAGCAAGCGCGGCAACGTCTATCCGATCATTCAGGCGACACGATAGAGTCCCTCGTGTGATCTCCAGTTTCTTTTCTCAGTTCTTCCACCCTTGCCGCAAGGCGCCCCTGAAGCGCAGCATACTCAGATTTGCCTGCAAGATTATTGAGCTCCCCGGGATCCTTCTCCAGGTCATACATCTCATATTCCTTCGGGTCAAGGAAGTATTCGAAATACTTATAACGTTCTGTTCTTACCCCACGATGCGGCCGTACCTGTTCGTTTCCGGGATAAGAAAAATACTCATATAGGAAGTCTTTGCGCCAGTTCTTTTCCTTCTTCTGCGCAAGCTTCACAAAACTCTTGCCCTGCATGGCTTCTGGAGCTTCCACGCCCGCAAGCTCAAGCAAGGTCGGAGCAAAGTCCAGATTGATAACCATCTCGTCCACCCGGGTTCCAGCCTGAAACTCTTTGGGATACCGAATCATCGCGGGTGTGCGGAGCGATGGTTCATGCATGAATCGCTTATCGAAACACTGCCATTCACCGAAAAAATATCCATGATCAGAACTTTGTAACACTACAGTGTCGTCAAGCTGATTTGTAGATTCCAGGTAATCCAAGACTCTGCCAATATTATCGTCAACAGCCTGAAACCCCGCATAACAATCTTTCACCAGCTCTTCCACCGTTCGTGCTCGATCCCAGGTTTCGATAGTTCCGATCTTATTCTGAGCATCGGCAAATGCCCGCGGCTTGCCCGGAAACCCTTTCTCATAGTCATCAAAGGTTTTCGGAATGGGTATCTCGACCCCATTAAAGGCATTCAGATAACGCCGTGGGCGATAAAAAGGTCCATGCGGCGCCTGATGGCACAGCATGAGGAAAAAGGGACTCTGCCGTTCCTCCTTTAGCCAATCTAATGCTTTATCTGTAAACCAGTCGTCTGCATAGACTCCCGTCCAATCCATTGCGGGATTATCAGGGAAATCATCGTGATACTTCCCCCGATAAACTTGGCCTGGTCCCATCTTTCCTTTTCGTCCCTCGTGATATTCCGGAGCGTAGTAGTTCGTCACAGCACCATTAAAGCCACAGTAATAGTCCCAATATCGCTCCCTTGTCCCGTTAGGTACATGTACTTTCCCAACCATTGCGACTTCATATCCGGATTCATGTAACAAATCTGTAAATATTGGGATGTTAGCTGGCAAGGCCCGTTCGTCAGCATTGCCATATGCGCCGGTAATATGCGAATAGAGTCCGGTCATTGTCGCGGCGCGAGCTGGTGCACAGAGCGCATTCATGCAGAAGGAGTTGTTAAAAAACACGCCTTCTCTTGCAATACGATCCATGTTTGGCGTCTTCAGTATCTTGTTCCCGGTAAAGCTAAGACAATCCGGTCTCTGGCCCTCCGTATAAATGAAAACAATATTCGGTCGTTTTTTTTTGCTTCCTTTCACAAACGCCGGAGCACGCTGCGGTTTGCTCACAGGCTGCTCCGATGCGGCAGTTCCCGCCATGGAGCTGGCTACGGCAGCTCCGGCAACAGCCGCTCCACTTTTCAAAAAGCTGCGCCGCGAGGTGCCGCCAGTCACAATGTTTTCGCTCTCGATCTCAGCTTTATCCAACTGCTCTGCCATTTCTATTCTCCTTGGGTTGCCTTGCTGACTAGGTTCGGGCGCCACGGTATTGCTAACGTGGCACCCGACTTCTCTTTAATCCATGGCACAACTCAAAACAGCAGCTTCAAGGCAAACTGAATCTGCCGTGGGGAATTTGCCTGGTATGAGATGGTGCCAAATGAAGGGGACGAAAAGTTGCTATTCGGCCCCCCAAAGACCACCTGGTTCAGGATGTTGTAGGATTCGGC
Organism: Acidobacteriaceae bacterium; assembly: GCA_049965615.1. Taxonomy (GTDB): domain Bacteria; phylum Acidobacteriota; class Terriglobia; order Terriglobales; family Acidobacteriaceae; genus Acidobacterium. Next base: position 2,635 of record JBMFWD010000100.1, read on the forward strand.
GTGAAACTGAGCCCTCAGTCGCCGCGTAAGGTTGAAGTTCTTGAATATCGAAAAGTCGATATTGTGATACGCAGGTGTTCTAACATCGGACAGCACGCGCGGAGCATTCCCAAAGGTGAAGGGAGCAGGCTGACTGAACGCCGCCGGATTCAGATACCCATTGAGGCGAGACTTGATCGAGCCGCTCATGCCTGGATTTGCCCCAGTCAGGTTTGGCCGTTCCTCGTTATTGTTCGCGTGGGAGGTATTCTGGGTAGATACCGAGATCGGATAACCGGCATCCGCCGTAAAGATTCCGTTAATCTGCCAGCCTCCCAGTGCGGCATTTTCCAACCAGTTCCACTTCGCTCCTATGGAATGACCACGCCCGAAGGGCAGATTGTAATCAGCGCTGGCTGACAACTCCTGAGAAACATTATTAGCAGAAATCGAACGTTCTCCTTTCGGATTATAGATGTTCTGTATGCCCGCTCCAGCTCCTACATTAATGATGTTCGAATAGTCATCGATCTGCTTTTGGTTCGTATAGGAAACAAGTGCGTCTAACCCATGAGAAAGCCGCTTGCTCAACTTCATCTGGAACGAGTTGTAATCCACGTACCCCCCCGTGAGAAAGGATAAATACACCGCCTCAAATTGAGGGAAGGGCGCTTCCAGATAGCTGCGTGCAATGGTGGTACCGGATTCCGGGCCAGTTTTAATGATTCCATAAAACGGATTCGGTACGCTTTGCTGCAACTGCGACCCCAGCGAGAGATCTGCCTGGTTGAGTTGGTTGGCATTCCAATTGTTTTCTCCGGACTTGTTCAAATGAACACCATGGCTTCCCACATAGGCTGCACTCACAAGGGTGTCAAATGGCAGTTGTCGCTGGACATCAATGTTCCAGTCTTCCGTGTAAGGGACAGCGTTATCTCCAGTCTCCGGGGCCTCGAATGACGACCCTATGCCCGTAAGCAATCCCTGAGAGCTGCCTGAGACGGGATTCAAGCCGTTAGGGAACGGATTCCTCAGGTACACGGATGGTGTTAGTCCGTTTGGACTTCCTTCGTACGTTGTCGTGCTGCTGAATCCTTCGTTGCCTACGGTACCGGCTGCAGCACGCAGCGAAGGTCCATAGAATATGCCATAGCCGCCACGAACGACTGTTAGGTTGTTCAGCTTATAAGCAAAGCCAAATCGCGGACTGAAGTTCAACCATTGCGGCTTGAACTGCCGACGGGGATGGGTATTAACCCCAACAAAAACCAATCCGCCTTTTAAGCCAGGTAATCCGGATTCTTGTGCGAGCTGAGTGGACGGAATATTGGGGTTGAAAGTATTCATGCGGTTATATCTTTCAGTGCGAGGAATATCAAGGTCATACCGAACTCCTAAATTCAGCGCCAGTCGATCATTCACTGTCCAGTTATCCTGAAAGTATAGAGAGAAATATTTGCTGGCTGTAGCTGCGTTCTTTGAATCGATCGTCATCTGCCCGTTGCCGACGCCAAGCAATAGAGAGGCGAGTCCATTACCCCCATTCGGAGTAGCGACGTTCGGGTCTGGGCCCTGGGTGATCCCCCTATCAAAAGAGTAGTTCCCATCGGCCTGGCCGGCCTCGTCGTCATTAACCAGCATGAGGCGCGCGTCGCCTCCAAACTGGAGGAGGTGGGAACCAGCTTGTTTATTCATATTTAATGCAAGAATATGACTCGTGAACGATGCCGTCGTCGCAGCGCCGAATCCACCTTCGCCCAAACCCACGTAACCACTTGCATTAATACCAGGAAACAACAAGTGGTCGGCGTTTTGCGCAATATAACCGGGAAAGCCTAGTTGCGTAGACGGATTAAACCCGATGCTGTTGGGAGCAACATTGAGATAAATTCGTGAGAATCCGTATCGGAACTCTGCCACAAAAGTGGGAGTCGCCGCCAAGGTATAGTCAATCGATGCGCTGTTGTCGGCATTCAGATTGGTAGAGCCGCCTTCGGCAACCTGATCGGCTTTCGGGAACAGATTGCTATTCGGGGTCAGGTAATGACGGTGTGAATAGCTCACAAAAAATGAGTTTCTGTCGTTGATGTGTTCGTTTACCTTTGCACTGAACGTGTCTATGTTCAATCGCGACGTACCAGTTGCAAAATAGTTGTTCTGCCCCGCAGCGTTACCGGGTGCGTTCGGTAGCGGAAAGTAGTTGATGATCTTCGCAGCCACGGGATCAATATCCTGGGGCGGTATGGTGTCATTCGGGAACGGCTGACGCACATAACCATTTCCCGTGGCTGTCGTTGTCGTCGGATCGTAGATGACCACCTGCTGGCCAGACGAGTCTACCGTTTGCGAGAAGTTCCCCTCGCGCTCCAGCTTCGTTGGAACAGTCGTTGTTATCTGAGTCGGTGTCACCTGCCGCAACCCCTCATACGCGAAGAAAAAGAACGTCTTATTTCTGCCGTTATAGAGCCAAGGAATATCGATCGGACCACCAAGACTGGCGCCAAACTGGCTCCGCTTAAAATTTTGCCGAGGCTGCCCATGCAGGTTCGCGAAGTAGTCGTTCGCGTCAAGCGCGGAGTTGCGCAGGAATTCATATGCGCTGCCGTGAAAGTGGTTGGTGCCCGATTTGAGAATAATGTTGACAATACCACTGCCGCTACGCCCAAACTCTGCAGAATAATTAGACGTCTGCATTCTGAATTCCTGCACCGCTGGCAGCGGGGGAAAGACTGAAATTCCGGCAATGGGATTCACCAGGGCTGGGGCTGCCGGAACCCCATCAATCAGGATGTCTGCACTTCCGGGCCGACCACCATTCACTGAAAGGTCAAAGCCGTTATAGTTGTATCCCACACCGCCCGTCGTCCCCGGCACCAGGAACATAAGTTGGTACACATTCCGAGCATTCAGCGGCAGGTTCTCAATCATATGGGAACCGATAACCTGACCCAGTTGGGGGCTTTTGGTTTGAAGTTGATTGACATCGGCATGAACAATCACTCTCTGACTCACTGCGCCAATCGGAAGCACGACATTTATATTCGCGTGTTGATTCACCGTCAAATAAATTCCCGACCGCTCTTCCGTCTTAAATCCGGGAGCTATGACAGTTACCGTGTACGGGCCTCCGGCGGTGAGATTCGGAAATGCAAACAGACCCTTCGAGTTTGTTGCAGTTTTCGTGGAGATGCCGGTTGAAACATTTAGTGCCGTTACTTTCGCACCTTGCACCGGAGCACCTGACGGGTCTTGTACCTGCCCCTGAAGACTGGCAGCTACAATCTGTCCATAAGCTGCAGGACGCAAGAGATTGCACAGGCATGCGAGTGTCACCAAAGCTACGATTGTTGTGAAATTGCTTGCGCAGGAACGAATTCTGAATGATGTTTTCTGTTCATGCTGCAATTGCTTGCGACTTGCAACAGAGCTACTCCCAATGCATCCGCATGCGCCCCGCAACAGCGTCAATAATTTCTTTGTTTCCGTCACTTTAAGCCTCCATTGTGAAATATATTTAGTTTTGGATGGTAACGATATCATATTACTGACAAAATTTAATGGATCGAGGGTACAAATAGATCAGATTTCTACCGCTTTCACTGCAGTTATTTCAATTCCGCCTAGGCCATCATGAAGTGTGAGCCCTTGTCGATCTTGCCAAATCGCAAGATATCGTTATCATTTAGTGCCAAACATTGTTCTCGAAAGATACTTTCACCGGTATTCCTCCTGACCGTCCTGATTGCGTTACATATTCCGTTAAGCCATCATGAATGGCTGCGCCACATTACCAGTTTCCCGCAGGCCTACGAATTGCCTTGAAAGCATTTTCTTGTAAAACGGTTTATTAAGATTGGCAATTCCAAATATGAATATGTTCCTGACATTAACGCACCCAATTGTAAGCACGAAGAGGCTCGCTGTCAAGGACGGCTCTGCCAGGTCAGCGGTTCTAAATGAAAAAGGAACCCAGGTAGCTATTTCGCTGGAAGTTGTCCTGTGGTTTGTTGAGGCATGGAGATATTGGAGTCGCTTTTGGGGGGATTGCGCGCAGTTTGCGCTGGTTTTACCGACAC
>JBMFWD010000101.1:0-6654 GCA_049965615.1 Acidobacteriaceae bacterium
TACCTCAACACCTTCTCCCCATCAACTGGCCTGGTTTTGCTCCGCCCCAGTGGCCTGGTTTTACTCCGCCCTTGACAAGCGTCAGGCGAGTCACTCGCCAGGAGACACGGATAGCGCCGACACGGAAAGTGAATGTATTAGTCGTAGTCAACCGGCGGTAGATAAGTCACGGGCAGTCCTGTGTTGTCCTTATATTGCTTTCGCAATGCCTTGAGCTGGCTCACCAGGTCGCTGGTGACGGACTCATAGTGTGGATTAACTTTGTAGCCTCTCCATTCGAAAAGGTTGTCCATCTCATCAGGGTCGTACTGTAGATTGAACAATTCCCATTCGTTCACCTGGTAGTAGTAGATCAGTTTGTACTGATCGGTACGAATGCCGTAGTGCGGCTGCACCCAGTGTTCTGAGGCGAACTCGTAGTAGTGGTAGTACATCGAAGTGCGCCAATCCTGCGGTGTGCGGCCTTCCAGCAACGGGATGATGCTTTCGCCCTGCATCTGCTCGGGAATATCGAGTCCAGCCATCGCCAATAATGTTGGCGCATTGTCAATGTTTACAGTCCAGGCATCTGTTTCGGAGCCTGGCTTTACCACCCCGGGCCAGCGCACCATGAACGGCACGCGCAATGCTTGTTCATACATAAAACGCTTGTCGTACCAGCCGTGGTCACCCATGAAAAAGCCATGATCACTGCTGAGGACAACGATGGTGTTCTTTGAAAGGCCTGTGTGGTCCAAGTGGTCGAGTAAGCGCCCGATGTTGTCATCCAACGCTTTCAGCGTGCCCATGTAGTGGCGCATGAACTGTTGCTGGTTCCATTGCTGGATCTGTCGACGAGTCATATTTGGTGGCCGTGTGGGGAAGTCGCTGACCGGTGTAAATTCCTCTCTAAGGCCTTGGCTGCGGTCTTTGCGAAGCGAATAGTCAATTATGTAGGCGATACGCTGCCGGGCGTCACGGGCTGGTGATGCTCGCGTAGCATAGTCATCCCAGAAGGTGCCCGGTTCAGGGAAGCGGTGGTCATCGAAAATGTGTTGGTACCTGGTGGGAGGGACGAATGGCTCATGGTCGTTGAAGGGGGCGTAGTACATCATGAACGGCGCATCGGACCCTGCCATGCGCTTGATTTCATCTATGGTGCGGTTGGTGATGGTGTCGGTGGTGTAGCCGGGATGCGAGGTATGCACAGCTTCCGGGCTCCCGGGGCGGACACTTTGAATATATCCGGCAGCCCTGTAGTAGGGACCGCCGGCTCCCCGTTTGAAGAAGAACGAGTCGAAGCCAGCTTCGCCGGGGGTACCCAGCAAGTGCCACTTGCCAGCCTGCGATGTCTGGTATCCCGCACTGCGCAACTTCTTGGCAAACGTCTCCTGCGACATATTGAAGTGGTTGTCCAACCCTCCGCAGGCATCCGGTCCGGCACCCGGATTAGCGACCATACCATTCAGATGGCTGTATTTCCCGGTCATTAAGGTAGCGCGGCTCGGAGCACACAGTGCGTTGGTCACAAAGGCATTGTTAAAGCGCATGCCTTCTCGCGCAAGACGGTCAATGTTCGGAGTTGGCATGAGGGTGCTGCCGTAGCAACTCAATGCGCCGAGCGGTACTCCTTCACAATTGATGTAGAGGATGTTCGGTTTCTTATGACGCGGCCCAGGCATCACCTGCGGCCCTGCGGATGGGCTTGTTTGCGCACGCTCAGGCTGCACTGAACCTGCCCATGCTGGTTGCGCCATCAGTGTGGATCCCAGAGCGGCTCCGAAACTTTTCAGGGCATCGCGACGCGTTAGAGAATTCGAACTAATTCTTTTACCAGCCATGATTTTCCTCAATCGTTGATGTTCCGAGCTGCCCAGGCCATTGTGGTGCTTGTCACATGAGGCTGCGTGCTCTATCTACACTGTTGCTTCGCGACGATAATTTTGATGCGAAAGTGTTTCGAGCGCGCTACTATGTATACACGACACCAGCATTGACGGGCAAGCGAAACGTTGCTTGGGTATGACTCGCCAGGCCTTGGATTGTGCAGTTTGAGAACTGCGTGGATGCATCAGTGCCTCCACGTGGAAAGCATGTAATTCGATCCAATCCTGTTTAGATGATCAGGGCCTTATGCGGGCAGATCCAATGCAGCCAGAGGAGTGGAATTTGGGTTTTGCGATCTGGAGTTAGAACCCGAGAATCGTAGCCAAGGCAAATAGCCGGGAATTGCTCCATTGAAATTGTGTGTGCCCTGCAACTAGAAACGCGAACTGGAACTTCTGGAGGATAAATGAAGAGCGCTGCAGCATTTTTGATTGTTTCCACCATGTTTGTCATGGCCGTCCTGAATGGGCAAATGCTGAACCCCGACATCGACCAGGCGGGACAGCCCTTCAGTTATCCTGCCTGCTCTGTTGATCAAATCGGCCTGCAAAACGCGCCTATGGGTACTGAGATTACTCCGGCAGGGTATTTGTATAGCGGCTTCGGTGAGATGACTTTTTCCATTGGCTATCCTGCGGAGCCAGCCTCGCAGCGGATCCGAACTCTTGCGAAGGGATACTTGCCGATTTTCCATTACACGTATCTCGACGGTACTGTTCATTACAAAATCACTACGTTTGCTGCTTCCCTTCCGGGCAGCACCGGCGCTCGCAATCCCGTCAACTTCGTCAGAGTGGTAGCAGAGAACACTGGAGCGACTGTACGCACGTCGTACTTCACGGTTTCGTTTCCCTATACAGGGGTAAGAAGCGAGCAGAGTCCGTGCAACAACGTCACTCATCGCTTTCGCCGGCCTGTCACACCGGTTAAGCCTGGTGGGTATTCACAACCCGGCGTCACATTCAACCCTCATTGGACCTATGGATTCCAGCAGGATTTTGCCGTACGCTCCGGCGAAGTGGTCTACGAGTTTCCCACTTCGCCCAGTCCCAGCCTCTGGCTGACAGAAGCAACTCGTTATAACAAGCCGGAGCAGTTGCATGCCTCACCTGAAACGCCTGTTCTTGGAGTCCGCTATGAACTACATCTGAAGGCGGGGGCATCCGTGACGCTGATCTTCAAAATGCCGGTTAAACCGATTGCGTTCAGCAATTCTTCACAAATCCAAAAGCTCAAATCTTCAGACTTTAATGCGGCTCTCACCGAGACCGAGGCGCTTTGGGAAAAGAGGCTCAACCGGGGCTTGCAGATCAGTTTGCCGGAAAAGGAAGTCACCAACACCTTCAAGGCAAATCTTATTTTTGACATGATGTCCCGGGAACATGTCGGTTCTGACTACATCCAAACAGTCAACGATCTTCAATACCATGCTTTCTGGCTGCGGGATGGATCGCACATCATGAATACTTATGACGAAACGGGGCATCTGAACCTGGTGCGCCAAAGTCTGCCATTCTTCCTCCAATCACAACAGCAGAATGGACTATTCATTTCACAGAGCGGCCAGTACGACGGCCTGGGGCAGGCTCTCTGGACGTTCGGACGCTATTATCAGTTTTCACACGATCGTGCTTATGCGAAGAGTGTATTTCCAGCGGTACTTCGAGCAGTTCAATGGCTGGAGCAGGCGCGCAAAACAGATCCGCTGCACATCCTTCCCGCGGCAAACCCTCAAGATGACGAGTTTGACGAGACAGCCTATGTGACCGGGCACAATTTATGGGCGCTTGCTGGATTGCAAGAGGCGATTGTTCTTGCGAAGGCGGTGGGAACACCCTCTGAAGTCACGGAATTCCAGCAGGAATACAACGATTATCACGAAACGCTATTTCGCTTGCTCGACAAGATTGGCGCTAAGAACGGCGAATACATTCCCCCAGGCATCGACATTCAAGGTGGGCAGGATTGGGGCAACATGAATGTCCTCTATCCGGAAATGCTTGTTTCTCCAGATAATCCCCTGGTTGCCGGCACGCTTCGCCACGTGCGCAAGGAATACGCCGAGGGCCTGATGACCTGGGCTGGCCGTCTTCACGATTACACGGGATTCAAAAACACAGAGACGGAGTTGATCCTGGGTGAACAGCAGCAGGTTATTAAAGATCTTTACGCCGAATTGGTCCATACATCCTCGACCCATGCCGGATGGGAAGTGGGTGACTATCCCTGGACGACGCGTGATTTCGGCAATGATCTTTCCCCGCACGGCTGGTTCTCGGCTGACTATGTGGCATTGGTGCGCAATATGCTGCTTCGTGAGCAGGGCAAAGATCTGCACCTGCTCTCGGCGCTTTCGCCTTCGTGGATGAAGCCTGGCGACACGATCACTGTTGCAAACGCTCCTACGGAGTTCGGGCGCGTAGCCTTCCGCTGCAGCTTCAGTAGCAGCGGCATGCACCTGCAACTCAACACCGACTTCCAGCAGAAGCCTGCACACATCATCGTCCACACTCCGTGGTTTGTAACAGTCACCCGTGCAACTGTGGATGGGAAATCGATAGCGGTAGACCAAAAGGCATTATCCATTCCTGCCTCTGCCAGGCAGGTGGATGTGTATTGGACCGTTCCTAGCCGGGTTCCTCAATTGAGCTACCATTCAGCGGTAAAAACCTACAAAATGGAACTGCGTCATCATTATCGGGAGTTTCTTCGCAACGGGGCACCACATCGCAAATCGATCAAAATGTACTGATCGAAGGCTCCAATTGGGTAACGCATCTCGCGTGGCTTCCAAGAGGCAGAAGGGGAGTCATGCAAGGTTCGAACCCTTCCGAAGATCTCTAATAAGATCGATCTTTCTTTCCAATGTAAGCTTCTGTAAGGTAGCCAACCATGGGGGATTGTTCTCGATGTACCTCAAGCAGCGAGCATGATTCACCATCATTGAGGTGATAAAGGCAAACCATTGGGAGACTGGAAAATCTTGGTTCATCCAGCGCATGACCTGACTGAACCCGCGCTCCCATCGGTCGCAATCGCTAGGAGCGATTGCTGAGGTTAGATTTCATGATCCAAAAGGACACGGTGACCGTCCGCCACAAAGTTGGCCTCTTCAGCATCGGGTTGGCAGAATACTGGAACCAGTTCACAGGACTCCGCCCGCGCCTCGAGACCTACAATCAAACCATCCAATCGCAGATCGAGTCTCTGGGAGCGGAGGTCGTCAATCTTGGCCTCGTGGATACTCCTGAGCGCGCAGTTGCTGCCGGTCACGCATTTCGCCAAGCCGATGTCGATCTAATCTTTTTGCACGTGGCTACCTATGCTTTATCGGCAACTGTTTTGCCTGTAGTGAGACGTCCGGGCGTACCCGTTATCGTTCTCAACTTGAGCCCTCAGGCCAGTATCGACTACGACTCCTTCAATCGCATGAAGGACCGTACTGCCATGACCGGTGAATGGCTCGCGCACTGCCAGGCGTGCTCCGTACCGGAAATCTCAAACGTCTTCCACCGTTCCGGAATTCACTTCCACCAGGTTGTCGGCATGTTGCATGGTGACCCGCACGTCTGGTCTGAGATCAGTGAATGGATCGAGGCCTCACGAGTCGCCTTCGCTATGGAGCACAATCGGCTGGGCATCATGGGCCACTACTACAGCGGCATGCTTGATATTTACTCGGACCTTTCTTTACAGTCATCGACCTTCGGTACGCAAATTGAAATCATCGAGGTCGATGAACTCTCCTCTCTGCGTAGAAAGGTAACGCCGGCACAAGTCAAAGCCCGCGTCGCAGAGCTGCATAGCACTTTCGACATTGAACCCGATGCCCCGACTGAAGAACTGGAGCGGGCTGCAAATACATCCGTTGCCCTCGACCTGCTTGTCCAACAGCATCAGCTCGGGTCGCTTGCTTACTACTACAAAGGCTCTGGCATTGCGGACAACGAAGGTACCATCAGCTCAATCATCCCCGGCTGCTGCCTGCTTACCGCACGAGGGATACCCGTCGCCGGCGAGCTCGAAGTGAAAAATGTGCAGGCTATGAAGATCCTCGATCTCCTCGGGGCCGGCGGATCGTTCACTGAATTCTACGCAAACGATTTCAACGACGATGTCATCCTTATGGGGCACGATGGTCCAGGCCATGTTGCCATAGCCCAGGGCAAACCCAGGCTCCGTTCACTCCGCGTCTACCACGGGAAGGTCGGCCTTGGCCTGTCTGTTGAAATGAGCGTAAAGCATGGTCCTGTCACATTGCTCTCCGTCAGTGAAGCAGGTCAGGGTGCGCTCAAATTTGTCGTGGCGGAAGGGGAATCCGTTCCCGGCCCAATCCTCGAAATTGGCAATACGAATAGCCGCTATCGCTTTCCCATCGGCGCGAGAGAATTTCTCCAAGCATGGTCAGCGCAGGGCACCGCACACCACTGCGCCATCGGCGTCGGGCATAAATCCAGCGTATTGAAAAAGCTCGCCAAACTATGCGGCGTGGAGATCATTCAAATATCGTAAATTCGCACCCCGGGGTATTACAGTGAAGCCCGGTGACCGGCCGTGAACCAGATATCTTTAGCAAGCAGGGACGCCCCGGCTGTGCCCGGGCGACAGTCGGAGTTTGACATTGAAGGGAGTCCATCCAGAAAACTCCAAGCGTGAGCCGACCAAAGTGAGCTGGATTCGGAAATTCGGACAGCGGGATAAGTGGAAGGGCTGTTCCCTGACGGCCATTAAGATGGCAGGAAAGAGGAGCAACGATGACACGACGTCCACGCCGGAATCACACAGCAG
>JBMFWD010000102.1:0-6644 GCA_049965615.1 Acidobacteriaceae bacterium
CTTGAAATCAACAGCGCCTTTCCTGTAAACGCTTATTTTGGACAAGAGTGATGGATAATGCAAACTCCTGGGTCACACTAATAGGTGGGGCGAAGCCCAAGGATTTGCCTCCTTCTCATCGCTCATCAGCAACTCCGATCCGGAATTGCGGCATTCATCTGCGACTAACCACCCCTGCGCCAAGGATTACTTATGACATTTCCTTGCCGATATCAATGATTCGGCTATGAATATAAAATGCGGTGCCGCAAGGAATTTCGCAAAGTTACCGGGCCTATCAGGCCAGATTCCACCAGCGGCGAATCCGTTTCATAGTGTTTCCAGGTAGCAAAGGTGACCCTGCCGCCTGGCGGCTTAGGCTTTCCATCGAGATACCACTGCGGTAGCTGCTTGATCGCTCCTCCAAAAAAAGGAAGCATCTCTTTTTTTGAATATTCGTTCTCCGCGGGCAGCTGTTCGTCGCCGATGAGACGATTCGTCCAGAGATTTGTCACTGATATCTCCAGCTCATTTTCTCCTGAGCGAACGGCTTCGGTGACATCCACGAGGAATGGCGCCTTCCAAAGAACACCGAGATCCCGCCCGTTTAGTCGGGGTTCTGCGACAACCGCAACACGCCCTAGATCAAGATAGAGACGGGAATTACCATCACGTTTCGGATTATCAACTTGAAAGTAAGTCTTATAGGTTGCGGTGCCCGAGAAATACCGCACTCCTTCTTCCTGATGCTGATGCAGCGAAATCAATGTCGGCAAATTTATTTCAACGGGAGCTCCTAGATTAGGCGGGAAAGTCACTCGCCATGGTCCACGGATTACCCTCGGCTCCAACAGGTCAGAAACTTGAAAAGCAGTGGTTTGTCCTGACTGTTGCTGCATTGCGTACCGACCGTTCTGCCAGATAAGTAGCTCTGGTCTTCCGCTGCCAGACGGTTCCAGAGTGGGAGGGCCCTCTGGATTGGGTACGCCCGCCTCGACTAATCCTTGAATTTGTTCTTGGCTAAGAATCTCACGGAAAAGCTTCGGCTCGCTCATGCTCCCATAGAAATAGCAAGCCCCGTCCCGCTGAAATGCCTCCCCCAGCCCAGGATGGACAATATTCGGCGACATTTTCCCCCGCCCAACCAGCTTCCCATTCATAAACAAGGACGGCTCTCCTGCTCTGTAGACAACCGTTATGTGCGTCCACCCTGCAAGCTTTTCATGGGCCACGAGCACAGGCTGGGGATCACCCTGAGACCTTTCATAGACGACAATGCCGTCGCGTGCTGCTGCGAGCCCGCAAGCTGTCTGACCTTTTCCATAAACCTGATTGCCTGCAGGGGGATAAATTACATAGCTGTAAGCAAGAAGATTCGGGCCCAATAGCTGATGGGAGTTTGCCGGAAGTAAGCCCATATCGACATCTGGCTTTACCCAGACGCTGATGGTGAAGTTATTCGATACATAACGGTATCGACCGGGATGTATCTCAGGAAACGGCTTCACCGTGATAACTGCTTCGTTGTCGTGGGTAATCTTCTGCAGCCGCTGCTTCCGAGCCGGCTTCCGAAATACAACGAATGTCGATCCTGCGGGTCCAAGTGTGAGAGGTAGCCGCACGCCTTCTTCCACCAAATCGTAAACTTCGAGCGGAGTGATCTCTCCAGTCTCAGGATTCCAGAGTTCCGGGCGTTTATTTTCTACCCGAAACGTACAGACGAGCTCCTCCGTTTGGCGTCGACGGTTGGCTACGAAGTAGATGTCGGCATCCTCGGTTTGACGGTGGATGAAGTTGATGGGCGCGTCACCAGAGCGGGATGTAAATGCAAAGTCCGGCTTGATGTTCAGTTGTGCCAGAACAGAGGCAATGGGGAGCCCCCAGAACACACGGCCCCGGCCGCAAGCTCTCTGCGTCACATTCACTCCATCCAGATTGCCCCATATATCATCCGCCAAAACCTGCAACTCGGCATCACACTCTGGGTAATCTGCGAGTCCCGGCGTGTGACTTGGCTTCAGACCGATTACATTTGCGCCCGCGTGGACCAGATCCCGAACTTTGCGCAAGACCTGCAACGTGATTCTGCTTTCTTCCGGAAGAACGAGAATGTTGTAACGCATTCCATCGGGGAGAACAATTTGGCCGCCCTCAACTTGCATGCGATCGAGGATTCCCTCGGCATTCGTCACGTCGTAGTAATATCCGAGCGGTGGCGTGGGAGTCAGTTGATTGGGCCAGACCCTCGTGCGGGCGGGCACTTCAATCCCCGCAAAGTAAACCAGATCTGCCACGACCAATCCCTGCCTGAGAATGTGCTGGCAGCGCTTTAGATAGTCAAGCCATGCCGATTCTTGATTGAACCAGGTGTTGGTCCTCGAGTGCATCCATCCCCACGGCCCCATCGTCATTCCCGGTTTGGCGGTAGGATGCGGCTGCATCGCGTAAACATGGAAGATGAATTCATTTAGACCTTGGGTATACATCCAGTCCCCTTGCGCCTTCATCGCATATGGGTACTGCAACCATTTGGAAAAAACTGGATTTCCCGTATAGGACTCCGCCCCAATGACACGCTTGCCGAAAACGTGTCCGATCGAACTCGCCAACTTGATGCTGTACTGATTATCCCGCCCCACCCAGAACTCACCCATGGGGACATTCAGCTTCGAACCAGCACTGATTTCCTCGAATGGACCGTCGCTGTAAGGCTCCGCGTAAGCCTGCATGCCATGCTTCTGGCACAAGTCGGCAAAACTACCGTAGTAATAGTCATCCATCAGGTCGGCATCGGTCCTGCGGATATCCCACAGAAATCGATCAGACACCTCTCCGCTTTCCACCACTCGCCCCGTCATCGAGGGCATGTACTTGCGCAGGTCGTAGCCGCGGCGTTGCCTGAACTCCTGCGGATAGTTCTTCGTCCACGTCTGCATCCCAACTTCATAGCTGTCGATCACAGACGTGACAGGCACCCTGGAAGAGATCGCACGGAGCGTAGAGAACATGTCTCCAAAGAATCTATTGAAATGATATTCGTATGCGGTCCTGCTGTACTTGTCGCATTCCAGGCCAAGGCCACCATCCGGTGCCGGGGCATTCTCTGATCCGGTTGTGGTATGCCCTATGCGCAAAATGGTCCAGTGGCCGGGGGGCGCATGCCATCGTAGCTTTCCGCTGCGATCCATGTGCTGCGAAAGGTCAATGACGCTAGCCGGATCGATAATCGATCCGGTTGACACCTGCCCTGTGCCAGGGAGAGGGTCTTCTCCGTCACGATGATGGAAATTCGCCTTCTGTGGCCAATCGACAATCCTTTCAGCTCCCGACAAACGAAATTCCGAAATACGGAAGTCATGTGCGGCTATCAAGCGGAAGAACTTGGCTCGCGCCATGGGAAAGTTTGCAACACCCGGAACCTCGACCGGGCCATACGGTAGCACTTCCAACTCACATACTTTCTCAAATTGAAGCCCGTCATTTGAGGACTCCAGCGTCACACGCCCGGCGTTACCGTATATGGTGACAGAGCGAGCTGAGTAAGGTTCGACAAATTCAAGCTGCAGGTAAGCGGGTTCGCCGTCCGCACCAGCCTTGATATCCACACCTTTTGAAAGATTTCCATCTACTAACAAACCAGCATCAACCATGCCCATGCTTGAGGTAACTCGGCGAAGCAGTTCCGTCAAAGGCCGCTTCTCGCCGTCAAGTGAAGGGAAGGCGAGCACCATGGCGTCCTGATAGTAATCATGCTTTCGGTATGGCTCCGGTAACTGGAGCCTTATCTCTTTGCCTCCATCGACAAACGACTCGCTCCAGGTCAGTTGCTGCATCGAAAGCTCGGGAGTAATCCAAGGTCCACCGCTCGATGAAAAGCCCGGGCTGTTCATCATGCCGAACTCCATGCCCAACCGAGCAGCCTCATTCGCAGCGTATTCAAGAAGTTCGAGATTCTCCGCGCTCCCATACGGTACACGGCCTTCAGGAATTCCCTCGCCAACCTGAAACAATTGCACGCCACCAATACCGGCACGGTGCATCGCCTCAAGGTCGAGCGTAATCCCTTCTCGACTGACATTTCCGTTCATCCAGTGCCACCAGCTTTTAGCACGAGCCGAATCAGGAGGACGAATGAAGTCTTCCCGCAGATTGCTCGTCCTTTGAGTGCTCTCGTTTGCACCCATCGCGATCCTGGGCCATTCGCCCACCAGCATGGCTCCACCAGCTGCAACCCGCAAGAATGTTCTGCGCTTCATCTGCATCCTCCAATCCTGAACTTTCCGATACCAGTTACTGAGGTACTGAGGTCGTGATCGAGGCGGCAGCCTGCCGCTATGTTCCTATTCGACGCTCTGCGACAGCCAAACAACTACCGCTGGCAAGCAGATCGCGCAAATCGGCCATAGGCAATCCGGTCCTTCACCTGGCATGTCCGGACATTCATTTCTGAATTCGAATCCCGCCAGGCGCCCTCACGAACTTCGACGCATCCGACCACTTACAGATGCGAACGCCTTAAAAACACAACTAATTATGGAGAGGGAATACCCAATACCGGCATCAGCCGCGTGGGGAAAAACCAGGCTGTCATCAATCGAGAGGCTCGTCCGCATTCGCTGGTGGCAAAACTGTAATCTGCACCATCGACCGGGCTCAATCGACGCTTCCCTCATGACACCAATTGAACGTTCCTTCTCTATCAGGATCGGCGCCTCCAAAACTTCAGGCGTCCTCGTCTTCTGTAGCTTATTTACGTCTCGAACTCTTTCTGCCTTTCTCAGTTTGAGATCCATCGAGAACATCGATCAACGCAGCTCCCGCGCTCAATATGTGCTGCTTCAGCAGCATGGCCGCGCTGCGCTGTTTACGTTGACGGCAAGCTTCAAGAATTTCATGATGCTCCCGCGACGCGCGTTGCTCCCAGTGCGTAATAGATAGTTGAACCTTGGCGTAGCGTTCATTCAAGTGATGGAGATTTTTAACAATCCCCATGGTGATGGCGCGCCCACTAGCTGCATATAACGTGGAATGAAAGCGCCAGTTCAACTTACCCCAAAGCGCAACCTCACCCTTCTTGAAAGCAGCGTCGTACTCCTCAAGAATCTGATCGGCTTCGTCTAACTCCGATCCCGTAAGTAAGGGAACTGCGCGCGATAGGATATCCGGTTCGATGTTTGCACGCAGGTCAATAACTTCGCGAATCTCGTTCAGCGACAGCTTGGACACCACAGCCCCCTTGCCTGGGTAAAAGACCAGCAGGCCCTCGACTTCCAACTGGCGCATTGCTTCGCGTAACGGAATCCGGCTGATCGCGTACTCACGCGCAATCATTACCTGGTTGAGCGATTCGCCTTCGTCAAATTCGCCTGAAATAATTCTCCGCCTCAAATCTTCGACCGCGGTCGCAACCAATGTCTGACGAGGGAGTGCGGATGGAGGAGCGGCAGGCTTCACAAGAATAGGCTTATATGATTTCATGTATGTTGTATACACAATACCACACCCGCCCCGCCATCGAGCAATTACAGTCCTGAAAATATATTCCACGTCTTCGTAGCAGTTCTAACAGGAAGCCTGCTCGCCGATGGAATTCACCCGCCTCAATATCCGCGCCGTGGAGTTTCAATGCTCGTACTCACTCCATGCCACCGACAGTGCAATCGCAAACATCCTCCAAGTCCAAGCCAAAATACTTATTGCTAAGTCTGGCCCCAAGGCGATCATTACGCATGAAGCTTCGGATTTGCTGGCTAGGATAAGGTCAGGAGATTCTTGGCTGCCGCAAATTCTCTCGACCGCATCAAGGAACAGATGCACCTGTTCGCCGACCGGCTCTCCATCGACGAGATGCGCGGCAATCAACTCCGGCTCTACTCAGCACTGGCCTACACGATGGCCGAAGCCCTGCGCCGCCTGGCCCTGAAAGGCACTCAGTGGGTCCAGGCCCAGGTCGATACCACCTGAATTATCCTATGAGAGTGGATGTCAAGAAGAAAAACTCAGGACTTTCCCCAAGATTTTTCAGGCTGACCAGACAAGGGCGAGTTCGATTTGCGCGTCCGGGGGCGATTCTTTTGGCGGGTGGAAGGTGGCGGCCGAGAGAACGCGGCGAATTCCGTCTGCCAGAGCATAAAAGCGGAAGGGCGGAATGCCGAAGAAGCGCTGGGAGATGACCAGCAGCTTTTCCGTGAGGATGCGCAACTTCATCTTCTGTCCAAGAAAGGCGGCGGCGAAGTAAGCCGCCGCCGTCACCAACACAACTAAGTTCTTTAGCCGCTGATACTTCAGCACCCGAATATCTTCGAGGTTGTAGCTCTGTTTGACGAAGCGGAAAGTTTCCTCAATTTTCCATCGGGTCCAATAGATTTCGGCAGCCCACCAAAGGCTTTCCGAGTCCCGCGCTCGCAGTTTGAGGTTGGTGAGCAGCATGATGGGCTGGTCACCGAAGCCGTCAATGACCACCAGCCACAGTTTCTCGGCGCGCCTGGGCAGGCAAATCGGTTCGGCGCCGTAACGCAGCTGGTAGCTTTTCTCCTCTCCTTTGTGGATCTTCACCACGCGCGCCTGGTGACGGAGCGGGCAGCCCAGGGCCACCTCTGCCACACTGCGCAGCCGGCCGCGCCGGTCGAGGACGGTGCGTTCGCCGGTGGAGCGGATGACCAAGC
>JBMFWD010000103.1:0-6266 GCA_049965615.1 Acidobacteriaceae bacterium
CTATGCCGGGGAGGCAGCAGAAGTTTGACAATTCCGGGAGTGGGCGCAGGCTCTTTCAGGCGGGCAATTTGCGTAAGGAGCTATTGAAGAGCTCATTGCGCCAGCTTTTGCTGGGGCTGAAGCCCCAGTTGTTTTGCTGCAGTTACGGCCCGACTAAAGTCGTACCCTTGTTACAAAGCCCGGGGCGGAAGACGCAAACGCGAGCCTGAACGCATGAAGCCTCCGGCTTTGCCGGAGGATAGTTACAGGGAAAATGCTCAAGTGGGCTACCGGGTTTACGGCGCCGGTAGCCGGAAAACTAGCGGTTGTAGCGGAGCGAACGAATGAAGGCGATGAGCGACTTCATGTTGGCCTTGCTGAGGTCGATGGCGGGCATTCCCTTCGAGCGCATGGCTTCTGATGGGTGCTGGAGGAGTTTCTCGATCATAGCCCGGGGGAGCTCAGAGGCGGTCGCGGTTAGTGAGGGTGCGGCTGCGGTGCCTTGCATGCTTCCGTCGCCATGGCAGGTGGAGCAGCGCTGCTGGAAGTAGACCTTTCGGCCTGCGAGTTCGAGCGGCGTGAGCTTGTGCGGCGCCTGGTGCTGGACGGCGGGAACGGACTTTGCTGTTGCGGAGGTGGGTTTCTGGAGGGTTGCGAGGTAGGCTACCACGTCGTTGAGCTGGGTGTCGTTGAAGCCGAAGGTGGGCATGCCGCCCGCCTTCATTTTGGCGTTGGGCTGACGAATGAGAGCGATGAGCTGGTCGCGCGAAGCGGTTTTTGTGATGCCGATGAGGGACATGGCGAGGGGCGTTCCGACGCCACCTTCGCCGTGGCAGGCGATGCAGCCGTGGGAGTTGAAGATTTGCTCGCCGGCCGCGGCGGGGCCGCTGAGAGCGACCTCGTGCGCGGCTGGTTTGGCTGCCGGTTGAGCGGATGCTGACGTGGGCTGGGTTACCGCGCCTGCGGCCTCGGCCTGAGGCTGGGCTGCTGCGATGGCGTGGGATGGCGTGGCGGGTTGGGACGGTTTGGATGCGGTGCTTTTGAAGATGACGACCGCAGGCACACCGGGCGCGAGGTGCGCCGGGACGGGCATGGAGTTGAGGTAAGCCCATAGATCGTCGGTTTGCTGATCAGAGAGCGGTGCGGGGGGCATGCCCTTGGCCGTCATCTGCGCATTGGGGTGATGAATGAGCTGGCTGAAGGTGTCTTTGGAGAAGTAGTGGCCGATGCCTGCGAGTGGCGGCGCAATGGCGGAGCCCTCGGCGGTTGGTCCATGGCAGGCCGCGCAGGTGTGAGCCTGAAAGATGGCCCGGCCTGATGCGATGTTGCCTGCTGCGGCAGCGACTGCTACTTCCTTTGGCTGTGCGGCTGCGGGCTCATGGGGCGCCGCAGCTGCAACTGTTTTCGACGGTGCGGCAGTAGAGCGATGCGCTGTCGCGGTGGCGGTCTTCTTGAAGATGACGACCGCGGGAACGCCTGGTCCGCGATGGGCCGGAACAGGCATGGAGTTGAGGTAGGTCCACAGTGCGTGAGTCTGGCTGTTAGAAAGCGGCGCGGGGGGCATGCCCTTGGCCGCCATCTGAGGGTTGGGATGGTGGATGAGGGAACTGAATGTCGCCTCGTTGAAGTAGTGGCCGATGCCAGCCAGTGGCGGTGCAATGGCTGAGCCCTGGGCCGTTGGTCCGTGGCATGCCGCACAGGTGTGGGCCTGGTAGAGCTGCTTGCCCTGCGCGATGAGTGCCGGAGAGCCACCGTGGGTGGAGGAGCCGCCGGAAGTGGAGACGGCTGCCGCTTCTGCGACCTGCGGTGAACCGTTTGACGGAGGAGTGGCGCTGGCGGCGCTGGGAGTGGCGCTTGTGGCTGGCTGGACGTTTTCTTCCGGCGTGCCGAGCGCGTTGAGATAGGCAACGAGATCCTTGACGTCAGGAATGGGCAAGTCGGGTGCGCCGGGCATGCCGGCGCTGCGAATAGCCGGGGAGGGATCATGGATGAGCGCTACCAGCGCGGCTTCGTTGTACTTTTTGCCGATGCCGACAAGGGATGGGCCGACTGCGCCACGTCCACGGTCGCCGTGGCATCCGGAGCAGCCGTTCTGCTCAAAGAGCGCCTTTCCATGCGCAACGGCAGGATTAAAGGTAGCCGGAGCGAGCAGGTTGAGGGCGCCGGGCGACTGCACGAAGGGCTGGAATGGGGCCTTGGTATAAGCCGCCTCCTGTGCTGCCTGTTGCTTGAGCTGATCGCGGACGATGGGGTTGTGCATGTCCTGGTAGTAGCTGAGGAAGCCGAGGTAGACCATGCCGCACAGGACGATGGAAACAGCGAGAAGCGGGATGGGCCGCCGCCAGGGGCGGCGCTCCAGACTGCGATCGAGGAATGGAAGCAGGAAGAAGAGCAGGGCCAGGACTGCGGGAGCGATGACGACTCCAAAGACCGTGCCGGGACCTTCCCAGAACTTGAGCCATTCAAAGAACGGCAGGTAGTACCATTCGGGACGGGCGATGAATGTGGTGGAGGCCGGATTGGCGCGTGGTCCGAGTGAAGCTGGGGCCAAGAAAGAAAGCAGTCCGAGCCCGGCAACGAGCAGGAGCGAGAAGACGAGGTCCATGAGGACCTGCTTGGGATAGAAGCTTTCCGGCGGCAGTTTTGGTTCTATGGGATCTTCTTCGATGGGTCCGGCGGCACCTGCCTTGCGAAAGAGGTAGATGTGAATGGCGACAAAGGCGAACAGGATGGCCGGAAGAATGAGGACGTGCATCAGGTAGAAGCGCGAAAGCGTGAGCGTGCCGATGGTATCGCCGCCGCGCATGAGGTGGGCCATCCATGAACCGACGAACGGGATGGTGGAGACAATGTTGGTAGCGACGGCAGTGGCGAAGTATGCCTTCTGGTCCCATGGGAGCAGGTATCCGGTAAAGCCCATGGCGAGGACGAGGATGGCGAGTACGCCTCCTGCGATCCAGAGAAGTTCGCGTCGTCCTTTGTATGCGCCCCAGAGGAACGTCTGGAGGAAGTGCAGGAGCAGCACGATGATCATGGCGCTTGCGCCGTAGACGTGCAGGCTGCGGAGGAATTCACCGGCGGCGACGCGTTTGGTGATGTAGGCGACGGTGACGTGGGCATTCTGCGCGGAAGGCACGTAGTAGAGAGCCAGGCAGATGCCGGTGATGACCTGCGAAATAAAGATGAACAGAAGCCCGGAGCCGAAGACATAGGCCCAGCGGGCACCTCCAGGTATGGGCTCATCGAGCGAAACCCGCAGGATGAGATTCATCCCCGTACGGCTCTCGAGCCAGCTCATGAGCTTCTGTGAGCGGGTTTTGGGGTTTTCCTGTTGCGACATCGAATCTCCTTCGTAAGAGCTAGCTCACGACTTCCCTGTTTGGGACATCTTCGCGGAAGAACTCAAAGTGAACGAGCAAGTCTCCCTGATCTTGTTTGGTGGGCAACGGGTCCATGCCGCGACGAGCAGGGCCGGAGATGTGTTTGCCATCCTCATTGAAAACGCTGCCGTGGCATGGGCAGAGGAAGTCTCCCTTGGAGGCTCGCCACTGCACGGTGCAACCGAGGTGCGGGCAGATGGACGAGAGAACGCGGATGGTTCCATCTGCTTTGCGTTCGACATATACGGATTCGGTGGTTACGGTCTCCCGCCATCCGTCGAGCTTGCGGAATGTGATTTCTTTTTTTACGGGCGGGCTGCCGGCCGTTGGGAGCGAGTCCACGAGGCCGACTTTCGACCACTTGGAGAGTGTGCTGTTGGAGTAGAGGGGGTAGAGCACGTATCGCAGAACGGGTACTGATAGAAGTGCACTCATTGCGACGCCGCCAACGCCCAGCAGGGCTCCAAAGAAGGAGCGCCTGCTGATGACGATGACGTTGCCGTCCAGTTCCCTTACGGGAGCGGGATGACCATGTTCCATGTTGATATTCTCCTGCGTGATCTGCGTTTAGTAGTTGAACCAGACCGCAGCGTACACGGTATTGTTGTCTGCAGCGTTACGCCCTGAGCCATCGTAGTTTGTGCCCGCTCCGTTGAACTTGGTGAAGCCGGTATAGGCCAGGGTGAAGTCAATGTTTTGGACGGGCCAGTAACTGCCTTGAATGATATATCCGTTGGTGTCGGGACTGGCGTTGTTGCTGCCGGTGACAGCTCCGGGTGCGTACAGGACTGGATCGTTGCTGCCGACCAGGGTGAAGTATTGTCCGGTGAGGTTGTACTTGCTGCCCCAGTAATACGTTGCGTTGATTCGGCCCTCGTCCAGTGTGTGCTTGGGCATGGCGACACCCTCCTGCTGGTAGGTGGCCTCCATGTCAGAGCTTTCGTGGATGTAGGTGCCGTGGACGGTGAGTGCGTTGGCGCCGAAGGGGCGCTGCACGGTGAAGTCGAACGCGGGATCCGTATAGGTGTCCGTGGGCCCGCTGACTGCACCGGGGTAGGAACTCATATACATGCCGTAGGTTCCGATTTCGACGTAGTTTTTGCCCATGTACTGCTGCCATGCGAAGCGCCAGTATGGGGCGACTCCGGAGATGTTGTAGGCGAATCCAGTGCCGGTCGCAGGCGCGGGTCCACCTGCGTGCTCAGAGCGATACAGGGTGAGGTCCCCATAGAGGTGGTCGTTATACATGGCGTAGGCGCCAATGCCGGCGACATCCTGCGCGAGACCGCCGTCGATGATCGGAGCGGCCAGGGAGCCGGGTGTCTGATCGGCGGAGATGTAGGGGAAGCCCCATGCCGGGGTGCTGTTCCAGAGGTCTTCCACGGTTGGATTGTTGTTGAAGTCGATACCGTAGACCAGGGTCTTACCGTTCACCTGCTTGCTGTTGGCATAGCGGATATCGGTGTTGTCCATGGTGAAGTGGTCGCTCTGGTGGTCGTACGTCGTTTGCGCCATAACGCCGAAGTGCGGCGCGATGGAAGAGGCGAGGAAGAGGCTCAACTGCTGCGGGAACTCCACCGTGCCGTTCTGAGTGCCGGGTTGCTTGGTCTGAAGAGCTGTGTCGGAGACGAGCAGCATGACAGAGATGGGGAGGTTGTTCAGCAACTGAAGCGACTTTCCATCGCCGATGGTGTGCTTTGCCTTGTTGCCGATGAGTGAGTACCCGTTCATCTTGAAGGCTCGACCGAAGGCGGTCAACTCGGGTGGATCGTAGTGGCAGACGTTGCAGGAGAGCCCCGTCTGGCGGGCGAAGCTGGGAACCGCCCATGCGGGCATGGTCCATTTGATGAGCAATGCTATGACCGCTATTCTGACTAACTGTTTCATTAGCGTTCTTCAACCTCCGTAGTGGCAAAGAGCTTTCCGTTGGTTGGTTGCCAACATTTGCTGAAGCTCTTCCGGCGCTTGGGGGGGTGTCGGCCGAACTCCAGAAAGATCTTTGCAAATTGCCGTTTTCTTGCCGTACAGCTTTGCCAAAAGCGACAGACTTGTCGTTTGTGACATCTTGCGTATCGTCAGAATCAACGACTCGTTTCCTTATTCCAGAAACATGCCCGGAAGGCATGCCTCTTAACGGGTCCCCGGAATTGAGCCAATTGAGTTGACGTAATGGATAGTAAATGTTGAGGCAAGGAGGTTATGTGACCACTATCACAGGTGTAACGGGAGCGCCGCCTGGAGAGAAAGCAAGGAATCTTCACGAGGTTTCTGATCTGCAGCATACGGCTCCACTCTGCAATCGAGGATCGGGTTGATTCATTTCCGGCGAGTTGGCACGCCGGAAGGCCAGAGTTCTCTTGCTCGTCTGCTCGAAGGCGATACCGACCGTGAAGCGCAGATGAAGGGAAAAAGTAGCGGCGACTACCTTGTACCACGTCTTACTTCACAACACAAATGATTCAGGTGGTTGGTTGCCTGCGAGGGGAGGCCGTGGATGGACATCCAACGCCGGCGGTCTGGGGCCTGTCTGGGGGTGGGATAGAATCGGGACCGGGATTGGCTATGACCACGCATGCGCAGGATGAACCAAAAGAGACATACGAGGCCATGATGGCGAATCGGGAACCCGATTTGAGTGAAGTCCGGGTGCGGAGTAAGAGACTGCTTTTCCTGGTGCTGTGCGGAGTGGCGGCGCTCGCCATCCTTGCGGTTATCTGGCAGGGAAGAAGTTATATCAATCCGGATGGTATTTCCTATCTTGATGTAGCCAGGGAGATGCTGAAAGGCGATCCCGGAGCTTACTTTCATCCTTATTGGTCACCACTGTTGCCTCATTGCTGTCCAAAATAGCGGATAACTGCGGTGGCTTGGCGGCGGAGCGAGCAGGCTGATCCCGAATAATCTGGA
>JBMFWD010000104.1:0-6085 GCA_049965615.1 Acidobacteriaceae bacterium
ACCTCAACACCTTCTCCCCATCAACTGGCCTGGTTTTGCTCCGCCCCAGTGGCCTGGTTTTACTCCGCCCTTGACAGCAAACTTGATGAGCGTTTCGTCGTATATGCCTTCCGTCAATTTGTGACGGGGCATGGAACGTCAAACCAAGTCCAACATGAAAAGAAAGCAACTTAGGTCCAGCACTCATAGTCGCTTTGTTTCGGCAGCTCATCTCCCCCGTTTCACGTGCCGCGAGCTTGTGGGGGACGCACATTCGCATCGTGCAGGGTTGTAGCAGACTTTTACGAAGACGCCTCGACTGTTCATCTGATATCAGCCGATCGACCGGTTGTCTCGTTTCTAGCCTCAGCCTCTCTGCAGCTCAGGCGCTTTGGAAAACGCCACTCGAACCAAACATACGGTTAGAAAGAAGACATTCATGCAGTTATCGCAGCACTTTGCGCTCCACGCAGGCTTGCGATATCACGCGCTGGTGGCACGCCAAAGTGCCTTCGATATTCGCGGTTGAATTGTGAAGCGCTCTCATACCCAACGGAGAACGCGGCGGTAGTTGCGTCCATGTCCTCGATGAGCATCAGGCTGCGCGCATCCTGAAGTCTCAGTTGTTTCTGGAACTGTAAGGGTGTCATTCCTGTTACGCGTCGGAAGTGTTCGTGCAGGCTTGACGGGCTCATGCCCGCCTCCACAGCGAGCTTCTCAATGCTGAATCGTTCGCGGAAGTTCTGTGTGATCCACGCGATAGCACGGCCGACTTGCGCGACCTGCCCCTGGCTGGCGGTGATGTGGCGCATCCGGGAGCCATCTGGTCCGGCAAGCAGGCGATACAGAATCTCCTGTTCAGCAAGCGGTCCGAGCACAGGTATGGATGCAGGTTCGTCGAGCAAGCGAAGGAGGCGTAGAGCGGCGTCCAGAAGGCTTGCGTCGGCAGGGGAAACCGTCTTGCCGATAGGTGCTGACGGGACTGCAGTCGGCGACGGTATGCGCATTGCTAGTGGACCGAGCATAACGGCATCGAAATCGAGATAAAGGCAGAGATATGGTTTGTTGGGGGTGGCCTCGACGACGTTTCCCGTCGCTGGCAGGTCGTGGGTTACAAGCCCGTAGGTGCCTGGCTCGTATCGGAAAACATGATCGCCTAAGGTGACGTTCTTTCTCCCCTGGACGACGAGACATAGCTGAGGTCGATACACGCTTGGCATCGGCAGCGTGACCGTGGAGGATCGGACAAGCGTCACGCGCTCGATCGATGTGGCATGGAAGCCATCTCTTGGGGTGTTCTGGGCAATCAATGCCGCAATCTCAGCCAGCATATTCATCACTCGGATCATCGCATGAATTTCGGTTGCCCTGCGAGACCCTGACGCCAGAACTGGAGGATCAGGCAAAAATCTTGGTCGATCGAGCTAACCATGAAACCACAGAACCATGCATAGTCATGTCATATCCAGATCAAGGCAACATAGCTGCGATCAACACAGGAGCAAGAATGAACATCGAGAAACTCGCACTTCCATTAATGGCCCTTGGTACTTGGGCCTGGGGCGATAGCGGCGAACTTGGCAACGGCTACTTCGGAAGCGACTTTTCGGAGGAGGGCCTCAGAGATGTTGTGGAGAAGGCGCACGCAGTTGGTCTGTATCTGTGGGACACTGCCGTTGTCTACGGCATGGGGCGGTCGGAGGCGTTGCTCGGCGATCTGCTGAAGCATTACAGTCGCGACGAGTATCAGCTCTCGACGAAGTTTACGCCGCAGGCCGCTGGCAGCGGTGACCATCCAGTCGCGGATATGCTGGAGCAAAGCCTTTCACGTCTCGGTACGGATCACATCGACATCTACTGGATACACAATCCGGCCGATGTCACGCGGTGGACTCCGCAGCTGATTCCGTTGCTCGAAAGCGGAAGGATCAAGCACGTTGGTGTCTCGAACCACAATTTGTCCGAGATCGCACTCGCCAACAAGATCCTGGGCGAGGCTGGCTTCCATGTAGAGGCTGTTCAGAACCATTACAGCCTGCTCTACCGCAAGCCAGAAGACGCCGGCATCCTCGACTACTGCCGGAGCCAAGGCATTCCATTTTTCGCGTACATGGTACTGGAGCAAGGTGCACTGAGTGGTAAGTACAGCCCCGAGAATCCGCTGCCGGAAGGTAGCAACCGCGCGCAGGTTTACAACAGCAAGCTGCCTCAGCTGAAGATGGTGACTGACATGCTCTCTTCTATAGGCCGAAGCAAGAATGCCACCGCTTCTGATGTCACTGTAGCGTGGTCTCTCGCCAAAGGGGTTGTGCCGATCATCGGGGTCACCAAGCCCAGCCACATTGACGGTCTAATTCAAGCTTCCGTAATGAAGCTTTCCAGCAATGAGATTGAAGAGCTGGAAGCCATCGCAGACGCGGCGAAGGTGGACACTCGCGGCTGGTGGGAGAAGGAGATATAAGGCGCTCCGCATGCAGTGCGCGCAAGGGCTCTTCAGAGCCTGTGTGTTGAGTTTGTTCCATTCCCAGACTGCGTACGAAGTGTCCTTCCAACGATGAGTTGCTGTTCAAATACCCTTCGACTGCGCCGTAGATGCGGCGACTCAGGCCGGTGCGGTCTAACTCTCGCAACTCGCCTGAAAAGTAGGTCATGGCGCGGATCGGATTCATCACCTCTAGCGCCGCATGCACTGCGTTCCTGATCTTTGGAGATCCAGGACACCTCAAGACTTTTATAAGTACCTGTAGCGTGGTGCAAGTCTACTTGCCTGCGATGCTGCATTTCTAGAGCGGCGCCGCAGACACCGGGCGTAGCAGGAAGACAACGATCTTCATTCCGCGCGACAAGAACCCAATTCAACCGGTTCTACCTTCGGCCAGAACGCTCTCCAGATATTGGGTGAGAACCTTGCGGAATTCCTGTGCTACCTCGTCCTTCCCCGTTGCATCCGAATCCACATAAAGGCTCCTCATGGCCTTCAAGATTTGCAGGGTGACGTTTGCTGCCAGCAATGCCCGCGCCGGCAGGAGGGACGGATTCTTTCTGCGAAAGGCCCCTGCGATGCTCCTGCGCAGAGCAGTTCGTGCGGTTTGGTCGCGTCCCACTTGCACGGGTGCCACGTGAAGGTTCAGCCATGCCGGCCGCTCCTCAGCAAAGGTCACGATGCAGTCGATGAAGGCCTCCGCGAATTGCGCCCCGGAAAGCTGTTGTGACTCTTTACTTAACTTTTGAAGGCGTACGCGGAGTTGCTGAGAATACTGGTTGCGAAGCGTTTCAGCCACAGACTGCTTGTCGGGAAAATAGTTGTAAAGAGCGCCGATCGACGAGCCGCTGCAGTCGGCGATTGCCTGCATCGTCGTTGGCTCAAAACCGAGCTTCGCAAAGAGCTCAGCAGCAGCATCGAGAAATCTTGCAAGCCTGCGCTCGGAGCGCTCCTGTTGCGGGGTGATTCGCACCGATCTTGACGAAACCGAGGACACCGTCATATTCTATCAGCAGGAAATCGAGGACATCCTCGAGTTTTCCAATTCGCTTCACGGAGGGCAGAATGTCCCGTCTCTCTATTAACCCTGAGCGAACTGCACTTGTCGCCATCGACCTGCAGAACGCAATCGTGAGCATGCCCACCGCACCTTATTCGGCGGTCGAGGTAGTGGAAAAGAACCGCCGCATCGCGGACGCGCTGCGGGCGAAAGGCGGGCTGGTGGTGTGGGTGCGCGTAGACATGAACCGGTTCGTCCATCTACCGGTGGACGAGCCCTCCTCGCTGGCGGGCAAACAGGTGCCGCAGGAGCTTTCGCAGATTGCGTCTTCAGCCAGCAGGGTGGAGTCGGACCTGCTGGTTACCAAGCACCACTGGGGTGCATTCGCGGGCACGCCACTCGAACAGGAACTGCGGAATCACAGTATCGATACTGTGTTGCTGACCGGCATCTCGACAAATGTGGGAGTAGAGTCGACACTTCGCCAGGGCACCGGTCTGGGTTTTGCATTCGTCGTGGTGGAGGATGCCTGCTCCGCGCAAGATGCGGCTGAACACCGTCATTCCATCGAGAAAATATTCCCACGGCTGGCGCGTGTGCGCAGCGCTGCAGAGTTAATTGAAGCCATTGGTTGACGAGCCGCTTCTGTATCAGCAACAGTCGCCACCTATGCACTGAGCAGTTGCTTGGCGCACCTGCCACTCGTATTGACTCTCACCCAGGAATCAGTCCACCAATCGGAGAACACTATGAGCGAAACAATTCCATCTGCATTATCGTCGGCTCATCATACTGACACCCAATTTTCGATAGTCACTCGCTCTGAAGTTCGCCCAAGCGATCCGAACGGTCCGACCGGGATGTTGGCAGCATGGCTGGCTGAGACGAAGCTGTCGGATATTCCTGCAGAGGTTGTTCAGCGGGCGAAGCATCTGCTCCTCGATGGA
Source organism: Acidobacteriaceae bacterium (assembly GCA_049965615.1). Lineage (GTDB taxonomy): Bacteria > Acidobacteriota > Terriglobia > Terriglobales > Acidobacteriaceae > Acidobacterium. Next base: position 4,409 of record JBMFWD010000104.1, read on the forward strand.
GTTGCCTGCCTGATGGTCGGATCTCATTTGCCCTGGTCAGAGTTAGCGGTTGGAGCAATCACAGAGTTTGATCGAGGAGGACAACACAGAATAGCTGGGTGGGGCGGTTTGAAAAGTAGTGCGTTCAACGCGGCTCTCCTGAATAGCAGCTTCATTCAGGGCTTTGAACTTGACGATTATTTCCCCGCAGCGCCCTTGCATTCCAACGCGATCATCCTTCCCGCGTGCCTACCCATAGTGGAAATCATGCCAGCCATCAGCGGAGCAGATTTTCTACGTTCTCTGATTCTCGGATATGAGACTGGAACTCGGGTAGGACTTTCGCTCCATGGTCCCGAGATGCTTTCACGAGGATGGCACTCGGGCGTTGTGTTCGGCGGACCAGCGGCCGCCGCAGCAGCAGGAAGCCTGATGCAGCTCACAGCAGCCCAGCTTGAAGATGCTTTGGGCATTGCATCGACGCAGGCTTGCGGACTGATGTCAGCGCAATACGAGTCGATGGTGAAGCGGATGCAGCATGGATTCGCTGCGAGGAACGGCCTGCTTGCAGCAAGCCTGGCCTCTCGCGGATACATCGGAATCAAGAAAATCTTCGAGCGTGAGTACGGCGGGTTCCTGCAGGTATTCGGCGAGGGACACAATCCTGATCCGACACAAATCACGAAGGACCTTGGTAGTCGATGGATGACATGTGAGATTGCAATTAAGCCCTACGCAGCTATGGCTGGACTACACGCTGCCATCGATGCCTCTCTTCTCATCCGAGAAAACCGGATAAAAACATCCGGTCGATTTACTTCCGGAGAGGTCAACGGCATTTTTGTCGAAGTAAGCGAGGCTGCTTATGCGCACGGAGGATTCCCAATCCAACACCCCCTTGAGCCGATCACCGCGCAGATGAGCCTCCGCTACAGCACTGCGGTGTCGCTTCTGGACGGTTCTGCCTTGGTTACACAATTTGCAAATCATCGGATCAACAGCGAGGATGTATGGAACTTGATACCGAAGATCACAATTCGTCACGCGAAAGAGTTTGATGAGGATAAGCAATCAACCTATAAGACGCGCGTAACAGTGCAATTCAAGGATGGTGTGATCGAGCAAAGATTCGTCGAGACACCGTTGGGCGGCGACCGTATACCGTTGTCTAATGCTGCAGTTGTCGAGAGGTTCCATGATCTTGCTTCCAATGTAATCAGCACCACTCATGCAGCCACGCTGGAGAACTTCATTCTCTCAATTGAACAGCAGCGCACGCTCGGGCCTTTACTGTCTCTGCTGAGCATCACTGCTAAATGTGCGCTCCAGTGACGCAGTGTTTTGTTCTGGAGCCACCGCCAGAGTCTCTGCTGGGCTGACGCAGCGAAACTGGGATGAAGGGATTTACGGACACCAGGAAAGTTGCTCAAGATGGACCACCGGAGGATACCGTGGAACTTATCAGCCTGATTGGGCTTCACTGCGACTTACCCGCACGATGCCGACAACTGTCAAGGGCGGAGTAAAACCAGGCCACTGGGGCGAAGCAAAACCAGGCCAGTTGATGGGGAGAAGGTGTTGAGGTATTCCGGGGTGAAGGGCCTCCGGAGCGTAGCGGAAGAGGCTCTTCGCCCCGGAGAGGCGTCTCGGGGGATCAGCGTTCTGAAGGCGGGTTTCGTTTACGGCGGCTTTGCTTGA
>JBMFWD010000105.1:0-5963 GCA_049965615.1 Acidobacteriaceae bacterium
CATGGCTCCATCCTCGCCGCCCGCTATGCGGACAGTTCATTTGCTATCTCAACCGGACATATCATGTGCTAACGACATATGCTCCAATGCTACGTTGACCCAACGGCTTACCCTTCGTATGATGAAGAAGCGACTCCAGCGTCCTGCTGAAGCCGGCGGCGTAGCTCAGATGGTTAGAGCGACGGACTCATAACCCGTAGGTCGGTGGTTCGATTCCACCCGCCGCCACCAAGTCAACTCAGCGAGATTCCCGCTACCTGTTTTCTGAGAGTATGATTCCTATAGCGCAGCAATTGCCGTGCTCTCAAGAATTATGTCGCGAACTTTCAAAAATATTGCCCTCGGCCTTGCTGCCGGTATCGTTCTGGTTATTTTTCTCGGAGGATTCGGTCCTGCCGGGGTAAGCGGCGTTCACGCTGACAATGCTTACAAGCAGATGGGAGTCTACGAGGAGGTTCTGCAGAAGATCCAGGCAGACTACGTCACTGTCCCCAATTTGCACGAGGTAACAACCGGGGCGCTTCACGGGTTGCTGGACTCTCTGGATTCGGATTCGGCCTACCTTACGCCTGCTGAGTATAAGGAGTATCTCGCGCACGAGAATGACGGCAACGCTCAAGTGGGGCTCAATGTTTCCGAGCGCGGAGGATATTCGGCGATAGTGTCCGTTGTGCCTGGTAGTCCGGCGGCAAAGGACGATATTCAGGACGGGGATGTCATCCTTTCTATTGACGGCCAGTCCACCTATGAAATGTCGGTGGCCATGGTTCGGCTGCTGCTGCAGGGCAAGCCGGGGACGCAGGTGCACTTCCAGTTGATTCGCCCGCAGCGGGTTGCGCCTTATGAGATCACGCTGACCCGAGTCGTTGAGGTCCCGCCGGCCATGGAAGTCAAGACCTTCTCGCATTCCAGCATTCTGTACATCAGGCCGTACGCGCTGACTGCGGAGCGAGTTTCCCAGATCATTTCGCGCCTGAAGGCGATGAAGCAGAACGGAAACACCAAGGTTTTGCTGGACTTGCGCGATGTGGCGCAAGGGTCTGAAGCAGAGGGTGTAAGGCTGGCGAACGCTTTTATTTCCTCGGGGACACTGGCTTCTCTTCACGGACAGACCATTCCTACCCGGGTGTTTACGGCAAAGGCTGCCGACTTTGTGACTTCGGCTCCGCTGGCGGTTCTGGTGAACCATGGGACTTCCGGCGCGGCGGAGATTGTGGCTGGCGCAGTCCTTGATCGCAAGCGGGGTGACGTGGTTGGTGACGTTACTTTTGGTGAGGGAGCTCTTGTAAAGACCTTTCAGCTTCCGGACGGAGCGGCGATGATTCTGACTGTAGGGAAATACGAAACTCCGTCGGGCACCAAGATTGAAGACTCCTCGATCACTCCGAATTACATGGTTAACGAGAGCATCAACCACTACCTTGCGGAAGTGGGAGAGTTGCCTCGCAATGAGCAGAAGGGGGCGCAAAGCGACGATCAGCTTGATAAGGCGCTCAGTCTCCTCAAAGCAAAAGGCGTCTAGACTGACGGGAATGCCTGCTTGAGCCGGCTCGGTCGCAGTGAGCCGGTTCTTCAGCGGAGAAGAGTACGAGCTCAACACGGAACTATCCGGCCTCCTGTTCGCCGGTTCAAAGTAGCTGGCTCGCTGGCCGTGGTGATTCTCCTGGTGGTTGCGGCCGCTAGCGGTTCTCTGGTGGGCCTCCTTCTGGTGGAGACGGTGGATTTGCCCCAGATCTCCGCGCTGGAGCACTACCAGCCAATTTCCTCGACTGAAATTTATGACGTTCACGGTGTGGCCGTGGGCTCCTTTTCTTTGGAGCACCGGTCGGTTGTGGGCTATGACGCTTTTGCGCCGATTCTCAGAGAATCCGTTATTGCGATTGAAGACAGAAATTTTGAGAGCCACTGGGGTGTGAATCTTGTTCGGGTGGCTGGAGCGGCTTATCACGATTTGATCTCCGGCAGCCGTTCGCAGGGGGCTTCGACGCTGACGATGCAACTGGCTCGGAATCTGTTCCTGACGGATCGGCGGACGTTCTCGCGGAAGCTGCAGGAAGTTCTGCTGACGTTGCAGATTGAGCATCACTTTACGAAACGGCAGATCTTTACGCTGTATGCCAACCAGATTTACCTGGGAGGCGGGTGTTATGGGTTTGAGGCAGCTTCCGAGTACTACTTTTCGAAGCATGCGAGCCAGCTGACGTTGCCGGAGGCGGCGACGCTGGCAGCTTTGCCGAAGGGGCCGGTGGAGTACTCGCCGGTGTTGCATCCTCGGCGGGCTCTGGACCGGCGGAACCTGGTGATCGGTGCGCTGCTGCGGGACGGGAAGATCACCGCCGCAGCCGCTGCGGCGGCGCGCGAGGCTTCGCTGGGGTTGCGGCTGCAACTGCCTCAGAGTCCGATGGCACCGTGGTTTGTGGAGGCGGTGCGGGAGGAACTGGACCGCCGGATTGGTTCGCGACGGGTGCGCGAGGCGGGATTGAAGGTGTATACCACACTGGATCTGCGGCTCCAGAAGGCGGCGAACGCGGCGGTGTTGGTTGGACTTGAGGCTTACGAGCAACGGCACGGGTGGCGCGGGCACTTGCTGAACGTGGTGGACGCGGGGGTGAATCTCAAGGACTTTCACCATCCTGACTGGTCGAGTCCTGCTGTACCGGGGGAGTGGATGCATGCGCTGGTGGTGCAGGTGGAAGCGCGGCAGGTTACGGCGCGGGTGGGTTCCCGCAGTGTGGTGCTGTATCCATCTGACTGGGCGTGGACGAAGTTCCGGGACGCGAGCCGGTTTTTGCGCGTGGGCGATGTGATATATGTTCATTTGACTGGGGATAACGGGCGGGAGCTGACCGGTGAGCTGGCCGAGGATACGGGCGTGGAAGCGGCGTTGCTGGCGGTCAACAACGCGACGGGTGGCGTGCTGGCGATGGTCGGGGGACGGGACTATGACCTTTCCCAGTTCAACCGGGCTACGCAGGCGCAGCGGCAGACGGGGTCTTCGTTCAAGGCCTATGTGTATACGGCGGCGGTGCAGGATGGGATTCTGCCGGGCGACTTTGTGATGGATACCCCGGTGCGGTATGGGGCCTATGTGCCCCACAACTATGACCACCGGTTTGAGGGGCGGATTACGGTGATGCGGGCGTTTGCGGACTCGCGGAATATTCCGGCGTTGAAGCTGGCGAACCGGGTGGGGATCCGGAAGGTGATTGCTCTGGCTCGCCGGTTTGGCGTGACGAGTCCAATGCCGCCGGTGCTGCCGGTGGCGCTGGGGGCGGTGGGTGTGAGCCTGGAGCAGCAGGTTTCCGCGTACTCGGTGTTTCCGGATGACGGGGTGCGGATTGCGCCGCATCTGATCCGGAGCGTGACGACGGCGGACGGGGTTCCGCTCTGGCAGCCCGATGCGCCGGTGAGCCAGGTGATTGCGCCGGGGACGGCGCGGGCGATGATGACGATGTTCGAGGACGTGATCGCGCATGGGACGGGTGGGGCTGCCGCGGCTGCGCTGCATCATCCGCTGGGCGGGAAGACGGGGACGACGAACAACTTTACGGATGCGTGGTTTGTGGGCTTTTCGCCGTCGGTGACGTGCGGGGTGTGGGTGGGCTACGACAACGAGCGGTCGCTGGGCGCGGGCGAGACGGGCGCGCAGGCAGCTTTGCCGATCTGGACGGATTTTATGACCGCAGCGGTTGCGGGGCATCCGGATGAGGCGTTTCCGGGTCAGGGGCCGGATGTGGGGTCCGGCCCGGTGTTGGCGGCGTCTGCGAGGCCTTTGACCGCCCAGTGAAGGGGCGGCGGGGGATGAGATGAATCCCGGGGCGGAGTTGTGAATCCAAAGAGAGCGATGAAACGAGTGATTCTTTACAGCCAGCCCGGATGCCCGCCGTGTTTTGCGGCCAAGGCCTTTCTACAGTCCCGCAACGTGCCGTTTGAGTACAAGGATGTACAGGCCGACCCGGTGGCTCTGGACGAGTTGCTGGCTTTGAACAGCCGTTCGACGCCGACGCTGGTGGTGGGTGGGGAAGTGATGATCGGCTTCGATCCAGACCGGCTGACGGTGATGCTGGGGGACTAGCCAGTGCTGGCCGCACGGGCGGTCGCGCGCGTTGTGCGCCATTCCACCTCGGAGGTCTTTGCTTTCCCACCCAAGCGGAGCTTGGATGGGGCACCCTCCTGGCTGTGGTGCGAACGGGTGCCTCAAAGAAAAGAGTTTCGAGATACCCTATTTTTTTGTGGGGAAGTTGTTGATTCTGTTGGATGGGTTAGTGGTCTAGTGCTGGCTGCGCCTGGGTGCCATTCTACTTCAGAGGTCTTTGCTGTCCCACCGAAGAGGAGCTTGGATGGGGCACCCTCCTGGGTGTGGTGCGAACGGGTGCTTCAAAGAAAAGAGTTTCGAGATACCCTATTTTTTTGTGGGGAAGTTGTTGATTCTGTTGGATGGGTTAGTGTTCTAGTGCTGGCTGCGCCTGGGTGCCATTCTACTTCGGAGGTCTTTGCTGTCCCACCGAAGCGGAGCTTGGATGGAACCCTCCTGGGTGTGGTGCGAACGGGTGCCTCCAATGAAAAGAGCTTGGAGACACCCCACTTTTTTGTGGCGATGTTGTTGATTCCATTGGGCAGGTTAGGCCTCTAAAGGGTGATTTCCGTGGTGAGCCTTTGCCCGGGGTTGATTGGAAGCGTGAAAAAGCGGCTGGATTCCAGCCGCTTTTTTTGTTCCTGATTCCAGAGTAGCAGTTTTGAGGGATATTTCCGGCAGAAAAGGTGAGGAGAGCAATGCCGGAAACCTCAGACCTCGGGGGAGCGGGAGAGCCGGGAAAAATTGATGAGGAGAAGCACCGCAAAAAGAACGCCAAGGATGATGGTGCTTTGCGCGTGGGGTCCTTTCTCTTGCCAGGAGTTGAAAGTGAGGATGCCAACGAAGAGGCACAGCATGCCGGGGGCATAGGCGGGATGGGTGGCGAGACTACCCGCGAAGAGGGTGATGAGCATGATGGCCAGAAAACCAAAAATGAGGTATTTTTCAGAATCCGGCAGGTGGTTGTTGGTTGCGAAGAGGTAGACGGTAGCGCCGCCCAGGATACAGAGCGGCAGAATCCGGCTGGTGAACCAGTGGAAGAACGACATACAACGATCCTTTGTGAGCGGTGTCCCTTAACGGCGCGTCTTGAGGGGGAAGGGCGCGCGCTCGCCGGGATGAACTTCCAAGGCACTGTAGCCGCAATGCTTAGTGGCGGGCAGCCAGTGAGAGGGGAACATCGGAATCGTTCCATTTGCGGATGATCCGGTGAGATGAGTTTAAGGCAGGATGAGCGGTGGGCGAGGAAATATTTTTGAGGATTCGACGTTGGAGCGATGAGGCTGGCTGCTGAGCGATTACGAGGCGAGGGGTGGAGATGAGTCTGCACGTTGGAAAGCTCTGCGAAGTGCTTGGACTTCCAGCGCTGGCGAACTATGCGCCGATACTGCTGAAGCAGGTGGCTGGGCGCAGGTGGGCCTGGCCGGTGGATGGTGGAGTAGCGCTTTGGGACGGGCGGCCTTTGCTGGGCTCGTCGAAGACGTGGCGGGGCCTGGCTGGCTCGTTGGTGGCGACATCGGCTGGAGGCTTGCGCTGGAGATGGGCTGGGGCGCGGGGGCCGTGGTTGCGGCGTGGTCGATGGGCGGGGATTTATTTTCGAGCTTCTGCAAACGGAGGCTGGGGGTGAGCTCGGGCGGACGGGCGACGGGACTGGACCAGATTCCGGAGGCGCTTTTTCCGGCGCTGGCGGTGCGCGGGATGCCGGGGTTGAGCTGGCTGGATGGGGCGGTCGTAGTGGGTGTTTTTCTGGTGGGGGAGATGCTGCTGTCGGTGTTATTTTTCAGGTGGCATTTGCGGGATCGGCCTTATCAGGGCCTGTTAACCCTACTGGAATGGTGGCGACGGGAGCCGATTTTTTCGAGTTCAAGGAGGAAGGAGCGACGCATAC
>JBMFWD010000106.1:0-5783 GCA_049965615.1 Acidobacteriaceae bacterium
GCGGCTGCGGGAGACTAAATCAAAACCGGACACTTCATTTGCTACAAAAACCGGACATTTTCACTTGCTAAGAACACTCGCAGCCCTTCAACACACCATGCGCGCTCAGCGTCCGTAAAATTCTGTAGATGGTCGCAGGCGAATACCCCAGCTTTTCATGAATCTGGCGCGCGCTCAGCGGCTCGTCGCTCGTCTCGATCAGGTCAATAATCGTCAATGCCTTGCTGAGAATCGGAATCACATAACTGCGGGGTAACGTCGCTCGCGGCTCACTCTCGCCATAAGGGTCCTCGCGAGGAACCGCATTCCGCACTGCTCCCAATGCCGACGTCCTTGCATTATCTTCACCATCTGCTTTCCGTGCCATTCCCCAGACATCACGCCGGCAGTTTTCAAGAACAATCTCAACCCGCACCGCAGCCTCGTTTATCCGCCTGTGCCGCCGGTCTCCTCTACTCAGTCGGCCAAAAGCAACGGGCATTCGGGTTACAGGCAAAATGTCCATCTCCATCGTCTTGCATAATGGAAATTCTTTACGGAGGGAAACTACTCGTGAGCTTAGAAATGTGTCAAGGAGATAAGTGCGCTTTTACGGCACTCCCGTCGAAGGTCTTACCACTCAGCCCATCTCGTCGCTTCGCCTGACTCCTTGCAGATAGCCGTCATTGCCTCGGATTTATCCAACCATGCGCCCGAGATGGCAATCCCTTCCAATACCCGACAATGATCCACAGACATACTGAGATAAAAGTGCATGGGAATGGTCAGACCATCTCCATTGGAGAAATAAGTTGCTTTTCGACACTTTGTTCGGTGTGATACTGTTTTGCGTGTCCGATCAGCACCGATCCTGCCTCACCCGAACCCGCCATCTCGCTGAGCATCGATCCATCAGATATTCAAAGGAGCCTTGATGCGTTCCCGCCCCTATTTCCTCGTTCTTCTCTGCTCCATATCGCTTTTGCTCGCAGGGCATACATTCGCACAAACAAACACCAACCGGGTGAACAACACCAAGGCATCCCTCAAAGCCGGTTTCCACATGCCGCCAGAGAGCGCCCGACCCCGTGTATGGTGGCACTGGATGAATGGCAACATCTCGCGCAAGGGCATCAAACTCGACCTGGAATGGATGCACCGTATCGGCCTCGGAGGAATCGACACCATCGACGCCTCGCTCGCTACACCCCAGGTCGTGCCGCACCGCATCATCTACATGACTCCAGAATGGAAAAGTGACTTTCTCTACGCAACACAACTGGCAGAAAAATTTGGGATGAAGGAGTCCATCGACAGCTCTCCCGGTTGGAGTGAAACCGGAGGACCATGGGTCCGGCCATCTCAGGGGATGAAGAAATACGTCTGGAGCAAAATCGTCATCGAGGGAGGTCGCCACTTCGACGGCAAACTCCCCCATCCTCCCGTCCACACCGGAGCATTTCAGGATGAAGATATCCATGACGTGCTCGGTCGCACCATTTCAGGTTCTGGAATTCCCCAGTATTACCGGGACACCATCGTCATTGCCTATAAACTCCCTCGAACCGATATTCCGCTCGCATCCCTGCATCCGGTCCTCAGCAGCAGCGGTGGACATCCCGACTTTGCCATGCTCAGCGACGGCAACCTCGTAAAGACCACATCGCTTCCTATTTCCCCGGTCGGCAGCGAGTCCTGGATACAATACGCATTTTCGCAGCCGCAAACCATTCGAGCCGTCACCATCGTCATGCCTAATACCAGCGATGCTGCCGTGCAAAGAATGTTGCAGGCCAGCAACGATGGCGACCACTGGAGAAATATCGCGAGCTTGAATACCGGCACTTCACCACAAACGACTGTTTCCTTCCCTGCCGCAACCGCAAAGTATTTTCGCGTTATATTTCAGCGTCCGCCCCCCTCAGGACGCCCGGCATGGACCAGGGGAATCAGCCTCAAAGCGCTTTTCGGGAAAGCAGGCTCCGCGCCCAGAAATTACCATATTGCTGAACTGGTTCTGCATCCCGGCGCACGCGTCAATCACTTCGAAGAAAAAGCGGCCTTCGTCCCCGCAGCAATTCTCTACAACTTTCCAACACCGGATTACGGAGCAAACAGCTGCGTCAAGGTATCTGACGTCATCAATCTCACATCAAGAATGCAGCCCGACGGCACCCTCGATTGGACTCCACCCCCTGGACGCTGGGTCATCCTCCGCTTCGGTTACAGCCTTCTTGGCATCACCAACCACCCCGCTCCTGTTGAATCCACGGGCCTCGAAGTCGACAAGCTCAACGGGAACGACGTCCATCAGTACATTGAAAATTACCTCAATAGCTATCAAAAAGCCGTCGGCGCAAGCAACATGGGGCAACGCGGCATCACCAGCCTCACCAACGACAGTTGGGAAGCCGGCTCGCAAAACTGGACCAACGACATCATCCAGCAATTTCGTAAACTTCGCGGTTACAATCCCATCCCGTGGATGCCCGTGCTGACCGGCGTTATCGTCGGCAGTCCCGCGCAGAGCGACCGTTTTCTATGGGACTTCCGTGAGACCATCGGCGACCTTACGGCCACTCAGCACTACGGGGTCATCCAGCAGGTGCTCAATCAGTGGCACATACGACACTATTGCGAATCAGACGAATTCGGCCGCGCGATTGTCGCCGACGGCATGGAACTGAAAAAGGATTGCCAGGTACCCATGGGAGCCATGTGGACATGGACCGTCAACCCTCGCCTGCATCGGGGAAATGACGACTACGTCGCCGATGATCGCGAATCCGCCTCCGTCGCTCATATCTATGGCCAAAATCTCGTCGCGGCAGAGTCACTCACCGCGGCGGCCGCCCCATGGGCATGGTCCCCGCAAACCCTCAAGCCAACCATCGACGAAGAATTTCTCAACGGCATCAACCGCATCTACATCCACGAATCCACGCATCAACCTCTCATCGATAAAAAGCCTGGACTGACGCTCGGTCACTTTGGCCAATGGTTCAACCGCAATGAAACCTGGGCAAACGAAGCGTCGCCATGGATCACCTACCTCGCCCGCAACAGCTACATGATGCAACAGGGCCGCTACGCCGCCGACATCCTCTACTATTACGGCGAGGACACCAACCTCACAGCCATTTATCAGTTTCGATCACCTAACCTCCCCAATGGCTACGATTTCGACTACGTGAATGCGGATGCCCTCCGGCACGTTCTCAAGGTCAACAGCCGCGGCGAAATCACCACACCAGGCGGAGTCGTCTACCGCATTCTCGGACTGAATCAGAACAGCCGTCACATGTCTCTTCCAGTTCTGCGCGCCATCGATCAGCTCGTCACAGAAGGCGCCACTATCGCTGGTCCTATGCCCATCGACGATCCAAGCCTCGCGGACAATCAGTCGCAGTTCCATGCTCTCGTTCATCAACTCTTCGGCGACGGCTCTGGAGTCCATCACGTTGGCAAAGGAACCGTCTACGCAGGCCAGACCGTTGCCGCGGCCTTGGCTGCCATGCACGTCGCGCCCGACTTCCGATACACCGCACGCAGCTCCGATGCAGAGGTGAAATTCATTCACCGTGTTCTTCCGCATGCCGATATCTACTTTGTGGATAACCGCACCGATACAAGCACCAGCATTACGGCCAGCTTTCGAGTCTCTGGCAGGGTGCCCACAATTTGGCACGCAACCACGGGAAACATCACGCCTGCCTCCTACACAATCGCCAGGGGTCGCACCACCATACCGCTCCATCTGGGCCCGTGGGATTCTGTTTACGTAGTCTTCCGCGGACACGCCAGCACGACTTCATGGACGGCGCCGCAGGCTGCAAGCAGGCAGCTCGCCACGCTGCACGGTCCATGGAAAGTGACATTCCCGCCAAACTGGGGTGCGCCGCCCTCCATCACATTCAATCAGCTGACCTCGTGGAGTAACAGCAGCAATACCGGTGTCAGGTACTTCTCCGGAACAGCCACTTATACCAACATCCTTCAGGCTCCACCAACGTGGTTCCAGCATGGCGCCCACTTGTGGATCGATCTCGGGACAGTCAAGAATCTTGCAAAGGTCTCAGTCAACGGCAAGCCTCTCGGAATCGTATGGCACCAGCCCTTTCGCGTCGATGCTACGACTGCGCTGCATCCCGGCACCAACACAATCAGCATCCAGGTCACCAATGCCTGGGTGAATCGACTCATCGGCGACCAGCAGCCCGACGCACTCAAGCAATACACCTTCACCGATTACCACCCCTACACCGCGTCATCGCCATTGCAGGCCTCCGGCCTGCTCGGCCCAGTCACCATCCACTCCGTCATCCGGCAATAAAATATGACCGCGTTGAACAACCGAGGCGCAAGGATGGAACTGGCTGAACGAATCGTATTCGCTGATAGAAAGCGCAGTTTCCCTTCTGCTCTTTCTATCAGCCCTCTATCGCACTCTACTTCGCCTGCTCTGGCGGATCATTGCGCACAATTTTGAGCACCGCAGGCGGCTGTTTTGAAATCAGCGCGGGCCCCTCTGTCGGCGTACTCACCAGCACGGAATATTCAATGGAGTAAATCTCCCCAGGATAGGAAGTCAAATTACCCGCAACCACATTCGTTTTTCCCAGAGGGTACCGGTCAGACACTCCCGCTCTCTGAAACGCCCCATACGACTCCGGAAAGCCAACCGGCGTAGTGTAGAAGATTCCCAGGTTATCCCTGGTGTCGATATTGGCAATCCAACCTTCCGACTTCAAATGTCCTGAAGGCCAGTGGTCGCCGGAGGGCACCATCTTCACAGGCCATTCAGCATCTTTTTTGTTACGATATGCTGCGCCCGCAGCACTGTAGGGAGAAATGAGCGGAAACTCGAACGCGTCGGTCCTGTCAGAGTACAGCGTCGGTACCTCCGATCCCATCAGATACGTCTTCGGTTCGTGATTATAAAAAGTAAAATGGAAGTGGGCGACTCCCCGCTTATCGATCCGCACGTCCTCCACATAGACCCAGTTTGTTGGATTCCCCGTATCGTAGTCCAGGGGATCAATCACCGCATGGAAATGGCTTCGCCCAGCCTTCCATTGCACAACTTTGCTACCCACCTCAGGAATCACAACTCCATGCGGGTGTTGATAATATCTTTGGCGGCCGAGAGCACCAGCCTGCGTGGGGTTGATCATCAGGCTTTGGTGACCATCCATCGTTAAATGTAGAAATTGATCCACCTGCAACTCACGCCCAACATCGTGTGTGTCCACAATGTTCAAACCATGGGCAATTCTCGAGTTACTGACCGCCACCACGACCGCACCCCAGGCAATGTTAAACGTAACGGAAAGACCGCCATTGGATATCGTCACATCCTTCTTTGCAGGCGGTGGAGGAAAGACAGTTCGCTCCGCCCTGGCTGGCGTGCCGGCACATGTTGCAAACATGCCCAGCATCAACAGATGACTTGTCCATCGTTTTGCTGCCAATGCTGTCACCATCACTACTCTCCTTTGAGGAAACGCTCTATTGTGGCGAACTTCAGGCGATAGGCCATCAGCCGCCAGGTTGCATCTGGAACCTTCCATTGCAAACAATTATTCTTCACCTCACCCGTCAGTTCCACCATCGAACCCGGATCGAGTTGCTCGCCCACCACTCTGGCGGACAACACTGTCAAAGACTCAGCACCGGCAAGCCGCGTCGACAACGGCCCAATGCCCCCAAGAGCCGTGCTCGTGCCCATTAGATTCTTACCGTTTCATTCGTAAACAAAAATACTTAAAGATTTCAAGCGGCCTCCAATAACTGGATGATGTTAG
>JBMFWD010000107.1:0-5768 GCA_049965615.1 Acidobacteriaceae bacterium
TCGAACCGCCGGATGCGGACCCGCTTGTCCGGTGGTGTGGCAGGGGAGAGCAGGTGACTGCTCCCCCTATGCCGATCAGCCGGGGTGGCTGGGGTTTAGTTGTCGCTCTCGATCTGCGAGACGTTCGAAACGGTGAGCGAGTAGTTGTTGGAGCTGTCGCGCAGGAGGTATCCGTGCATTTCCAGAGCGGTGCCGGATGCCAGCGAGGCGAAGCTGGTGGAAGTGAGCCCGTCTTCGTACTCGGTCTGCGCGTTGGTGGATGCACTGAGCGAGGTGAGCGAGTCCATGGTGGTGAGGAAGGACTGCGTGGGCAAGCCGAGGGTGAAGGTGTAATCCGGAGCGGTGCCGCTGACCGTGGTTGAGAGTGCAACGGCGAGGCTCTCAGGAGCGAGATCGACTTCCTGCGCAGCGATGGAGCCGCTGGAGGCAGTGCCGATGACCTCGACGGACTGGCCGGGGAAGATTTCCGCGTTGGTGAAGGAGCCAGCGGTGATGCCGCTGGAGATGGCGCCTTCACTGAGCCCGTAGGTGGTGGAGGAGGAGAGCGAGACGGTCATGGAAGTGCCAGACATATCGCTGAACTCCTGACGCGGGACGAAGGTGAAAGAGGTGACGTTGTTGTTCGCGTCCGTGGTGACGGCGGTTACGATGCCAATGCCGCCTGCGTCTCCGCTGCCGAATGCGCCGCCGTCCATGGCCGCTGAGATCATGGTTGCGAGCAGAGAGCCGTCCGACTGGATGGTTCCGCGCACGGTGACGATGGAGCCCGTGTTGATGCCGGCGGCGGTGATGCCAGCGGCGAACTGGGTGGAAGAATTGATGGCGAAGGTCGACTGTACGCCGGAGTCGGCGGACTTGACCGTGATGGACGAGGAGCTAACGGAGACGACCGAACCGGTGACTTCCACCTGCTTGTCCGATTCGTTTTCCTGCTCGATGGAAGCGGCGACCGAGGTGATGGATGGAGTAAAGGTGACGGATGAGTTGGTGAGGTCGAAGGAGTTGGCGAGGTTGAAGTTGAGGCTGAGGTGAACGTCCTGCCCCTGGGTGACGGTGAGGTTCGGGCTGAGCGAGACCGTGTCATTGGGGGAGCTGATGGTCGCGGTGCCGTTGACGACGGCGCCGGTGGAGTCCACATAGGTCACGGTGGCGGAACTTACGGTGACGTTGACCGAGGTGTAGGTGCCTGCGGCTACATTTTCCGTTTCGATGGGTTCCTGGATAGCGCCGAGACTGGAGAGCTCGATGGTGCGCGGCTGGGAGAGGATGGTGACGTTGCTTCCTCCGCCAGAGGGCGTGAGGCTCATGGAAGAGATAGTGACTTTGGCAGCAAGGATGTTGCTGAGAGGAGCGTCGCCCGCGGTGACGACCATGGCGGCGCCGTTTCCGCTGCCAGGGGTGGATCCACTGACTCCTCCCTGACCACAACCGGTGATGGTGAGAGCTGCAAGGCTGGCGACTGCCAGCGCGGCCGCGGTACCCAGGATAAATCTACTTTTCATGAAAACCTCCTTGGGGGAAGGCAAAAATCGCCTTTTTATACGACTAAGTCCAATAGAACTATACGACTCGAAGCATTCCTCATACTTGCCAATGACGTGAAGTTTTCGTCATAGATGACAACCGGAGGGTGACTCTCCCTTCGATTGATCCGCTTTTACCAGTTGCACGCCAGAATCGTGCAAAAAATACACATCTGATGTGCGAATCACGCAATCCCGTGTTGTAACAAGCACTTCGATTGCAGAGATGATCGGCAAAGTTCCGCCGCTGCGGTAATTGGGTGCAACTCGATTGCCAGAGCCGTGCCAGCGTAGACTGGTGGGCATGCGGGATTCGCATTCCTGTACATTGATTTGATTTGGAAAACAACACATGAAGGCTCTTTTACTGCGTGAGTACGAGCAACTGGAGATGGCGGAGATGCCTGCGCCTGAGCCGCAGGCGGATGAGCTGCTGGTGCGGGTGGAGGCGTGCGGCATTTGCGGCAGCGACGTGCATGGTTATGACGGATCGAGCGGGAGGCGGATTCCGCCGCTGGTGATGGGGCATGAGGCGGCGGGCACGGTGGTGGCGCTGGGCGCGGAGTGTGAGCGGTACGCGGTGGGCGACCGCGTGACGTTTGATTCGACGGTGTACTGCGGGCGGTGCGTGTATTGTCTTCGCGGGCAGGTGAATTTGTGCGAGGAGCGGCAGGTGCTGGGAGTTTCCTGCGGGGACTATCGCCGGATGGGCGCGTTTGCGGAGATGGTGGCGATTCCGGAGCGGATTGCGTACCGGCTGCCGGAGGGGTTGTCGTTTGCGGAGGCAGCGATGCTGGAGGCGGTATCGGTGGCGATGCACGCGGTTCGGCTGACTCCGCCTGCGAAGGGTGAAACGGCAGTGGTGATTGGCGCGGGAATGATTGGCGCGCTGACGGCGCAGGCGGCGCGCGGCTATGGGTACGAGCGCGTGGTGGTAGCAGATGTGGATGAGAACCGGCTGAAGCTGATTCGCGAGCTTGGATTTGAAGATGCACTGCAGGCGACGGGCGAGGATCTGGTGGGGCAGGTGTTTGCAATGACAGAAGGGCGCGGCGCGGATGCCGTGTTTGAGGCAGTTGGAAAAAATGAAACCGTGAATGTTGCGATTGACTGCGCGCGGAAGGGCGGAAGGGTGACGCTTATTGGAAATGTAACCCCGTCGGTGACATTACCGCTGCAAAAGGTGGTTTCGCGGGAGCTGCGGCTGCAGGGCTCGGCGGCTTCGGCGGGGGAGTATCCCAAGGCGATGGATTGGATGCAGGAGGGCAAGATACGGGTGAAACCGCTGATTTCTGCCATTGCACCGCTCGAAGAAGGCGCGGAGTGGTTTGCGCGGCTGTACGGGCGAGAGCCTGGGCTGATGAAGGTGATTCTTGCTCCGCAGGGAGTGGAGGCGGCAAAGTGAGCGACGGGATTTTCGATTTGACCGGACAGGTTGCGCTGGTGACGGGCACGAGCCGCGGGCTGGGGCAGTATTTTGCGCGGGCGCTGGCGCGGGCCGGAGCGAGCTTGATTTTGACGAGCCGCAAGAAGGAGACGCTGGCGGAGTTTGCGGGGGAGATTGCCGCGATGGGGCGGCGTGCGCATTGCGTGGACCTGGATGTGCGCGACGAGACGAGCATTCGGCAGATGGCCGCGGAGGCCGAGCAGGCGTTTGGGAAGATCGACATCCTGGTGAACAATGCGGGATGCAACGTAAGGAAGCCGGCGCTGGAGGTGACGTGGGAGGACTGGAACACGGTGCTGGACACGAATTTGCGCGGGAGCTTTTTTGTGGCGCAGGCCGTGGCGCGGGGGATGATGCAGCGTGGGTATGGGCGGATTATCAATATAGGCAGCGTGACGAGCGTGGCCGGCTATGCGGGCCTGGGGCCGTATGGGGCGAGCCGTGGAGGCATCAAGCAACTGACGATGAGCCTTGCAGATGACTGGGGCCGGTTCGGGGTGACGGTGAACTGCCTGGCTCCGGGATGGTTCAAGACAGCGCAGAACCAGGTGATGTATGAGGACCGGGAGTGGGTGGCTTATCTGGAGGACCGGATTCCGCTGAAGCGGCCGGGGCGCCCGGGTGACCTGGATGGTGCAGTCGTGTTTCTGGCGTCGGAGGCGAGCCGTTATGTGACCGGGCAGACGCTGCTGGTGGATGGCGGGATTTCGACGGGTGCGGTGCGGGCTGTGCCTCGGAAGTAGCGGTGTGCATTTTGGTGAGATCACGGGCGGGATGAATCTCTGTTGAGGTGTGTGGCATCCTTGAAATGGGGGGTTTTTATGGCTCTGGCGACGTTTGGCGCAGGTTGTTTCTGGGGAGTGCAGGTGCGGTTCCAGCAGGTGGATGGCGTTTTGGGGACGGCTGTGGGTTATGAAGGCGGATCGATGGAAAATCCGAGCTATCGCGATGTGTGCACGGATGCAACCGGCCATGCCGAGGTGGTGCAGGTGGAGTTTGATCCTGCGCGGGTGAGCTATGAGCAGCTGCTGGAGCTGTTTTTTGAGCTGCATGATCCGACGCAGTTGAACCGGCAGGGGCCGGACTGGGGGACCCAGTACCGGAGCGTGGTGTTCTGTCACTCGCCGGAGCAGGAAGCGGCTGCACGGGCGATGATAGAGCGGCTGACGGCGGAGAAGCGGTTTGCTCGGCCGATTGTGACGCAGGTGGTGGCGGCGCAGACCTTCTGGCGGGCGGAGGAGTATCACCAGAAGTATCTGGAGAAGCGCGGGGCGACGAGCTGCCATATTTAGGGGCGCGGTGGCGGTTACAATAGAGAGTTATGGCTTCCAGTCCGTTTGTGCAGATCGACCTTAGTCCCAAGCGCGCGGCGCCAAAGCCGGAGTGGCTGAAGGCGCGTGCGCCGGTGGGTGAGAATTATCACGATTTGAAGTCGCTGGCGCGGCGGCTGAATCTGCACACGGTTTGCGAGTCGGCGCATTGCCCGAATATTGGGGAGTGCTGGAATCATCGCACGGCGACCTTCATGATGCTGGGGAACCTGTGCACGCGGCGTTGCGGATTTTGCGCTGTGCCGAAGGGAAAGCCGGAGGCGATTGATTTTGACGAGCCGCGGCGGGTGGCCGAGGCCGTTGCCATGCTGGATTTGAAGTTTGCGGTGATTACCAGTGTGAATCGCGATGACGATATTGTGGGCGGCGCGCGGGCGTTTGCGATGGTGATTGAGGAGATTCGGAAGCAGGCGCCGGGCTGCAAGGTGGAAGTGCTGATTCCGGATTTTCAGGGCAATGAAGAGGCCATCCAGATTGTCGTGGATGCGCATCCGGAGATTCTGAATCACAATACGGAGTCCGTGCCGCGGCTTTACCGGGCGGTGCGGTCGGGAGCGCGCTACGAGCGGACGCTGCGGCTGCTGGAGTTTTCAAAGCAGACGGATCCGACAGTGACGACGAAGTCTGGGGTGATGGTGGGGCTGGGCGAAGAGATGGATGAGCTGCTTGAGGTGTATCGCGACCTGGCGGCGGTGGGCACGGATGTGCTGACGATTGGCCAGTATCTGCGGCCGTCGAAGGATCATTTGCCGATGGCGCGGTATTACACGCCGGAAGAGTTTGCGTACATGAAGGAAGAAGCTCTGAAGATGGGCTTCCGGCATGTGGAGAGCGGCCCGCTGGTGCGGTCATCGTATCATGCGCACGAACAGGCCGACTCTGCGTCGGTTGTCAACGTTTAGAAGTTAACGAGACAATTTAATAGTGCATGCGACGATTCAACAGGAGAATTCGCGAGGCCAAGGGTGCATAAGTAATGAATTCATGAAGTTATATAGGATTCTGGCCCTTCCAAATTCCCAAACTCCTTTGCGGATAAACTGATTCGGCCAAGTCTCCTATCCATCTCGCTCGATTCGGCGCCAGCAACCTTCCGTGAGAGTGCATCTTTCTCCGGTTACCGATCCCGGCGTTTTGGACAAACCAGAACTACTCATAGATCCAAATTCAACCAACCATGGAAGATCTTCTTTCTTCCGGTATATATCGGTGGGCTGCCTACCCTTTTTGCGTGTCGGAGACCTGTGGATGGGGCAAAAACTACACCTTATGCCGGATTATCAGGTCCATACGTTTCAGAATCTGCGAGTCGACGAGTCGACAACATCGCTTGTCAAAGCAGGACTCTCGAAAGATGGCAGCAACTTCTTGCTTCCGCTCAACGAGCACCCTGTCGTTAGCACACGATATGTCCGGTTGAGATAGCAAATGAACTGTCCGCATAGCGGGCGGCGAGGATGGAGCCAT
>JBMFWD010000108.1:0-5534 GCA_049965615.1 Acidobacteriaceae bacterium
ATTTCAGTAGAAACAGGGGCACGGTCGGATTCAATGCGGATACAGCCGGGCATATTCTCGGTCTAAATTCCATCCCCTGACAACAAAATCGACAGGAAAGGAGGCTTCAGTGAATGCGTCGTGCAAAAGAGAGCAGATTCGGGATTGGACGGAACAATTGAATGAGTGCGCAACACGCAGAAAAACCTCACCTTGAATGGCATCTAATCGTCTCGGCCAAAACACAAGTAGTGCTGATTGCTCCGAGTTTAGACTGCCCATTCCGGCAGGTCAATCACCAGGAAAGCAATTCACTCAATTTGATAGTTACAGATTGTGTGCCCGGAATTTGGATTCCGTCGCTGCGTTGCCGGATCGATTCAACTCCCGGCTTCTACCCTGCGGCTTCAAGCCTGAGTTGGTTCCCTTCCGGAGGGCCGGAGAGCTTATGCAACCGGGTCTTTCCGTTCCAACTCAAGGGACTGGGCACGCAAGCAACTTCGGCTCCAGGGAAAACCCAAATGATAACAGGAAGCACCACAGTGCGGTGACATGGTGGGCAGTGAGGGACTCGAACCCCCGACATCCTGCTTGTAAGGCAGGCGCTCTAACCAACTGAGCTAACCGCCCAAGTCCATTCGCTGTCGCGCGGCGCCTCTTCAGTCTAGCAGCAAAGCAGCCACTGGAGAACCAGAGTCATCCGTACTCCCCCGACCTGCCCAATGGGGCGTTCCTGCAGACGGTTCCGCGATACTCTGAACCTGTAGCTCATCGATCTGGAATCTACCGCCGACAAGGACCTGAATCGTAGATAGTCAGGAGCGCACCCACTGCCAGGCACATCTCAAACTCGTCGACTGATCATCAATGCCGATGACCTTGGACTCACGGAAGGCGTGAATCGGTCGATTCTCGAACTCGCCGCTCACGGAGCACTCACTTCGACGACCCTGATGGCGACCGGGGCTGCGTTCGAGCACGCCGTGACGGAGGCTCAGGCGCATCCACCCCTCGGAATTGGCTGCCATATCGTCTTTGCAGATGGCCATCCCGCCGCAACGCCCGCGCAGATTTCCTCTCTCCTGATGAGTGACGGTCAATTTCGGCCTACACTCGGCATATTTGTCCGGGATCTCCTTCTCGGTCGCATTCGGGAGCAGGACATGGAGACCGAGGCATGCGCGCAGATCCAAAGGATCCAGCAAGCCGGCATCACGGTCACCCACGTGGATACCCACAAGCACACCCACATGTTTCCGGCGGTGCTGCGGCCGCTGCTGCGCGCTGCACAGCAATGCGGCATCCGGGCGATTCGGAACCCCTTTGAGCCGGAGTGGGCCCTCCGCGCCACACCCGGAGCGCCGGCGCTGCGACGGCTGGAGGTTCGCATCCTTCGCAGTCAGCGAGCTGCATTCCGCCGGTTGGCCGCGCAGGCTGGCCTGGCTACGACCGACGGCGCCATTGGCGTTCTTGCCACAGGCACCCTCGATTCGCGAATCCTGACGCAACTCGCCGCCTCCATGCCCGCCGGAACCTGGGAACTCGTCTGCCACCCGGGCTACAACGACCCCGCACTCGCACGAGTCAGGACCCGGCTTCAGGAGTCCCGGGCCATCGAACACTCTGCCCTGCTGGCCGTGATACCAAAGCTGGACGGTTTCGAAAAAATCCATTTCGGCGCGTTATCCTCCTTGTGACGCAATCCGGGTAACTTTCGGCTGCTGAATCGATTCTTTTGCATCGACCACGGCTTCCCCGTCGTCCAAAAGAGAACGAGCGAACCCCATGAAGATTGGCATTACCTGTTATCCCACTTACGGCGGCAGTGGAGTGGTCGCAACCGAACTCGGCATTGAGCTGGCCGCCAGCGGGCACGAGGTGCACTTCATCACCTACTCCCAGCCTTTTCGGCTCACGGGCCGCGAAGAGGGTATCTTCTATCACGAAGTGCCGGTATCCAATTACCCGCTCTTCGAGTTCCCTCCTTACTCGCTCGCGCTGGCCTCGCGCATGTCCGATGTGGCGGACTACTACAAGCTCGACCTGTTGCACGTTCATTACGCCATTCCTCATGCCATTTCGGCCCATCTTGCCCAGCAGATGCTGGTCAAGCGGGGCATCCATATTCCGATAGTCACCACCCTGCACGGCACGGACATCACTCTCGTCGGAGCCGACCAGTCTTACCTGCCCATTACCCGCTTCGGGATTGAGGAAAGCGACGGCGTCACCGCGATCTCCACCTATCTGAAGGAGCGAACGCTCAACGAGTTCCGGGTACAGAAGGAAATCGAGGTCATTCCCAACTTCGTCAACTGCGATGTTTATGAGCCGTTTTCCACTGAGGATCGAGCCGCGGGCAGAAAGCGCTTCGCCAAAGAAGGCGAACCCATCCTGGTTCACCTGTCCAACTTCCGGCCCGTGAAGCGCGCCCCGGACGCGGTCCTGATCTTTGCCGAGGTGGCCCGGAAGATTCCCGCCCATCTGCTGCTGATTGGTGACGGACCGGACCGCTCCGTGGCCGAATGGCTGGCCAAGCGCCACAACCTGCAGGATCGCGTGCACTTCCTCGGCAAGCAGAACAACGTCTCAGAGCTGCTGCCGCTGGCCGACCTGATGCTGATGCCGAGCGAGCTGGAGTCGTTTGGACTGGCCTCGCTGGAAGCCATGGCCTGCCGCGTTCCGGCGATATCAACCAACGTCGGCGGTATTCCCGAACTGATTGACGACGGCTACAACGGGCGGCTATGCGCCGTGGGCGACGTGGAAGCGATGGCCGCCGCCGCGCTCGAGCTGCTGGAAAGCCCGGCAAAGCTTGACGCCATGGCGACTGCCGCGCGGTCTACCGCGCGGGCCAAGTTCTGCACCCAGAAAATCATTCCGCTCTACGTAAAGTTCTACGCGGACGTAATTGGCCGCACGGGCAACTCGTCCAATCGGGCCGGCTGAGGCGATTCCACGTCGACCGGCATTTCCAGGGTAACGCGGGTTCCGCGTCCGGGCCGGCTGACCACGTTGAAGCGCGCATTTCCGCCAAACAGCACCTCCAGCCGCTCTCGTACATTGCGCATGCCAATGCCGTTGCCGGTGCGCATGGCTGGTAACCGCTGGCTGCTGGCGGCCATCCCAACGCCATCGTCTTCCACTTCAATGATGAAGCGGCCATCCTGCAGCTTGCTGCGCAGGGTGATGGTGCCGCCGTGGATGCGCGGCTCCAGCCCGTGCTTGATGCTGTTTTCCACCAGCGGCTGCATCAGCATGCTGGGCACGGGCAGCCCCAGCGTTTGCGGATCGATCTCTTTGACCACCTTGAGCTTCTCCGTGCCGAAGCGAACCACCTCGATGCCCAGGTAGTCCTCGGTGAAGTTGAGCTCCTCGCGGAAGGGTACGTAGGAGTCATGATCCTTGAGCAGCGCCCGCAGAATGTTGGCCAGCTTCACGATCAGCTCACGGGCGCGCTCCGGATCGCGCCGGACCAGAGAGGCGATGGAATTGAGCGTATTGAAAAGGAAGTGCGGGTTAATCTGACGCTGCAGGGCGTCGAGGCGGGCTTCCAGCAGCAGGCGGGTCTGCTCTTTCAATGTCTGCTCGATGCGGACGGCGTTCCAGATTTTGAGCGGGATGCCCACCACCATGGTCGAGCAGGCCCAGACGGCAATGGCGATGGCCCAGCTCGGCTCCGGCAAGGCGAAGAGCCGGTGCGGATAGGTGCGTGCGAGCCACCAGCAGACGATCTCCAGGCTGACAATGAGTATCATCAGCAGGATCTGGCGGTCAAAGCGCGGCTTGCGCAGGTTGCGACGAATCCACTGGTAGATGCTGAGGTCGATGAATGGGGAGAAGGACCAGATTTCTTCGCGCTCTGCGAACCAACTGAAGATGCCGCTGATGACGGCTACGCCCACGTCAAACGGCAGGGCCAGATACTCGCCGTGCAGCACCGCGGGCAGGGCCAGCAGGCAGGCCCCCTCGGCGGCGGCGGTGGGTCCCAGAAGCACGCCCAGCAGGATTGCAGTCTCAAAGGAAATATCGGCGGCGTAAAAGTTGTGGACTACGATGCGGACCCAGACGCCGAGGCTGAGGGGCACGCAGATCATGGCCAGCAGGCCCAGGGTTTGCGCGGTGGTGCGGCGCTCGGCAAAGAGCAGCCGCCGGAAGGCGCTGGAGCGCGCCAGCGCACTGGAGACAGCCGCCGCTACGCCCAGTTTGACCAGCAGCGTTATCCAGATGAGTTTGGTCTCGACCACGCTTTTACTTTACCCCTGTCACAACGCCGGTGCTCGCTGCACCGCAATTGCGCCACTCCCCTGCCTATAATCAAGCTATGCCCTATGCCAGCGTTCGTAAGGTAGCCGAGGCCGACCTGCCCACCCGTTGGGGACAGTTCCGCATCCTCGGTTTTGAAGCTGTTGTCGAAAACCCTGAGCCTTGCCGCGAGGGCGCACCTTCTCCAGCAAAGAAGACCGAAGACGCCGTCGCCCTGGTGATGGGCGATATTCACTCCGAGGTGCCCATCGTGCGCATCCACTCGCAGTGCCTTACCGGCGACGTGTTCCACTCGCTGCGCTGCGACTGCCGGCTGCAACTGGAGCTCGCCCTGGCCCGGATTGCCGAGGCCGGCGCGGGCATCCTGCTCTACGAGCAGCAGGAGGGCCGCGGCATTGGCCTGATGGCCAAATTGAAGGCCTACGAACTCCAGGACCAGGGGCTGGACACCGTCGAGGCCAATGTTGAGCTGGGCTTCAAGCCCGACTGCCGCGAGTTCGAGATGCCGGCGGCCATGCTCAAGCTGATGAACGTCCCGGCCGTCCGGCTGATCACCAACAACCCGGAGAAGGTGCAGGCCCTGGAAGTGGCGGGCATCCGGGTGGCGGAGCGCATCTCCGCCGAGGTGCCCACGCAGGAGACCTTTGAGCGCTATCTCAAGGTGAAGCAGGAAAAGATGGGCCACATCTTCGAGGGTGTATAGGTCGCCCGATGCGAGGCGCCCTGGCTCCCCTGCTTTTGCTGGCGCTCTCGCTCGCAACGGGAGCACGAGCAGTGGAATCTTCCGGGCATTCGAACCTGGCAAAGCCTGACCAGCCGCAGAAGTGCTTTCCGATTCGGGGGCGGGCCATCCTGTACCGGGGCGACGGCTTTTTTGCCATCTGGCACGTGGGCACTCACCACATCTTTTATCCAGCAGACAAGGCATCCGCCGACTTGCTGTGTGACTACATGGACTGCACCAGCCCTCGCAAGCAGCCGGCGCTGTTTGCGGACATGACCATATGCCCGACCGAGCCTTACAAGAAAGGCTGGGCTCAGCCGGTGGTGGTGAAGAAGGTCAGTCACTACTATGTCGTCCCCGATTGGCCTCCGCCGGGGCAGAAGTGAGCGAGCGGCAGGGCCGAATGCGCGCATACGGGCCACAAAATCCTTGCAGCAATCTCTCCTGTTTTTGCGCGTAACTTATTGATAAAAAGACATAGACTAGCCGTTGAACGGCCGGGGACAAGTCTGACGTTTTAGACCGGGGACATCTCTGACACTTTTTCCTTATGAGGAAGTTTTTT
>JBMFWD010000109.1:0-5197 GCA_049965615.1 Acidobacteriaceae bacterium
CGGTCATGGAGCGATCTTATCCGGATGCCCGGGTTTTGGGCATCCCCGCAGGATGGTCTTCAGATTTTGGGGGTAACCGGCGGCGTTCCTTGGGTGTCCATGTCCATTTCGCGCCTCAAAAGCCCCTCTGAGCTATTCTACCGCCCCGCCGCATTGCATGGCTTCCATGGCCACCAGCGATCCTACCCGATGCTACTGCTGGTTGCGCGCATGGATCACCCGCGCATACACATCCACCAGCAGATCTTGGTGGCCGATGGAGATGCCTTGTGCGGCAAAGCGTTGCTGGATGGCTTCCCAACGGCTCGGGTCCTCCGCGACTTCCCATGGGGTGACGAAATCGCTGACGGCCGACTCGTCGGAAAGAAAAAGGACCTCCGTCTCAAAGACCTCCTCTACCCATGCGACGAGGCCGGGCAGTCGCTCCGCGCGATCCCCTTCTGCAAATTCGAAGCGATGGTCTCGTTGGTCCATGTGGCTATCGTAACGCGCCGCATAAGAGTACGTCATCAGGACTGTCCGGCTATGACGTGGGAGTCTCTATTTTGGGGTATCTTTCCGTCATGGATACGCATGATCCCCTGGAAACCCCCATCACCCCGTTTCTGCAGTTTCTTCTGCACGATGGCCAGCGCGTGGGCTTCGTCATGCAGTACGATCCGGACCGGCTCGCGGCCCTGCGGGCGATCTTTCAGGAACATCGCGGCGTCTGGCGCAAACCATCCCGCGCCTGGGTGGTCCCGAAAGGCGCCGCACCCGAGGTGATCGCCGCTCTCGATGAGCTCGATCCCCATCGCTACCCCGCCGCGCGGGCAGAAGCATTCCTGGCCAAAGCCGTCCAGCATCCGCGTCCTTTTGTCGCTCCCCAACTGGATCTGCAGATCCAGCCCCTGGTAGATGGGCGTCAGGCCCTGCGCTTCGCCTACGACCCCGTCCTGGTGGTTCTGCTGCGCAAGTTGCGTGGAAGCTGGCACAAGCCCTGGTGGGTGGTGGACCTGCCGCTGGATCGCCTCCAGGGCTTTCTGCAGACGGCCGGCGCGATCCCTCCGGACATGGTGACGATCCATGCCGATCTCTGGGAACTCCTGGAAGGCGGCGCCTTGCAGCCGGCGGGCATGCTGCACGTGGAAGAGGGGGAAGTGGAGGACGAGCGCGGAAATGCCGCGGCGTTCGCTGGTTACGCGCCGGAAGGCCCGGCGGTCCTAGTGCCCCTGATTACCGCGCTGTCCCTGTTTTCCGTAGACCCGGACCAGGTGCGCGCCATGGCCGATGCCTACGCACTGTATCCCTATCAGAGCGAAGGCCTGCACTTCCTGCTCGCCCGCTCCACGGCCCTGCTCGCCGACGACATGGGCCTCGGCAAGACCCGCCAGGCCATCGTGGGGGCGCTGGCCCTGCTGGAGGCGGAAGGGGACAGCGACGGTCACCCGCTTCCCCGCCGCGTCCTGATCGTTTGCCCAGCGAGCCTCAAGCGCAACTGGGAGGCGGAGCTCCAGGCGGTGGGCATCCCTGGCACCGCCATCGCCCGCGTGGAATCCCTGTCCGAAGCCCGGGCCGTGGATCGTCTGACTGTCCAGGCAAGCGATCCCGCACAAGTCCCTCTCCCTCCGGAAGCGCCGCGCTTCGTGATCGTCAACTATGAGCTGCTGCGGGTGCTGGAGGGGGACTATCTTCTCGCGATCTTCGATGAGGCGCACTACCTCAAGGAGCCCGGCGCCCGCCGTACCCAGGAGGCGTTCCGCCTGGCCCAGCGGATCCCTCGGCGCTGGCTGCTCACGGCCACCCCCATGCTGAACCGTGAGGAGGAACTCTGGACCCTACTGCGGCTAGGCGGACATCCCATGGGCGCGCTGTCCCTGCCGGCCTTCCGCACCTTGTATGCCGGCGAGGCGGAGCAGCGGGCCTTGCTGGGTACCCGCCTGCAGGAGTGGATGCTGCGACGCCACAAGAGCGAGGTGCTCTCCCTGCCGGGCAAGTATCACCAGACCATCCCCGTCGATCCCGACCCAGGCTGGCTGGCCGCTTACCGGGATATCCGCGACAACGACCATCTGCGGGCCATCGAGAAGATCGGCCGGATGCGGATCCTCCTCGAACAGGGCAAGCGGGAGGCGGTGCTGGATCTGCTGGAGAGCCTGCAGGAATCGGCCAAGGCGCTGGTCTTCTGCCAGTATCGGGAAACGGTTCGCTGGTTCGCGGAACAATTGGGCGATGCGACGGTGACCCTGACGGGCGCGCTCACGGGCAAGGCCCGGGACCGGGCGATCCAACGTTTTCAGCAGGAGGATGCCGTACGCTGGATGGTGGCGACCATCGACACGGCAGGAGTTGGGCTCAACCTCACGGCGGCGAGTTACGTCTTTTTCGTTTCCCGGCCCTGGACGCCGGCTGCGCAGGACCAGGCCGAAGACCGCGCCTACCGGATCGGCCAGAACCGGCGCGTGGAGATCTATCTGCCGCTGATCGCCGGCACCATCGACAGCGACATCGCCGCTTTGCTGGACGCCAAGCGGGCGGTGAGCGAAGGGGTGCTGGGAGAGATGCTGGCGGCGCGGGATGCGGCCCCGGGCCTTGGGAGCGAGGCAACGGGCCGGGTCCGCATGCTATCTGCGCACATGGAAACTGCAGAACCAGATGACTGAATCCCACCACGGCTAAAGCCGAGGGGCGATAACCGGCTTATCCAGGATTAACCGGGGCGCCGCAACATCCAGCATACCGTGCGCTACACGGCCAGGAACCCGGTACGCTTCGAGAAACTGTGGCGGTGGGTACGGACAGACAGCCGCTGAATGGCGGTGAGATGGGCTGAATCGTTATGCCCGATTGGCAAGATGACGTCAGGTGCGCTTAAACGCCATGTGCCTTGGCACGGATGTTGACCGGTGAGGCAATGTGCGAAAACATCTTTACTCATTAGTTCATTGCGGTATGATGCGTTGAGTGTCACATCATTCGCACAAAGGAGTGCGTATGTTTGTCATCGCTGTATTGAACCAGAAAGGCGGGTCCGGAAAGACGACCATCGCCACCCACCTTGCCCGCGCCTTGCAGATCGACGGCGCAGACGTTTTGTTGGTCGATTCCGACCCGCAGGGCAGCGCCCGCGATTGGGCTGCTGTGCGTGAGGATCAACCCCTAACAGTTGTTGGTATCGACCGGCCGACCATCGAACGGGACATCAAGAACATCGCTCGCAAGGATTTCGTGGTTATTGACGGGGCGCCCCAGGCGGCCGATCTGGCTGTGTCCGCGATCAAGGCTGCCTCATTCGTTCTGATCCCGGTTCAGCCAAGCCCCTACGACATTTGGGCGACCGCTGACCTGGTGGAGTTGGTGAAGCAGCGCATCGAGGTCACGGATGGCAAGCTGCAGGCGGCTTTTGTTGTGTCTCGGGCGATCAAAGGGACCCGCATTAGCCTGGAGGTCGCCGAGGCACTGGCGGGCTATGGCCTACCCATCTTGGAGTCGCGTATCACGCAGCGCGTGAGCTATCCCGGCACCGCTGCGGCGGGAACGACGGTTATGGACGCGGAACCGGCAGGGGACGCGGCGGCGGAAGTGCGCGCGCTTGCGGCCGAGCTGAAACAAAAACTCATTTGAGCACTTGAGGGTTTACACCAATGAGCAAACAAGGAACCCTGACCGCCGGGCGGCCGAGCGCCACCAAGAGCCGGGCCGCAACCCTCGCCAGTCTGGCCGACGACACCACCATGAAGCGTGTGAATTTCGAGCTTCCAGCCGACCAGCATACGAAGCTGAAAATTTACGCGACCCGGCATGGTAAGACCATCAAGGAGCTGTTGACGGAGTATGTCGCCCAGCTTCCAGAAGTATGAGTAATTGAGTGCGAACTCATTTACGCGTTCGCGCATTTGAGACGTCTATGGATGGAACCAAGAAGAAATATCGACAGCTCCGTGCCGCTGGACGATGTTCTGGCCGCATCGCTGGCCCGCCTCGGCCAGGCTAGGCCGTGCGAGCCCGGAACGGCGGCGAGCAAACAGCGCAACGCGAACCGCCGTTTGATCGGTTGCGAGGGAGGTATTATGAGTCAAATGGATTTTATCACCGAACTGGAGCAAGTGAGTGACCCCAAGCTCCGCGAGGCTCTTGAAAAAGCAAGGGATGCTTATCAGGATCGTTTTATGGAACGTGTGATACCGCAAGACTCTGACGGCTTAGATAATAACAGCGCAGGCGTTGTTCATGAAGATGTATTCATTGCCCCAAAACATCTTTTTCCAGAGCGCCGCAACCAGCCAGACTTTTTCGTCCTTGATCTCATAGATTATGCATTCAAAGGCGATGTAGCATCAATGGAAACACCGCTATTTAGTCTCGCTACAAAAAAAGATACATCACCTTGGTATTGGCAAAGCGAAGACGGAGCAAAAAAAGTAGAAGTCACTTGCAATGCGACATATGGTCGAGCTACGCAGCATGACAAAGATATTCTTATCTACTGCATGAGTCAGATTACCGAAGCCATCAATCATGGGACTGGTGCTTCTAGGACTGTCCGATTCACAGCTTATGATTTTCTTAAAGCAACCAATCGCAACACCTACGGAGACGATTATGATCGACTACGAGATGCGCTAAACAGATTGCGTGGCACGAGCATCACGACCGATGTGCGCACCGGTGGCCAGCGCATCACAAAAGGGTTTGGCATCATCGATAGCTGGGAGACCATCGAAAAGTCTCCCACCAATAACCGCATGGTTGCTGTTGAAATAACGCTTTCCAAATGGCTATGGAATGGGATAACCGCTCATGAAGTGCTAACTATCCATCCCGACTATTTTCGGCTGCGCAAGCCATTAGAGCGACGTCTCTATGAAATAGCACGCAAGCATGTTGGCCGACAAGGGATATGGATAATCGCCTTAGAGTCGCTGCATAAAAAAAGTGGCAGCCGGGCCTCTCAAAAAGAATTCATGAGAGCTTTACGAGAGATCATTGCAGCAGACACTCTACCAGATTACCGGTATCACTTTGATGAAAATGGCAAGGTCTATGTTTATGCCCGGAACGGCAAGATGCTAGCCGATAGGCTGGGGAAGCGCATCCCAAAGAACCCCAAGCGCCCATAGTTTCACCCACCAACTATCGGGGTTTCACCCACCAACTATCGGGGTTTCACCCACCAACTATCGGGGTTTCACCCACCAACTATCGGGGTTTCACCCAC
>JBMFWD010000110.1:0-5133 GCA_049965615.1 Acidobacteriaceae bacterium
ACGTCCTCTTCCCATCCTGGCATGGCTTCATGATCGCAGTCGCTACCGGCAAAGCTCCGCCCATTTAGAACTGCTGGATGATTACACGAAGCGGATCAGTACATTTGCGAGAAACATTCTCCGAGGAACCGGAGAGTCAATAGGCCAGTCCTACTCCACCAAACGCCCCATCCGCAAATCCTCCACACCCCTGCCATCCTCAGCCCACGCCCGTTCCACCAGATCCAAAGCCTCATCCGCATCCCGTGCCACCCGAATCAGCTCAAAATTCTCCCGCTTCAAAAAACCCCGCTCCACACCAGTCTGCAAAAACTCCAGCAACCCGTCGTAGTACCCCAGCACATTCACCAGCACGCACGGTTTCGTATGAATACGTAACTGTGCCCATGTCAATATCTCGATAAACTCATCCAGCGTCCCAAACCCGCCCGGCAGCGCCACAAAAGCATCCGCCCGCTCCGCCATCAAAGCCTTCCTTTCGTGCATCGTCCGCACAACGTGCAGCTCCGTCAATCGCGCGTGTCCCAGCTCGCGCTCCATCAGCACCTCGGGAATCACGCCCACCACCTCGCCGCCCGCCTGCAGCGTCGCATCCGCCACCGCGCCCATCGTGCCCACCGTCGCGCCGCCGTAAACCAGTCCCAGCCCGCGACCCGCAATTCCGCGACCCATCACCCGCGCCTGATCCATGTACTCCCAGGAACCGCCCTCAGTCGACGCGCAAAAAACACAAACCCATTTCTTCATGCACCGTCAGTCTATCGCGCCAACTCCACCCAGGCCCAAACCCGTAACAAACCGTATCCCCCGGCTCGCCGCCCTTTTACAATGGACCCGATGCCGCCTGCCCCAGCTACACCAAAGCGAAGCTTCGCCACCCCCTGGTATCACAGCGCATGGTTCGTCTTCGCCATCGCCCTCGTCCTGCGCTTCGCGCTCATTTTCAACTTTCACCTCTACCGCTACGCCAGCCGGCCCCACAACCACTTCCAGTTCGGCTGGGAGATGGGCCGTGTTGCCAGTTCCATCGCCTCCGGCCACGGTTTCGGTAACCCCTTCTATGGACAAACCGGCCCCACCGCCTGGGTCACGCCTCTCTACCCGTACCTCATGGCCGGCGTCTTCCGCCTCTTCGGCATTTACTCAGACGTTTCCGCGCTCGTCATGCTGCTCCTCAACGCTCTCTTCGGCGCGCTTGTCATCTTTCCCATGCGCTCCATCGCCGCGCGCTGCTTCAGCCGCAAGGTCGCCGTCGCATCCATCTGGACATGGGCCGTCTGGCCCTTCGCCATGGACTACGTCGCCCATCCGCGAGACACTTTCCTCACCGCGCTCCTCTTCACCTGCGCCATCGCCCTCACCCTTCGCATCCGCGCGGTGCAAAACCTCACCCTCCGCCCATGGATACTTCTCGGTCTGCTCTGGGGCGCCCTCGCCATCAGCGATCCCACACTCCTGCTCGTCCTGCCTCCCAGCATCCTCTGGCTACTTGCGGCTAAATGGCGCACAACGCAGTTCCGTTCCACCCTCCTTCGCGCCTCTCTCGCCTGCCTGCTCGTCATTGCCTGCATGGCTCCCTGGATGATCCGCAACGCTCGTGTCTTCCACACCTTCATCCCCCTCCGTTCCGACTTCGGCTGCGAACTCTACCTCGGCAACGGCCCCGGATCCAACGGTCGACTCATGATCTGGGACCACCCCGACGATTCACCCCGGCAATACGCGCTCTATCGCTCCATGGGAGAAGTCGCCTACTGCCACATGCGCGGACGCGCCGCCATTGCCTTCATCCGTCGCCATCCCGCCCACTTTTTCGCCGACACCCTCCGCCGCGTCTTCTACTTCTGGTTTGGCCACCCGCAATCCACTCAATCCAATTTTCTGCTCTACATTCCCCGCCTGAACCTCGCCTTCCTCAGCCTCTCCGGACTGCTCGGCCTGCTCCTCGCGCTCCGTAACCGCGCTCCCGGAGTTGTCCTCATCGCTCTCGCCTTCCTCTTCTTCCCGCTCACCTACTACGCCGTCGTCGTCAACGCGCGCTTCCTCTTCCAGCTCACTCCACTCCTCTACATCCTCACCCTCTACCTCTGGACCTCCGCTGAAGAAGGCTACCGAGTCCGCATCCTCTCACCCACCTGGTGGCGCACCCGCTTCGCCCCGCACACATGATCCCAAGTCGAATGCACGGGTGTGCGCATGCCAGGTCCAAGTGGAACAAGTTCGATTTCCAGGAAATATGCACTTCCAACCGCCAGACCCCAGCAGAAAGTTCCGCCAGAGCCCGAAAGCCGGAAGTGTCATTCAGAGCGAAGCGAAGAATCCCGATAATTTCTCGACTGAAATTGCACGCAAAAGTTTCTCCCGAGACTCCCCACTCTCCAGCGCAAAAGCGCTGGACCCTCACCACAAAACCAATTGCACTTGCACCTTGAATCCGGCGGGGGCATTCATGCGCGCTCTCTAGCGCATGAGTGGGGTCAGATAATTTAGAAACCGCAACCCCCTTCCCACCACCCCACCTGCGCATTCACAATGGCGGCATGCAACTCGCCGTCTTCACCCCGCTGCTTTCCGGCCTCACCATCGAGCAAACCCTCGCCAAACTCCTCGCCCTCAACATCACCACCGTCGAGCTCGGCACAGGCAACTACCCCGGCGACGCACACTGCCCACTCACCCTCCTCGACGACCCCAACGCACTCGCCGAATTCCAGCTGACGATCGCCCAGGCCGAAGCCTCCATCTGCGCCCTCAGTTGCCACGGCAACGCGCTCCATCCCAATCCCGCCCGCGCCGCCGCCGCCCGTGAAGTCGCCCGCAAAACCATCCTCCTCGCAGAAAAACTCAAAGTCCCCACCGTCGTCGACTTCTCCGGCTGCCCCGGCGACTCGCCCAACGCCACCCATCCCAACTGGGTCACCTGCGCCTGGCCGCCCGACTATCAGGACATCCTCGCCTGGCAATGGGACCACGCCGTCGCCCCATACTGGCGCGAGCACGCCCAGTTCGCCGCCGACCACGGCGTCCGCATCGCCATCGAGATGCACCCCGGCTTCGTCGTCTACTCGCCGGAAACCATGCTCCGCCTTCGCGACATCACCGGCCCCACCGTCGGAGCCAACCTCGACCCCAGCCATCTCTTCTGGCAGAACATTGACCCCATCGCCGCCATCCGCGTCCTCGGCGACGCCATCCACCACGTCCACGCCAAGGACACCCAGCTTTACCCCGCCAACCTGCCCCGCACCGGCGTCCTCGACACCCAGCCCTACACCGCCGAGCGCACCCGCGGATGGCTCTTCCGCACCGTCGGCTACGGCCATGACGCCGCCTGGTGGAAGGAATTCCTCTCCACCCTCCGCCTCTGCAACTACAACGGCCCCATCTCCATTGAGCACGAAGACAGCCTGCTCTCCGCCGAAGAAGGACTCACCAAAGCTGCCCTCTTCCTCAACGAAATCCTCCTCCGCCAACCACCCGGCACCGCATGGTGGGTATAGGTTTTCGCCCGCCAGATCTTCAAACGATCTGGAAACTTTCCCCGCAGCCGATTCAGTTAGTCTTCACCACTCGCGTTAACCTGTAATGTCATCCTTGACTGAACCCGCCCAAGCGCCCGGCCACCAAAGGAACCATAAATCGATGCCCTTCACCCTCCACCAAATCGAAATCCCCGGACTCGCCCAATACTCCTACGTCATCGCCTCTGAAGGCCGCGCCGTCATCATTGATCCCATCCGAGATTACGACCGCTACACCGAATACCTCGCCGCACACTCCCTCACCCTCACCCACATCCTCGAAACCCACATCCACGCCGACTTCGCCTCCGGCGCACCCGCTCTCGCCGCCGTCACCAACGCCGAGCTGGCCTTCAGCGCCTATGACGCAGGCGAACTCTACGAGTACGCCATGCCCCACCGCCCGCTCCATAACGGAGACCGCATCGCCGTCGGTCGCCTCACCATCGAAGCCCTCCACACCCCCGGTCACACCCCCGAACACCTGTCTTTCCTCCTCTACGACAACGACCACAGCACGACCGCCCCCATTGCCATCTTCAGTGGCGACTTTATCTTCCCCGGCTCCCTCGGCCGTCCTGACCTCCTCGGCGAAGACGCCAAGGTCGGCCTCGCCCATCAGCTTTACAAGAGCCTCCATCAGCGCATCGCCCACCTGCCCGACCACCTCCGCATCTACCCCGGCCACGGCGCAGGCTCCTTCTGCGGAGCCTCCATCGGCGCGCAGGCCCACTCCACCCTCGGTCAGGAGCGCGCCACCACCGCCCTCTATCGCCTCAACGAAGAAGACTTCGTCCGCCACATCCTCGACTCCGTCCCCGCCATGCCCGCCTACTACCCGCGCATGAAGCAGCTCAACTCCGCCGGAGCAACCTCCGTCGCCACCCTCCCCGGCAACATCCCGCTCACGCCCGCACAGGTCCGCGACCTCGCCCAGAATCAAAGCGCCATCCTCCTCGACCTTCGCAACCCGGAAGACTTCGCCGCCGCCCACATCCCCGGAGCCATCAGCCTCGGCGCAGGCCCCAGCCTCAGCCTATGGGCCGGATGGCTCCTCGATGCCAAACTCCCCATCGTCCTCGTCAACAACTCCGGAGACGACGAACCCTCCCGCCGAGCCCTCACCCGCGTCGGCCTCGACAACATCGCCGGCTACCTCACCGGAGGCATGCTCGCCTGGATCAGCAGCAATCTCCCCACCGCCACCATCACCCTGCTCAACTCCGTCCAACTCCAGGCCCGCCTCGACCTCACCCAGCCCATCCTCCTCGACGTCCGCAACCCCTCCGAGTGGAACGCAGGCCACCTCCCCAACGCACGCCACATCATGCTCGGCGATCTGCCCCACCAGCTCGAAACCCTCCCCAAAGACCAGCCCATCATCACCGTATGCCAGGGCGGATACCGCGCCAGCGCAGCCGCCAGCCTCCTTGCAAAAGCAGGCTTCGCCAACGTCTGCACCCTCGAAGGCGGCATGAACGCCTGGTCCACCCAGCAAACCACCCACTAAAGCCAAATCCCTTACTCAAGGGTCATTTCGTCGATAAACGGAAAGGCTCTGTCAAGGCGCAGAGGTCCGTGCGTCTGCATTGGGCAGATCGTGCGAGCCATG
>JBMFWD010000111.1:0-4838 GCA_049965615.1 Acidobacteriaceae bacterium
GCGGCTGCGGGAGACTAAATCAAAACCGGACACTTCATTTGCTACAAAAACCGGACATTTTCACTTGCTAAGAACACCTCGTCGAGGCCATGGCTGACCCCAACCACGAACGGCACCAGTAACTGAAAGACTGGCTCGGCTATGACTTCGACCCCATGGACTTCTCGATCGGCAGCGTCAACCTGGTGCTCTTGCTCTGACTGGGATGTGCGCCAGCGGTTTACCCTCTCAGGCGATTACGTACTGACGTTCGGCAAGGGCAAGGCGTTGCTGAACAGGGGCGGATTGTTGAACGAGGCCTTGGGCGGATGGTCGTCTGACCTGGTGTTCTATGCGATGACTGGTAATCCGTTCACGGTGTCGCCGGATAACGCTGGTGCAAACGGTGCAACGACGGGCAGGGCGATTCTGATTGGTAACCCGTATGCCAGCGGAGGAACTGCTGATGTGTCTAACGCAGGAACCGTGTGCGTGTCGTCGACGAAGAACATCGATCATTGGTTTAACCCATGCGCCTTCGCCAACCCCCTGCCGGGTGGGGATATTCCGAATACGCAGACCGCACAAAACCCGGTGGGTACTCCGATTCGGGGAATTGCGCCGGTTCTGAAGTACCTGGGGTCGGCCCGCAACCAGATCTACGGTCCAGGCTATGAGCGGATCAATATGAGCGTGTTCAAGAACTTCACGACGTATCATTCACATTATCTGCAGTTCCGGGCAGATATCTTCAACCTCTTCAACACGCCGGCTTTCAGCAATCCGAGTGGTACGGACAGCTCCAGCGGTGGGCAGATTACAAGTACGCGTTCGCTTGGCTCATTTACTCCGAACGCGCGGTTTGTGCAGTTTGCGTTGAAGTATTACTTCTGAGTTGCTGGAGCCGGGCTTCCGAAGGGTCGGATTCATCCTTTTGGGGGCGATGGGCTCGTCTGTGCGGATTCTCAGCAAAGAGAAGAATGCACATTAGCCGACGCAAAGATTTTCGCTTGTCCTTGCGAACATTTCAGCAGATGCGCCATTATGGTGTATCTGCTTTTTTTGTAAGCGTGGTGAGGTTTGCCGTTGCAAGAAACAGTGATGGTCCGGCAAGCACTGGATGAAGCCCCGAGGGCCTTGCGAGAGAAGGGCTTTTCCTTTTCACGGTGAGCAAGACCAAGGTGCGAATTCTTGCCTGCTGACTGCAAGTTTTCCAGATCGATCTAGAACTCGAAATATTCAACAAACGGGAGGATAAACAATGAACCGGCTTCAAGCCTTGGGAATGCGTTCCGATTACGGACGGCACGGTGGCACGGTTGCTCGCGATTGTGTTGGCAGGACGGCAAAAGATCTGCCTCAAATCGCACGACGATTTCGCGGAGCGAGGTCTCTGCTGTTAGCGGCCGTCGCGGTTTTCTGCGTGGCCATCTGTGGCACGGCAAACGCGGCACCCGCTAAGCCTGCCGGCCCGGTCGGCACGCCAGCCGATTGTTCGTGGCTCAACCCGCACCTTCCGATTGCAAAGCGGGTGGCCATGCTGATGAAAAAGATGACCGTCGCCGAAGAAATCAACATGGTCGAAGGCCACGGCACCCATCCGTATGTTGGGAACACGCCGCAGATCCCATCGCTTTGCATTCCTTCCATGGGGCTTGAAGACGGGCCGAACGGCGTCGGAGACGGCCTGAAAGGTGTCACGAACCTGCCCGCAGGCACGGTTGTCGCAGCAACTTTTTCTCCCAGGCTTGCCTATGAGTATGGCGAGGTCATCGGCGCCGAGCAGGCCGCCAAGGGATCTGCCGTAGATCTCGGGCCGACCGTCAATATCGACCGCGATCCGCGCTGGGGCCGCGAGTTCGAAAGCTTTTCTGAAGATCCTCGGTTGGCGGCAGTGCTTGGAGTCGCGGAGATACGAGGCATCCAGAGCACCGGAACCATGGCGCAGGTGAAGCACTTCGACGCCTACAACCAGGAGACATACCGCAACACGCCCAAAGATAAGGTCGTCGTTTCCCGGCGCGCGCTGCATGAGCTCTACATGCCTGCGTTTCGTGCAGCGATCCGCCGTGCGAAAGTCGCCTCCATCATGTGTGCTTATTCGACCGTGAACGGTTATTACAGTTGCGAGAACCATTACCTGCAAACCCATGTGCTGCGTGACGAGTGGAATTTCGACGGCTTCGACACCTCGGACTGGGGTGCGGTGCATAGCGTCTCGGCGGCCCCGGCCGGCACCGACCTGCAGGAGCCGTCCAACCGTTACTTTGGCGCGCCGCTGCAAAAGGAAATCACCAACGGCACAATTCCTCGCGCCGTTTTGAACACCATGGTCGAGCGGATTCTCTACCAGATGTTCCGCTTCCACTTCTTCAACCATCCTCCCTCGGGCTCCACCACCGCGGTCGCGACGACGCCGCAACATCAGGCAATTTCCACCGAGGTCGCCGAAACCGGCACCGTGCTGCTGAAGAATGACGGGCATTTGCTTCCTCTGTCGAAATCCGACTATATTGCCGTCATCGGCCCGGCGGCTTCGGCGCAGGTGACCTATGGCGGTGGCGGCAGCGCACACGTCATTCCTTCCTCGACGGTTTCTCCGCTGGCCGGCATCGAAGCGGTCGCCGGCACATCCCGTGTCCACTACACGCAGGGCCTGCCAAGCGACGCGCAGCTTACCCCGATTCCCGCCGCAGACCTGTCAATGTCCACCGCCAGCAAGCCCAGCAAGAAAAAGCGGGGCCAGTCATATTCCACCACGCTGACGCCGTCGGAAAGCGGTCTCTACATCCTTGGCTACGCTGCGGGCTGCAGGCGCTGGTTTGGCAGCCTCGTTGTCGACGGAAAGACGCTGATCCATGCTCCGGGCTCTCCCCATTCGGCTGCCATCCACCTCAACAAGGGACAGGCTTATCGGATCGATTTGCCCTGCTCGCCCAGCAAGCTCGCATGGGCGACGCCATCGACTGTGGAGGCCGCTATCCAGAAGGCGGTGGCAGCTGCGAAATCGGCCAGGGTCACAGTTGTCGTTGTGGCGGATGATACCGAGAGCGAGGGCGGTGATCGTCCCGATCTGCGTCTTCCTTCCGCGCAGAACGAGCTCGTGAGCGCGGTGGCAAAGGCCAATCCCCACACCGTCGTGGTGGTGCAGGCCGGTGCGCCGATCGCCATGCCCTGGCTCAATCACGTACCCGCGCTGCTCGACACCTGGTATCCGGGCCAGACCAACGGCACCGCGCTCGCCAATGTGCTCTTCGGCAAGGTCGATCCCAGCGGCCATCTGCCGGTGACCTTCCCCAACAAACTTGCCGATGTGCCAGCGGCAAGTCCGGAGCGTTTCCCGGGTGTCGACGGCAAGGTCCATTATTCAGAAGGCCTTCTGGTCGGCTATCGCTGGTACGATGTCAAACATATTCAGCCCATGTTCCCCTTCGGCTTCGGGCTCTCTTACACGCATTTCCAGTACAGCGATCTGGATCTGAGTCAGCACGAAGTCAACGGTGTGACGCCAATCCATGTCAGCGCGCGCGTCACCAATGTCGGACATGTCAAGGGCACCGATGTCGCCCAGCTTTATCTGGGCCTGCCCGCCTCGACCGGTGAGCCGCCGCGCAAGCTGATTGCTTTCCGGCGTGTCACGCTCGCGCCCGGCCAGTCGAAAGTGGTTCACTTCACCATCACCCCGCGCGACGAATGGTGGTGGGGCCAGCACGGCTGGACGGAGACGGCTGGCAGCTACTACGTCTATGGCGGTGACTCTTCGGCTTTGGCCAATCTGCCGCTGACCGCGCACTACCAGATGAAGCAGTCCATCGGCGGACGGCAGGTGACCGTCTCCGCGCCAAAAACGTTCCAACCCGGCGCACGCACCGTCGTCAGTGTTTCGCTCAGTGCCGGCGGAAACGAAACGCTCCATGGTGTACATCTGCATCTGAAAGCGCCTGGAGGTTGGCACGTCGCGCCGCTCGGCCACGAAGCAAACGGTGACGTGGCTCCGAACCAGGTCGTCACGGATAAGTTTGCCGTAACGCCACCCTCGAATGCGGTCACGCAGTACGTAACCCTCTACGGCACGGCCGATCTTGTACAGGGCGCCTGCACGGGCGGAAACGCTCATCCGGGCAAGATGAGTGGCCGCCGTCACCATCCTCGCCACGCAAAGTGGGCGGCGCGTTGCGGCGTCCGCCGGCACGGCGGCCTAACCGTAATGCTCGGCTAATAACTGCCACGTTCGGCGAATAACTGCAGCACGAAATCAGCCCCGTCAGACTTATTCGACGGGGCTGATTCTTGTCCTTTTGCTGATACCGTAACGCCTCTCCTGCCTGTCACGAGCTTCCAGCATTCAGGGTAAGCGCGTCTTTACCACCCTCGATTGCAGGGCTATGCGCATGGACGAACGGCTTCCGCCAGAACCAGCTCTGAGCTACTATAGTGCGGCATTCGCGTTCGCTAGGGTAAAGGAGCGCGAGATCGCGATCTCCTCCTCAGTCCCAAACTCCTCGAGATGCTGCGCGAGTACTGGATCTGGATGAGGCAGAAGTCCTACCTGTTTCCAGGCATGGTGAAGGCCTGGCGCGCTGATGTTCCCATCACTCCCAGGGTGGTTTGGGGTGCCGCTGTTCAAGCACGGAAAAGAGCCCGTATCCAGAAGCACCTCACACCGCACCCACTGGGCCATAGTTTCGCGACCGACCTGCTGGAGGCCGGTGCCGACCTGCGCACTATTCAGATACTGCTTGGCCATCGGGACATTGCCGATACGGTAGTCTATTCGCCATGCTAGGTATCTGCTTGACTCAGGTAACCCCAAGATGTAGTATCTGGCCGTGTTCGAGGAATATCCGCGCAATCTGATA
>JBMFWD010000112.1:0-4509 GCA_049965615.1 Acidobacteriaceae bacterium
CCGAATCACCCACCACGTCCACATCCTCGAGATGAACGCCGACAGCTACCGCCTCAAGCAAAGCCGCCGCAAACGAAACCCGCCTTCAGAACGCTGATCCCCCGAGATGCCTATCCGGGGCGAAGAGCCTCTTCCGCTACGCTCCAGAGGCCCTTCACCCCGGAATACCTCAACACCTTCTCCCCATCAACTCGCCTGGCTTTGCTCCGCCCCAGTGGTCCCCTTTTACGCCGCCCTTGACAGCTGACTGACTCTTTCATACCTCCAGTCAATCACCTTCGTCCTCTCACGAAAAGAATGGCTTTGCCCGGAGCAATACGGAGAAATCGCTTTCTTCTACCCCTCATCTTGGGTGCGAGGAACTGGCAAAAGCGATTGAACAGATCCGGCCTAGACTGAATATCTTCGGGCATATTCATGGCGGCCACGAGCAAATGACTGCCAACGGTACCCAATTCGTGAACGCGTCCGTGGTTGACGAAGCCTACCGGCTCGTCCATAAGCCGCAGGTTGTCGAGGTCGACGTTTCCAGCGAAATTGCGTTACGTGGTCGGATTCTCAAGCTGACCGTAGTGAAGCGCAAATCTCGAAGAACCAGGCAGGCATCGGATAGTCCAGGTCCCAGTAGATGCTCATCGGGCGGCTCCCCGAATGAGATAGGTAGTGCAAAGGTCCGAGGAATAGGAATGCGTCTTCCCTCTTCGGTCGAACGAACAGCAGAAACCTGGCACCGTTTTCCTGTTGGTGAACATACCGCTGGCCAGTCGGAGAATTCTCGCTCGTAGTGCTCTGGGATTGCCAATGGAATCGGGTCGGACTCAGCGCGAAGTCCTGGTATCGAGTGGAGGGTGAGAAAGTTTT
Organism: Acidobacteriaceae bacterium; assembly: GCA_049965615.1. Classification (GTDB taxonomy): domain Bacteria; phylum Acidobacteriota; class Terriglobia; order Terriglobales; family Acidobacteriaceae; genus Acidobacterium. The sequence continues at coordinate 862 of JBMFWD010000112.1, forward strand.
CTCTGATTTGTCCAGAGTCACAAAGAAAACTTCGGTATTCAATGCTTCGATCCAAAATCGGCCGGTTTGCGTATTAAATGCTCCGACAAGCTTCGCCAGACCCAATCCCACGAGAATTTCATCGCGGGTATATTGCCGGTGGAGAAAGAGTGGGTAGTCAACCAGCATTGGATTTTCGTCGCTATGCAGTTTCACTGAATCAAGCAATGCATCACAAAGCTCTTTGAACTCTGCTTTTGCTCCGCTGTGTTGTCTGAGCTGCGTCAATCCGGCTTCCCATTCGTCCCGTTGCTGTTTCGCCTCACCCTGAAGCAAGCGAAAGGTCAGCATCTGCACCATACGCTTCTCGAAAGCAGTGAGAGTTTCGGTTTCAACTGTCGTTCCGCTCAGCAAATCTAGGTACAGTCGCAGCCGTTGGATCGAATCGATATGTAATAAGTGCCGAAACCGCTTAATCAACTTTATGTCAGGTTCCGTCGGAGGCTCTGTCAGGAATTGTGCTTCGTTAAGAAGTGCATACCAGCCCCCAATCGACTGCTTGTAAACATCCGAAAGATCATAGCGCGTTTCGGCGAGATACTCGATCAGAGTGGGGCGCCGTCCGAGTTGGCTCGCGAGCGCTCTGAGCTCTGCGACCATGCTTGCGCGATTTGCCTGCAACTGTACTTTAAGATTCTCCAGGATGACTTTCCTGGACTCTTTATCGAGCCGGAAATAGCAATTTCCCGGCAGACGCGTGATTCCGCTCTCGATTTCCCGAATCACCTGCTGTCTCGTTCCACCAAATAATGCAAGAAACCTCTGGTCAAAGCGGAACTCACGTCTTTGGTTGCCGATGAAATCCAGCACAAGACAGCTAGTCTTGCCCGTATCCAACCTAAGCCCGCGCCCCAGTTGCTGGAGAAAGACCGTCGAACTTTCGGTCGGCCGGAGAAAGAGCACGCAATCAGCCTCGGGAACGTCGACGCCTTCGTTGTAAAGGTCGACGGTGAATAGAACATTCACTTCTCGATTGCGCAGCAGGCTCGTAGCCTGAGCTCGTTCCTCTGCTGGCGATTCACTGGTGATGGCCAATGCAGGTATTCCCGCCTGGCGAAATGACTTGGCCATGAATTCAGCATGAGCGATACTTACGCAAAACCCAAGTCCGCGGGCCAAATGCCAGTCACCATAGAACTCGCAGAATTCCTTGACGATCAGATTCGCGCGGCGAGTGTTGCCGAGGTAGTGCTGTTCGAGTTCGCTGACGGCATACGCACCACGGCTCCATGAAAGCCCGGACAAGTCAATGCCATCGTGAACGCCGTAGTAGTCGAAGGGCACCAGATACTGACGTTCAATCGCGTGCCAGAGGCGCATCTCATCAGCGATCCGATGGTCGAACCACGGCAATATGCTCTCGCCGTCCATGCGCTCTGGGGTTGCCGTCAGCCCCAAAAGAATCCGCGGCCGCAGAGAAGAGACGATCTCGCGATAACTGTTCGCGGGGACGTGGTGGGCCTCATCGAGAACAACATAGTCCCAGTGATCTGCACCTTGGGATTCGAGTAGACCCCGGCTCCGGAAGCTCTGAATGGTGGCGAAGAGATGGTCGAAACTGCTGGGCTCTTCTCCGCCACCCAACAACTCGCCAAATGATTCGTCGCGCAAAACATGGCGGAATCGGTCGCGCGCCTGGCGCAGGAGTTCCTCCCGATGGGCCAGAAAGAGCAAGCGTGGTCGTGGGCCGATGAAAAGTTGGCGGTTGTAGTCGAATGCCGCAACCAACGTCTTGCCGGTGCCAGTTGGGGCGACCACCAGATTACGGAAATGGCCCCTGTCGACTCGCTCAACTTCAAGTTGATCGAGCGTAGCTTGCTGATAGGGATGCGGCCTCAAATCGAAGAACACCGGCGGTCCAGAATCCTGGCGACCTGGACCCTGCCGCGCATATTCCAGAGACTGCTTTACACGATGACAGAAGGCTTCATCATCGGGCCGGAATGTTTCAAACTCTTCATCGCACCAAAGGGAATCAAACGCACCCCGGAAACGCTCGACAATATGTGGCGCTTCGACTTCGCTGAGCTTGACGGTCCATTCGATTCCATCTTCGAGAGCGGGCCCGGAAAGATTAGCCGAGCCAACATAGATGCTGCTGAAGCCATTGTCCCGCTGAAAGAGCCAGGCCTTGGCGTGCAGACGGCGCCGGCGGCCATCGAGAGAGATGCGCAATTCAACGTTGGGAAGCCGCGACAATTCTTCAATTGCGCGGAAATCTGTGGCTCCTATATAGGTGGTGGTCAGCAGCCTGATCGGAACATTTCGTTCGGCGAGCAAATGAAAGGCGCTTTTGAGACGCTGCCAGCCACGCCATTGGACGAAGCTAACCACCATGAGCACCCGGTCCGCGGTTGCCATTTCGCGTTCAAGTTCAAAGCCGAGACGAGGTTCGTCGCGCGCATTCATCAACAGGCTTGTAACGCTAAGAGGAGTGGACGGCGGCACCGGAGCGACCGCACCACTGTAAATGGCGCGGAGGACCTGGCCAGCCTGATCGACGGCATCTGTTTCGATGGAGGTTTCTTGTGTGCGCGCAAAGTCCAAAAGAGCATTCGCTAGCTCAATTTGTCTTCGCTTGCGATCTTCCGCCGGTACGGATCGAAGGACAGCCTTAATCTGCCGGATGAGGTGGCGAGCAAGATAGTCTGGGTAGTCGTTCTCTTCAAGCTCTTCGATCGACGATTTCAGTCCCTGTGCGGCTTGCAGGTCAAGGAACTCCCGGACATGCCGAGTTACCAGCTGATCGTATAGACCCTCTTTGAAATCGCTCATGCGAACCGAGACTCTCCAAAACCGAAATCATCTCATAGACCAACGGCTTCCGCCTATGTAGATACCCCTCGGTATTTTGCGGGTAAAGTGTGTGCACACCATGCGGCCAACGGGCTGATCGTGTCGCAGTGCGCCGCTTGTCAATTTAACAGGACTTTCCCCAGTTTTTGATTGGCGGTGCGGATAACCCTTTGCAGGTGAGGTGATTACAGTAGGGCAAAAGTGGGAGGGGACGGAATCCGTGGTAGAACGGATTTTCAGCCAAGAAAATTGCGGCTCTACAGCAGTAATTGTGGGTGAAGTGGACGGTGGAAGAAGCCGTTCGGTGGAAAAGTCCCGGAGCGGGACTTTCCCACCTCGCTTGGAAATCCCGCAAGTGCGGCGGGATTACCACTTCTCCCACCGCCCCTGCGGCGATGAGCAGGATTTTGATTTTCCTGTTTAAGGAGGAATAGCTGATCCTCGGCGTGTTGGCTTAGTCTGCTGTTTGGAAAGACAAAAGACGCAAGCGTTCGCGAAGGAGAGATCAGCTATTCAGTTGCAGGTTAAGACCATTCTGAATCGGATACAAGGCTTTGTGGGCTTTGTTTATCAGGACGTGCGCCTGTGCCTGGACAGCCAGAGTCATGCCGAGGGGATCGAGATCACCGTGGCGGCGCACGGCGGCATTCGCGCTCGCTGTTCGTATCCATCCGGGCAAGTACACGGTTGACGGCTTGGGCGTTGAGCTGAGGAGTTATTTTGTATCCATCCGGGGAAGGCCACTCTTTTCGTAGAGTCGATTGCATGATGAAGTTGAGGCATGCGAGATACGGGATCGGTTGTTGAGAGGCT
>JBMFWD010000113.1:0-4146 GCA_049965615.1 Acidobacteriaceae bacterium
GCGCTTCACTTCACTCGCTGTGACCTGCTAGTGACGGGACTTGCACCCGTAAGAGTGCGCCCATGCTGGGCGCACCAGCAAAAGAGCCCCGCCATCCCGGCGGGGCTCTCTTTCTCTGCGGATCTCTATCCTTCCATCGCGCCGTTCAGGCCTCATGCCTGCCCCGGAACCACTCCATGCTCAACGGTCTCTTCCAGCATCACATTGTCAATCAGCCGGGTCTTGCCCACAAACGCCGCCAGCGCCACCAGCGCGCTACCGTCCACCCTGTATAAGTCTTCCAGCGTGTGCGGATGCACCACCTTCAAATAATCAATCCGCACCATCGGCTCATACGACATCACAAATAACCCCGAAGCAATCAGCCGCTCGGACTCCCGCTCGCCCTCGGCAAAGCGGTTCTGGATAATCCGCAGCGCCTTGTTCAGCACCAGCGCCTGCTCCCGCTCATCCGCCGATAAGTAACTGTTACGGCTACTCATCGCCAGCCCGTCGGCCTCCCGCACAATCGGGCACGCCACCAGCTCGGTCCTGAAGTGCATATCCCGAACCATACGCCGCAGCACCGCCACCTGCGCCGCATCCTTCTGCCCAAAATACGCCCGGTCCGGATCCACGATCTGAAACAGCTTGGACACCACCGTCGCCACCCCGCGAAAGTGCCCCGGCCGCGAAGCCCCGTCCAGCTTCTCCCCCATCTTTCCCACATCTACATACGTCGTCGCGCCCGGCGGATACATCGCCTCCACGCTCGGCACAAACACCGCGTCCACGCCTTCGCTTGCCAGCAGCGCACAGTCCTGCTCCACCCGCCGAGGATAAATATCAAAATCCTCCATCGGCCCAAACTGTGTCGGATTCACAAAGATCGACACCACCACCGCATCGCAGCTCGCCTTCGCCGCCCGCACCAGGCTCAAATGCCCTTCGTGCAGCGCGCCCATCGTCGGAACAAGACCAATGCTCCGCGCGCCGTGCATCTTTCCGTTTCCCGCAGCCGCAGGCTGCCCGCGCAGGCTTTGCACAGCCGCCCGCATCTCTTCCACCGACGATATCCGTTGCATTTACGCCTTGCGTACCAGCGCGGCTTGCGCCTCCGCCGGTAGATGGTAGCTTTCCGCGTCAGAAGGAAACTCCCGCCGCGTCACATCCTGCACATATCCGGTCAGCGCCTCACGATACAGCGCCGCCGCATCCGCGTACTGCCGCACAAACTTCGGAGCCTTGCTGAAGCTCAAGTTCACAAGATCATGAAACACCAGAATCTGTCCATCGCAATCTGGCCCCGCGCCAATACCAATGGTCGCAATTCCCACCTCTTCGGTAATCCGCGCCGCAACCTCCCGAGGCATGCCCTCCAGAACCAGCACAGACGCCCCCGCCGACTCCAAAGCATGCGCATCATGCACCAGCTTCCCAATCGCCGCCACCGTCTTGCCCTGCACCCGGTAGCCACCCATCCGGTGCACCGACTGCGGCGTCAGGCCCAGGTGCCCCACCACCGGTATCTCCGCGTCCACCAGCCGCTCCACCAGCTCCGCTCGCGAAGCGCCGCCCTCGATCTTCACCGCCTCCGCGCCGCCTTCCTTCACAAAACGCGTCGCATTCGCCACCGCCTCGGCAGCCGACACGTGGTACGAGCCATAAGGCATGTCCGCCACCAGAACCGCCCGCCGCACCGCCCGCCGAACCGCCCGCGTATGGTGCAGCATCTCGTCCACCGTCACTGGCAGGGTACTCTCGTACCCCATCACGACCATGGCCAGCGAATCCCCCACCAGGATCAAATCCACCCCGGCTTCGTCCACCAGCCGCGCCGTCGCGTAGTCGTATGCCGTCAACGCCGCTATCGGCTGACCATGCTCTTTTTTCTCTTGTAGCGTCTGTAACGTAACCTTGGCCGGAACAGCCTGCGGTCCAGCGCCCTCGGCGCTGCCAAAATGCGGTATGCTCATCGTCTTCTCCAGTGCAGCTCCTCTCCCGGAGGATGCTACCCGAAACACCACAAAGTTACGCCCAGCACCCCACTCCCGTAAAGCGTCCACCCCTTTCATCCCATCCACAAATTGCCAATAATCGCCCCTGCACTTATGGTTTTATGAATATTGAATTCCAAATCCCTACCAGATTCTGAATTCGCGCCCCTCCAAACTTCTGTAACTCGTTCATTCCATAAGATTCCCGAAACGGCACGCGAATTGCTCCTGATTAGGCAGCCAGAGACGTAAAGGCTCCTCATAAAAGAGAGCCTCAAGTTCGCTCCGGCCCGGAGAGCTGAGACCTACGCGGTTTCGCCCCGGCCGGAGTATCAAGTCCCAACCTCCATCATGCACATGGATAGGGCATTTTCCGGGAGGCCAGTGACTGGCCATTCACACCTGTATCCTGCGCACTCCAGACACGCAAGCAGAAGCCCCGCTCGCAAAGCGGGGCTTCTGCTTGCTCCCAAACCCCAATCCGGTGCATCCTGTTTATAGATCACTTGTCAACGGCAACGCCTCGGAGTAATATCAGGTTTGCCTATCGAGTAGCTGATGCCCGCCCCTTGGAAAGGCCGGCTCGCTAATTACATCGAATAGTCAAGACCCAGTGATCAGTGCCCTTACACCGCCCGCAGCAACTCGTTTGCAGCGGTTCTTGGATCGGTGAAGGTAACCATTCGGAGTGTTGCACGTTCAGAATTCGGCTCGGTTGCGTTTCGCAGGCTCGCGGCATCGTATCGCTCGCCTCCTCACGCCCGGTGGGCTTGGTGTAGATTGCCCCTCGGCCCCTCGCCGGTAACTATGGCCTTTTTGACCATCCCCGCGCTCGTTTCCTCCGTAGAAACCCGCGGCTACTAAATACAAGTGCACCAGGAAGTGCAAGCATGACACCAGAGCAGAACGATACGCAGGGCTTCGCGGATACGCAGGCCAGCTTTCCGCCTCCATCCGCGCCCGCTCAGGGCTCGCCCCAGTCCGCTGACCCATCTCAGGCCGGCCATCAGGGCCAGAACCAGGAAGGCGGCCAGGCACGCCGCCGTCGCCGTCGCCGCAAAAAGAACAAGGGGGGTGCCGCCCAGCCACAGCAGGGCCAGCAAGCCCAGCAAGGTCAGCCGCAGGCGCAGGCCGCACCGCAGCAGCAGCAGGCCGGCCCCGGCAACCAGCAGAAGCCGCGCAAGCAAAAGAGCCAGCAAAAATTCCAGCGCCAGGCCAACCCCGGCAACTCCTACGGTAACGGCAATGGAAACCAGCAGGGTGGCGGCCGCCGCAAAAACAAGCAGCGCAAGCAGCACGCCTTCGTCGGCCCCATGGACCACAGCTACCGCACCGTCAATGGCAACGTAGCCGACTCCCCGCCCTCGACCATCGATGTTCGCAACGGCAACGTCAATGGCAACGTCGGCGGCTACATGGAGCAGATCTGGGACGCTCCCCTCAAGGCCCGCGAAGACGCCCCCACGCGCATCTTCTGCTTCATTGAGGATCTCTTCTTCATCGCCAAAATCAACGAGGTCTCCCGCAAAACCGGCATCAAGGTCGCCTTCCTCAAAGGAGCCGACAAGGAAGCCATCGCCGGCCTCATGGATGCCCCGGAAGAGAATCGCGCCTCGCTCATCATCTTCGATCTCAACAACGCCAACGCCAAACCCCTCACCCTGATCCCCAAAATCAAGGCGAAGTTCAAGCGCGGCACCTCCATCGTGGGATTCCTCTCCCACATCCAGGGCGACCTCAAACTCAAGGCACAGGAAGTCGGTTGCGACACCGTCATGCCCCGCAGCGCCTTCTCCCAGAACCTGCCCAACCTGCTCCTCCGCTACGGCCTCGAAGAAGAAGCCTTCGACGCCCTCGACCAGATGTAGCCAGAGCACCAGCCTGTAGAAGCCCCGGGCTTTAGCCCGGGGAATAAAAGCGTAAGAAAATCAGGGGCTTTCGCCCCTGCGCCTTGCCGCCGAGCAAATCCGAAGGGATCTGGCCCGCCCCACCCGGAAGCACCTCTCACTTCAAACAAAATCTCCGGCCAGCCGCGCCGTCACACAGGGCCTCTGCTCCCCCAACTCCCCCGCATCTAACCCAAATACCCCATGAACCTAAAAACCGCAGTCGCTAGCCAGCAGGGCGCATGTTTTGAGGAGTTTTTGAGGCCTATGCGGAAGGATTCTGG
>JBMFWD010000114.1:0-4102 GCA_049965615.1 Acidobacteriaceae bacterium
GCGGCTGCGGGAGACTAAATCAAAACCGGACACTTCATTTGCTACAAAAACCGGACATTTTCACTTGCTAAGAACAGAGAGAGCAGGAGGAGGCAGCCGGAGCGTTGCCACCGTATTCCGATCCTCGATCAAGAGTGGACTTGTCGCTGGTCCTGGGAGAAGTCCATCGCCAGCTTGTTTCTAGACCAAGCTCGAACCCCAGCTGGCTGACCGTTCCCGAGCGCGGCCTCTATACCGGGACCTGCATCGTGGGCGCTACCGGCTCGGGAAAAACGCTGGCCCTGATCCTGCCGGCCATGCGGCAGTTGTTCGCATATCGCGCCAACGATCCAGAACGGAAGCTTTCCGGCGTCGTGCTCGAAGTCAAAGGCGATCTCTGCCGCCAGCTTCGGCGCATCCTGAAATGGTGCGGAAGGGAACAGGATTATGTTGAGGTGTCACTCGACGGCGACATCCGCTATAACCCGCTGAACAACTCACTCGATCCCTACGCCCAGGCCTTCAATATCGCCTCCATCATCACCTCGATCTGGGGCAAAGGCCGGGAGCCGTTCTGGCAGCAATCGTACACCGATCTCGTCCGGTATTTGATTCTGCTCCACCGGGTCCGCGACAGATACCTGACACTCGTCGATCTCTTCCGCACGGTCATTAGCGCCGGACGACTGGAAGAGATGCTAATCGAGGTTGGGTCGCGCTTCAGCCGGACGCAGTACATCGGCATCGGCAGGACCGCCTATCAGAAGTATGAGTCCGCGCTGTCACCGCTGGGCTTCGCGTGGAACAAGGATATGAAGCAGTACCTCGCTATCTGGACCGAAGAACTGGAGCGGCTGCTGGTTCGCGAGACAGATGCCGAGTTCTTTGTCTACACCCGCAAGCCATACGCGCAGGAACAATATGATCGCTTTGAGAGTATTCATTACTGGTATTGGGAGCACTGGAAGTTCTTCCGCTCCGAGGTCAAGACCTCGATCATCCAGGGCATCGTGGTCTTTCTGTCCCTGTTCGAGACCGATCCCCAGGTGCGCCGCGTCTTCTGCCCGCCAAAGGGACTCTATGAGGGCAAGCCATGCGCCGACGATCCCAACGGACGAGTATTGCCACCGTTCGAGGAGTTGATCGAGACTGGCGCAGTGGTCGGCCTGAACTTTCCCGTAGCTTTGAACCCGGCACTCGCCAAGACCATCGGCACACTGATGAAGATCGACTACCAGCGCGCGGTGTTGCTGCGCATCCCGAAGATGGATGCGGAGCCGGAGAAGCACTACCGTCCGACCGTATTCCTCTGCGATGAATACCAGAACTTCGCCACGGTGGGTGGCGACAATCCGACCGGCGATGAGAGATTTTTGTCGATCTCGCGACAGCCGAAATGCATCCCCATCGTCGCCACGCAGTCGATCGCCAGCCTGAAAGATGCTCTTCCGAATGAAGGAGTCAAAACCTTGTTACAGGCGTTCCGCACGAAGGTCTTTCTCTCTACCTCCGATCCTGAAACCGCTCGCTACGCCTCGGAGATATGCGGCAAGGCGGACCGGACGCGGATCAGCTATACCGTCTCCGAGTCCTCGACCAATGCCAATGTCGGATGGCTCTCGGGACGCACTTCGTCGAGCCGTGGCTCCGTCTCCGCTTCCAAGCAATACCAAAAACATAAAGAACCGCTCTTCGAGGAAAAGCTCTTCTTCGACCTCAAAAACGCGCAGGCTGTGGTGGTCGCATTCGATGGCATTGCACCACTGCCGCCAACGTACTGCTACCTGAAGCCCGACTTCCTGCCCGTCACCATGACCTGGTTCGAGCAGGAACGAATGAGCTTCGATCCCCGGAGGGTACAGGCGTGAGCGCTTTTGAAATCATTCTCCCATTTCTGAAGCCCATCGAGTCCTTATTGCTGAATCAGACCATCTCCGAGATCATGGTCAATCCCGATGGTGCGGTCTGGATCGAAGAAAGCGGCAGTATTCAACCTCGGCCCGACCTCCGATTTGAGGAAGGCGCTCTGTTCACTGGCCTCGAAGTGATCGCCAACAGGTTCGGCAAGAAGCTCGGTGCCGATTCGCCCATCCTCAACCTGCGTCTCCCCGACGGAAGCCGCATGGCTGCGTTGATCCCGCCCGTGGTCCATCCAGGCCCAATGACGACCATCCGCAAGTTCACCTCACGGAACTTCACGATCGACGATCTGATCGGGCGCAACATGCTGACTCAGGCACAGGCACAACAACTCGGCAGCGCCGTCCGGCGCGGCGATAATCTCCTGATCTCCGGCGCGACCAACTCAGGCAAGACGACGCTCGCGAATGTTCTGGCCGATTTTATCCCGGAAGGAGATCGCATCCTGATCCTCGAAGATGTGGCGGAACTCTATCTCAGGAAGTCGCATGTCATCTCCGCCGAAGCCCAGCTCGATACTCATAAGAGCCAGATCGATTTCGCAGACCTGCTCAAAGCTGCTTTGCGGCATAGACCCGACCGCATCATCGTGGGAGAAATTCGCGGGCCCGAAGCGCGCGTTTTACTCGACGCCCTCAATACCGGTCATCGCGGGACGCTCACGACCATTCATGCCAACAGCGCCGAGGACGCGCTGCGACGGCTGGCGCAGCTCGCCATGCGCGGATCCGGCGGCGGCGTCCGATTGCAGGATATTGAAGAGGAGTGCAGACGGTCCATTGATGTCGTCGCGCATGTCACCAATCAGGATGGATGGCGTCATGTCACGGAAATCAGAGCGGGAGCTTCCGGGTAGGCACTACTGCTTAGGGACTTTCCATCCCTTGTTGGTCAACTCCAAACTCACGCTCTCCTGAGCCTTTGCGATGCCATTGACGGTGGCCCGGATATAGCCAAATGCTTGTTGCACCTCAGCCTGTTTCGCCCACGGCACAAGGTCCGGCATTTTATAGGTATAGGTCACCTCAGTTTGCAGAATCGATCTCAACGATTTGGGCTTGGTCCAGGTCATGATGGAATCCACAGCCTCATGCCCATAGCAGAAGGCACTGCTTTGCCCCAGAATCCCAGGCTTGATCTGAAAGTATTTCCGACCTTCATCCGTCAGGACATACTTGTCTGACGGGCCGAGAGCGCCCATCATTCCACGGATAACGGCTGTCGCATCGCTGCCACGCACTAGCCCCGCCTGTTCAAGAGCGGCCATCTGCGGCGCAGTGCCGGACGAGTCCTTCAATTTGGACGCCGGAACATCAATCGGAAAGGTCTGTGCGAAGTAGGTGCATTCCTGGCCGTGCTTTGCGAGATACTCGTTGATCGCCTTCGTGAAATTGGCGGCGTTCGGCTTCCTCTCATTGCTTCACCCGCCAATCATAAGAAAAGCAGCCAGTGAAACGATGATAAGTCTGTGCATGATTGCGCTCCATCTGTCAGTTTCCATTGCCCGGTTATGTTTCAACCGGACCCATGATGTGGATTGAGAGTCATTTTTTGCCGCTCATTCCTGAGCTGTTGCGTTTTCACCCAGAGCAGGTTTTGAAAGTCGTTGACGGCGCCGCTCCGATTGTCCCGCCGCACGAAGACCCCGCTCTTCATGATCAGCAGTTTGTCCGCCAGGGGCCGGAAGGCGATGCCGGCCTTCGTCAGGTGCGACCAGCCGCGGCTCACCATCGCAATGCCCCTGCCCGCCGCTGTCATGTGGATTGCCTCATAGAACGTGAAGGGCCGCGCGATCACGTTCAGTTCGATGCCCAATAACTCGAAGTAGGCATTGATCTCCTTGTGGACTTCGGGCAGCGCATGTTCCGATACCCCAATCAGAGGCTCCCGGTCGAGGTCTTGCGGCGAGATGAGGTCATAGCGGAAAAGCCGGTGCCGAGCCGGGATGCACAGCATCAGGTCCTCATCCAGCAGTTCTCTCGTTTCAAGCTCGGAGTACCTGATCGGAAGATAGCCAATCCCAGCCTGGTACTGTCCCTCCAACACGCCTCGGATAATGCCTACCGTGTGCAGGCTGGTCATCCTCAGCACGGGGTCGTCGGGCCGCTCGAAATGAAGGTCAGACACTAGCCAAAAATATTTGAAATTTTGAAAACACCGGTCGTCTGTCCGATGATCTTGTTGCTGAAACAGGAACCAGGGA
>JBMFWD010000115.1:0-4072 GCA_049965615.1 Acidobacteriaceae bacterium
CCGGTCGGCCATCGCAACCGCTCCAGATATGCGGCGCAGGACTGCTCGTCGGCAAACCAGGAGGAAAACTCCTGCCAGGTTACCGTATAGGGAGGGTAAACTTCCGGAGTTGTAGGATCTTCAACCACCACATGTAGAGTCTACTGTACTCAGGCAGCTACCCCACTGCAGCTATTCAGGAAAATTGATCGCACAGATCGCTTGCGTGGTGCCCGAAAGATGACATTGTCGGATTGTCGGATTTTTGAGGGGCAGAGGGCGTAAAGGCTGCAAATCCTGTAAAGATCTCGAGGATTTTGTCGGACGCCCGACAATGCCAAGTGCAAGATTCTTTAGTATGTTGCTGAATGGAGACATGTTACGCGGTAAGGCTGGCGGAGAGACAGGGATTCGAACCCTGGATACCTTGCGGTATACACGCTTTCCAAGCGTGCGCCTTAAGCCACTCGGCCATCTCTCCACTTGAGTGCGACTACTTGAAAATAACAGATGCGGGGGCCTCCGTGCATCCACACGTACAATCGTGGAAGTCTCTCTATGGAAATGCAGGCTGGAAGTCATGAACGGGCGGAGTTGCCGGTTGCGCCGGACTTGTGGCGTGAGCTGAGGGAACTGCTGCGCCTGGCCAGTCCGATTGTGCTTTCGGAGCTGGGCTGGATGACGATGAGCGTGGTGGACCTGGCAATGGTGGGGAAGCTGGGTCCGGCGGCGATTGGCGCGGTGGGGCTGGGGAACGCGATCTACTATGGCCCCTCGTTGTTTGGCATTGGGCTGCTGCTGGGGCTGGACACAGTTGTGTCGCAGGCGTGGGGGCGGCGCGACTTTGACGAGTGCCACAAGTGGCTGGCGCAGGGCGTTTATATAGCGCTGGCGGCGACAGTTCCGGTGATGCTGCTGACGCTTCTGGGCGCTGTGCTGCTGACGAATCATGGCGTGAACGCGCAGGTGAGCGGGTTGACGCAGCAGTATTCTGAGTTGCTGAATTTTGGGACGCTGCCGCTGCTGGTGTACGGCGCCTTTCGGCGCTATCTGCAGGGCGTGGGGCAGGTGCGGCCGATCAGCTTTGCGCTGGTTTCGGCGAACCTGGTGAACTGGGGGTTGAACTGGGCGTTGATCTACGGGCATCTTGGCTTTCCTGCGATGGGCGTTCGGGGTTCTGCGGTTTCGACCTGCTTTGCGCGGTTGTACATGGCGCTGGTGCTGGTTTATGCGGCGTGGGCCCATGAGCAGGGGCGCGGGCACTCGCTGTTTGGGCACTGGCCGGGTGTGAATCTGTCGCGGCTGGGGAGGCTGTGCGAACTGGGACTGCCGGCGGGTACGCAGGTGGTGCTGGAGGTGACGGCCTTTGGCGCGGCGACGGTGATGGCGGCGCATCTTGATCCGATATCGCTGGCGACGCATGAGATTGTGCTGACCTGCGCGGCTTATACGTACATGGTTCCGCTGGGGATTTCTGCCGCGGCGGCAGTGGCGGTGGGGCATGCGACTGGCGCGGGCGACCGGTCGCGCGCGGGCCGGGCCGGTTACATGGCGATTGGGCTGGGCGCGGGTTTCATGGCTCTGATGGCCTGTATCTTTCTGCTGTTTCCGAGGACGATCCTTTCGATATGGACGCACGATGAGCAGGTGTTTGCGCTGGGGACGCACATTCTGCTGCTGGTGGCGGGGTTCCAGATTTTTGACGGGATACAGTCGGTGACGACGGGCGCGCTGCGGGGGATGGGCGAGACGCGGTTCCCGATGTGGATGAACCTGGGAGCGTACTGGTTGTTTGGACTGCCGGTGGGCGGGGCGCTGTGCTTTGCGCTGGGCTGGCGGCTGACGGGTCTATGGACCGGGCTGACGGCTGCGCTGATTGCTTTGGCACTGGTTCTACTGCTTCGCTGGCGGCGCGATCTGCGCCGCAGCGTGCAGGTAGAAGCTGTGCTGTGAGGGGTGGAGTTACCTGGTCTTTTTGGGGTCAGCCTTGGGGGCTTTTTTTGCAGCCTTCTTGGCAGCTTTTTTGGTGATCTGCGCGAGGCTGGTTTTGGAGAGCTCGTCGCGGAGGGTGCGCTCGATGCCCTTGAAGACCTGCTGGAGAGCTCCGGCGGTCTGAGTGGCTTCGTCCCCGGAGAACTCGGCGGTGTGGAAGAGGTCACCAGTGTCGAGTGCCTTGTAGATTTCCGCGAGGCTGATCTGCTTGGCAGGGCGAGCGAGTCTGGAACCGCCGCTGGGGCCCTTGTGGCTTTCGACGAGGCCGGCGTGATGCAGTATGGAGAAGACGCGGCGCACGACGACGGGGTTGGTCTCAAGCCGGGCTGCAATGGCTTCAGAGGTGTGGAGCGTTGTGGGCTCGGCAGCAAGTAACACCATCGCGTGCACGCCCGTAGCAAAGCGAGTGTTGACGGCCATGTATGAAACGCTACCACAGGTGCCATGGCATTTTCCCGTGAATTTGAAGAAGACGCAGATTTGTAACAATTCGTGGTGCAAAGAGACTGCGGCCGTGGATGGATGGGGTTGCGCGACTGCTGATTGCATTGCCGGTGAGCGGAAATGCGGTAGCATCGGATACTTATAGAGAAGCCATACGGGAGAGACACGGTTTGAAGATTCTGTTTGTTGGTGACGTGTTTGGGAGCGCCGGGCGAAGGATTGTGAAGGAGCACCTGCCGCACATGATGGAGACGCACGCGGTGGACCTGCTGGTGATCAACGGGGAGAACGCAGCGGGGGGATTTGGATTGACTCCGGCGATTGCGGATGACCTGTTTGATCTGGGCGCGCATGTGATCACGACGGGAAACCATGTCTGGGACAAGCGCGAGATTATCGAGTACATGCAGTCTGTACCGGAGGACAGCGATGATCGTCCGCGGCGGATTGTGCGGCCGGCGAATTATGTGGCCGGCACTCCGGGTTATGGATGGTATGAGGGCACGCTGCCGAACGGGCAGGCTTACGCGGTGGTGAATCTGCAGGGGCGGGTGTTCATGGGCAGCTCGGATGATCCTTTCCGGAAGGCGGACGCGATTCTGGAGCAGGTGAAGGCGAAGGTGGTGCTGGTGGACTTCCATGCCGAGGCGACCTCAGAGAAGGTGGCGATGGGGTGGTACCTGGATGGCCGGGTGACGGCGGTGCTGGGGACGCATACGCATGTTCCGACAGCGGACGCGCGGGTGCTGCCGGGCGGGACGGCGTTCCAGACCGACGTGGGCATGAGCGGACCTTATGACAGCGTGATCGGGGTAGAGAAGGAGCTGGTGCTGCACCGGTTTTTGACAGGGATGCCGGCGAAGTTCGAGGCGGCGAAGGGCGATCCGAGGATGGCGGCGACGCTGATTACCTGCGACGGAGCTACGGGCCGGGCTACTGCGGTGCAGACGTTTTTGATGGGGGAATAGGACTGGCCGGTGCTTGCCGCACGGGCGTTCGCCCGCTTTGGTGCTTGCCGCACGGGCGGTCGCGCGCTTTGCGCGCCAATCCTGTTTTTGTTGGTTTGGTGGTTTGGAGCGGTTTTGGCTTCGAGACACCATCACTTTGTGAGGGTGTGAGTCTGGACCGCAGATCTCTCCACTGCGTTCGCTCGCTTTGGCGAGCGAACTTCGGTCGAAATGACCCGCTGTTGAGGGTGTTCTGACCCCACTCAAGCGGAGCTTGAGTGGGCCACCACCATGTTTGGATGGGGCACTCATATTTTGCTGGTTCTTTGATCAGGCTGAAGCTGGGGGGCGGTGCGTTGCGCCGATTCCCACATCCCCTTCGTGGCCCCGTTCGACTCGCCTGCGGCTCGCTCAGGGCAGGCTATGGGGCACTCCGGTTTTATGATTCCGGCTAGGCTTTTTTTGATTGGATCCCCCTTGTTTTTGTGGGGAAGTGATTGATTTTATTAGATGGACTAATGGTCTAAGTGCTTGCCGCACGGACGTTCGCGCGCTTTGGTGCTGGCCGCACAGGCGTTCGCGCGCTTTGGTGCTTGCCGCACGGGCGTTCGCGCGCTTTGCGCGCCAATCCTTTTTTTGTTGGTTTGGTGGTTTGGAGCGGTTTTGGCTTCGAGACACCATCACTTTGTGAGGGTGTGAGTCTGGACCGC
>JBMFWD010000116.1:0-3979 GCA_049965615.1 Acidobacteriaceae bacterium
TCAGACCCATGAC
The DNA here is from genome assembly GCA_049965615.1 of Acidobacteriaceae bacterium. Lineage (GTDB taxonomy): Bacteria > Acidobacteriota > Terriglobia > Terriglobales > Acidobacteriaceae > Acidobacterium. Next base: position 14 of record JBMFWD010000116.1, read on the forward strand.
ACTATTCTCCATTCGCTGAGAAATGTGTCTTATTCCCCTGTCTCAATTTCGGGGTCCACTCCAAACATCTCTGGCTGCTCGGCGTTGGTATATTCGCTTATTTCTTGGTCTCAAGCCTCAGAGAAATATTGCTGAAGGCTCGCGGGCGGTAATAATAATATGCCGAAGATTTAATACCTGGGTTGGCACTATACAGCGTCAGGGCCATTCCTCCTTTTGTCTACGTATCCAAGATGCCATAAGATTCGCCACGTAGGGGACAACCAGTTCACTGGTTGCTTCTGCACTATCAGATTGCTCGCGATCTGCTTGGCTACACCATCAGCCGCCATCCTGTGCTCTTCAAGCAGGTGGATGACTTCATCTTCCTGAAGGCAATTAAGTTGGTTCGCTATTCGGAACAGGGCTTGGACAATATGAGGAAAGTCCGCCGCAGGAGCCACGCGGAAGCCCGCTGCCGCACCACTTACGACTGTCCCAGCATCCTCATCTTCGAGCAACAAATCACGTACCTCCTGCCATTCCTCCCTGGAGATACCGAGGGTGTCAAGTAGTTCCGCTGTCGCGCGTCGGCGACGCGATGCAGCGAGTCCGGTGAGGCTTACGTCGGTTTTTTCCCGTATTGAAAGAATTGCATAATCAACCGTCCGTTTCGACGTTTTGCGCAGAGCATCCATTGCGGCGTTCCTGCAGAGGTCATCTTCCAGAGTTTTGAACAGGAGTGGGATCGCTTCGTCGCTTCGAAATTCGCCGAGCGCTTCGACCATGCCGATCGTTACCCGCTGCGTTGCAGCCCTCAATAGAGTCTGAAACACTTCCTCCGATTGCCACCGCAACAATTCGTGCGCAACCGCACTCCGAACGGCGTCTTCGGCGAATAAGACGACAGGATCGCTGGGCAGATTACTTTGTTGAAAGTAGGCAAGCAGAGTTCTATATGCGCCCAAAGCTCCCAAAGCGCGAGCGGCACGGCAACGCGGCAGTGCGATTGTTCTCGCCGCACCCCGAAGCAACAGATATTCCAAAGGAGCGATGGCCCGTTCTCCACACGCAACGAGCAAATCGACAGCAAGCTCTCCATCTCCAAGGGAATCCAAGGCGGAAACCAGCCGCCTGATCTGGGAATCATCGATCTGTGAGATTGGGAGGCTGCTCATGAGTTTTTCCTAGCTCCGCGGATCAGGGCTGTACCAATCTTCGCGAGTGAGCGGCAGGTGGCTCCTGCCATTTATAGGCCGGTTCAGCAGCACCTGGTAGACGGCGATGTCTCCGCGTCGAAATGCCGCCGCCGAACCAGCCATGTACAAGCGCCAAATTCGATACGTGGTCTCTGAAACATGCTGCAAGGCGAGTTCAGCATTCCGTTCCAAACCCGTTACCCAGAATCGTAAAGTCTTCTCATAATGTTCGCGCAGGTTCTCCACATCGCGAACTTCAAAACCAGCCTTCTCCGCCGCTTCCACGGCTTGATTCAGAGTGACAAGTTCACTGTCTGGAAAGACATATCGATCGATAAAGGAAGGCTTATGCTGACCCGACAGAGGCGAACGCGCAATTCCGTGATTGAGGAAGGTGCCCCCAGGCTTCAGAAATCGATAAGCGACAGAAAAATACAGCGGAAGCTTTTCCAGCCCAACATGCTCAACCATGCCGACGCTCGCGATTTTGTCGAATGGAGGTGTATCGGCAATATCGCGATAGTCCTTGAGTTCTACGGAACAACTCTGTGTCCTATTCGCCTGGTCGATCCGCTGGATTGCTGTATTGGCTTGCTGTTCGCTCAATGTGATCCCGTGAGCATAGGCTCTGTGCTTTGAGGCCGCGTGGAGAATCAGACTTCCCCACCCACAACCAATATCGAGAAAGCGTTCCAGAGGTTCGAGACGCAACTTCCTGCAGATCAGTTCCAGCTTGTTTTCCTGGGCCTCGTCCAGCAGTTCATCGCCAGTCCGAAAATAAGCACAGGAATAGGCCAGTGTTTTGCCCAGCCACAGCCGATAAAAATTGACTGGCTGATCGTAGTGATAGGCAATCGCAGTCCTGTCCCGCTGGCGAGTGTGGCGTCTCGCCTCTCTCAGCCATTGTTTGGCGCGGAATGATGCCTTAGAAATCTTCTGGAGGAAGCTGCGCTGAAGTTCAACTGGCCGACTCAATATGTGCTCGACAAGATCGGAAGCGGAAAAGAGGTCGCCTTCCACATCAACGTCGTTATGAATGAAAGCTTCGCTCAAAGTTATTTCATTTGGATTTACGATGAGGGACCGAAGTGAGGCGGGGTTCTTGAACACCAACGTGCATGCAGGGATCTCCCGGTCTGAGAAGCGCCAGGAGAAGCCGTCCCATAAGCGGACCGCAAAGTGTGGGCCTTCATAACCCCCAAAGAGACCGTCGAGAAAGTTGACCTTCTCTGATTGAATGGATTTCAGTTTTCCGCTCATTTTGCCCCCTTCCCAATATCCATAAACCTGTGCGACGTATCGTGGCTCGGTCTGGTATCTGGCGATGGATTCCCCGTGTGCAGCACGGCAATTAACGCCTCCTGATCTTGAGGCGAGATAGGCATATTGCGAATATCCTGTTCTGTTTCTTGGATCGGATATTCGTACTCCTTGAGCGTGAAGTTGCCGTCTTCGTACACGGCATAGCACGCTAAAGACCTCCCAGTTTTGGGCTGGCCGAGACTTCCGGGATTTACGATCAGCGTCCGACCTATTCTCCGGATGAACGGAGTGTGGGTATGTCCCACTACCAGCACATCGGCGGCGATGCGATCGACTTCCTGCTGCCATCGGTCCGAGTTCTCGGCACAGTAACCGAAGAGAGGGTCGCTGGGCGTGGCATGGACACAATAAATATTGGCCTTACCCAGTTCAAATTCACGATGGATCGAAAGCTTTCTCAAAAACTCACGCTCCGGTTCGCTTACGCTGGCGAGCGTGTACTTTCTTGTCACATCAGCGAGGCCACTGAACGCCGGCGAACATTGTGGGTCCACGTCGAACCCAACTGCATGGTCATGATTTCCTCGAACGGCCACTGCCACGTTTTTCTGCACCCATTGAATGACCTCTCGTGGCCTGGGGCCATAGTCCACAAGATCGCCAAGACACCATAGCTGGTCATAGCCAGCTTCTGGGAATGCTTTCAACGCAGCCAGATTTCCGTGAATATCGGAGACGATCGCTATCTTCACAAAACCTCCACCCGCTTCAACGAGATGTCCTCTCCAACGAAGAGAATCTGTCGAGAGCTAAAATTTGCGGAGGTTTGGTCTGGGGTTTTTGAGAAATCCCTGACGAACCTCGCCAGGGGTCATCATCTGCTCGCCGGGAACGGCGCGACAGCGGTTAAGGCGAACCCCTTCGCCTATGCACCCAAAACCTGATATGGACAAGTTTTGGATGCAGGAATAAGTTTAACAGTTCTTTTGCATGCTCATCTTCCGCGCAGAATTCTGCCGTCCGCCAATTTCTTGAGTTCGCGGACGCGGTCCAACATACGATGGTGTGGAGCGGCTCTAGCTTTGGCAAATGGATTCTCAGTTCGCTTCTGCATGTCTTTGTTGCGAACGGATTTTTAGAAATAAAGGGATAGCAGCCAGCTCGGCGATAACGCAGAAAGTGATGACCGCCGGAATCGAATGGTCATATAGAACTCCAATAATGGCGCTTCCCACAAACCAGAACACCCCGTACGTTCCGGTAAGCAAGCCATAGGCGGATGGCCTGCGATTCGCGGGCACCATCGTGGCCACCGCCGCTGGGATGATCGATTCATGTACTCCCATCCCCAGTCCCCACACTGCAATGCCGACGAGCGCCAGCCAAAAACCTCCTAGAAATACGAGCGGCGCGGACAACGCTGTAATCAAAGTCAGCGGAATCAGGACCATTGCTGTCCAAAATAGCGGATAACTGCGGTGGCTTGGCGGCGGAGCGAGCAGGCTGATCCCGAATAATCTGGAAT
>JBMFWD010000117.1:0-3934 GCA_049965615.1 Acidobacteriaceae bacterium
CAACTGGGGCTTTAGCCCCTGCAAAAGCTGGCCCAATGAGTTTTTCAACCCGCCACGGGCTTCGTAACAAGGGCACGACTTTAGTCGGGCCGTAAGTGCAGCAAAACAACTGGGGCTTTAGCCCCTGCAAAAGCTGGCCCAATGAGTTTTTCAATAGGTTCTTACTCAAATTGCCCGCCTGAAAGAGCCTGCTCCCGCGCTTCGATCACGGTGACCGTCTGTTCCGGATAGCGCTTCTTCTTGCCTTTGGCGGTCTGAATGCGCATGCGCCGGTAGCGGATTTCCAATACCGCTTCCGACTCCTCGCCCTTGCGATTGCGCACGGCGATGCGGTACAGCCCCCGGCGTGGGCTCCGCCCGATGGCTTCGGCTACGGTCTCGGGTCCGCCATCGGCCAGGCAGCCGGCGCGCGTGCGCACCAGAAAGTGCGTCCCCAACTGTCGCGCCGCGCCGAACAGATCGAAAATATCGCTCTCCTGGTCCCCTGCATGCACCAAACGTTGCGGCTGCCCGAGCAACTCCGTCGAAGAACGCAGGTTTTCCAGCCAGCGCACGCTCCCTTTTTTCTCAATGGGAGCGTTATGCGCCTTCCGTTTCGCCTTCCGGCCCTGGAATGCCTTGCGGCTCCAGAATTTGACGGCGCTCAATCCCAGCGGCAGTCCTTCCAGTGTCAGGACCAAACTGAAGTGCAGGTGAATCCCGCAGGTGGTGAAGTACACCGGCCGGCCTTGCGCGTCCTTGCGCACCGAACCTTTGCTGACCAGACCCACCGCGGCCATATCCTCGCGCTAGTAGGTGAACTCGGTCGTGTCATGCACGACCAGAAATAGAGAACTCTCATCCCGCAAAGAATGTCATTCAGAGCGAAGCGAAAGCCTGCCCTGAGCCAAGCCGAAGGGAATCCCGACAATACCTCGGCCGAGATTGCACTAAAAAGTTTCTCCGGGAACTCCCCGCTCTCCAGCGCGGAAGCGCTGGACCCACATCACCCCACCGATTCCATTTGCACCCCGCATCCACCGGGTGCCCCATACTTTCTCCTCGTGCTTTTCGAGGAGAAAGTATGGGCCTTATCAATGCGAAGCATCGATCGAAGGTATGTACGGCCAGCACTCAATCCCGCTCACCCATCCACAAGCTTCGCCCCCTGAATCCTTCAAAAAAAACAGGCCGAAGCCCCGCAACCTCCACGGGGAACTCCGGCCTGATTCCCATCACTGCGATCCCAAATCAGACAAGGATCAATCGCAACTGCTCAACCTGTTACTTCTTACCAGCAGCCGCCGGCGGAACAATCGGCGCATTCTCCACCAGCGCCGTCTTCGGATGCACCGGCAGCACCAGCGGCTTCAACGGACGCTGCGAAAAATCAAAATCCTTCATCAGGTTCCCAGTGTACGGATTGTCCTCCCGCACATCCGGCCTCGAATCTGGACGTCCATCCGTCTTCGGGTTCAATCGCTGGCCCTGCAGAAAAACATCCTCGATGAATTTCAGGTATGCATCCACGCTCAAAGTCTGGTGGTCGACATATCCCCGCTTCGCATACGGGCTGATCACAATCCCCGGCACCCGAATCCCAAGCCCCATCGAATCCGCTCGCGGCGGCACAACATGATCATAAAAACCACCCCAGTCATCCCAGGTGATAAAGATCGCCGTGCTCTTCCAGTCCGGACTCTCCATCGCCGCATTCACAATCTTCGTCACGTACGATTCGCCCACGCTGACCTTGGCGGGAGGGTGCTCGCTGTCATACCCATCCGGTGAAAACCACGCCACCGACGGCAGCTTCCCTTCCTTCGCCGCCACAAAAAACTGGCTCAAATCCTCAATCTTGTCGAGTTGATGATCCTCATGCACATCCGTAAATCCGGGCAGCACATTCCAGATGTAAGGCACGCCATCCTCGCCGCTGCGATCCCTCGGCATCAAAAAGCGTCCACCCGCCTTACCTGGTACGGGCGTCGTCGGCAGCGCGCCATGGTCCAGGTAATACACCCAGCTCACGTGATTCTTGTGCAGCAGCCAGGTAATCTCCGTCCACGCAAACGGCGTCGGATCGCCTGGAGAAATGTCCCTGGGCATCAGATCGCTCACGCAGCTCATCGGGTTATGGTCCGGGGCGCAATTCGCCGACCAGGCCGAAACCAGCCACAGATGCGAAGGAAAACTCCACGAGTGCAGCCCCTCGAACATGTGGTCCTGCAGCACAAAGTGCTTCGCATACGCCCAGTAATTCGGAATATCGCTCCCGTTGAAGTAGCCCATCACCTGGTCGGCTTCCTTCGGATTCTCCGCATCGCGGCAATACGCCCGTGCCCACACCATCGGGTAAAGCCCGAAGTTACCCTGCTGCTCTACGTTGGCAATAAACCCGTCCATCTTTCCGTTGTCCACATCCGCCAAAGACGACTCCGAATCATGCGGGCCGCCACAGGTAATGTCGTCATTCGTGTGGAAGGGCTTCACGCACTTCCCCGATTTCGGATCAGGCACGCACACCGTAGGCACCCCATCCCGCATCGGAATCCCATCCGCTCCCGGATAACTCCCGAAGTAATCATCAAACGAACGGTTCTCCTGAAAAATAATAAGAATATGCTTGAGCGGGATATGACTTGCACCCGCCTCCGCCGCACCCTTGCCGGCAGCATGGGCCTGGTTCGGAAAAGCAATCAGCAATCCGGCGACAAACAGCAGGCAAACGAAGTTTGCCATCCGGCAGAAAGAGCTACGCAGTCGAATTTTCATGGCGCGCAACATCCTAGTCTTCGCAAATACGCCATGTCCAACCACCAGGCCGAGCGCCCTTCTCCATCCCACCCCACCCCGGGCGCCCCGTACATCCGCGTCCTCTCGCGCTCGAGTGAGGAAACAGAAAAAGCCATCCTTCAGATGTCGTCATTCAGAGAGAAGCGAAGAATCCCGACAATGCCTGAACCAAAGGCCACCCTCCAAAGTTTCTCCCAAAATCCCCATCCGCAGGGTGCCCCATTCATGCGCAACGCGCAGGAATGGGGGTCGGAAACCAGCAAGTCCCCCAAACAAACCTGCCGGTAATTAACCCCAAAATTGCTAATCTGGAAATAGAGGCTCAGAAAAAGTCCGTAGTAACCCACTCAAGCTCCGCTTGCGTGGGGGAGCGGCCTTTTCCTGAGCCTTTTCGCATGTCCCGAAAAACATGGGTGCCCCATCGCCCGCCCTGAGTGAGCCGCAGGCGAGTCGAACGGGGCCCCGCAGCAACGTGGGAACCGGTGCGCAGCACCGGCCCCAAAAGTCAGGAGAATCCAAAAATGCCATCCCAGTGCCGTCACCTCCGCACCAACGGAACCCAATGCCGAGCCCACCGCCTGTGGAAAGAGGACTACTGCTTCTTTCACCTCCACCACCGCACGCCCCACGGCCTGCCCAAACGCAGCGAAGACCCCGCGCCAGAACCACCCGCAAACGGCATTGAAATCCCACTCCTCGAAGACCTCTCCGCCATCCAGATCACCCTTGGCCGCGTCCTCACCGCACTCTCCCAGGGCAAAATCAACGCTCAGGAAGCCCGCGCCTACATCGCCGGACTCCGCCTCGCCGCCGCCAACGTCAAGCACAAGGACTTCGCCCCCACCACCTCCGTCGAAGCCTGCATCCAGTACGAAAACGGCGACGCCATCGGCCCCGAGCAGTACCACTCCGAGCAGAAACCCCAGCACCCCCTCATGGAATCCGGACTCCTCGCCCAGCGCCACCTCGCCGAACGCGTCCTCTATGAAGCCACCCTCGACGCCTACCTCACCCGAGGCGAAACCCCGCCCGACACCCTTCGTCCGCCCGTAGCCGGCCCGCCCGACCCCAACAAAACCACCCCCGAAGAGATCCAGAACTGGATCAAAACCGGCTGGAAGGCCGCCCAGACCCGAGCCCAGGCCATCGAACAAGCCCG
>JBMFWD010000118.1:0-3672 GCA_049965615.1 Acidobacteriaceae bacterium
GCCTGCGCCCATTCCCGGAATTGTCAAACTTCTGCTGCCTCCCCGGCATAGCCGGGGGTTCTCCATTGGCGAATAGCTGTCTGCGGGTGGCAGCGAAAACGACCAAACCCCGAAAGCTGTCATTCAGAGCGAAGCGAAGAATCCCGACAATACCTCGATAGAAATTGCTCTCAAATGTTTCTCCCAGAAATCCCCGCTCTCCAGCGCGGAAGCGCTGGACTTGGACCATCCCACCGATTGCACGGGGGCCTTTAAGCCGCAGTGCCCCGTTCATCGAGGTATGTTCGCGATGAATGGGGTGCAGAGATAAGTGCAGCTACGCATCGGGTGGGGATACCCCACAACTTGCCCTGAGCGAGCCATCGGCGAGTCGAACGGGGCTCGATGAGATGTGGGTAAATCTCTACTCCACAAACCGCTTGAACACCAGCGAAGCGTTAATCCCGCCAAACCCAAACGAGTTCGACAACGCCGCATTCACTGTACCCGCCAGCGCCTGGTTCGCCAGGTAATCCAACCGGCAGCTCTCGTCCACATTCTCCAGGTTGATCGTCGGCGGCATCATCTGGTGCCGCAACGCCTGCACCGTAATGCCGGCTTCCAGTCCGCCCGCGCCACCCAGCAGGTGCCCCGTCATGGACTTCGTCGAACTCACCTTCAGCTTCTTGCTCAGCGCATGCTCGCCAAACACAATTTCCATCGCCCGCGACTCATTCCCGTCGCCCAGCGGCGTCGAGGTCGCATGCGCATTCACGTAATCAATCTCTTCGGGCTTCATCCCTGCATCGGCCAGAGCCGCCTTCATGCTGCGCTGTGCGCCTTCGCCCTCCGGAGCAATGCCCGTCATGTGGTATGCGTCCGCGCTCATGCCGTAGCCGCAAATCTCGGCCAGGATCGTCGCCCCGCGCGCCTGCGCGTGCTCCAGCGACTCCAGCACCAGAATTCCCGCCCCTTCGCCCACCACAAACCCGTCGCGGTCCCGGTCAAACGGCCGGCTCGCCCGCGCAGGCTCATCGTTCCGCGTGGAAAGCGCGCGCAACGCCGCAAAGCCACCCACCGACATCGGCGTCACCGCCGCCTCCGAGCCGCCCGCCAGCATCACGTCCGCATCTCCGTGCTCCACCAGCCGAAACGCGTCTCCAATCGAGTTCGCGCTCGTCGCGCAAGCCGTAGCCGTGGCAGAAATCGGTCCCTTCGCGCCATAGCGAATGCTCGCCTGCCCCGCCGCCATGTTGATGATCGCGCCAGGAATAAAGAAAGGAGATATCTTCCGCGGACCGCCCGTCATCAGGTTGGTGTGCTCGCGCTCGATAATCTCAAACCCGCCAATGCCGGAGCCGATAAACACTCCCACCCGCTCCGCATTCGACGCGTCAATCGTAAGCCCCGCAGAGGCAATCGCCTCATCGCAGGCCGCAATCGCCAGGTGAATGAACCGCGCCATCTTCCGCGATTCCTTCTTGTCAATAAACTGGAGCACGTCGAAGTTCTTCACTTCGGCCGCGAAGGTTACAGGATACCCGGTGGCGTCAAACTGCGTGATCGGCGCCATGCCGCTCTTGCCCGCCACCAGGTTTTCCCAAACCTCAGGGGCCGTATTCCCTACGGCGCAAATCAGCCCCAGTCCGGTTACGACAACTCGACGACGCAAGATTACTTGCCTTTCCCGTTCTTCTCGATGTACTCGATCGCGTCCTTCACCGTCTTGATCTTCTCGGCGTCTTCATCCGGAATCTCAAGGTCAAACGCCTCTTCGAACTGCATCACAAGCTCCACCACGTCCAGCGAGTCCGCTCCAAGGTCTTCCTGGAACGACGCGCTCGGCGTCACCTCAGCCTCATCCACCTGAAGCTGCTCGACAATAATCTGCTTAACCTTCTCCTCAACACCTGCTGCCATGGGCTCTCCTCTTATCTGCTGCTGAACTTCGATTCCGGCGGCTCCCGGGTTTCCCGTTCTCCGCTTCCTGCTAAAAGATGCGCAACACTGCCGCATCGCCAACATTCTCACCGAAATTTCAAGTCTAATGGCCCCTCTGATGCATGTAAAGCTGGCGCTTCCGCCCCGTATCTGCACAAATCCTCAGGGCCACCTCACGCTACCACACCAGGCTACGATTTCCACCAGAAACACACACCCTCCGCCAGAGGTATAGTTTTCCCTATGCCTACCCTCACCGTCATCTACCTCCTCTCCGCTGCCGCTCTCGGCGTCCTCCTGGGAGCATGGCTCGGTAGCCGCATCGGGGCTTCCAACGCACGCGCCGCCCGCGAAACATCCGAAAACCTCCAGTCAGAAATCGAAAAACGCGACGGAGAAATCGCCGCACTCCGCGCCCAGCTCACCTCCGCACAGGAACGCGCCGTCCGCGCCGAGCTCGATGCCGAACACCTCCGCGACGTCAAGCCCCAGCTCGAAGCCGCAGAAAAAGCACGCGACGCCTTCCGCCACGACCTCGCTGCCGCTCAGCTCGAAGTCCGCCAGCTCAAAACCGAACTCGAAAGCGAACGCAAAAAAGTCGAAGAATTCCTCCCCGAAAAATTCAAGTCCCTCGCACAGGACATCCTCGACAAAAACTCCCGCCTCTTCACCGAACAAAATCAAACCAACCTCGGCACCCTCCTCGATCCCATCCGCGAAAAATTCACCGAGTTCCAGCAGAAAGTCACCGAACTCCGCGAACAGGGCATCCAGACCAACGCCGAACTCAAAACCCAGATCGAAGGCCTCAGCAACCTCAACACCCGCCTCTCGCACGAGGCCAACAGCCTCGTCCAGGCCCTCAAAGGCTCCTCCAAAACCCAGGGCGACTGGGGCGAGTTCATCCTCGAACAGGTCCTCGAATCCGCCGGCCTGCGCAAAGGCGAGCAATACCGCGTCCAGCAGACCTTCACCAACGGCGAAGGCAAAGCCTACCGCCCAGACGTCATCCTCTCCCTGCCCGAAGGCAAGCACCTTGTCATTGACTCCAAGGTCTCCCTCCGCGACTACACCGAATACTCCTCCGCCGATGACGAAGCCACCCGCAACGCCGCCCTTGACCGCCACATCGCCGCCATCCACAACCACATCAAGGGCCTCGACCGCCGCGAATACCAGAACCTTCACGGACTCCAGTCCATCGACTTCGTCGTCATGTTCGTCCCCATCGAGCCGGCCTACATGCTCGCCCTCGCCAACGACCACGGCCTCTGGCAAAAGGCATGGGACCAGAACGTGCTCCTCGTCGGCCCCAGCACCCTTCTCTTCGTCGTCCGCACCGTAGCCCAGCTCTGGCGCACCGAAGATCAAAACCGCAACGCGCAGGCCATCGCCGATCGCGGCGCACGCCTCTATGACAAGCTCGTCAACTTCGTCAACGACCTCAAAACCATCGGCGACAGCCTCGACAGATCCAAGTCCACCTACGAATCAGCCGTGAGAAAACTCCAGGGCAACGGAGGCGCCATCCGCCAGGCCGAAATGCTCCGCGCCCTCGGCGTCAAGCCCACCAAGCGCCTCCCCGGCCAGCTCGTAGAAATGTCCAACCAGGAAATACCGAACCAGGAACCCCTCGAAATCGCTGCCTGCACCGAAGACGAAGCAGACGAATAACCCTAAAAACGGCAGTTGCTAGTCAGCAGGGCGCATGTTTTGAGGAGTTTTTGGGGTCTATGCGGAAGGATTCTGGCC
>JBMFWD010000119.1:0-2100 GCA_049965615.1 Acidobacteriaceae bacterium
CGGCTGCGGGAGACTAAATCAAAACCGGACACTTCATTTGCTACAAAAACCGGACATTTTCACTTGCTAAGAACACCCCGTCTCGACCAGTTTGGGATGGCAGATTACCACCTCAACGCCGGCCTTCAGCTGCCGGTCGTACCAATCCTCTCGTTTGTCGGTGGCAACGGATGACCGGAGGACGGCGACGCGAATGCCCTCTTGCCTGAGCACTGCCTCCAAGCGCAAAGTGACGTCTTTCTCGCCCGTGTAGGTGGCGTACACCTGGCAGCGTCGTCCCTGGCGCAGTTCCTCTTTGACGTCGGCGATCAGCGCGCGCTCCTTCGCGTAGAGAGCCTCCCGCGTGAGATTCTCCGGTTCCGTGACCAGGAACTTCACATACTCCTTCGTCTGCGGATCGAAAGCCCGCGCCCAGATCTGGTCGAAGTCGTAGGGATGATCGGGATAGAGCAGGAGCGTGTTGAGCAGGATGCTCATCAGGCTCTTGTTGCCGCGATGCGCTTTCATCGCGGAGCGAATATCCTCCTCCAACTGCTCGTAGGCCTGCTGGAGGGCCTCGTCCATATCGACCGAAATGACGCTCTCGTCGTACGCGGGGAGATTGTCCGAGATGTCTTCAAGCGACAGAAACGCCGTCGTGGTCATCAGGAACTTGCCGAAGAGCATCGGCGAGGCTCCGGGCTTTCTTAGAACCCGGACCGTCTTCTTCGTTGCCCTGGAGCAAGCGTTGTCCGCCTCGTCCACCTTTTCGATGGTTTCGAGAACGCCGTACTGCTCCTGGAAGTCCCGCCGGCCTTGTCCTCCGTAGGCGAAGCCCTCGCGCACCATCGCGTGAGGCTCCATCCGATAGAAGATGTTGAACAGGTCGTCTGCGAATCCCGAGCTTAGCGTTCCAGAAAGCGCAATGATGCGCCTGGCCGCACGCTGCAAGACTGCCAAACCATTCCCTTGCGCAGTTTCCCCTGCAAGTTCGTGGACCTCGTCGGCAATCGCATAATCGAACCAGTTCTTCATGTACCGGCCAATGAAGTCCAGCGGCGCACAACGAACAATTCGAGATCTGTCAGCACTCCACAAAGGCGAGTAGAGGGTATTTCCGCCCGCAGAACGCTTCACTGTTTCGAAGATTTTCTTGTTGTCGAAGTCAGAAGCGAAAAGCCGGATGCCGTCGTCGTTGTAAACTGGAGTTCCAGTGTCAGGGTTCACTGGAGTGCCCATGTGTTTTCCGCGTTTGGGTATCGCGTAGGCATGCTTCCAAAAATATGAAAGTTTTCCCACTTCACGCCCAATAATGAAGTAAGCCGACTCGGGGCAAAGCTTCGCCCATCCATTCCGACCCATTGCACGAAGGTCAGACAGAGAGCCATGCCAGCCACGACGGCGAATCTTGCCGTTGACTAGTGCAACTTCCTGTATCCCATGCGGCCGCGATTTATCACCGCCGTTCCGAAAGTCATGCACGATGAAGGTACGTGCATTCGGAATAGTCAATAGGGTTTCCTTACACCACTTTTGAGTGATATGTGGAGGGGCATAAACAACGGTCGTATGGCGCTTCCCGCGTGCATGCACGAAGCAAGAACTCATTGATACTAAGCTTTTTCCTGCCCCGCACTCGCCAACTAGCTTGATGGATGTCATCTCATCCCACCCTTTGGCGATCCCGGCAATCGTGATAGCCTGGGCCGGTAGAGGACGCCTCCGCAGGCGCGATAATTCAGGCGGAAGAGGATCGCTGAAATCGTGACGCGGGATGAAAGTCTGCATGACGCGCTGCTCTAAGTCTCCGCTAAATTGGCGTAGATAGTCGTAAATAGTATTCATCACTGGTACCTTTCCACCGATCGGTGAAAGAGTCGTTGGAATCTGGAAACCCAAATTGGTGTGGACCCCTTGGCTGAGACAATTGAATAAGACACTGTTCGCCGTCCGCTGCAAATTTGTCGACCGGCAGGACCACTGTACAGCATTCTGAGCGCAACCGGTGAAGCGCAAGCGGGCTCCGGTGGAGATCGACCCGCCGAGGAATAGCCGGCTGCGACTCATCCGTGCCGATGAGAGCCGGGAGTGGTCGCCGAGCCTGCTCCCGGTTTGTTGTTT
>JBMFWD010000119.1:2198-3590 GCA_049965615.1 Acidobacteriaceae bacterium
CGAGGAATAGCCGGCTGCGACTCATCCGTGCCGATGAGAGCCGGGAGTGGTCGCCGAGCCTGCTCCCGGTTTGTTGTTTACCCATCGGACGGAAAGATCGCCCATGCCTTAGAAAACTCATGCCATCCGTTGCGGCGCAGCCGCCTCCCTGTTTCTCGCCGCCAGTTGCGCCTCGAACCTGGCCGGAGGCAGATAGCCGAGCGCCGAGTGCAGGCGTTTTTGGTTGTAGACCTTTTCCAGGAAGGCGCCGATCTGGGCTCGCGCCTCGGCCAGGTCCCGGTATTCGTTGCGATAAACCTCCTCGTACTTGAGCGTCTTCATGAACGACTCGCACGGGGCGTTGTCGTACGGGTTGCCGCGGCGGCTCATGCTGATCTGGATGCCGTTGGCCTTTAGCAGATCGGTGTAATCCCCCGATGCATACTGCACGCCGCGATCGGAGTGATGCACCAGGCCGGCACTGGGCCTGCGTATCTTCAGCGCCATCTGTAAGGCCTCGATGGTCAGCGTCGCCTCCAGCGTGTGGTCCAGCGCCCAGCCAATGACCTTGCGCGAGAACGCATCCAGGACCACCGCCAGATAGACGAACTCCGTTTCCAGCCGAACGTAGGTGATGTCGGCTCGCCATAGCTGATCGATGCCCGTCAGCACCATATTGCGCGCCAGGTTCGGATACACCGGCAGACCGTGATTGGAGTCGGTGGTCACCACGAACCGGCGTTTGCGCAAACACAGCAGGTTGTCCTCGCGCATCAGCCGCTGTACCTTCTTGCGGTTCACCGGCCAGCCGCGCTCGCGCAGTTCTCGCACCACACGCCGGCTGCCGTAATAGCTGAACTCCAGGGCGATGCGCTGGATCTCATCGCGCAACTCCATGTCCGGGTCTGCTGGTGGCGCTTCGGCTTTCCAGCGATAAAAACCCGCACGGCTGACCTCCGTCAGCCGGCAGAGCTCGCTAACAGGGATGGGAATGGCCAGGTTCATTTGCTTCTCGACGTACGGGTAGACGAGCCGCGGGTAGTCAATGCCTGCAGCTTCCGCTGCTCTTCCACATGCTGCAAGCATCCCCGTAAAAAATCGATCTCCACCGCCTGCTGGCCCACTTTTCGTTCCAGCGCCGCAATGCGATTTTCATCGGCGCGGCTCCGACCCGGCCCGGTGAATGCCTTGCCGCCAAACTCGCGCAGTTCGCGCCGCCAGCGATGCAGGACATTCGCGTTGACTTCACAGGCACGGGTCACTTCCGCCACCGATGCCCCCAACTCCAGCCGCCTCACGGCGGCTTCCTTAAACTCCCGCGTGAACTTCCGTCGATTCAGACCCATGACACTATTCTCCATTCGCTGAGAAATGTGTCTTATTCCCCTGTCTCAATTTCGGGGTCCACTCCAA
>JBMFWD010000120.1:0-3196 GCA_049965615.1 Acidobacteriaceae bacterium
CCAGATTATTCGGGATCAGCCTGCTCGCTCCGCCGCCAAGCCACCGCAGTTATCCGCTATTTTGGACAGCAATGAGGTCTGGTAGAAATCTGACAATTTCAGTCCAGAAGCGACCAGAGTAATCCCAGAATAGGTAGCTCTGTGGCATGCGAACTTCGCATACCCGCCGTTCGAGTTTGAAATCGGACAATGACAGCATAGGAGAAAGATACCAGCCTATTTGAGCAGCCCAGTCGAATATAAAATAATTCTCTGTCTTTTCGCACTGGATTGGACCTAAGCCCCGAATCGGGAACTGCAGACTTCTTTCGGCTTTGCTGAGGACGACGCTTTCTTTGGGGGCGATGCCGATCACTGGCTGCGCTACAATTCCGGGGACGTTGCGCGCGGAGGTCTGGGCCCCTTGATTTGTTCGAAATGCGCCTGTGAGCTGCCGAATAACGCCGTCTACTGCCTGCGGTGCGGCGAGACGCTGGTCCGGGTGGCGCCGAGCTTTGGCGAGGTGGAGGACACGCTGCGCGGGGTGGGCGGATGGCTGCTGCTGTTCTGCGTGGGCCTGGCGATTGTGGCTCCCGCGCTGGACGTGATTCACGCCTTTCAGAATCCTTTGCTGCTGTCGCTGACGCTGCTGATGATGATTGCGGCTTACCAGCTTTTTGTTGGCGTCCTGCTGTGGAAGGTGGCCCCGGGTGCGCTCGGAAATCTGAAGGTATATTTCATCGCTGTCGTGGTGCTGGGCGTGGTCTGCCTGGGCGCGGGGATGGCCGTGCTGGCTTCTCCGAGGCTGAGCCTGTATTCCGGGCGGTTTTTGCTGGACGGTGTCCGGGCGCTGTTGAGCACGCTCCTCTGGTGGCTCTACTTTCACAAGAGCCGGCGGGTGCGGAATACCTACGGGCGGAATCTGTAGGCGGATTTGCGGGGAGGCTCGGAGAGCGCGCGGGGCATGCACAAAAAGCGGCCTCGCGAGGAGGCCGCTTCCGTGTAGCGCCAGAGATAAAAATGCCGGTCGCTGCTCAGGCGACGATGTCGATGCCCATGGAGCGGGCCGTGCCCTTGATGCTCTTGATGGCCGTCTCAACGGAGGCGGCGTTCAGATCGGGCATCTTCTGGGTGGCAATTTCGCGCACCTGGGCTTCGGTCACCGTTCCGACCTTGGACTTGTTGGGCGTTCCGGAACCCTTGTCGACCTTGGCCATCTTTTTAAGCAGAACGGCCGCGGGGGGCGTCTTGGTGATAAAGGTGAAGGAGCGATCGACATAAACGGTGATGACGACCGGGATGATGAGGCCTGCCATCTCCTTGTTCTGCGTGCGGGCGTTGAACTGCTTGCAGAACTCCATGATGTTGACCTGCGCCTGGCCGAGGGCGGGACCGACCGGAGGTGCGGGGGTTGCCTTGCCGGCTTCAATCTGGAGCTTGACCTGAGTTTGAACCTTCTTTGTAGGAGGCATTGCGATTTTTCCTTAATACAGCTATCAGCTTCTGGCTTTTAGCTTGAATTTCTACTGCTTCGGCTTCTCTGCCCTGCACTTTAGATATTTTCGGGCTGGGCTGGGAGAGCCTTGAATCCTGATGGCCGGAGCGAATAGCCGGCGGCTGACAAAAACTACACTTCGATCTTTTCCACTTTGGTGAATTCCAGTTCGACCGGGGTGGAGCGGCCGAAGATGGTGACCATAACCTTGAGGGTTTCGCGGTCTTCGTTGATTTCGTCGACGATGCCGTTGAAGTTAGCGAAGGGGCCCTCGGTGATGCGGACCGATTCGTTCTTCTCGAACTGGATCTTGAGGCGCGGCTTCTCCTTGGAGACGTCGCTGCGGAAAAGGATGGAGCTGACCTCTTCTTCGCTGAGGGCAACGGGCTTGTCGCCGGTGCCGAGGAAGCCGGTGACGCGCGGCGTGTCCTTGATGACGTGCCAGAGGTTGTTGTCGAGGTCCATTTCGACGAGCACGTAGCCGGGGAGGAAGACGCGTTCGGTGGTGCGCTTTTTGCCGTTGACGACCTCGGTGACCGGCTCGGTGGGAATCATGACGCGGCCGATTTTGTCATGGAGGCCGAAGGCCTGGACGCGGCTTTCGATGGATTCCTTGACCTTGCGCTCAAAACCCGAGTAGGCATGGATGATGTACCACTTGAAGTTCTCATTGGAGGGAGGCGCAAGCTGCTGCGAGGCATCTTCCTGCGCGCCCTCCTGGGGGACTTCAGCGGGGGCTTCCTGCTGGGCCTTTTCGGGTTGTTGTTCGAGTTCTTCCGACATGGGTATGGCTCCCTACTGTGTACCGCCGAGCGAGTGAATCAGGGCTTTGAGGGCAGCTCCGAGGATTGTGTCGACCGCGAAGAAGAAGGCGGCAAAGAGGAACACCGAGACGATGACGACCGTGGTGGTGTTTTGCACTTCTTCACGCGAAGGCGTAACGACCTTGCGCATTTCACTGCGAACGTCGTTGAGAAAATCGCGGCTGCGGGTGAAGAAGCCGGCCGGGTTGATGGCCTGGCCGACGGTGCCGACTCCCGCCGCTGTCTTTGCTATCGTCTTGTTTTCTTTTTCTGCCACGGGCATCTGCCCTACTCCTGCGATGGTTTGGCGGGGCTGGCCCGTCGGCATCGCATATCTGTTTCAGTACTCAAAAGTTATGGCAGGGGCGGAGGGATTCGAACCCCCAAGTTCGGTTTTGGAGACCGACAGTTTAACCATTGAGCTTACGCCCCTGTGTTGATTCAGCTTTTAGCTGCCAGCCTCCAGCTTTTAGCTTGTCTTCTGCGGGGGTTGAGGTGTTCGTTCCCGCGATGCATGGCTAAGAGCTAACGGCTAAGAGCTTGAAGCTACTTGGTTTCTTTGTGATCGGTGTGCTTGCGGCAGCGATTACAGAACTTGGAGAACTCGAGGCGGCCAGTGGTCGTCTTCTTGTTCTTGGTCGTCGTGTAATTGCGCTCCTTGCACACGCCACACTGCAAAGTTACGATATCGCGCATCTTTTTATCCTAACTGATCGGCGGAAATTCTGCCCTGCCGATCGAAAATCCCTTGCCGAAGCGGCGGGGTGCAGGCCGGAGCCGGCACCCCTTAATGCTTTCGGCGAATGCTGCAACTCAACTACTCCAGAATCTCGGTGATGGTACCGGCGCCGACCGTGCGTCCGCCTTCACGGATCGCAAAGCGCAGGCCCTTCTCCATCGCCACCGGGGTCAGGAGCGT
>JBMFWD010000121.1:0-3164 GCA_049965615.1 Acidobacteriaceae bacterium
CATGGCTCCATCCTCGCCGCCCGCTATGCGGACAGTTCATTTGCTATCTCAACCGGACATATCGTGTGCTAACGACACCTCCTCCTGCTCTCTCTTGTATAGATGGATGTAGGTGAGCGAGAATATCGCGGTCAGCAACAGGAACGGCGTGCTGTACAGAAAGAAATCGTAACTCCATACCAGAGCATGAAAGAGCGGAGGCCGTTCCATCGCCATCAGGCGCAGCAGTGGATTCGCGGCATTGATGGAGTATAAGCTGTTCAGGACGATGCCGGCGGCCGCGCTCAGACCGAACGAGAGCAGAATGCGATGCTCGACCATCGGACGGACAATGTTCTGAAGTTGCAGTTTGAATTGCATGATGTGGATGCCTTTCCTATGCATGATTTGTCGCGCTGGATGCTGCCGCTCCCGGCTTCGTGGCAGGTTCGGATGGAGTCTTGATCGGGGTAGGTATGGCTTTTGAGTTCACGGCAGAATGAACCGCACTGGCGGTCGAGCCCGCCTTATACTTCTGGAAGTCTTCTTCCTGTGTCAGCGCGAAGCGCAGCAGTTCGTTGACGACATAGTTGGTTTCGTTGTTCGACCACTCGGCCAGCAACTCAATGTCGTCGGCAACGGTCTGGTCGATGGAGGACTGGAGCTTGGCGCGGCGAATCCGGCTCACTCCGTGAATCAGTTTCAGTCTGCTCATGGATATCTCCTGTGGATGAAGTTGGAATCAGCCGTGCATCCGTCACGGATAGGTTGTGGATCACTTCAGAATCGGCAAGAGAGACTGAACCGATCCGCTTTGTATCCGGCACAGATCATTGTGATATCCGCAGCAGATACATTCTCGATATGTAAGGCGCCGGGGGCGGGAGTGACGAGCGCGGCGAAGCCGGCGCGACAGGTCCACCGGACCGGCGTCGCTCCCGCCCCCGGCATACACTTTTCCGTGACCCCGGTACTTCGTCTAACTCGTTCTATCTGCATGACTAAGCCTCCATCGCAGGGGTCTCCTGCGGGGTCTGCTGGTGGGTCGCGTCACTTTCTTCAGGTTGGCCATCCTGCCGCAGCGTATAGATCGGATAGCTGTACGGAAGCACGGTCGTTGTGAAGCTCATGCGCAGCGGAGTCTGTTGGAATCTCTCACGGATTTTGTCAGCGTTGGTGCTCCCGGCCTTCCATGCGGCATACAACGCCTGGTGTTCGAGCGTGGTGTAGAGAGATTCTCCTTCGCGCAGAAGCTGAAGCTCCGAGGACAGAACCCCGCCGCCCTCGGCCTCGAAGAACTGTTTTGCGCGGAGGAATTTCAGGAAGTGGTCTACGCCTAGCGGCGTGAGCGGAGTCACACCGCGCATCCGGTCGGCGGGAAAGCAGCGCTCAAACGCGGCCTTTGCCCGTCGCACGTTAGCTTCGGCGTCGGCGAGATAGATCAGCTCGGAGGCTTTGAGGGTACCGAACAGCGGCTGATACTGATCGAGGAAACTCTCGAATCGGGAGCGGCTGACCTGGCCCTCGTCGAAGAAGGTAAAGCGTGGAACGCCGATGCGGGAGACTAGGATGGGAAAGCCCTCGGCGAAGTAGAGCGGCCTGCCGACATAGCTCTGCGGCAACAGCTCCAGCTTCACGCCGCACTGCGTCGTGAAGAAATCGACCTTTGCCGCTTCGGTAAAGAGAATGTCCGCGTCAAGGTGGTCGAGGACGAAGTCGAGCACCATGAGCCGGGATTTCATGTAGGCATCGCTCTTGATGCGGCGATGCTGCGACCCGGCAAGACCGAGAGCGGCATAGATGGGCTTCGCCGTCAGGTGATAGATGTGCCGCTTCTGCCCGCACTCGATGACCTGGATGTGACGATGGCGATGAGCCTTCCTGAGAAAGCGAGTCGCCATCCTGCCGCCTTCCCGCTGCGTGAAGCGGTGATACTGGCGGCGCAGAAAGTAGCCCGAATGGACGGCGACTAGGTACAGGAACGAGGCTTCCCGTCCGACATAGCCGACAGCTTCGAGCGATTGAATGGGATCGTAGTCCATCGTTACAACTCCAGAATGTTTTCCATGAGGTGGCTGTCGTCTTCGATCTTGGCGGTCAGTGTGGCGCGGTCGGAGGCCGAGGCATAGTTGCGGAAACCGGCCTGCGCCTTCGAGCGCAGATGGCCGCGATGGTAGGCAGCGGTGAGGACCTCGATGTCCTCGTGGCCGGTACGGGAGCCTTGATCCTGATCCAGATTTGGGTCGTGGTCTGGATCGCGCGGCAGATCGTATTCAATGCGGGCATCAGGAATCTGAATGCCACCGCCCACGAAAGGAAGATCGAATTGCCTGGCGGCCTGCTCCTTAATCTCGGCCATGCAGCGCGCGGGATCGGCTTTACGCTCCCGATAAATCGCCTTCTGCACGTCGGCCTTGATCTCGTAATCGAGTTTCACGCGAAGGTTTGTGCCACCTTTGCCCTCGATGCTCTCCGCTTCTTTCCGGTATGCACGGTAAATCTGCGAATCGTGCTCCACCTCGCGCGGCTTGACCAGACCGGCGTAGACCTTCTGGTCTTTGGGAAGATCGCCATCCTGAATAAGGAGGCTGCGGCCTTCTTTGGTAAGCGTGACCACTTCGACGCGCTCGATACTGCGCCGTCGCCCGTCGCGGCGAAGGTTGACGCGCGAGGTTTCGATCAGCCCCTTGTCGCGCAGATAACGAAGATCGTTGTCGAGCGCGCCGGACTTGCCGTGATAGAGCGACTCGCGGAGGTCCGCTGTGCGGACGACGCGGAAGCGTCCGGTTTCCCGGAGAAGCTGTTTTTCTTCGGGCCGCAGCTCCAGCCCGACGATGTTTGTGGCTGGCCGTGCCGGTCGGCGTGAGCCGTCCGACGTGACAGGACGGCGGCGCTCGCGCGGCACGTCCTGAGTCGGCTCTTTCTTTCTGTGGGGAGCACGCGGTCGGGTCTGGCGAGGGTTCTCCTTGCGGTCATCGGGCTGCTTCAGCCGGTGCTGCAAAGGGTTTTCCGGCACGGTTCGCCTGGCCCCACGCTCGTCTGTATGGGCCTGGGGACCATCGCCGTTCTCACGGCGACGAGGTAATTCCTGGGGAATATCGAGTCTCACTAGTGTCCTGTCTTATTTAATTATTGACAATCGGCTGAAGCATGGTTATGCTCAGTCATGTTCACCACTGCAGCCC
>JBMFWD010000122.1:0-3004 GCA_049965615.1 Acidobacteriaceae bacterium
CTATGGCAGCGGCGCCGCGGAGGGTGGACCGAAGGTACATCCAGTACCCTACATTAATGTGAATGCATTTCAGAATGCAGCTCCCTATACGTATGGAACAACTCCTCGGCATGGTGCATATGGATTGAGAGGTCCGGGGAATGCCAACGAAAGTGTGGCTATCGACAAGACATTCCCATTATGGAAGCAGACGTCCCTGCGGCTGAGGGCGGATGCGTTCAATGTTTTCAATCGGACACAATTTGGAGGAATCGTCACGAATATCGACAGCCCTGCTTTTGGCAGGGTTACAACTCAGCTAGGTCAGCCACGACAACTGCAATTTGAGGCGTACGTCAACTTTTAACCATGAACCTGGAAGGCTTGCCCGATCGTTGTGTCGGGTAAGCCTTTCAATTTATGTTCCGAAACGATAGGGAATGGCGCATCCTTGCTTAGCGTTCTGGCGTGCGTATAGCCCGTTGATGGAGAGCAAGACAGCGGGTGATGACTAGAGAGATTTCACGCCCGATATTTCGCAAAGTTGATGCAGGAGGTAGTCGATGCAGCGAAGGACTGTATTGAAGGGGATGGCGGGCGCGATGGCGGCTGCGGGTCTCGATCCCAGGATGGCAATTGCGCAGGCGAGTGGTGAACGTCCTCTCAACGTGGTGTTCATTATTGTGGATGAGTGGCGGGCGCAGGCGCTGGGGTGCATGGGTAACTCGGAGATTCAAACTCCGAACCTGGACAAACTTGCCTCGGAAGGCATGCTGATGCGGCATACGCTGGCAAATACACCGGTTTGCTGCCCGGCGCGGTCTTGCATGCTTACGGGAAACTACGTGAGCAAGACAGGGATGGTGGCCAACGATCTTCGACTGAGAGAGTCAGAGATTACGATGGGGGATTTATTTGGAAAGGCCGGATACAAGACCGGCTATGTGGGCAAATGGCATCTGGATGGCGGTCCACGTCTTCCCGGTTTCATTCCGCCGGGGCGTCGCCGGCATGGTTTCCAGCATTGGGCGGCCAACGAGTGCAATCACAACTATTTCTACAACTGGTACTTCCGCGACGAGAATGTTCCGATTGTGACCGAAGAGTATATGCCGGATGTATGGACGCGGCTTGCGGTGGAGTTTCTGTATGAGTCGCAGGACAGGCCGTTTTTCCTGACTCTCTCGATTGGAGCTCCGCACGACCCATATGTTGTTCCTGAGAAGTACTTGAAGATGTACGACCCGGACAAGCTAACGATGCGACCGAACTGGGTGGAGGGTATACCACAAGCCGGGCGGAAGGACATCGCAGCCTACTACGCGGCATGCACGGCGATTGATGACCAGATTGGACTACTGATGCGGACGCTTGAGGAACTCGGGCTGACGGACAACACAATTGTGATGTTTACCTCGGACCACGGAAACATGCTCGGCTCTCAGGGCATGATTTTGAAACGCAAGCCGTGGGAAGAGTCGATTCGGGTGCCGGGCATCATTCGCTGTCCCAGGTTGATTCAGGCTGGACAGAAGTCGGATGCGTTGTTCTGCCAGGTAGACTACGCGCCGACTTTGTTGTCGATGTGTGGTCTGCCGGTTCCTTCTGACATGCAGGGCAGTGATCAGTCCGCAGTGGTGACGGGCAAGAAGGCGAAAGGCGCCGATGCGGCTTACTTCCAGATTTTCGGGCCTTACCTTTCGTCGAAGGTCAAGGCTGGCTGGCGTGGTGTCCGCACGGAACGTTATATGTATGCGCGCTGGAAGAACGGTCCGTGGCTTCTTTACGACTTGAAGAACGATCCCTACGAGATGAAGAATCTTGTGTCTGATCCTGCACATGCTTCGGTGATGAAGGATCTGGACGACAGGCTGCAGCGCTGGATGAAGCAGATAGGTGACTCATGGGATTTGAACTGGACTTTCCCCGTGGAGGATGGGCCGAGGCTTTGGGGATATCGAACGTTTTACACCGTGCCGGAATATCTGGAGTGGGCGAAGAAGCATCCGAACCTTGCTCCGGGCGTAGGGCGTTGGCTGAAACAGCATCCAGACGCTCCTGAGGACTGGCCGGCGGCGCGTCAGGCGGGCTAAGCGAACGCTGCTTCATTTCAGTTGAAATTCTGACGGGTGGTTGCTCTCTGTGTACGACGCGCACACAGGAGCACCGCCCGGCATTCGGGATCTTCTGCAGGACGCTGGTTGAGACCGGCGTCTTGCTTTTGAATAGACGCACGGCGCTTACCGGCAAGGTTGCGTAGCGTATCGCTTTATAGAGGAAAAGGTCGATGAAGTTGTTGCGTGGATGCTTGATTCTATCGTTCGTAGTTGGCACGCTGGCGAACGCCTACGGTGCGAGAGGGCGTCAGAAGTTGCCTCCGGTTGCTGTGGTCAGTGATCCGACTTTGCACCAGGTGAATATCGCAAGTCATGGAGCCACGCTTGGAGTGAGTGATACCGGCGGCGGCTATGCCAATTATCTTGCGATCGGCCATGGCAAAAACCTGATTGCGGCAGCTTATGGGAGAGGCTGGCAGCCATCGATTCGTGATGGGTTGCACAGTGGACTCTACAATCCGACGCAGGCAGGGGTTAACGATCCGGCGGGTACGCCTGTGCAGCTCAGCGTTGGTCCCTCGACTGCTGGGCCGGGACAAAGGGTAGACATACACACCTATGCGATGGGCCTGTTTTTGAATCCGGGATTTAATTTCGCCTTGCCACCCTGGATGCATTTTCCGCGAGGGACGAAAGATACGGATGGGCTCCACGACGGCAAGATACCGTTGCAGGATCAACTGAGAAGCGAGTTCAACTTCTCCGGTTTTTTTCAGGATGCTTCTGGCCTTGCCGACAACAAGATTCCGGTATTTCAATTCGAGTACTCGATGACCTATGCGAGGAGTCCCGGAGAGGAGCAGGTTTGGAGACGCGGGATGCCGTATAGCGCTAGTCAAAGATATTTGAAATTTTGAAAACACCGGTCGTCTGTCCGATGATCTTGTTGCTGAAACAGGAACCAGGGA
>JBMFWD010000123.1:0-2967 GCA_049965615.1 Acidobacteriaceae bacterium
GTAAGTGCAGCAAAAGAACTGGGGCTTTAGCCCCTGAAAAAGCTGGCCCAATGAGTTTTGCAATAGGTTCTTACGCAAATTGCCCGCCTGAAGGAGCCTGCGGCCATTCCCGGAATTGTCAAACTTCTGCTGCCTCCCCGGCATAGCCGTGGGTTCTCCATTCGCGAATAGTCCCCAGCCCCAAGCTCCACTTCCACCGGAGCCGCCGCATCATAGATACTGTTCAGAAATCCCTTTTCAGAGGATCAAAATGGACCGCCTGCTCACCGGCTACAAAAAATTCCGGGCTGAGGCCTTCCCCGACCGCAAAGACCACTTCCGCCTGCTCTCCACCGGCCAGGCTCCGGAAGTCCTCTTCATTACATGCGCCGACTCCCGCGTCGTCCCCGACCTCATCCTCCAGTCCGAGCCCGGCGACCTCTTCCTCTGCCGCAACGCCGGCAACGTCATCCCTCCCGGGGGAGAAATGGCCGGCGGCGTCTCTGCCACCATCGAATACGCAGTCGAAGTCCTCAAGGTCAAGCACGTCATCGTCTGCGGACACTCCGACTGCGGAGCCGTCAAAGCCGCGCTCGATCCCACCCGCGGACTCGAAACCCTGCCCCTCACCGAGCAGTGGCTCCACTTCATCAAATCCGCCTGGGACTGCATGCCGCCCAACATCCCCGAGGACGAATCCGAGCGCCACACCGCGCTCATCCACGCCAACGTCATCGCGCAGCTCAACCATCTAAAGTCTCACCCGGAAATCGCAAAAGGCCTCGAGCAAGGTACCCTCCAGGTCCATGGCTGGTACTACGACATTCTCACCGGCGACCTCGAAGCCTACGACCAAACCCGGAATCGCTTCGTACCCATAGACGAATACGCCGCCGGGCTCCCTGCCATCCGCTAGTCGCAAATCAGCTCTGGTCAACATTCATTGTGGGTGCCTCACCCATATGCAGTGGTGGCCCACCCAGGCGTCGCTTGATTGCGGTCAGCGGACACCAGCGCCCATCAATGCACGCCTACCGGAGCCTTACCATGCACTTTCTTGAAGAGCCACACCAGGATGATGCACGCCGCGCTCAGCAGAGCCGTCCAGCGAAATACATCTACAAACGCCCACAGCAGTGACTGTTGCTGCAACAGTCCGTATACCTTCCCCTGGGCCGCCGCCGAAGCATTCGCTGAGTTCGTCTGCTCTGAAAGGTATCCGGTTAGCCCATGCAGCCGCTGCTCCAGCCAGACCTGCCCCATCGGCAGATAATTCGTCATATCGTTCTGGTGGTAGGCCGCACGCCGCACCAGGAGGGTCTGCGTCAGAGAAATACCAATCGAACCGCCCACGTTACGCATCAGGTTAAAGATGCCGCTCGCAGCGCCCATCTGCTCGTTCCGCAGTGTTCCGTACGCCTCCGTTGTAATCGGCACAAACACAAAGCTCAGCGCAAATCCCGTAATGACGATCGGCCAAAGCAGTGTCGTCGGCCCAATCTGCAGCGTCGAATCCCCAAAGATAAACGACGTTATCGTAAATACCAGGAAGCCAAATGTCAGGAGAATCCGCGCATCGATCTTGTTGCCGATAAACCCAATCACCGGCATCCCGAGAATCGACCCGATCCCGCGAGGAAACACCACCAGGCCGGCCGTAAACGCCGTGTAGCCCATCAGCTCCTGAAAGTACAGCGGCAGCACCGTAATCATCGAGTAGATACAAATGCCAAAGGCAAAAATCAACGCGCACCCAATCGCAAAATTCCAGTCCTTCAGTGTCTTCAGATCCACCAGCGGCTTGTCCTTCCGCCAGGAGTGAATCACAAACCAGATAATTGCAATCGTAAAAATGACAAATAGCCAACGCATCCAGTCCGCGCCAAACCAGTCGGCTTCCTGCCCTTTGTCCAGCATGATCTGCAGCGTGCCGGTCCAAAGCGCCAGCAGCCCAAAACCAATGCTGTCAAACTTGCCCGGCTTCGCATTCCTCACATAGTGCGGATCATGCACAAACCGGCTGATCATGATCACCGCAAGAATGCCCACCGGAATGTTGATGTAGAACGCATACCGCCAACTGTACGTATCCGTCAGCCAGCCGCCCAGCGTCGGCCCAATCACCGGGGCCACCACCACGCCAAACGCAAACACCGCCATAGCGGCCCCGCGCTTCGCCGGAGGAAAACTCTCCATCAGGATCGACTGCGACAGCGGCTGCAGTGCGCCGCCACCCGCTCCCTGAATCACGCGAGCGATCAAGATAAACGCAAGCGTCGGAGCCGCACCAACGAAAAACGATGAAATAGTAAAGATAATCACGCAGGTGATCAAGAACCGCTTCCGCCCAAAACGCAGCGCAAACCAGTTGCTCGCAGGCAGAATCACGGCATTCGACACCAGGTAGCTCGTCAGCACCCATGTCGCTTCATCGGTCGTCGCTGAAAGCGATCCAGCAATATACGGAAGCGCCACAGACGCAATCGCCGTGTCCAGCACCTCCATGAATGTCGCCAGCATCACGGAGGCGGCAATCAGCCATGGATTCACTCCTCCGGTATCTGGAACCTGCGCGTCAGTCTCAGCCATTCCGCTTCTGTCTTTTTCTCTTGGTCTTGTTCATCAGGCGCTTGCGTTCAGAAGTGCTGCCACTTCCCCCGGCAACAATTCTGAAAAGAAGTCCGCGCCCCACAAAACCTCTCGATTCTGCATAAAGCCCGGACAACCTGTGCCCCGGTTCAAAACTTGCAACGGGTACTTCCATTGGATACCGATGCCCGGCCTTCGGATGCAGCCATTCCCCCAAATTCCCCGCCCGCCGCCGGCGCGCCCCGGACGCCAGAAATTTCCTCGCTTTTCATCTCCAGCCCATAGCCGCCGCCTGCTTGAGATATGCTGTTGCGCACAGTTCCTAAGTCCCCCATAACCACCCTCTAACCTCACTTAAGGACTCTCAATCATGGCGATCGCCCGGCAAGTCATCACCTC
>JBMFWD010000124.1:0-2952 GCA_049965615.1 Acidobacteriaceae bacterium
GGTTCCTGTTTCAGCAACAAGATCATCGGACAGACGACCGGTGTTTTCAAAATTTCAAATATCTTTGACTAGTTCTTTACTGGGTTGTCGCTCACTATCTCTCGTGGAACCACCCCAGAGCCTTGCAGCGCACCCTCAAATTCGTGACCTATCCAATGCAGCTACTTACTCTGAACCGGCTGACTCCGCAGCAGAAGTATTCCGAGAAAGATATCTCGCCGTACTTCTGGCCCAATGGAAAACTGCCTGTGAGCGACGAGTGGAAGCGATTGGCACAAGGCAACTTTCAGGACTTCCGGTTAAAGGTCGGCGGATTGGTCGAAAATCCGGTGGAGCTTTCACTTGCCGAGCTTGAGAAGCTGGGCAAGACCGAGCATATCACCATGCATCATTGCATTCAGGGCTGGAGCGGCATTGCGAAATGGAGCGGCGTTCCGATGAAGACGCTTGTCGAATTAGTGCGCCCCAGACCTGAAGCAAAAGTTGTCGTGTTTTATTCGTTTGGACCAGCCCTTTATGGCGGAATCTATTACGACACGCAGAGAATGGAGAACGTGCTGAAACCGCAGTGCCAGCTCGCTACACAGATGAACGGAGAGCGACTTCCAGAGGTGTATGGAGCCCCCTTGCGGTTGCGCGTGGAAAATCAACTCGGCTATAAGATGGTCAAGTGGATCGAGCGCATCGAATTTGTTGCATCGGAAAAACAGGTAGGACAGGGCGAAGGCGGCAAGAACGAGGACGATGAATACTTCGATCTGCTGCCAAATATTTAGGACAAGTCAGGAATTGCGTGCAAAACGAGGACCTCGGGAGAGCGCATAACGGATTTGAACACGTCGATCTCCTGCTCCGACGCCTGAAGCTGACCTGGCTGCTCCGGCACTTCCGACGCGCATCGTGTGGTCGAGTTACGTCTTTGTAAATGGCTTTCTTACGATTGCGCTGCTCGCGCTCCTGGCAGTGGTATCGGATAGCCCATTTGTGTTTCCGTCCCTCGGCCCAACAGCCTACCTGCTGTTTACCGCACCTCTGGCAGAGAACTCCAGTCCGCGAAATACAGTTCTGGGGCATGCGATTGGACTGATTTGCGGCTATGCCGCTTACACAGTGACCGGTGCTGCGGCGTTACCGTATGGCGTACACCCGGGTGTATTCTGGCCAAGAATTATGGCGGCTGCCCTTTCGCTCTCGATGACGGGTGCGCTCATGGTGCTGTTGCGCGCGGGGCACCCGCCCGCGGGCGCGACGACGCTGATTGTCTCACTCGGGATTATCTCGAAACCGATGGAGTTGGTCATCATTGAAGCCGCGGTGTTTCTTCTTGTGGCCCAGGCGCTCGTCATCAATCGGCTGGCGGGATTGCCTTATCCCCTTTGGCGACCATCGCGATGAGACTTTCTCTTTGCTTTGGCTTTGAGTGCTGCAACCTTCAGAATCGTGATGCGATGACCGTGGATCGCAATCAGGCCTTCTTCGCTGAGCCGGTTCAGATGGCGTGTCACCACTTCACGTACTGAGCCAAGCCGCGCCGCTAATCTTTGATGAGAATCGGGTAGCGAGAAAGAATCGCCGTCCTGAATTTTGCCGTTATGCCTTTCTGCTTCTTCCAGGAGCATGGCCGAAAGTCGCTGCATGACATCTCGTAACGAGAGCCCTTCCACCAGAGAAGCCATATTTCGCAATCGGCCGGCCAGCACAGCAAGGGCACTCAACGCTGCCTCTGGATTCATGCGTAAAAAAGTTAAGACATCTTCCTTCGTCAGAAACAGGACGACGGATTCTTCTTCGGCCATTACGGTGGAGGGATATAGGCCGCCATCAAAGACCGGAACTTCTGCGAAGGTAGCACCGGCACGCTCGATGTGAATGGTTTGCTCACGCCCCTCTTCACTCTCGCGAAAGGCGCGCATAGAGCCGGAGACGATCGCATATAGCCCTTGTGCGGGCTCGCCGGCTAAAAACAGGATCTCGCCCGGACGCAGGTGCCGCTCGGTGGCTCCTCTAGCCAGCGGCTTGAGTGCCGCAGCAGGGACATCATGGAAAAGTTGCGTCGTTAGCAGCATCTCCAGCTTCTCCTGTAAGGTCATGCTGTCATTCTCGCTGAATTTCATGGATGAGTGACATAAGTCACGGCCTCTTTCGAGGCAAACGATGATTCTACATGCAGGAGGAATCATCATGGCCATCTCGGTTGATTTGCCGGTCCGGGAAATTGTCGTCGAGCACCCGGAAACCATCCCCGTTCTTGAGCAACTTGGAATTGATTATTGCTGCGGCGGTCAACATACGCTCGCTGAGGCTTGCGTCAATCGCGGCCTGAGTCCAGCGACGGTGCTGGAGGAGCTGGACCGAAGACCACAAGACACTGACGCAGCGGACAATCCATGGAGCGAGGCAAAACTGAAAGACCTGATCGACTATATCGTCGAAAAGCATCATGCGTTTGCGCGCAATCAACTCGAACTCATTCGTGACCTGGCTGCCAAAGTAGAACGGCGGCATGGAAGTAATCACCCGGAGATCTTCGAGGTGAGCGAAGCATTCGCTGCCATCAGCACCGAGCTTTCACACCATTTTTATTGCGAGGAAAGTATTCTCTTCCCGCACATTGCCAACTTAGAAACAGGCCAGCCGGCAGACGTGCCGTCGATCCCTGCGAGCGTGCAGCAGCCTGTCAGTCGCATGATGATGGACCACGAACATGCAGGGAACGAGTTCCGCCTGCTGAGGGAGATCACCCACGATTTTCAGCCTCCTGTCGATGCCTGCACCACCTACAAGGCTCTTTACCGCGCAATGGAAGATCTGGAACGGGATCTGCACCGGCATATTCATCTGGAGAACAACATTCTTTTCCCTCGGGCGCTGGAAGAAGCTACGAAGACGGCATGACACCGGCTGCCTCAGTGTCGGATCAAAGCACGAACCAGACCCGCATCGAAATGGAGC
>JBMFWD010000125.1:0-2840 GCA_049965615.1 Acidobacteriaceae bacterium
CGGCCCCTCAACCAACAAGAACAGTCAACAACTACCCCAAGGAATGACAATCTACAGAACTTTTAGGACTTGACTCGATCCCGGTGGGTAGCCGATCACTGCCGAGGACCGCATTCATCAGAGATGTCTTGCCGCGACTGAATCTTCCGACAACCACCAGGTTAAAGCGGTCTTCTGCCAGACGGGCCTGCAGGTCGCGAATGCGTTGATGACGATCATGCTCTTCGCGAGGAAGCAGCGCGGTGGCTGAGCGCAAAACTTCGGCAAGTTCAAACTTGCTCCGCTCATACGCGCTTAAGTCCACGACATCGCTCCTGAAACATCATTTCGAGAAACGCTAAAGGCTGAAATTGAGCAACATATTTCCAGGCTTTGCATTGTTTCGGGGTCTCGTTTCATCGTCAGCGCCGTCCCATTCGATAATCGAGATATAGAACGTGAAATTTGAGCTGATCGTCCATCCAGTATTGGGATTTGTGGGCCATCCTTACCATGTCGACGATACTTCCTGGATTGCATCCACCTGACTGCACGATGGATTCGAGGCCAGCATCGAGATTGGAACCTGTCAAACCGGTTCGCTCCGCTTCACGATGTGCAAATTCGAGTGCGACTGGTGGCGGCCAGTTCATCACTTCCAAGCGTTCGCTCCTATCCGCGCACATCGGTTGCAATGCGCCAATGTCTTCCATGTGCGGTGAACGCGCTCCAAGGAAAATCGGTGTGCGCCCGTAATAATTGAGTTCCTTGACGATCTTCGTAATAACGCGAGACGGCCCTTCTACGTGGTCCAAAACGATCAGGAATGGTTGAGCATCCAAAGCTCTGTTTACCAAACCTTTCAAAGAAGAGGTCGTCATGGCTGACGTGTTGGACGGAAAACTTCGTATTCCTGGGATTTGACGCAAGCTGCTGACGAGCGACAGCAGCAGGTCGTGGGGCGAGCGGGCGTTTGGAACATAAAGCGCCAGAGGTTGCGTCCGAACGAATTCTTGAAGCAGGCGGGTCTTCCCAACACCTTCTGATCCATGTACTAGAATGGATTTCCTCTGAAGAGCCTGGTTCTTCAGTCGCGTAAGCTCAACTCTGCGCTCGACGAATCTTAGATAATCTTCGGGCAGCCCGGATTCTGCATGGGATTGATGCATCGCAAACTACCCTTTCATATTGGCATTGCGGGTCATGCAGCGTTCCTTTGCTGATAGCGCTTGTGCGCGGCTTGAATGATCTCGTGCGCAGTTTGCCGGTCTTTCCAACCCAGCACCTCTGTGCGCTTTCCCTCAAGGTCCTTGTAGATCGAGAAGAAATGCGCGACTTCAAGCAGGGTCTGCGGCTGGACTTCGGTGTAGTTCTCGACAGTACTGAAGCGCGGATTGCCAGTGGCATACGCAAGGATCTTTTCATCCCGAATCCCCTGGTCGAGCATTTCAAACAAGCCAATCACACGCGCATCATAGATACAGCCTGGGAATGTCGGTCCATCTCCCAAAACTAGAATGTCGAGGGGGTCTCCGTCTTCCGCAAAGGTTTGGGGAATGAATCCGTAGTCTCCCGGATAGTGAACAGGAGAATGAAGGTTACGATCCAGACGGAAGACATGCAGTTCCTTGTCATACTCGTATTTGTTGATTCCGCCTTGAGGAATCTCAACTACGGCTGTGACGATGCCTGGAGCCTGCTTGCCGACAGGAAGATCGAGGTAGTTGGTCATATCGCCCCTTGTGCTGATCATCGCGTAGGGCAATAAAAAACTCCTACGCGTCGGTAGGAGTCATCAGCCATCCGTATCGGAGGGCGGTTAAAGGCGGATTCCTTCGCCTTGTCGTTATGATACACACAGCAAATGCAGGCTGCAAGGCGGCGAAAAAGCCCCGCAGGCGAACGACGATCAAGCAGGTAACAAGTGGATTGCAGGAATAATCGATGAAGGGCACGAGTGATCGTTATATGCGTTCTTTTCCAACGCGCATATTTCAGAATCTGGCGTTATGTTGGGCTGACTTGCCGGCGAATGCGGGCAAGTCAGCCCTGTGGTAGAGTATTGGTGTCTCTAGCGATAGAGCCAAGGCGATGGAATCCGCCACAACTGCCTTTTGAAATGAAAGGCTAATGACTCCTGAATCGAGACAGGAGTGCGTGATTCTCGCCGTCCCGTCTGAATGCCAATAAAATTAAGAACCTGACGCTAATGTAGGTGCCGCGCACCTTGTCCTCGAGTTTTTCTGTGGGATTGATCTTAATCCTGATGAATTTCCATTCTGCCTATGCCTATTGGCAGAGGCACATCCATAGGGCTGTCGAGGAAAAGCAATGATTCAAGGAAATGTGTTTAAGACAATCATGGTCGGAGACAATGGCACACCGGAAGCGGAACACGCATTTGACGTTGCTGTCTCGTTAGCACAGGGTCTGAAAGCGAAAGTAATTTTGCTCGGGATTATTGCGCCGCCAAATCCTGAATCCCAAGCGGAAGGGGTTGGGCTTCATGCACCATCGGACATCCGGAAGCAGTTTGAGCAGAGATTAGGACGGACTGCCGGAGAGGCCCGGCAGCTTGGCGTTGATGTAGCCATCGAAATCGTAGATGGTGACCCCGAGAATGAGATCGAGGGCCGAGCCGAGCAGCATTCCGCAGACCTTATCGTTGTCGGGCACCGCGAAATTTCACGTGTCCGTCGCTGGCTCGAGGGATCAACTTCCGAGGCCCTGGTACGGAGTTCGCGCATATCTGTGCTCGTCGTTCACGACGATCAATCGGCCAAATAACTAGCCAAAGATATTTGAAATTTTGAAAACACCGGTCGTCTGTCCGATGATCTTGTTGCTGAAACAGGAACCAG
>JBMFWD010000126.1:0-2778 GCA_049965615.1 Acidobacteriaceae bacterium
CGCGTGATCGACGCCTATCGGAATGATTATTCCGCGTTCTCCTACACCGGTATCAGCCAGCCATCTCCGGGCGCAGACTGCGGACCGGCGCCCACCTCCGGCGGCTTTCCACCTGCTTCGCAGGCGGAACCTTTCGCCGCCTCCGCCACTCGCACCCTTCAAGCGAAGGCGTATAGGAATATCCCCTCTAGTGAGCCTGACGAATCATCTGCGGAGGTTGTCCAGGTTCTGGACCCGCGGCATCCCCTCTATGGTCGATCCTTGCGCGTGATCCGTCGCTCGTTGCACAGAGGCGGGAACTTTCCACCATCCTATGAAGTTGAGCATCGATTTGGAACAAGTCTTTTGGTTCCGATCTCTGCTACAGAACCTCAAAAGCCGAATGCGAATCGCACCAAGTTGAGTATAGAAGCGCTGAGTGATCTTCTATCAGCGGTCGAATGTCTCGAATGTGATGAGCGTGGATCCGAAAGATCTTTGGGCGACACTGCCACCGGCTCTAAAGCGCCAGATCATCGACGACGTCGCCGCGGTTCTGGCGGAGATGTCTTGTGAAGTCCGAACTGGTCAAACCGACGCACCTGGCGCGCAAAGCAGTGGTCTACATCCGGCAATCGACACCCCATCAGGTCGTGAGCAACCAGGAGAGCCTGCGGCTCCAATACGCACTTCGCCAGCGCGCTCGCGAACTCGGTTGGCATGAGGCCGATATAGATGTGATCGACGCGGATCTTGGGATGAGTGGGGCATCGGCAGCGCAACGCAGCGGTTTTAAGGAACTCGTTGGCCGGGTTGGGCTTAGTGAGGTGGGGTTGATCCTGTCGATTGACGTGACGCGCTTGGCGCGCAATTGCTCGGATTGGTATCCGCTCTTGGATATATGCGGCTTGCGATGTTGCCTCATCGCCGACCGTGATGGGGTTTATGATCCTGGCAGCCCCAACGGTCGGCTGCTCCTGGGACTTAAGGGGACGATATCTGAACTTGAACTGCACACGATCCGCAGTCGTTTGACCGCCGGACTCCTCGCCAAGGCCGAACGCGGCGAGTTGGCGCTCACTTTGCCGGTCGGCTTCATCCGCGATCCGAGCGGGGTGGTCACCAAGGATCCAGACATGGCCGTGCAGGAGCGCCTGGGGCTCGTGTTCCAAATGTTTCTAAAGTTCCGCACTGTGGGAAAGGTTATGCGCATGCTCAATGATCGCGGGCTTGACCTTCCACGCCGCGACCGGCACGGCGATTTGCACTGGACGCGGGCGACGATATCTTCGGTTGGGGTGATCCTGAGGAACCCCGCCTATGCCGGTGCCTTCGTCTATGGCCGAACTCGCATGCGTGAGCTCGCTCGCGAAGGCGCATCGCGGACAAAGGCGCCACGAGCATTCGAGGACTGGCGGATTATCGTGAAAGACCGATATCCCGCCTATGTAGACTGGCCGACTTATGAAATGATTCGTAATATCATAAAGGATAATCGGGCCGAATACATGCGTATCAAGACGAGAGGGGCTCCACGCGACGGTGATCTTCTACTGCACGGCATCGCATGGTGCGCGCGGTGCGGCCATAAGATGTACGTCCGCTACAAGGGCGGTGGGCAATATGTTTGCAACCATCTGCGTTCCAATGAGGGCTTGCCGGCCTGTCAGTATGTTCGTGCCCCTCGCGTAGACGAGGTTGTGGCGGATGCCTTTTTGACAGCCCTGGCGCCTGCTGAACTCGATGCACTGTCTCAGGCACGCAGAGCCCAACAGCAGGTCGATGGCGCGCTGCGAACCAGCACGGAACGACAGCTTGAACGATTACGCTATGCGGCTGCGTTGGCCGAACGGCAGTTCAACCGTGTCGACCCTGATAATCGTCTTGTTGCAGCTGAGCTGGAACGACGCTGGGAAACGGCCTTAAGTGAGGTCCGCGCAGCCGAGGAGACGATTAATCAGCAATGCTCACCACAGAGCATCGTTCAGATGGGGATCGGCAAGGGCCTCCAAGACAAGGTGATCAGCCTCGCCGGCCGCCTTCCCCACATCTGGGCCGACGCGGCTACCACGGATGCTCAGCGCAAAGCGCTCTTGCGCTGTCTCGTTGACAAGGTCGTGCTCGACCGAGGCGAGCGCGACGTCGCTCTAGCGAGAATTGTTTGGCGCGGTGGCGCCGTAACAAATCTTGAGGTGAAGTTGAAGGTCAACTCCGTTGCCAAGCTTACGCGCGGGATGGAAATGCGCGATCGCGTGCTCGATCTC
Organism: Acidobacteriaceae bacterium; assembly: GCA_049965615.1. GTDB lineage: Bacteria > Acidobacteriota > Terriglobia > Terriglobales > Acidobacteriaceae > Acidobacterium. The sequence continues at coordinate 2,244 of JBMFWD010000126.1, forward strand.
GTCAACGACGGCACGCCGGACGACAAGATTGCAGCTGTTCTCACGGCTGAGGGCCATCGCTCTCCCAACTGCGAAACCGAGGTTCTCCCCACCACCGTGCAACGGATCCGCCGTGGCGCTGGACTGAAGGCAGCCGAGCCACATCGCAGGTGGTTACACGAAGCCAGCCTGCTCAGCCCTCCAGAGCTTGCCGCCAGGCTAAATATTCCGGTCAACTGGCTCTACGTGCAAATCAGGCAAAAACGCCTCCTCATCGATAGGCAGTCGACTGGGGGTTACCTCTTCCCGGACATCCCTTCCGTCCTCGATTCAATAAGGAGATTACGAAACCATGCCATCGACCACATCGACCTCAGAATCTGTCAGCCTCATTAGGAGGGGCATCAACATGCATGATCGAGAAGCGTCGCCAGCTGTGCCGGTGACAGGGAAATCAGCGCGGCACCGCTCTGTGGCCATGGAAAACCACCGCGCTCCAGCCGCCGGGTCAGCAGGCAGAACCCGACGCCATCATGCCAGATCAACTTGATCTGAG
>JBMFWD010000127.1:0-2696 GCA_049965615.1 Acidobacteriaceae bacterium
CGGCGTGGACGTCGTGTCATCGTTGCTCCTCTTTCCTGCCATCTTAATGGCCGTCAGGGAACAACCCTTCCACTTATTCCACTGTCCGAATTTCCGAATCCAGCTCACTTCTCTGAGTAGCCGCCCGCCTGATGGGGAGCGAGGCCTCCGGCAGCGCGCATCACTGGGCGCACAGCTAAGTGGCCTCGGACATCCGGTTCGGTTGATGGCGCCCATGTTCTTAAAGTCGTATGTAAAGAGTCAGAACAACGATGCCACGAGCTGATTCAACGAGTGGTAGACGTCAACTGAATTTGCAATTCATCGGTCGTCTGCCTTTGCATCCACATCACCAAGTCAGTTCCCCTCAGCCTGTGGACAAGTCCCATCCGGTAGACTTTTCCCCACGACACTGGCTTTCCATTGATCGCAAGCTGTGCCCCATATTCTCCCCAGTTCTTAATTACGATTGCGGGATCGTATATCGGCGAAGCTTGATTACCATTAAAAGTCAATTTCAGAACAGCAGGCTCTCCAAGCCCTGATCTAGTCAACAGATACGCGCGCTGGGTTGGATCATATCCATTGCTGAGATAACCTTGGCCTGCCACCTGTATCTTGGCTGGTGAAAGCCACGATTTAGCCAGCGGTAGTAACTCGGCCGGCGATTTTCTGGTCAGCCCGTCCATCAGGATCTTCGTTTCCGTATCTCCATGTTTCGCATAGGCCTTCCACCAAAGGTGTGTGAGCGCAGTATGAGATGCACGGTCATCCGCCACACAAGGCCGGCCACTGGATGCAATCTGTGCAACCGGCCAGTGATTCCAGCATTCAAAATTGAAAAAGCTATATTCAGCGTTAGAGATATCTACGCGCGCTCCGTCGGGCGGAATGATCTGAAACGGCTTCCAGTCGGACTTGAGGTTGACAAGCTGAATGTTGGGATCGGGGGGATCGGTCACTACTGGCTCGCCCGGGCCTAACGGAGCATCGGGCCAAGTGAAACTTCCAGCTGACTTTGGCTTCCATGTATAGGTTTTTGTCTCACCCTTCATGTTTTCCAGCGTGATCGCTCGCCAGTTGATGTTATCTTCTGGTTGAGTTCCAGGCTGGTTGATGACAAGAGTGTCTTGCCATTCGCGTGAAGCTTTCAGATTTGAACTGTACAGTACCTGTTTCCGCACTGCCACGCCGTCTGGATAGATTGTCCAGAATTCGTTTATCCAGTCAAACCAGCCTGTTAATGGATCGGCATTCGCCCCTTCATATTTCTCCACTTCGGGATCAGCATAACGCCATTCAATGACCACCCGAGCGTTGTTGCTTTCCAGAATCTTCACATGCGAATAGCGGACCTGCTTGTCCGACATCGGTTCGCAATCTCCACCGGCCGGACAACCGGGGCCAAAAGTCTCTATATACTTGTCGTTATACCACTTATCGTTTTCTGTCACCCATGCTGGAATATAGTTAGTTCCCTGCCAGAACACAAACCGAATGGGCGCCTCATCAAACCGGACCACCACGTCTGAATCCGGCCCGATCCTTCGTAGCCAATCCCAGGTTCCCTGATAATGCAACGTTGTGTAATAGGCTCCAAACGGACCATTACCAGGCGCCCCAGAAGGTAACTTCTGCCACGGAAGAACATCCCCTGTTGGGGCTTTTACTGCTGCATAGGCATTTAAAATCTTTTCACTAGTTAAGCTTCGGTTATATATTTCCACATCATTCAGAATTCCATCCAGCGAGTACCAAATAGGATAATGCGGATGAATTGCAGCTTGCGGAAAAGGCATTCTTGCTCGACGAACTCGCCCAATTAGGATGCCCGTATGGGCAGGCGTAAAGTCACCATCAACATCTAATCGCCCTACTTGCTTTCCGTCAAGATAGATCTTCATTACTTCTTGACCGTGACTCGAATTGAAAGTAGCAGTAATGTACGCCCATTTCTTGAGAGGAAGTCTTGCTTTAGAAATCAGCTTGTGCCATTGTCCATTGATTGATGCCTCCAATCCAAAGTGACCGAAGGCATCGATTCCAAAGGAAAATCCCTCTTCATGTTCTTTCTCCTGGTCTATTATGGGTACCCAATTCCAGGGATAGGTGTTCATGGCCACCCAAGCGTTCACCGTGAATGAGTTTTTGAGCTTTGGTGCATGACTAACAGGGCAGGAGACACTGGTCGTGTACCCATCAAATCTCAGGCCTGTTCCCACAACCGCGGGGATATACTTGTAATAACCCTTTATTGTGCCATGAGTCCCGTTCACGCTATTGATGGCCACAGGTCCGCTAGCTTTTTTGACCAACCACCTCGCAACAAGCGAGTGACTTACATTGCTACCATACAGAGAGCCTCCAAAGAATAAGAACAGCAAAGAGATTGAGATCACTTGCCAAGTAGTTACGTGCTTTATCATGATGGTTCTCCCTGAGGCTTCTTGTTGGTGATGTTCATTGCGTTCGTTGTTAGTTACCTTCCCATGCTCCCGCTAGTCGACGCTTGGACCTTCAATAATGAATATCGATCGGCTATTCTGGGCAATGTATGCACTTAGCTGCGAAACCCTCTGTTGCAATAGTTCCAGGTACGATCGCTTTGCTTTTACGCTGCAAGAGTGCGCTCAGTTAGTTGCCTGAATCACCTTCACCAACTGGCTGTCCGGCACAGACCACGCCTTCGCGCCGGTATGCGTCAAGCGATGGTCCTT
>JBMFWD010000128.1:0-2550 GCA_049965615.1 Acidobacteriaceae bacterium
CCCATTTCTTGACGGCAACGGGCGTATCGGGCGGCTGCTTATCACCTTCTTGCTCACCGAAAAGGGCCTTCTGTCTAAGCCTGTGCTCTACCTCTCGCATTACTTCAAGCGCCGCCGCGCCGAATACTACGAGCGGCTACAGGCCGTGCGCGACCAAGGTGACTGGGAAGGCTGGCTCGCCTTCTTCCTCGATGGTGTGTGTGAGGTCAGCCAAGAAGCCGCCGCAACCGCCGCCGCCATCCTCAGGATGCGCGAGGACTACCGCACCCGCATCGCCGAGCATCTGGGCCGCGCCGCCGCCAACGGCCAGCGCGTCATGGACCACCTGTTCGATCAGCCCATCGTCTCGGTGGCCACGGTGCGCGAGTGGCTCGGCATCACTTCCGCCGGGGCCAACCAGATCGTGGCCCGTCTGACCGACGTCGGCCTGCTGCGCGAAATCACCGGCTACGCCCGCAACCGGCGCTTTCGCGTCGATCCGTATCTGAAGCTGTTCGAGGAACCCCAGGAGGTGCGGGCATGAGAGGGTACGGATTGATGGTGCGCTGCTGTGATAAGGGGAAGCAGGGCAGGGCCAAAAGCAAGGGAATCGAACGATAGCACGGGCCGTCGCGGGTGCGTTGGGATTTGCTATAATCTCGCTATCGGCTGATCAACAGGGGCATTTTGATGAAACGTGAAAAACTGTGGGGCCTGCAGCCTGCGAAGGGGAATCTCCCACCCATCAAGCTGCGGGTCGGCGTTCTGCCGACGCGGGTAGAGCGGGACAGGACAATCTATACGCGCAAGGCGAAGCACAAGGACCGGGAAAGGGATCGTCCCGCCGTGGGTGTTCTGGTGAGCACTCAGGGCACGGCGATTCCTAGCCATGATATATCCGGCTGGTGTGGTCGAATTGATGGAAGAGCAGCGCGCCGATGACCGTTCGTGCTCAAAAAGGCCGAAGGCAACAGCATGACCATCACCAAAAAGAGCTTACGGACAACCTGGTAGACCACATAGGCCTGACCCATCGGGAGAGCAAAGCGCTGGTGGAATCCTTTTTCAACCAGATCCGCAACGCGCTGGCTGCCGACGAAGAGGTGAAGCTCTCGGGCTTCGGCAACTTCACACTCCGGAACGTCAGCCCTGGCCGCAACCCCAAGACCGGAGAAACGATCCCCATCACTGCGCGGCGCGTGGTGACGTTTCGGGCCGGCAGGGGGATCAGAAAGGCGGCCAGTGATCTTGCCGCGGAAGGCGAACAAGGGTAACGCTTGTTCAATCATGGAACGCCGTGGGAGGATCCATGAGGAGACTGAGAGTGGATCCAAATAGGTAGTGCAAAGCCATTAGAAAACCCTGATAATGTCTAAAACAATATCGGGACTATTTGGTACAATTTAGCATGCACCTGCAGATCACAAAGCAAAGGCGTCGGATTGGCTTGGCGCATCCTGCCGAAGAGCGCATGCCCATCCGGCGGCGCATAGAGCGCCCGGCAATGCGGGCGCCTCAAGATGTGCCTCGACGACAGGTCAAGCGGTGAGCATTCCGAAGATGGACGCCACCACCACCCTTCCCGATTTTCTTGGCCTGCAGGATCCGGACTTTCAGCTCATCGACCGCTACCGGGACCTTCTGGAGGCGGAAACGCCGGCGCTTGCCCATGCTTTCTACGACTACCTGCTCGCTCACCCCGTCACCGCCGCCGTCTTCCGGGACTTTTCCCGCGCGCGTCTGGATGCCCTGATTCAGAAGCAGGCGGAACACATCAGCGGGCTTCTGGCCAGCCACCTGGATAAGCCCTGGCGGGAGTCCATGCGCAGAATCGGTGCCCTGCACCACCATCTCGGCATCGAGCCCTCCTGGGTCGCCGGCGCCTATATCCTCTACTGGCGCCATTGGCAAAAAGTGTTCCAGGAGCAGGTTCCCGCGAGCGACCGCCGTCTGCTGCGGGACGCCTTGTTCCGCCTGCTGATCGGCGACATCATGGTCCAGCTCGACGGCTACGCCCGCGCCTCCCGCGAGACCGATGCCGAGAGGCTGGCCTTGTTTGATGTCCTGCTGGGCGTGCTCGCCGTTCCCCGCGGCGACGAATCCCCGCGCCCGGAGGGGTTGCTGCAGCAGATCTGCGAAGCCTTGCCGCGCAAGAGCGCCAACGTGCGCCTGGCCGGTTACGTGGTGAGCGGCGCCATGGGGGAGATATTAACCCTGGAATGCCTGGCCGGGCTCCCGTTGCCGGCGCTGCAGATCCCGAAGATCGCCGGAGATCCCTGCTGGCAGGCCTTGGAAAGCGGGCAGGCCGTCATTCAGTCCGTGGATGATCCGCAGGCGCCGGAATGGATCCAGGCCTTGCGCAACCGCATCGGGGAAATCGGCATCTTTCCTTTCGGAGCAGAGGATCTGCGCGGCGTAGGCCTGATCGGCGTGCGCGAAAAGGGTTATTTTCATCGGGTGGGATCGACGTACTTCGATGGCTTTGCGCATCTTGGGGAACTGGTGCTCCTGCTGCGCAACCAGTCCTTGCGCGACCCCCTCACCGCCCTGCCCAACCGCACCCTCTTCCTG
>JBMFWD010000129.1:0-2022 GCA_049965615.1 Acidobacteriaceae bacterium
AAACCCTCACGACCCCGTTGCAGTGTCAGGCATCTGCCCGGTTCAATCTGTCAGGTATGTCCCCGGTCCGTACCCCCTCTAACGATGGGTGTGTCCCCGTTGTTTTTGTGGGGATGTTGTTGATTTCATTGAATCGGTCAGGGATTTCAGGGGAACCTTCTGGCTGAGGAACACTTGATACGGGAAAAGCGGCCCGATTCCGGGCCGCTTTTTGCATGTCCTTACTTTTAGAGTACCAATTTGAGGAGGAATTTCCGGCAGCTTTGTTGTGTATATCTTCGCGCGTACCTGCCTCAATCAGGGCGATGCGACCGGGATGAGGAGGGCGACCAACCCGTTTTTGGCAGGAAAGGTGCGTCAGCCGCGACCAAAAAGACGCGATAAGAAGCCGGGACGCTTCGGTTCGGTGGCGGCCTGCTGATCCCAGTCGGGGATGGGGGCTTCGGGGATGGGGTGGCCTTCGAAAGCGGCCAGGGGGTTGGTGACGCAGAGCCGCTCCGCCGTGTCGGCTCCGAACTTTTCCGCGACGATTTTACGGGCCTCACTCATGACAGGTGGCCGGGACTTGAGATCGTGAGCGTCGGTGGCGAGAAAGTGTACGCGGCCCTGTTGAATGAGTTGGAAGCCCATCTCCTGCGCGCGCTTGCCGAAGCGGCCGGTGAGCGAATTGGCGGTGACTTGCACGAGGCAGCCCTGCTCGAGCCATTCGTTGATGCGCTCGGGCTTGCGCTGCAGGGTGAGGTTGCGCTCCGGGTGGGTGATGATGGGGCGCATGCCGACGACCATCATCTCGTAAAACATGTCGGTGATCTTGGGCGAGATCATGGAGTCAGGGAATTCGACGAGGAGGTAGTTGAGTCCGTTGAGGGTGTACTTGTGGGGATGGGCGAGCGCGTCGTCGATGTTTTCAAACGAGAGGTGGAAGTCGCAGCCCAGGCCCAGCTTGACCTTGTCACCGACGCGCTCCCGCAGTGTGGCGAGGCGCTCGGCATTGACCTCCGGCTGGTAGGGGTAGCGTTCCACGGCATGCGGGGTGCAGACGATGTGTGTGATGCCGTCGGCCGCGGCCATTTCGACCATCTGCACGGAGGTTTCGAGGTCACGGGAACCGTCGTCGATGCCGTAGATCAAATGGTGGTGGATATCGATCATGCGTGTTTTGCGAGGGCGTCCACGAGCGAGGCGAAGATGCTCCATCCGTCTGCGGAGCCGAGCAGCGCTTCACTGGAGCGATCGGGGTGGGGCATCATGCCGAGCACGTTGCGGCCTTCGTTGATGATTCCGGCAATGTTGTCTCGGGAGCCGTTGGGGTTGGCGGAGGGGGTGATTTCGCCCTCGGGCGTGGCGTAGCGAAAGGCGATGCGGTCGTCGCGCTGGAGGGTGGCCAGGGTGGCGTCGTCGCAGAAGTAGTTGCCTTCCATGTGGCCGATGGGAAGCTGGAGGACCTGGCCTTTCTGGAGCAGGTGGGTGAAGGGCGTGTTGGTGGTTTCGGTGCGCAGATGCACCTGCTTGCAGATGTAGCGCAGGCCGGAGTTGCGCATGAGCGCCCCGGGGAGCAGGCCGGACTCGCAGAGAATCTGGAAACCATTGCAGATGCCCATGACGAGGCCGCCGTCCGCGGCAAACTTTTTGACAGACTGCATCACCGGCGAGAAGCGGGCGATGGCGCCGGTGCGCAGGTAGTCTCCATAGGCAAAGCCGCCGGGAACCAGGATGGCGTCGCAGTTTTCAAGGCTGGGCGAGTCGTGCCAGAGGAAGGTGACGGGCTGTTTCGCAACCTCGGCGATGACGTGGTAAGTGTCCTGATCGCAGTTGGAACCCGGAAAAACGAGCACACCAAACTTCATAGTATGTACAGGTTATCAGGTCCGCTGAGCGCTGCTGCAAGGGGCTCTTCGCCAATGGAGAGTCCCCGGCTATGCCGGGGAGGCAGTAGAATTTTGACAATTCCGGGAATGGCCGCAGGCTCCTTCAGGCGGGCAATTTGCGTAAGAACCTGTTGAAGAACTTGTTGCGCCAGCT
>JBMFWD010000130.1:0-1894 GCA_049965615.1 Acidobacteriaceae bacterium
GGGTGGACTCCTTTTACTCCGCCACGAACCCGCGCTCTCGCGCCGGTTCGTGGTCTATTTTTGCTCCGCCGCGTACACCTCGCTCAACCGGGCGAAGTGTTCCGCCTCCACTGCGCCGCTGAGATTCCATTGCTGGGAGAGCCTGCCCTGCCATTCGCTATGGCCCTCGTTGACTTATTTAAGTCTCTCGCTCATAATCTGAGTATGAAGTCGAATGCCATCCGCACCTCTATTGACCTGCCGCGTGATCTTCATCGACGGGTTCATGAGGCCGCCGCCCGGAAGGGTTGTTCTGCGCGCAAGCTCATTCTTGCCGGGATCGAGCGGGCCGTGGAAGAAGCCAAAGTGTCCCGGCCTATCCGGCGGCTCAGTCTCGATCAGCCGTTGATCCGTCCGGCGGGGCGGCGCATCAGCATCACTAACGAAGAGGCTTATGAGCTCATTGAACTTCCCTGACATCAATGTATGGCTCGCGATAGCAGCGCCCGAACACGTCCACGCCGCCATTGCAAAGGGCTGGTGGGAACAGGAAACGGGGTCCATCGCGTTTTGTCGCCTGACACAGCTTGGATTCCTTCGTCTGATGACCACGGCTGCTGTGATGGATGGGAAGCCGCTGACGATGACCGAGGCCTGGCGCGTATACGACCGTTTGTATGATGACGACCGCGTGACATTCATCTCGGAGCCGCCAGAGGTTGACAAGCGATTCCGCGAAAAAGCGTCGAGGCGAACAGCTTCACCCAAAGTTTGGGCCGATGCCTGGCTGCTTGCTGTTGCCCAGACGGCGGAGGGTATTTTGGTGACCTTTGACAAGGCGCTTGCTTCGCAAGGCGTCAACTGCTTGCTGCCGAAAAGAGGAGAGAGCGTCAAAGGTTAGCCATTGCGGAGGTCCTGATGACACAAACCGGGCTGATTATGTCCACTGCCTAACGAAGAGAGTTCCAACAGGCTCCCGCCTCATGGACCAGGCAGGAGCTTGTGAGTCTTGCCAAGCTGCTCTCCGACGGTCCTGCCGAACCAACGGCGGCGCTGATTCGGGCAATGAAGGAGGACGCATGAGTCTCTTCTGTCGCGGCGATGTCTGGTGGTATGAGTTCTGGTTTGCGGGACGGCGCATTCACGAGTCGAGTAAAAGCCCCTCCAAAACCGTTGCAAGAAATTCAGAACAAAAGCGTCGGCGCGAGTCGGAAGAGGGCTTCAATAACTTCACCGATACGCGCCGTGAGCGAGTCCGCACCTTCAGCGATGTGGCAGACGAGTTCTTCAATGGCTATAGACTGCGCCTCCCCAACTCGGCAGTGTTCGCCGATTATGCAATCGACCACTTGAAACGGCTGCTGGGAAGCAAGATGCTGGTGGACTTTAATGCAGCGGCGGTCATCAAGTATCAGAATGATCGGCTCGATGAAGGGACCGCTCCGAAGACGATCAACGAAGAAGTCGGATTTCTGCTGCGCATCCTGGGAGAGCCGGGCGACATCCTTCGAGTGCGGTTGCGCAAAAGAAAAGATGCTCAAACTGAAGGTTCGCAACACCATCGGCAAGGCGTACAGCGAGGCGGAAAAAGAGCGGATGTTGCAAGAGGCCCTTAAGGCCCGTTCCCCGCACATCTACCTCGCGTTGACTATGGCACTGAACGCCGGGATGCGCGATGCCGAGATCAAGACTTTGACTTGGGCGCAAATCAATTTTGGGAAAGAATACCTGGCTCTTGGTCGCAGCAAAACGGAGGGTGGCGAAGGTCGCACTATCCCCCTGAACTCAGCCTTGCTCCCAGCATTGACAGAGTACGTTGCATGGTACACAGACAGATTTGCGTATTCCAGTGATGTGGGCACCTGATTACGGTGATGTGGGCAGGACGTCGGAGCGAAGCGACGCTGGTTGCTTT
>JBMFWD010000131.1:0-1793 GCA_049965615.1 Acidobacteriaceae bacterium
AGCATGCAAGAGATGTTGCTGTGAGTCACATGGGAACTGATTTACTCAATCAATTTGCTGAGTATCAGGGGGAGTTCAAAGGCCTCACTACAGATTCAGATAAGAAGAAATTCAAGGAAAAATTTTTTGAAGCCTGGATAGCTTATTTGGTGATCAGGGGAAGTGATCAGAGTAAATATGGATCACTAACTGCAAATTTTGTCCAACAGTACTCTCTTGGGAATGATCAATACCCCCGCACAATTGAAATGGCAACTGATGTCCTGTCCCAGCATCGGTTTGACTCGAGATTTTATGAGGATCAGAAGAAGCACCATGTGTACAAACAAAATAAAAAAGCTGGTGAGGATGGCGTTGGTGCTACAAGCTTTGCACAAAAGGATAAAAGCAAAGATCTTGTTTGTTTTATTTGTGGTAAACCAGGTCACAGGAGCCCCCAGTGCCCTGAAAAGGACAGTATCCCAAGAAATCAATGGGCCATCAAAAAAGCGATGGCAGGGATGCAATCAAAAGGCAAAGAAGATGCCAATAATGAAATGTCTCAGATTTCTCGTGATGAGTCCATTAAAACATCGACATGCAACAGGAGTGTCCACCATAAGAAAACTGAAAAAGGATGGAGTGGACTTACTGTGTCTGCCAAAGCGCAGAGTGTGGCACAATGCACAGACAGATAGATCAAAAGAAGTGCAAAGAAAGCATTAAAGATCTAAGCAAGGTGATTTTACTTGACTCTGGATCAAGTATGGGGGCGAAGTTACTGGAATCAAGGTTGCTAAGCATCCACTTATGATGACTACAAATGCTGGATCCAAGGTTATTGGACTCGAAGGTCATTTGAATGGTTTTGGAAAAGTTTATTATGATCCAACAAGCATGGCAAACATTTTCGGACTTGCTCAATTGGCTGACAAGTACCGAGTTACATTCGACTCTGAGGTTGAAAATGCATTTGTTGTTCATGTGGATGACAGAGTTGTTAAATTTGCTTGCACACCAGAAGGGTTGTATGCCTACAAACCCAATGACCACTACCTTGCGGAAGTAGCTGAATCGAAATGTATGAACCCACCAGACAGTACTGACGCTGTGACTGCCTACCGTGGCAGAAGTTTTCTTATCTCCAGTGTGGAGGAAAACCGCAAAGGCTACACGCAGCGCCAGTTTGATGATGTTAAGCCTACGCGCCAATTTTATCATATTATGGGCTGCCCAACTATTGAGAATTTAAAACATCTTCTCAGGGCAAATATTATTCAAAATTGTCCGGTTACACCTGCTAATGTTGACTTAGCTGAAAAGATTTTCGGTCCAGACATTGGAACCTTGAAAGGAAAAACAACACGCAAAACACCACCACGTGTTAAGAATGATGTGGTTGAAGTGCCCCATGAATTAAAAGAAAACACAAGGAATTGCCATATTACATGGACATCCTCTATGTCAATGGGATGCCAATGTTAACAGGAATTGACGGCAATATTTGCTACCGCAGTCTTGTCCCACTTGAGAACCGAACGGCTGATGAACTTTACTCCAGGTTGGATAAAATTCTCCATTGGTATAATGATGCTGGTCACATCATCAAAACTATTTATTGTGATCAAGAATTCAAACTCTTGATGGATCAAGTCAAGGATGAGCTTGATGTGGATATGAACTATACCACAACTGATAAACATGTACCAGAGGCGGAACGAAACAACCGAACAATAGCCGAACGAATCCGCTGTGCCTACCACAACCTCCCGTACAAAGCCATTCCAAAGCTGATGCTTCGCTACCTTTCTATG
>JBMFWD010000132.1:0-1714 GCA_049965615.1 Acidobacteriaceae bacterium
CATCATGAATTCGTGCTTTTCGAGTTCGTCGCGGCGGTTGTGGAAGATGGACATAACTTCCTTTCCAAGAGAATTAGAGCATTTCTAATTTAAGTATATACATATGTGAGATAATGGTCCTGCCGTTGGGAGGCGGGAGGGATGCACAGCTATTCACAAGATCTGCGGGATCGTGTGCTGTGGGCATTGGAGCGCGGAGAGCGACCGTCGGCCATTGCCCGACGATTGGAAGTTAGCCGTGTCTGGGTTTATCAGGTGAGGGATCGCAAGCGGAAGACGGGACTTCGTACCAGCTTACCGATCGGGGGCCATCGCCGTTCCCGGATTGCTGCGATGGAACCGGAACTGCGCGTTTGGATCGAAGCCGAACCTGACCTGACTTTGTATCAGATTTGCAACCGGTTGGCGGAAAAGGGGATCGCCATCAAGCCCGGAGCGCTATGGCATCAGTTGAACAAATGGAAGCTGACTTTCAAAAAAAACGCTGCACGCCAGCGAGCAAGAGCGCGAGGACGTGCAGCAGGCACGACGGGCCTGGATCGAAGCCCTGCCCACGCTGAACATAGAGAAGCTCGTGTTCATTGATGAAACCTGGGCATCGACCAACATGACGCCGCGCTACGGACGTGCTCCCCGAGGACAGCGTTGTCGCGGTTCAGCTCCCTACGGCCACTGGCAGATCACCACCTTCGTGGGCGCTCTGCGTCGAGACGGAATCTCCGCCCCGATGGTCATCAACGAACCTATCGATGGCGACGTGTTCCTCGCCTATGTCGAGCAGGTGCTGGTTCCCACCCTCTCGCCCGGAGAGGTGGTCATTCTCGACAATCTGGGAAGCCACAAGATCTCAGGTGTGGAACATGCCATCCAATCCGCCGGCACCAGCCTGCTCTATCTGCCTCCCTATTCCCCAGATCTGAACCCCATCGAAAACTTCTTCGCCAGGCTTAAAACCTTGCTGCGCAAAGCTTCCAAACGCTCCACCGAGACCCTCTGGGAAGAAATCGCCAGCTTGCTCCAATCGGTCTCCCCAGAGGAATGCATAAACTACTTTACTGCCGCCGGATATGTAAACACATAAATCGAAAATGCTCTAAGACCGCGCTGCTTCAACTCCGCGAACACTGCGCCCCAACTGGCCTCTGACTCCGACTCGGCAACCCAGCAGCCCAGCACCTCGCGGTAGCCCTGCTCGTCGATGCCGCACACCACCAGCACGCCCTGGCTCACTACCGCGCCGCCCTGCCGCACCTTCTCATAGCGCGCGTCCACCACCAGGTACGGATACGCCTGCGTCAGCGGCCGCATCCGCCACGCGGCGATCTCCGCATCCAGCTTGGCGGTCAGCGACGACACCTGGCTCTTCGACACCTCCAGCCCGCACAACGCTTCCGTAATCGCGCTCACCTTGCGCGTCGATACGCCCTCGACATACATCTCCAGCATCGCCAGCACCAGCGCCTTCTCGCTGCGCTGGTAGCGCTCAAACAGCTCCGTCTGGAACTCCCCCTCGCGGTCCTTGGGCACCATCAACTCCAGCCCTCCCACCCGCGTCTTCAGCGTCCTGGGCTTGTACCCGTTGCGCCAGCCGCGCCGCTCGCCGTTGCGCTCATACGTCCCAGCTCCCAGAAAACTCGTCATCTCCGCTTCCAACACCTGCTGCACCGTCCGCTGCACCAGTTCGCGAAGAAAATCCTCCCCGCCAAATCCACCT
>JBMFWD010000133.1:0-1355 GCA_049965615.1 Acidobacteriaceae bacterium
CAGATTATTCGGGATCAGCCTGCTCGCTCCGCCGCCAAGCCACCGCAGTTATCCGCTATTTTGGACAGCAATGATTTTCTTGCTGACATAGGAGACGTTTGTCCCGCACCCGTAAAGCGCTAGATTGACGACAACGAGTAACGTAATAGCAAATGGCCGAGACCAGCGTAAATACTGATCCAGCCCAGATACGGCAAACAACCTGATCGGAGCCATCTTGATATCCCCTGCTGGGGATATCGGCTGAACTGCGGCTTTCGATAGGTGCGGGAGAGCATGAGCGTGATCCTTGATTCATCTTGGGAATGAGTTCCAATCTGGGAATATCTTCGACGGGGGGTATACATACCGAAGCCCGAAGGACAACAGCGCCCGTTGGGAGTGCTCGCTACCCGTGTAAATATATACAGCCTCCCCCAGAATTACCGTACACTATACCCACAGCAACCCGTCGGCGAGTGTCCTCAATGCACTAAAGGAAGTCCCTCTCTAGAGATCTGCAGGGGCAGGGCGACTTGATACTCATCAAAATCCTGTCTGGTGGCAGGGCGGAGCGCATCGCTATAAGTAATGCTCACCGGACTGCGCCGCTGATGCGCGCCCTTCCAACAGAGTGCGTTCAAGACGTATAGAAGCGAGGGTGCGTCTTCTGTGACGTACCCTAGAGTGTGTTCATTCAGGACCATGTATCGCATGTCACTCATACCTCCCCTCAAGAATGCTTATCGGCAAAGAGGAGAAGTGCATGACTTGCAAACCAGTCCGCTATGAGACAGATTGTTCGTATTGGCAGTGCAGGAAAGATGAAGCAGTTCTTCCGTAACAGCCCTCTGGGGACAGGTGCGGGAATATTCTTTTTCTCTGTGATTTGCGTCAGATGCGGATTCCGGTCCATGTGGGCAGGTGATTCCAGTGGATGTGGGCACCGAAAACGCTCCGATGTGGACAGCAATTACGCCGCGATGTGGGCAGGATTCCGGGTTTCACCGTAATCAGTGCCCACATCACTGGAATACGCATCAGATGCAAAGGGGGGTTCCCAAGTCATCATATGGAATGTAACTTTACTCAGCAGAAGTGAGAGATTCCTCTTCAGGCGTCAACGAGACATGCGGATCAAGGGAGTTCACAAATTCTTTTGATTCCGACGAGTGATGATCAAGGATGATCGCTTCAGCCTCACGGAACAACGATCCTAGTTTCTGACGTCGCGCTTGCAGCGATTCTATTGTGCTGTCAACCAGTTCAGGTCTGTACCATTCTGAGGGAATCTCCGTTGCGAGTCGTCGAACCTCTGCGAGGTCGGTTCCCATGATGCGCTTCTGCCAGTGTTCCAGCGACCGACGAACTTGCAG
>JBMFWD010000134.1:0-1165 GCA_049965615.1 Acidobacteriaceae bacterium
AATTGCTGCCCACATCAGAGCGTTTTCGGTGCCCACATCCACTGGAATCACCTGCCCACATGGACCGGAATCCGCAAGATTCGGGGAGATTCGACCGGAGTGGTACGTCTTTCCGTTCGGAAAGACGCAACCGAGTGACCCAACTCGCCCCGTCACGACCCTGAAGACGGCTTGGACCAATGTCCGCAAAAATGCCAAGGTAATCGGACGCTTTCACGATAACCGGCACACGCTAATCACGGAGCTGGCGGAGAGCGGCGCGGGCGATCAGACTGGAGTGCCCGGCGAATTCTGTACCAGTTGAGATGAGACGAACTGGTATGGAAGGAGCAGAAAAATGGGCAAGGCAAGGAAGCACACGCCTGAGCAGATTGTGAACATTTTGCGGCAGATTGAAGTCGCGGTAGCGAACGGGAAGACGCACCCGATAGCAAGCCGCGAGGCTGGAATCCCCGAGCAGACGTACTACCGGTAGCGCAAGGAATATGGCGGACTGAAGATCGACCAGGCCAAGCGTCTGAAGCAACTGGAGCAGGAGAACAGCAAACTCAAGCGTCTGGTGGCTGAACTCAGCCTGGACAAGCAGATTCTTCAGGACATCACCCGGGGAAACTTCTAAGCCCGGAGCGGCGACGCACCCTGTGGCGCATGCCCAGGAAGTCGGATCTCGGTCGCTACGCTCCCTCGACCCGACTTCCTGCCTTCCTCGAACTCTTCCTGCCAAGTGCTTCGTGTGGTGCTATACGGCCCGAATTCGTAGCCAAAGAACTGCGGAAATGGCTCGCTGCAACCGGATCAAAAACACTGTATATCGAACCCGGCTCTCCGTGGGAGAACGGCTACTGCGAAAGCTTCAACTCAAAGATGCGCGATGAGATTCTGAACGGTGAAATCTTCTAATCGTTACGGGAAGTACGCGTGCTGACGGAACGTTGGCGGGTCTACTTCAACACGGAACGTCCACACTCATCGTTAGGCTACAGAGCTCCAGCACCAGAGGCACGGCTCATACAGAACAAGGGGCACGGAGAAGTGGAAACCGCTACGCGCTTCCCACTTCTCCACACCCCCGAAGGCGGCTATCTGAAATCATTGCTGTCCAAAATAGCGGATAACTGCGGTGGCTTGGCGGCGGAGCGAGCAGGCTGATCCCGAATAATCTGGA
>JBMFWD010000135.1:0-1119 GCA_049965615.1 Acidobacteriaceae bacterium
AAGCAACCAGCGTCGCTTCGCTCCGACGTCCTGCCCACATCACCGTAATCAGGTGCCCACATCACTGGAATACGCAGATCAGCCGCAAGACCTGAATGTACTCGCGGGCTGCATGCTTTTTCAGCTGCGCCTCCAGCAGCCGGCGCAGGTGAGCGAAGCACTCAGGCAACTGCCATCCTGACAGCGGGGCGGCCTGATCCAGAGCGCGGCTCTTATGTTCGAGCAGGGCCAGGTAGTGCAGCGGATCGTAAACCGTGGCTTCGCGTTCGTAGCTGCGCTTATGCTCGGCAATCACCTCGCAGCCGGAGACGATTACGATGCGGTGGACGTAGGCCTTGACCAGCACCTGGCGATGGCCGTACTCGGTCGGCACCGAGTAGTCGTTGGTGCGGTAGCGGACCAGCGAGATCGAACTGACGCGCGCGGTTGTCTTGTCGCAGGCCTCGAAGCGAGCCGCGGGCAGCGGCAGCAACGCGGCGCGGTCGCGCTCGGACCGTTCGCCGATGGTCTCCCTGTGGCCGCGCAGCCGCTGCGCGCGGCGCGCCACAGCATCGCGTACGAACTGCTCGTTGAGCGCCTCCCAGCTTGCCGCGCGCGGAATCGGAACCATGAAGTTGCGTCGCACATAACCGACGAGGCCCTCAACCTTGCCCTTGTCGTTGCCCTTGGCCGGCCGTCCGAACTTATCGGCAAAGAGATAGTAACTCTGCAACTCGGAGAACGCCCGCGTCTTCTGCCGCTCCTCGCCGCCGAGTATCCGCGCCACAGCAATCTTCGTGTTGTCGTAGAGAATCCGCGTCGGCACGCCGCCGAAGTACTCGAAGGTGCGCACATGTGCTTCGAGAAATGCTTCCGTCGTCTCCGCCGGAAAAGCCTGCACGAAGCAGTCATCCGAATGCGGCAGGTCGAAGACCATGAAGTGGGCCTTCTGCTCCACGCCGGCAATCACCACCTGGGCTTCGCCGAAATCCGCCTGCGCTTCGCCCGGCGCGTGCGTCAACGGGATAAACATCTCCCGGCTGCCGAGCTTCGCAGCACGTACATAGATTCTTACCGTTTCATTCGTAAACAAAAATACTTAAAGATTTCAAGCGGCCTCCAATAACTGGATGATGTTAG
>JBMFWD010000136.1:0-1036 GCA_049965615.1 Acidobacteriaceae bacterium
ATGGATGAGGAGCAGGGAATTAAGTCGCTCAAGCTACGAAACCGACGTAAAACAACGTTCTACCCTGCCGATTGGATTGCAGGAGTGGACTACAACAACAAAAACAACGACCACGACGACGAAGACGATACCGAATACGAAAATGAAGAAAACAATAATAAAGAGTATGAAGACGACGATGCGATCGAGGAGGAAGAAAATTTCGATCGAGTTGACCAGCAAGAAATTGATGAATTAATGGCAGATATGACAAGGAAAGAAAATGCCAATCCAACCGACATGGAAGAAAATGAAGCTGAAGAACAGCTAGAAGAAGAGGCACAAGAGGATGATGCCCAAGAGGATCCCGAGGAGGAACCCAACCAAATGCCTGAGCCGGAAGCACAACCTGAGCGAGTGCAACCACCAAGAAACCGTCAAGCGCCGGAAAGATTGACGTATGCTCAGTCAAAAGGAAAAGAAAAGCATGTACAGTTTGATATTACTGTGAATCCAGAAAATGTTGAAGAATATAATCAACAGTATGCAATGCTGATTGCAAAGTGCATGGCAGAGATCAATGCCAAAGCAACTATGTAAGGATCATGCTATGGTCAGCAATTTATTTTGCAAAAAGGTCTCAAGACCATTAATGGCTTGAACTCTTGATCACACAAAATTGTTTCAATGTTGTGTCCGGCACTGTTGTAGTGGCGGAGGATTTTGTAGAGACCTTCGAATAATTCTTCTGTTGTTCGATTGTCCAATGGGACAAGACTGCGGAACCGAATCGACCTGTCGATCCCAGTGAGCATCGGCATTCCATTGACATATAGAATATCCATGCAGAAAGTCAAATTTTTGTGCTTTTCTTTTAATTCAAGTGGAACCTCCACCAGATCTTCCTTAACACGTGGTGGTGCTTTGCTGGTAGTTCTGCCTTTCAGTGTTCCAGTGTCAGGACCAAAAATTTTCTCAGCCCAATCCACATCAGCTGGAGTAACTGGGCAGTTCTGAATAATATTTTGCCTCAGAATATTTTTGAAATTTTCAATTG
>JBMFWD010000137.1:0-1011 GCA_049965615.1 Acidobacteriaceae bacterium
CGATCCTTCCGAAGACCGGCACGCCATGCTCTTCCAGACTCAAATGTGGACAGCAGACGAGCCGACGGCGGCCACACTCTTCGCTGAGCTGGAGCAGGAAGCGGCCGAGGAAGACGACGTATAAGCGCGTGCAAAATACTCTTCTTTTAGTAGCTTCTTAGCTGCTAAACAGAGGCCCAAACCTGCCCGGAATCTCCCCATAAAACGCTCGGCTTCCCGGCCCCTCAGGCCGTACAATCGAGCCACCCATGCAACTCGCTTCCGGCTCACACATCCCGGACGGTCTTCTAGCGGTAATGACGCTGCTAAACGAAAAACCGCGTCATGGGGTTGCAAGCAAAAATGTTGCATCGAATCCGGGCATCGACGAGCGCAACTCGACAGTCGCAATAGGCTTGCGAGCCGCCTTGCATCTGGAGGCCGTTAGGGAGTCTGAGCGGGCCAGATACTACTCCAGTAACGACGCAAGGTTCCTCACGCCAGACCCGCTGCCGTGGATCGCGTGGCAAAACGGCAGCCGAGCTCAGCAGCAAGCGTTCGAGGCGCACCTTGCAAATCCGCAGGACCTAAACATGTACGTGTATGTCCTCGACAATCCGTTGAGCAAGACCGATCCAACGGGCATGAATGCCTGCGGCACGAGCAATAAAGATTCGAGCTGCACGGTGACGGTTACGCTGCAAGATCGCAAAAAAGTCAACGGGCACTATAGCGACCAATTTTCTAATCTGAAGGGAAACGGTGATTACAATGCGACTGCCACCGTCACCGTCAGCGACCATGGCAAAGTGATAGGTAAGGGCACATTCCTAGCCTCCACAGTGCCATCGGGGAAGGGATTCGCCACTATCAAGAACGGCACCTATAGCGGGACGCTGGGCTCTCACGACCACCATGCGGCGATTCTCTTGAACGGAGGCGGCCCTGTTCCAGTGGTTGGCGGCGTTGATCCCGCGACCGGAAAGAGCTTTGCCACAGGCATCTATGTTCATATCGCCGGTTGGATGGAAC
>JBMFWD010000138.1:0-1001 GCA_049965615.1 Acidobacteriaceae bacterium
CCAGAATCCTTCCGCATAGGCCTCAAAAACTCCTCAAAACATGCGCCCTGCTGGCTAGCGACTGCGGTTTTTAGGATTATTATGCAGCTGCCGAGACGCGTCGGGAGGCCGGGGTCCCCAGCGACCGGGGTGGTAGCGACAGGTCTTCGTCGCTGGGACGGAGGGAGGTGGGCCAATGCTGAACCAGGCTACGCTGGACAAACTGGCCGCCTTGAAGCTGACAGGCATGGCGGCGGCCTACGAAAAGCAACTGGAACAACCCGAGGTGCGCGGACTCAGCTTCGAAGAACGCTTCGGCATGCTGGTGGACAGTCACTGGACGTGGCGCGAGAACCAGGCACTGGCGCGGCGCTTGAAGAAATCCAGGCTCTCTGCCGAACCCTGCGTCGAAGACATCAACTACCGTTATCCGCGGCAAATGGACGCGGCCACGATGCGCGGCCTGACCAGTTCGCAATGGGTTGCGCAACACCTCAGCGTGTTGTTCATCGGGCCGACCGGTATCGGCAAGTCGTGGTTGGCGCAGGCGCTGGCTCAAAAGGCCTGCCGCGATGGCTACAGCGTCCTGTACCGATCCGCGGCCAAGCTGTTCCGCGATCTGGCAGACGCACGGGCTGATGGCAGCCTGGGCCGGTTGCTGGACTCGATCGCCCGCACCGATGTGCTGCTGGTGGATGACTTCGCCATGGCACCGCTGAACGACGGCGAACGGCGCAGCTTCCTGGAGATCTGCGATGACCGCTATGGCCGCCGTTCCACGGTGCTGACCAGCCAACTGCCGGTGCCCAGTTGGCACGCGCAGATCGGCGATCCGACCATCGCCGACAGCATCCTCGACCGGCTGGTGCACAACGCCTATCGCATCGAGATGAACGGCGAGTCGATGCGAAAGAACAAGGAACCGCAAGCAAAACCGATCGGAGGCAGCGGTTCTAAATGAAAAAGGAACCCAGGTAGCTATTTCGCTGGAAGTTGTCCTGTGGTCTGTTGAGGCATGGAGA
>JBMFWD010000139.1:0-998 GCA_049965615.1 Acidobacteriaceae bacterium
CCATTGAGGTTCACTGATCGAGATTTCTTCGAATGCACTGCGAACCTTGCAATGCGCCAAGAGTTCGGTAGCGGGCTTGGAAGTAGGCAACGATAATGTCCGTTATCGTTGGCAAGCCGGGGCGGGTCCTCGCTCCTCGCCGGCAGCCTGTCCCGCCTTTCCCGACCTCCATCCTTATATATGGATACGGTCGTTGACGGCGGTCCAGATCTCCTGGGTGGTCCCTGGATACCGCGCCGTAGCCGCCAACTCCACTTAGCAAGATGGGAAGCCCCCCGGCTGTGCCGGGGCGACAGTCGGAGTTTGACATTGAAGGGAGTCCATCCAGAAAACTCCAAGCGTGAGCCGACCAAAGCACACGCAGAGGAGAATCCGGATGGACGAGTATGCAAGCCTAAGTCATACGAAGTGGGACTGCAAGTACCATGTGATCTTCATTCCGAAATGCCGGAGGAAGAAGCTGTACGGGGAATTGCGCAAGCATCTGGGCGAGGTATTCCGCAATCTGGGCGCACAGAAGGAGAGTCGGATTGAGGAGGGGCATCTGATGCCGGACCACGTGCATATGTTGATCGCAATACCGCCCAAGTACGCAGTGAGTCAGGTGATTGGGTTTATCAAGGGTAAGAGTGCGATCCACCTGGCGAGGGTTTACGGAGAGCGGAAGCGAAATTTTGTTGGGCAGCATTTCTGGGCACGCGGCTTCATGGTTTCGACGGTAGGCCGGGATGAGAAGGTGATTCGGGACTACATCCGCAACCAGGAGCAGGAAGATAAACGGATGGATCAGCTCAACATGTGGCGATGACCTGCCACCGATCCGGTGGCCCAAATCAACCGGGGCCGCGTTAGCGACCCCGCTCAAGCCGCTTTGAGCGGCTCACACAATGAAGCCCCCGGCTCTGCCGGGGGTATTCTCACTTCCAGTTGCGCAGTCATATTCGGAGAAAGGCTTGACATTTGCGACGGCGACAATGATGTCTGTTGGGTGGCAAGCG
>JBMFWD010000140.1:0-986 GCA_049965615.1 Acidobacteriaceae bacterium
CTCTCCAGCAGCGCCCGCCTCCGCTTCACCGGCCGTGCTCAGAATGCGATAAAGTGGTCTTGCCGATCGAGATTTTTTGCAGCGAACGGCGAGAAAAGTCTTATCTGTTTGTCTCAGCCAAGGGGGCAACCCCAGTGAGACTGCTTCAGGAGAAGCAAAAAGAGATAACCGGGGAGGATAAAGGCAGACGCAACGAAACGTCTCAGTGGGGAACAAGAAGCAGTACTAACCACGGACAGGCAAGGCAGAAAACGACGCTCAACAGGGGCCGCAGAGAAGTCACACCAAGGAACAACGCACGCACACAAATAATCAGGCGAACCGACCAGCCAAGCCAACGCAACTGAAATCCTGCTGACAGATTCCATAGACCCCATAAAAGGCAGTAAGGCGGCAGAACTCCAACCGCAAATCGACGGGGAAAGCAGATACAAATCGAACCCAGAAGCTTCACCAACTCACCAAGAACGCTCTCCTTTCCCAACCGAAAATCGACGGGGAAGCAGACACAAATCGAACCCAGAAAGCACCGTAAACCGCGCAAAAAAACGTGAAAAGAACCCACCCAGATCAAGATCAACCCAAAAAGACGCCGAAAACTATAGCAATTTAGGAGGTAGTCAGTGGGAAGTGCTTTTTTTTGAGATATTTGAAATGGTAACCGGGTGACCTTTAGGAGGCGATTGGTGATGGTTCGGTCCGGTGAGGGTGATGGTTCGGTCGGGTGAGGGTGAGGGTTTGGTGATAGGCAAAAAAAGTAACCACAGTCTGTCTTTTAACGAAAAAAATCGGGAGCAGATGCTCCCGATTAGCTAACAAAACAGAAAGTTTTTAATCTGAAAATGCCTCGGCGGCAGAATGAGCTGGATTCGGAAATTCGGACAGCGGGATAAGTGGAAGGGTTGTTCTCTGACGGCCATTAAGATGGCAGGAAAGAGGAGCAACGATGACACGACGTCCACGCCGGAATCACACAGCAGGCTTCA
>JBMFWD010000141.1:0-917 GCA_049965615.1 Acidobacteriaceae bacterium
GTATGGATCACTTACCAAGAACTGCATCTCTCAATATTCCCTTGGAAATGATCAGTATTCAAGGACAATTACCATGGCAACCGATGTGTTGTCAAATCATCGGTAAGATCCAATTTTCTTCAAAACCAGAAACGCCATTGCGAGCAACAACAACAACACCAATATAAGTCAGATGGTGAAACAACAGGAGTGGCAAGTTTTGCACAAAAGGACAAGGATGTCACCTGTTTTATCTGTGGAAAAGCTGGACACAGGAGCCCCCAGTGTCCTGATAAAGATAATATCCCAAGAGCAAAATGGGCAATCAACCGAGCGATGGCTGGTTTGCAATCTGGTGGAAATGACAGTGATGACGCTGATGACATGTCAGAAATGTTGGCAGAAGAATCCTTCAAAACGACGACATCGAGCAGGAGTGCTCGCTCAAAGAAAGGATGGAGTGGCTATCAACTCCATGTTGCAAAAATGACAAAGGATATGTCAGGTGCAGCAGTGCACAAACAATGTGCTGCACATCATAAAGGCATGAAAGATGTCATCTTGCTTGACTCAGGATCAAGTATTGGAGCAACATTCATGAATCCAGACTTGGTCACAGACATTAAAATGGCCAAGCAACCAATCAACATGACAACAAATGCAGGAGAAAACTCATTGGCCTGGAAGGACAGGTAAAAGGATTTGGTAAGGTATACTATGATCCAACAATGATGGCGAACATTTTCGGACTCTCGGAAATGGTCGATCGCTGCAGAGTTACCTTCGACTCGGATGTCGAGGATGGATTTGTCGTGCATGTAAAGGATGGGAAAATTAAATTCTCCCGCACCTCGGAAGGTTTATATGCATACAAACCTACAAAGCGCTACCTGGCTGAAGTAGCAGAATCAAAGAAAATGTTGCCACCATCTGAACAT
>JBMFWD010000142.1:0-914 GCA_049965615.1 Acidobacteriaceae bacterium
GTCCCCAGGGCATGCGCTGCGCCTGCCACATGGCGGCGTAGAGCACTTCAGGCTGGTTCGGATCCATGGTGAGGTCGATGGCTCCGGTTTTGTCGTCGACGAAGAGGATATTCTTCCAGGTCTTGCCGCCGTCGGTGGACTTGTAGATGCCGCGATGCGGTCCGGGCACAAACACGTGGCCCATGGAGGCCGCGTAGACTACGTCGGGATTCTTTGGATCGACGAGGATTTTGCTGAAGGAGTGGGTGTCGCGGAGTCCGGTGTACTTCCAAGTCTTGCCGCCGTCGGTGGACTTGTACATGCCGTCGCCGGGGATCATGTCATTGCGGATGTCGTCTTCGCCAGTGCCGGCGTAGATGACGGAGGGTTTGGATGGCGCGACGGCGATTGCGCCAATGCTGGCGCTGCTTCCGCCCATTTTTCCGTCGGTGATATTCTTCCAGGAGATGCCGTTGTTGATGGACTTCCAGACGCCGCCGCCGACCGTGCCTGCGTAGAAAAGGCCAGCATGCCCGGGAACGCCTGCGACGGTGACGACCCGGCCACCGATGAACGGGCCGACGCAGCGCCACTTCATCTGGCTGATGAGCTGCTGGGTGGTGAGGGAAGCTGATTTTTGAGCAGCGGCCGGGACGGCGCTGGAGAGCACGGAGGCGACAACGGCGGTCGCAATGGCATATCGAAAGGCACTTTTCAGCATGGGCTTCTTCTCTGATGGAGCTTTGGTATGGATACGGAGGGCCTAATTTTACCACAGGGGCTTTGGTTGGCGAGCCTTTCGATCACGGCACCAGCGGTTCTAAATGAAAAAGGAACCCAGGTAGCTATTTCGCTGGGAGTTGTCCTGTGGTCTGTTGAGGCATGGAGATATTGGAGTCGCTTTTGGGGGGATTGCGCGCAGTTTGCGCTGGTTT
>JBMFWD010000143.1:0-914 GCA_049965615.1 Acidobacteriaceae bacterium
CTGTCGAGGATGGGGCGCTGATCTTCGGGCAGATTGAGGCGCACCAGGCGGCTTTCGTAGTAGATGGGGACCGTGGCCCCGTCCTCGACGGCCCGCTGGATGTCGTAGATGCTGATATAATCGCCAAAAACCGCTCGCGTGCTGGCGTCCTGCAACTCGATCGGCGTGCCGGTGAAGCCGATGAACGAGGCGTGCGGCAACGCATCGCGCATGTGCCGGGCATAGCCGTCGATGAAATCATATTGGCTGCGATGCGCCTCGTCGGCGATGACAACGATATTGCGCCGCGCAGACAGCGTCGTTTGCCGGTCACCTTTCTCTTCCGGCAGGAATTTCTGGATGGTGGTGAACACCACGCCGCCGGCCTCAACCGCCAGGAGTTTGCGCAGGTGCGCGCGGTTCGCCGCTTGCGCCGGCGGCTGGCGCAGCAGGTCGGCGCAGCGCGAGAAAGTGCCGAACAACTGGTCGTCGAGATCATTGCGGTCGGTCAGCACGACGATGGTCGGGTTTGCCATCGCCGGCTCGCGGATGATGCGCCCGGCGTAGAAGGCCATGGTCAGGCTCTTGCCCGAGCCCTGCGTGTGCCAGACGACGCCGATGCGGCGGTCCCCTTGCTTGCCGCCATGCCGCGCGCCGGCGCTCGCGGCCTGCGCTAGCGCCGCGGCGCGCAACGTCTCGGCCACCGCCGCCTGCACGGCGTGGAACTGGTGATAGCCCGCCATTTTCTTGACGATCTTGCCGCCGTCATCCTCGAAGACGATGAAGTCGCGGATCAGGGCGAGGAAGTGTTGCTTACAGGCCAGCCCTTCGACCACCACCTGAATTTCGGGCAGATGCGGGTCGGCCAACGCCTCGCCGGCGATGGTCCGCCAGGGTTTGAACCATTCCCGCCCCGCGCCGACCACGCCGACGCG
>JBMFWD010000144.1:0-897 GCA_049965615.1 Acidobacteriaceae bacterium
AGCAACCAGCGTCGCTTCGCTCCGACGTCCTGCCCACATCACCGTAATCAGGTGCCCACATCACTGGAATACGCAGAATGGGAAGAAGCGGGCGCGTCTTCACCTTATACAAATTCCGTTCTATGCATATGGCCTCCGATCGATTCAGGGCGATCACGGTTACCGGCGATAGCCGAATCACTCGAATCGGCAGACTCCTACGGAAGTATAAATTGGACGAGTTGCCTCAATTCTGGAACGTATTGCGTGGCGACATGAGCATTGTGGGTCCCCGGCCCAAGTTGCCTCATCACGAGGGGCTACACATGCCTTTCCGCCCAGGGATTACAGGACCCGCAACACTGGCATTTCGCTCGGAAGAAGAACTTCTGAGCCAGATTCCCAGTGAACATCTGGACGCGTATTACGAGCGCTTCGTCAAGCCGCAGAAAGCGCAAATTGACATCGAGTACATGCGTTCAGCCACCCTCAAAAGCGATCTCGGCGTGCTTTGGCAAACGGTAACATCCTGTATTTCCTCCTATCCAACCAGATTTCAAGCGGATCTTCCGGAGTTCGAGCACACAAAGGCGGAATTAGGTTTACAGTCGGCAGGGACGGCCCCTGAACCAATTCTTTTTGCTTAATCGCTCTGTATTGATCTCCGATCACGGGCGCAGCAAGTTGAATGCTGCGCCCGTGATCGTGTTGTGAGGCCTCGTCACTGACGCATCACTGACGCATCCATTGGTAACTATCCTCCGGCAAAGCCGGAGGCTTTATGGGTTCAGGCCCCTGAAAGGGGCCTGAAGATACGCTGCGTCAGGCTCGCTTTTGCGTGTGAGCTGGATTCGGAAATTCGGACAGCGGGATAAGTGGAAGGGCTGTTCCCTGACGGCCATTAAGATGGCAGGAAAG
>JBMFWD010000145.1:0-882 GCA_049965615.1 Acidobacteriaceae bacterium
TGCTGCCCACATCAGAGCGTTTTCGGTGCCCACATCCACTGGAATCACCTGCCCACATGGACCGGAATCCGCAGCAGGCAGAAGATAGGCGAGTCTTCGCAAGCTGAAGTCCTGGCTTACCTGCGAGGGAAGGCTTTGCCGCATTTGCTCCGGAATGAAAAACGGAGAAGTTTTAATTCTTTTCATTGTTTCCTCGCTGGATTCAGGGAGAGATCTGCGTTCAGCTTTAATTCAACGGAAGCTTTCAGTTGCCAAGCAGGAAATTATCTTTAATGACACGTCAGCATGGAAAATGTTTCTGGTTGACGCTTTACATCGTAACTATGTTTTCGTTCTATTGAGGATAGTTCGATGTCCGCGGAGTCGCTATGCTTGCTTTGTTGTCCGATCTGTACGTTCCAATCCGAACAATATTTACAAATTGGACCAAACATCTGTCAAGCGTGTTGTGGGAAAAGTTTGTAAGCGCCTCGTTTTCAAGAGCACTCGGTTGGCTGAGTCGAGGTTGGGTGCATGGAGAGCGCAAGCGGAATTTTGTTGGAATTTAGTTTTTGGGGGCGGTGATTCGTCGTGTCCACCGCAGGGTGAGAGGACGGACGCACAGAGGATACATTCTGAACCAGGAACGGGAAGGGCACCGTCTTGTTCAGATGAGTTCGTATCAGTGACCGCGACCTTCCGTTGGTTTCCTTGACCGGGCCGCGAGCAATTGTTCACCGCTGCTTTGAGCAGTTCACTTCGTAATCCCCCGGGCACTTGGAGGGTATTCGTGCAACTTGCGTAATGTGCTAGTTGAAGGTCACCAGCGCGCCGGAAGCCTTCTTCAGGTGCACCATGTACAACCCGTTCTTGCCGGGCACGCGCTCTTCCACCATTGGCAGC
>JBMFWD010000146.1:0-871 GCA_049965615.1 Acidobacteriaceae bacterium
ATTGCTGCCCACATCAGAGCGTTTTCGGTGCCCACATCCACTGGAATCACCTGCCCACATGGACCGGAATCCGCAGCGGGCCGAGGGCGTCAGCTTCCGCCATGCGGTCGAGTTGCTCAAAGCAGACCATCTTCCCTTAGCGGCCTCTCCGGGCGCATCCGAGTACAGGCCGGTGAAGACCGGTACGGTCCGCAAGCTGCCGCCGCCGGTGACGAGTGATGCGGACGACCGGGTGTTGTTGCTGAAAGTGGTGGACTACTATCACGAGACGTTGCAGCAGTCGCCGGAGGCGCTGAAGTATCTCCAGTCGCGCGGCCTTCAGTCGCCGGAGATAATCGAGCGGTTCCGGCTGGGCTTCGCCAACCGCACGCTGGGCTACCGGCTCCCGGCGAAGAACCGCGCCGCCGGCGCCCAGATGCGGGGTCGTCCACAAGAGCTGGGCATCTATCGCGAGAGCGGGCACGAGCACTTCAACGGCTCGGTTGTGATCCCCGTCTTCGACGCGGCGGGCGCGGTGGTAGAGATGTATGGCCGCAAGATCACGCCACGGCTGCGGGAAGGAACTCCGGACCATCTGTATCTGCCGGGGGCGCATCGCGGGGTGTGGAACGAGGAGGCGCTGGCGGCGTCGAAAGAGATCATCCTGTGCGAGGCGCTGATCGATGCGCTGACCTTTTGGTGCGCTGGCTTCCGCAACGTGACGGCCAGCTATGGCGTGAACGGCTTCACAGAGGATCATCGCCGTGCGTTCCATCTGCACGGCACAGAGCGCGTGTACATCGCTTACGACCGCGACGTGTTCTTAGCAAGTGAAAATGTCCGGTTTTTGTAGCAAATGAAGTGTCCGGTTTTGATTTAGTCTCCCGCAGCC
>JBMFWD010000147.1:0-866 GCA_049965615.1 Acidobacteriaceae bacterium
TTACCCCTCTAACGTTGAGAAGCGCTCCGAAATGCGAAATTTGGGCTTGCATATTCCCTATCCTGCCGGTAGGGGACTGGCCATCCAGGCAAACGCGCCTTCGGCGGTGCTCGCCGCACGGGCAAACGCGCCTTCGGCGGTGCTTGCCGCACGGGCAAACGCGCCTTCGGCGCAAAGGCCAACCGGCGGATTTGTCTCTGGTCTCTATTTCTATCGTAGCGATTTTGGGGTGAATTCCCGGCACATTTCCTGTGGATGCGTTTGTTTAGAAGACGGCGGTGCGGTGGCGGCGCTGGGCGCGGTATTCGAGCCAGATGAGGGCGATGAGGAAGAGGTCGAAGACGGTGAGGAGGATGAGTCCGATGCCGCCGGTGAGGGTGTAGCGGTAGAGCTGGTAAGCGATGAAGCCGGTGAAGACGGCGATGGCGACGGGGTAGGCCCAGAGGCGGTTGCGGAGCAGGGCGGCGACCACGGCGATTTTGATGAGGCCGTGGGCGAGGAGGTAGACGGCCATGAAGTGCTCGCTGGAGAGGGAGAAGCGGGCGGCGGCGTGGCGGAGCGCGTTGGCGACGAGGTCGTGGGGGTCTTCGGCGATTTCATCCTGGGTGAGGAATTGGACGGCGGAGGCGATGAAGCCGGGGCTGACGAGCCAGAGGGCGATGGCTCCGAGGATTTCGAGGATGGCGTCGAGGCCCTTGAGGAGGACGCTGAGACGGAAGAGGATTTCGCGGAGGCGGGCACGGTCCTGGAGGAAGGTGGTTGGTTTCATCCTCTTTCCGGCAGTGGAACGATTGCAAGGGTCTCGAGCGATAGACTGGGAGCGGGTTTAAGCGTACTTGGAGGTGTCACCCGATGGGTGAGTCGTC
>JBMFWD010000148.1:0-866 GCA_049965615.1 Acidobacteriaceae bacterium
GACAGCCGGATTGACAGCACGCGCGCCCTGGTGGCGGCGCTGAGCGGCATCGAGAAGAAACCGCGGCTGCTGATATGTGCCTCGGCAATTGGGATTTACGGCGACCGGGGCCCTATACAACAAAAAGTCATGATGTTTGCCCCCAACTCACAAGGGAAGCCACAAACTGCAACATATGCAACAGTGAAGGAAGCCATCATCCAGCAGGTCCAAAAGACATTTAAGGATGGACAGGATGTTGCTGAATCAATTGAGAAAGGAATGCCATTTGATTTAAGCAGTGTGGAACCACCAAGAAGTAAACCAGCTTTAGAAGACACAGTCAAAGCTACTTTAGAGCAAACTGGTCTTGAAATCGAATATCAAGAGGAACTACGCTGTTACCTTGACAGGAAAGACAATTTGCGGCAAGGCATGGTTAAAGCCTACGCATTAATCTTCAGCAACTATTGCAGCAGGATCATGCAATCAAGGGTGGAGGAACACCCAGAGTTTGACACAACAATCAAAAACGACCCGATCAAACTATTGGAAGTGATCAAGGTGCTGATGCATGATCCAGTTTGTGCACAGTATCCAATGATCTCTATGACAGAAGCATTGACACGGTTGGTCAATGCCAAGCAGGCTGCCAATGAGCCTATGCTTGACTACATTAAAAGATTCAAGCAGCTTCGAGATGTGGCAGTTAGCCATATGGGATCCGAGATGTTGCACAAGTTTTGTGAGTTTCAGGTTGAGTTCAAGGACCTGAAGACTGAATTGGATAAAGAGAGCTACAAGGATGAACAAAGGACCTTGTCGATGGTCGCAATCGCATCGAGGCGGAATTTGTATCTCACGTCGCACCCGCCGAAAAGGCGATT
>JBMFWD010000149.1:0-855 GCA_049965615.1 Acidobacteriaceae bacterium
GGGGAAGATACAACTCCCGATCCAGCAGCACATAGCCCCGCTGGCTGGCGTAACAAAGAAACACTCCTACCTGGCTGTTCTCGATCCGTCCCGCCGTGCCACTGTACTGGCGTTGCACTCCCGCAGAATGGATGCCTTTCTTCAGAAATCCTGTCTCGTCCAGAACCAGCACGGCATCCGCGCTGCCCAGTTTTTCATTCACATACTCGCTGAGCCGCGCCTGCAACGCAGCCGCGTCCCAACGCGCACGATTCAGAAGATACTGCATCCCGTAGGGCGACGCTTCCCCGGCCCACTCTGCCACCTGCCAACTGTTCTTCCGCTCGCAGCCACTTAGCAGGCCTTCCAGATAAGCCAGACTGCGCTCCCGTACCTCCGAGCGCGAAAACAAATCTCCCATCCGCTGGTGCACCCGCACCAACTCTTTCTGCCATCCTCGGATCGTCTTGTCCATCGCAACCGCGGAGTCTCTGCCTGAGCGCTTCTAGTCTATCACTCAGTTACAACTGTAGTATTAGAGCCTGTTTACGATCTCCTGAGCAGCAGTCTAAGGAAGGCCAGATGGACCATTTGCAGGCTGGTGTTCAGCTTGCGTTCGCAGTTCTTCCATAGGCGGCGGCATTTTTCCAGCCAAGCGAAGGATCGCTCCACAATCCAGCGCTTGGGCAGCACCACAAATGCATGCAGTTCATTGCGCTTGACGACTTGAACCTTGGCGTCGATGCGCGCCATCACACCTTCGGCAAAAGGTTGGCCCGTGTAGCCGCCGTCAACCAGTAGGCTTTCCACACGCTCCAGATTCGGTTTGCAGCGGTCGATGGCTACCAGCGCGCCGTCGCGGTCGGTTACATCGGC
>JBMFWD010000150.1:0-833 GCA_049965615.1 Acidobacteriaceae bacterium
GACGTTGTAAAGAATTAACTAGGACGGGAGACTAGTCACCAACCTCGCCGCCATCCTTACGCAGCACGGCGTCATCGCGAGCAGCGCCGCTCTGGCGCTCTCTCTGCGTGGAGGAGCAGGCATCCTTGGCCGGCTCTTCATCGGTTCTGCCATCGACCGGGTCTCGCCGCAGCGCATCCAGACCTTTGTGCTGGCCCTTGCCGCGGCAGGCACGCTCATTCTGGCCTTCGCCGGTACCGGAGCAGTTTCCTGGATGGGCGCGGCCGTGCTCGGCGTCGGTCTGGGCAGCGAGGCTGACGTGATGCCCTATCTGCTGGCACGTTATTTCGGACGACGGCACTTCTCGGTTCTTTATGGACTTACCTGGACCGCCTACGCGATCGGTGGTGCCACCGGCCCACTCTGGATCGGCCACATGTACGATGTCGCCGGCGGACTCTACCGGTCCCGCTTCATCGTCTATCTGGCTGCGGTTGCCTTCTCGGCCGTGATCCTGAGCCTCTTTCTCCCGGTTCACAGGGGCACTGGAGAGATCGATGCGCAAATATCAGTACCTGCAGGCGCAGATTATGCTGGCCAGCGGCGCTAAACCCGCGCAGCCCTATCCCGCCGCCCCGGCCAGGCTTCAGGAAGCATTCATCCTCTTTCCGGCAGTGGAAGGATTGCAAGGTTCTCGAGCGATAGACTGGGAGCGGGTTTAGCCGTACTTGGAGATGTCACCCGATGGGTGAGTCGTCGAAGGCAGAGATTTCCGTTTACAGTTCTGAGTTGGAGTCGTTTTCCGTTGAGACGCCAGGTGGGCGCATGCACATTCGCTAGGACAACCAGGCGAG
>JBMFWD010000151.1:0-805 GCA_049965615.1 Acidobacteriaceae bacterium
AGCCAGGAGATGGCGATGAAAATCGGTGGCGAATATCTCTCGCAGAAAGTTGCGTATCGGAATTTTGAGAAATTCGCAGAGGAAGCTGGGCTTGCGAAACCTCTTGTGCGGCGTCGAGTGGTGGAAATGGCAGAGAAGATCCTCGCCGGCGTTGCTCAGATGGATATTCTTGATCCGGTGGCAAAAGGCGTGGCGGAGCTGATCGGAAACCGTGCAGAGGAAGCGCTTGTCCGCTTTCGCGCTTGAACCGATTCCATTCAATTCAGCCCGGATTTTAAGCTAAATCGACGCTCATGAAACGCATGCGGGCAGCGCTGATGGGAATCCAATTTTTGTAAGTGATTGATTTGGTGCGGAAGGGATAGTTTGGTGGACCTGATCGGGATTGAACGTTTTGCACAGCAATGCAATGAGTAACTTACAGAAAACACGTTGCCGTAGATGCCATGAATGCCATGTTTACCACGGACCATTGCACGCTATTGCACGCTGGCGTCTCGTTTACCGCCGGGTCCTTACTATCAGGCTCCTGAACGGGCTGCAGCTTTTTTGAAGCAACCGATCCAGAGGCTCCGGCTAGTACTACAGTTGTAGATAGAAGGCTGGCAGAGGTGAGCCGCGCTTTCTGTAGTGACAGATCAGGGCGCGAAATTGATGCTGCCTTCTCCATTGGGACCAGCGGAGCAGATGTTCAACGCCGCGCCATCCTCGCCACAGCAGGTGCGTGAGCAGGTGACGCAATTCCGGGACGCTGAGCGGATCCTGGCCGCCGGGAGTTTTTTTCTCCCCGTGAGCGCAGAACGGC
>JBMFWD010000152.1:0-797 GCA_049965615.1 Acidobacteriaceae bacterium
TTCCAGATTATTCGGGATCAGCCTGCTCGCTCCCCCGCCAAGCCACCGCAGTTATCCGCTATTTTGGACAGCAATGACTTTCTGCTGAATTGGAGGCCTTTTATTTGGATTGGCGGGTTGAGTTATAGCTGGTACCTGTGGCAGATGCCGTTTTTCCAGCCTGGAATGCACGGATGGCAGACGCGCTTTCCAGTGAACATTCTGTGCGGATTTGTGCTGGCGGTTGTTTGCCACTACTCGATTGAGAAGCCGTTCCTCCGTTTAAGAGAACTCAGACATCCGCACGTTCAGTCTTCGAAGGTAGCCAGTTTCGCTTGATTGAGTGCATGGCTGTCCGGCTGGCGCTCCCAGGACTTTCCCCACTTTTTGATTGGCGGTGCGGATAACCCTTTGCAGGTGAGGTGATTAAAGTAGGGCAAAAGTGGGAGGGGACGGAATCCGTGGTAGCACGGATTTTCAGTCAAGAAAATTCATTCTCCCGGAGGCGTCCCCGATGCAAGATAGCAAAGTCCGTTCCCGTTTGTAAGCGCAGTTGACGAAGTTCGCCGCCGAGTTGTGCGGCGACCTGCCAAAGCCGCTGGCGAAGTTCGTCACGCAAATGTTATTCGGCATTCAAGCCAGCCAGGATGTGAAGCTGAGTAACATTGGCCGGGCGCTGGGCGAGGCGATTCCCCTGATCCGCACCGAGAAGCGACTGTCACGTAACTTGAAGCAGGTGGAGTTAGTACTACAGTTGTAACTGAGTAGCGAAGCGAAAAGTGTTTTGTTTTCGGTAGTGGAAGAACCGGGCGAGGAAT
>JBMFWD010000153.1:0-764 GCA_049965615.1 Acidobacteriaceae bacterium
GTAAATGACGATTTTTTGACTTGTTGTTGTTGACAGTAAAATTTACTTCTGACACTGTAACTTTTGATCGACCTGGTCGATTTCAACGATTCCTGTGCGGATCTCTTCGTCTTGATGAGACGAATACAGCACGGTCTTTCAATTGAAAATCGGACCGGAATTGGTTGACTTACGATCGAAAACGTGGATTCTTGTTTTCGACCTGCTGACAGTAAGAGAATCTTGACCTGTTCCTCTTCTGTCGTAACTCGATGAATTCTTCTTCGATCTTGTCGCTTCTTTTTCGACTGTCTTCCTCTTATCAAATAGGAGACTGTAGCAAGTTGTCTGGTCGAATTTGCTTGTGTTTTGATGGAGATACTACTGTCTTCGGCTTCTCTGTTGCAACAGTTGCAATGGCCTTGAAATTTGAATTTTTATCGCTCGTTCTCGGTACTGATTCTTATGTAGACGGCTACGATGCGCGCCGGAAACCTTCCGTGTTCAGCGTATCGGGACTGTTGATCTTCTGGGTGATACCTTCACCGCTTTACCTCGTTTCTTGATGAAAACACTTGCTCTTTCTTCTGCCTGTACCTCAGACAGATTAAAAACAATCAGGTTGGTCTCTCTTTAGTTAATGTTTGTTATAACACTTAAGAGCTTCACTATCCTAACCCAGGACTAAGTAAGCAGGTAACTAAAGAGAGTGAAAGGAGAGGAGAGCGAACCTCCACTACTCGCTAAAATCGCGTCTGAACCACCGAAACATGTTTGAACTACAG
>JBMFWD010000154.1:0-763 GCA_049965615.1 Acidobacteriaceae bacterium
TGTCTGGAAAGCCTCGGCCGACGTCATCCTCGATAAGGTCAGACGTTGTAAAGAATTAACTAGGACGGGAGACTAGAAGCCCTGTTCCCAACACGGCTACAATCGCCGTCGTGAGACTGACGTGGATCAAAGTTCGTATTTTTGTCATTTTTCCCCCCCA
Organism: Acidobacteriaceae bacterium; assembly: GCA_049965615.1. Classification (GTDB taxonomy): domain Bacteria; phylum Acidobacteriota; class Terriglobia; order Terriglobales; family Acidobacteriaceae; genus Acidobacterium. The sequence goes on from JBMFWD010000154.1 coordinate 161, forward strand.
AACAAATTTGAGACCTCGCAAATCTTCCCATCTAAAAGCTGTCGTAAACACGAGCAGTCGATCCCACGCAGCCAGACATTTGTAATCCATGGCGGAAGCGCAAGGTCGACGTTCAGTAACCGCAAACTGTATCGTTTACTGAACCGCTAAAGGATCGCATCGGGGCTTCAATTCTGTCAAGAGTATTTTGAGCAGGACTTTCCCCAAGATTTTTCAGGCTGACCAGACAAGGGCGAGTGCGATTTGCGCGTCCGGGGGCAATTCTTTTGGCGGGTGGAAGGTGCCGGCCGAGAGAACGCGGCGAATTCCGTCTGCCAGAGCATAAAAGCGGAAGGGTGGAATGCCGAAGAAGCGCTGGGTGTCAAGGGCGGAGTAAAACCAGGCCACTGGGGCGGAGCAAAACCAGGCCAGTTGATGGGGAGAAGATGTTGAGGTATTCCGGGGCGTCTCGGGGGATCAGCGTTCTGAAGGCGGATTTCGTTTACGGCGGCTTTGCTTGAGGCGGTAGCTGTCGCCGTTCATCTCCAGGATGTGGACGTGGTGGGTGAGGCGGTCGAGCAAGGCTCCAGTGAGCCGTTCCGAGCCGAGGACTTCAGTCCATTC
>JBMFWD010000155.1:0-754 GCA_049965615.1 Acidobacteriaceae bacterium
GTGGAATGCGGCTCTGGAGACGGGCGGCTTTCTCGTAGGCGATGATTTGAAGATCGAGCTGGACGTTTCGGCGATTCGTGGCTGAGCGGCTGGTGAGAGGTTATGAGGAGGATTTTCCACCCCACTCATGCGCGAAGAGCGCGCATGAGTGGGGCACCCGGCCTGAATGGGGTACCTCATTTCTGGTTGTGAACGGATGAGGAGCTGCAGGTCCCTCCGCTCCGTTTGCCGCGATGGTTCGCGCCAAACTCCGGTCGGGATGACAACATTATTTGTTTGGCGAGTTGGCATCATTTGATGTGCGGGTTATCGGGTCAGGCGGCGCTAACGCACCGCCTTGGTCCCACACTTTCTCTTCGAACTGCACGAGGAGAAAGTATGGGGCACTCGCGAGAGGTTTTTATCCACCCCATTCATGCGCAAGAAGCGCGCATGAATGAGGCGCCCGGCGGATGTTTTTGGGAAGGAGGACGTTATGTCATTGCGTGCGACGAAGGAAATTCTAGAAGCGAAACCGACGATTGAGGGTGCGGGCGTGCACCTGCGGCGGGCGTTTGGGTTTGGGAAGACGAAGGATTTTGACCCGTTTCTGTTGTTTGATGATTTTCGCGGAGACAAGCCGGAGGACTATATTGCGGGGTTTCCGTGGCATCCGCATCGCGGGATCGAGACGATTACGTATGTGCTGGCGGGAGAAGTGGCGCACGGCGACAGCCTTGGGAACAAGGGCAAGATGGGCGCGGGCGACCTGCAG
>JBMFWD010000156.1:0-714 GCA_049965615.1 Acidobacteriaceae bacterium
CGCCCATAAAGCGGGTGCCAAGGATAGTGAATCTCAAGTTCCTGCCCGACATGGGCAGAATGTCTGGGGAATTGCGATCGAGCGCATCGCGTTCTCCGCAAGATTCGTACTCAGCTCGAGTTCCGGATACTTCAGAAACACCGTCAGCTTGTTCCAGAGCGACAGCATGTAGTTGGCCGCCTGTCCGGCTGCACTTTTGGGCAGCGCGGTGTTCTTCAAGTCCAGAGCGGCAGCGCGCAACTGTTCCAGCAGTTCGGGTGCCCGCTGCTGCCGCAGCAAGTCACGCTGGGCATGGTCCAGGTTCTGTTCGCGGGCTTCGCGGTCGATGGCGAACAGTTCATCCATCAGAGCAACGATATTTGCCGACTCCTGATCGTTCGCATGGAGCTTGACGGCATCGACGAACTTACGCCGCGCGTGGGCGAGACAGCAGGCGTGAACCATCTTCGCGCCGCCGACATGGTTGTAACCTGCATAGCCGTCGGTTTGCAAAATCCCGTCGAAATTGCCCAGGAACTGTTTCGGGCCCCCACCGTCGCGACCCATGCGGAAGTCGAACACCACGCCTTTGCCCGGCGAGCCATACTGCCACATGTAAGCCTGATGATTGCGGCCGCGCTTGTCGTGCGTCTGCACACTGCGGATTCCGGTCCATGTGGGCAGGTGATTCCAGTGGATGTGGGCACCGAAAACGCTCTGATGTGGGCAGCAATT
>JBMFWD010000157.1:0-713 GCA_049965615.1 Acidobacteriaceae bacterium
CGGGGTGGTGGATGAAGAAATGGTCGCCGAGGTCGTCAGCAAGATGACCGGCGTGCCGCTCACCCGGCTTGAAAAGGCCGAAGCCACGCGTTTGCTTGAATTGGAAAATGAACTGCACAAACGTGTTGTCAGCCAGGATGACGCCATCAAGGCTGTATCGCGGTCCATCCGGCGGGCACGTTCGGGCCTTAAAGACCCGTTGCGTCCCATGGGTACGTTCTTATTTTTGGGGCCGTCGGGCGTGGGCAAAACATTGCTTTCCAAAGCGATTGCGGAGTTCATTTTCGGCAACGAGGCCTCGCTCATTCAGATTGATATGTCTGAATACATGGAGAAGCATAACGTCAGCCGGCTTGTTGGCGCTCCTCCGGGCTATGTCGGCTATGAAGAAGGCGGCCAGCTTACCGAGCGCATCCGCCGGCGGCCCTATGCCGTTGTGCTTCTCGATGAAATCGAAAAGGCGCATCCTGACGTGTTCAACATGCTCCTGCAGATCATGGAAGAAGGACGCCTCACCGACAATGTTGGACGGCAGGTGGACTTTAAGAACATCATCCTCATCATGACCAGCAATATCGGAGCCGACCTCATTAAGAGCGGCGGCATACAGGGCTTTGGTTACGGCAAACGCGACAGCGAACAGAACTTCGAGCAGATGAAGCGAGCGTTGTTGCGTGAAGTTGAAAAGTACTTCCGGCCTGAGTTTATCAACC
>JBMFWD010000158.1:0-694 GCA_049965615.1 Acidobacteriaceae bacterium
GAAACACCAGTTCGTGCCTTACAACTGGCTCCCTTTTACTCCGCCCCAGTGGTCCCCTTTTACGCCGCCCTTGACACCTGTCCATTGATTTGCTCTCAATACCCGTTCAACACGGTCTGCAGCTTGTGCGATTGCGATGATGTTCGTCGCATAGAGAGCGTTGAGCACTATTGCCTTGACTCTGACGGCATCGAGCGGGTTTGGGAAAGCTATCCTTAGTTGCTCGAATTCCTTGCTTTCCCAGTCGCCCTTCCAGAATTCATTAGCGGCATCAATCTGACTCTGCTTCAGCGGAATTGCCAGTTGCTGGATTGCTTCCACGTTTAAATCTCACAGGTCGGGTATGGTTAAGGGGTCAAATACTTCATCCGAAACTGCCGATAGTGTTCTCTCATTCTCGGGTCGCTGGCGGAAATGATATGTTCCATGCTCGACACGACTTCTTCGAGATACATAACGAAGACGCTTCGACGATACGCTTCGGACAAGCACTCGTCGAGAAACGCTAGCTCCCTTTTCAGCGTATCCGTCCGGGCAAGTACACGGTTGACGGCTTGGTCGTTGAGCTGAGGAGTCAGTTTGCCAGTCTGGCGGCGTAGGCGGTGGGAGTGAGTTCGGCGAGCGATTGTATGGAACGGTTGGCGAGGCCGGGAAGGACGTCGTTAAGGTACTTGCGGACTGGGATGTTGAAGCG
>JBMFWD010000159.1:0-685 GCA_049965615.1 Acidobacteriaceae bacterium
CTCTTCAGAGGCAAATATCCCTGCCATCCATCGGTATGCACGGTGCTTCCGACCACCACCGATTCCCGCACAAAAGGGATCAGACTCTCGGCGGAAGCATCCACAATCTGTCGCAGGCGAATTCTGCCGATGCCAGCCCCGTCTTCCTGCGCGGCAACCACCACCAATGCCTTCTCCACATTGAGCCGCCCAGCCAGCCCTTCCTCAGGTCCGCCCACATAGCATTCGTCCACTTCGACCGTGCCCGTAAGCAAATCCCGCCCCGGTCTTACCATGGCGCGGCGAAACTTGTGCAGCCATGCCCAGGCCGTTTCATAACTCTTCAGCCCTAACACGCGCTGTAGCCCCAACGCGCTGGCACCGTTCTTCTGAGTCGTGACCCACCACATGGCGCGAAACCAAACCGGTAACGGAGTCCGCGTATCCTGAAAGATCGTTCCCGCAGTCACGGAGGTTTGGCGGTTGCAATCAGCACATTGAAACAGTACGCCTCGCACCAGCCAAGACTTGCCGCCGCCGCAGTGAGGACAGCGAAATCCCTCCGGCCAGCGCAAACGGGCCAAGTAATCGCGACAGGCAGCTTCGGTAGAGAACGCGGCCTCCAACTCTATCAGATTGCGCGGATATTCCTCGAACACGGCCAGATACTACATCTTGGGGTTACCTGAGTCAAGCAGATACCTAG
>JBMFWD010000160.1:0-672 GCA_049965615.1 Acidobacteriaceae bacterium
TCGCTGCCTGCGGGTGCGGTCCAGTTGAGCGTGCGGCCGTGGAGCGGAATGGGAGTGGCCTGGCCGGAGACATTGACGGCAGCGGCGCTGACGGAGTCAGGGTCGAGTTTGAGATGCACCGACTTACCCGCGGCGACGTGGAGGGTTTGAGCGATTTCAACGCCCTGCATGCGCAGCTTAGGCATCTGCCGCGTGAACGCGCCGCCGGCAAAGCCGCTGGGGTAGCCAGCGTCATCGACGATCCAGACACGCATGTTGCGCTTCTTCGCCTGTTCAACAACTTGGTGGAAAAACTTAAAGTACTGCTTTGATAGATAGGGGAAGGGCATACCTCGTCCGGCCTGAATGGTAACGGCGCGGAAGCCGAGTCTGTGCATGGTGTCGAGGTCGCGCTCAACGACTTTGAGGGTGACCGGGCCGTTTAGTCCGTAGTAGGGTTCAGGCCCGTACACGGACGAAGGATGAAGCCACTTGGCCTGAACCTGCTGCACGGTGGGGAACTGCAGGTGCTGCCACGGGCGTGCGGTTTGTGCTCCACAGGCAGGCGCAAGACAGGCCGTGAGCAAAAGGGCGAGAGTCGCTTGTTTCATCATCGGAGGGGCTTCCTTATCAATTGGAGGCTGGCATTGTGATGCCGGTGCTATCGGTCAGCTTCAGCCCTTTGGTTTCCAT
>JBMFWD010000161.1:0-671 GCA_049965615.1 Acidobacteriaceae bacterium
CTCGTTCGGCGGTTTCGCGCTCGGAGAGACGATCACGTTCGTGGTTCTGTTGATGATCGCCTTCATCTACGTCTGGCGACGGGGGGCACTGGAATGGAAGTGACACGCCAGCCCGACCATGAGTTCCGCTCACGCCAGCTGATGGCGCGCGACATGCTGCGCGGATCGCTCGAGGGTGATGACCTGGACCGCTACGTGGAGCAGGCCGTGATGACCACGACGCTCGACCGCGCCGTCGCCTGGGCGCAGGGCAATTCGATCTACCCGCTGACCTTCGGGCTGGCCTGCTGCGCGATCGAGATGATGTCGATCGTGGCGGCGAGGCTGGACATCGCACGCTTCGGCTTTGAGGCGTTCCGCGCATCGCCGCGCCAGGCTGACCTGATCATTCTCTCCGGCCGCGTCTCGATGAAGATGGCGCCGGTCATACGCCGCATCTACGATCAGATGCTCGAGCCGAAGTTCGCGATCAGCATGGGGGCGTGCTGCTCGAGCATGGGCGTCTTCAACAACTATGCGCTGGTGCCGAGTGACAAGTTCATGCCGATCGACGTGCACGTGCCCGGCTGCCCGCCCCGGCCTGAGGCGCTGGCGCACGGCATCCTCAAGCTGCGCGACAAGGTGCAGGGAACAGATCGGGAGGGCTGGCGCGAGCGCTACGGCGCAGTCGG
>JBMFWD010000162.1:0-635 GCA_049965615.1 Acidobacteriaceae bacterium
ACTTGCCGCGGTCAGGGGCGATCATCGCGCCGGTGTTGTCTGGCACACGCAGGGCAGCGGCAAGAGCCTCTCGATGGCCTTCTATGCCGGTAAGCTCGTACGCCAGGTGCAGATGGCCAATCCCACCCTCGTCGTGCTCACCGACAGAAACGACCTGGACGATCAGCTCTTTGCCACCTTCGCCGGCTGTCACGAACTGCTCCAGCAAAAGCCCGTGCAGGCGGCAAGCCGCGAGGACCTGCGTCAAAAGCTCGCGGTCGCTAGCGGCGGCATCATCTTTACGACGATTCAGAAGTTTCTGCCTGACGAACGCGGCGCGACTCACCCCCTGCTCAGCAAGCGCACAAACATCGTCGTCATCGCCGACGAGGCGCACCGCAGCCAGTACGACTTCATCGACGGCTTTGCCCGGCATGTGCGCGATGCCTTGCCCGACGCGTCGTTCATCGGTTTCACCGGCACGCCAATCGAGCGCGCCGACCTCAGCACCCGCGCGTTGTTTGGCGACACCATCAGCATCTACGACATCGAGCGCGCGGTGACCGACGGCGCCACCGTGCCGATCTACTACGAGAGCCGCCTGGCCAAGCTGGCGCTGAAAGACAGCGAGCGCCCGCGTATCGACGCCGGCTTCG
>JBMFWD010000163.1:0-630 GCA_049965615.1 Acidobacteriaceae bacterium
TTTCGTCGATAAACGGAAAGGCTCTGTCAAGGCGCAGAGGTCCGTGCGTCTGCATTGGGCAGATCGTGCGAGCCATGGGTTTGGAGACCGTGGCATAGCGCGCGTTCCTCTGAAAAAAATCACTCCCGGTGGAATGCACTCCACCAGCCATCGATACGGCCGCCAACAGCGGCCATGATTCCTGTTCGAACACCCGGCTCCGTGCCGGGTGCGAGGGTGCCCACTCAACCGAACGGTCTGGCCTCAGCCGACCACGAAATGACCCGGGCTGCCCTCGTTGCGAGTCGCTGCCGCATACGGCTTCCGGCTGCGAAGCATCCAGTACAACCGCACCGCCAGCTTGCGTGCCGCCGCCACCTTCGCCACGCCCTTCGGCTTCTGGTGGCAGCGATGTGGATACTCACGGCGCAGCTGCTCATCATGCTGCACCGCCGACTGCGCGGCCCTCCACCAGCAAGCGCAAAATATGCTCCGCGTCCCGACGGTCCGTCTTCTGCTTCCGTACATAGCTGGCCCGTATCTTCGCCGCATCGCCTATCCACAACTCATGACCAAGACCCGCAACCAGCCGCTCAAACCAAAGCGAGTTCCCTACCGACTCCATGCCAATCAGCGCCGGAGCCGGCAGAG
>JBMFWD010000164.1:0-567 GCA_049965615.1 Acidobacteriaceae bacterium
GCCCCGAACCGTCCCGATTCAAGCCCACCACATCATAGCCCATCCCCCACACTCTCAGATAGTCCCAATCCTCCCCGGATTAAATACTACCCTCATTCCAACCAAAACCAGGCATCCAAAGAATGCGCCTTGATGAATAAGGGTTGTCATCCCAAGCCAAGGCGCAAAGCGACCAAGCCGAGGCACCTGCAGTTTCGCCCAACCCCGCAGCATCCTTCCTGAACATGACACACGGGTGCCCCATGTCCGCGAAGAGGACGTGGGAATGCGCAGAAGGCGCACTTGAAATGAAGGGGAAGCGAAGTGGAGTGTACACTTTTGCTTTCGATCAAAAGAGAGGTATACGAATGAGACCCAAAGTGTTATCCGCCACGTTTGTTACTGGATTACATAAATCAGGTGTCAGGTTTTCAACTCCGAAACACCTGTGTGAAGCGCTGCATGTCAAGCCTAAAATGATGGTTTCATTGCGCATCTGGAGTCAGGATGGCGAATTGCTTTACAACGATCGAGCCGCGCTGAAATCAGGACGAGAGCACTACAGCACAGAACTAACCGAAGCTCTCG
>JBMFWD010000165.1:0-553 GCA_049965615.1 Acidobacteriaceae bacterium
ATCCCGTATCTCGCATGCCTCAACTTCATCATGCAATCGACTCTACGAAAAGAGTGGCCTTGCCCGGATGGATACGAAAGAGATTGCGGATGGTGTCGTCGGTGGGAAAGCGGCTGACACCCAGCAGGGCGTGCAAGGCGCGATCCTGGCGCAGCAGGCCGGTATGGGCAAAGCGCCGGGCTCCGGCCAGCACGGAGAGCAAAAAGGCCGTTTCTGTTTGTCGCTGAGCGGGAGTTTTAATTGTCGCCCGTCAGGCGCTCCCACTCCCTTTGTCTGGAAAGCCTCGGCCGACGTCATCCTCGATAAGGTCAGACGTTGCAAAGAATTAACCAGGACGGGAGACTAGCATCTCTGATGGAATGCCGGGACGGCACCTGAAAAACTGGGTCGCCAAGGCTCAGCAGAGGACTGTTTCCCAAGCTAGAAGAGAAGGTGGTGTCAGCAAGTACAAACTCACAATGGAGGATTTCACCGAACTAGGTATCTGCTTGACTCAGGTAACCCCAAGATGTAGTATCTGGCCGTGTTCGAGGAATATCCGCGCAATCTGATA
>JBMFWD010000166.1:0-550 GCA_049965615.1 Acidobacteriaceae bacterium
ACCTCCAAGTACGCTTAAACCCGCTCCCAGTCTATCGCTCGAGACCCTTGCAATCGTTCCACTGCCGGAAAGAGGATAATCAGGCCCGCGCAGATTTTCATGCTGCACCGGGAACGAAATCGGCACCAGTTCCGGCAACGGTTCCTTGTCCTGGCCGCTCTTCAACATCGATTTCACGCTCTGGAAGCGGAACAAGTTCATGCGCACCGCCCGTGTCGAGACCGCTTCCAACCGTTCCGCACCATACCTGCGCTCCAGCCGGATCACCCCCAGAGCCGAGCGATAGCCCATCTCAGGATGCGGCTTGCTCGTCAGGATGCCCTCCACCAGCCGCGCCGTGAACGGGCCGACCTTGCCGGCCCACTCGATGATGCGCGTCGGCGTCCATTCCAGATAGTGCTGGTGCGACTTCGGCCGGTGCCCCGCATCCGTCGTCGCTTTGTGCGCCAGGCGGCTGCGCAGATGACTGGCCACACGCTTGCCCTGATATAAGATCTCGACCGTGCCGCTCGTGCTGCGGACATCCACCTCCTTGCCAACCAACTGATAC
>JBMFWD010000167.1:0-550 GCA_049965615.1 Acidobacteriaceae bacterium
CGACAAAAGGGGCTGATCGACAAAGACGATGCGTTGGCTCGTCTCGCGTCCCTCGCCAGGCACGGGCGTTACAGGAGTTCAATTCTTGAAGATGCGAAGCGGAGACTGGAGGAATAAGCCATGACGAAAACGATGAGCATCCGCATGGACCGGGAGAATTACGAGTTCCTCAATGCGATCAGCCGCGAGGAGCGGAGCGACCTGTCAAAGGCAGTACGCGATCTGGTGACGCGCGGCAGGGTGCTGCTTGCCGTAGAAAAGTATCGCAAAGGCGAAGCGTCGCTGGGCAAAGCTGCCGAAGTGGCGGGCCTGCCCGTGGGGCAGATGATGACTCTCCTTGGAGAATTCGGGGTACGGCTCAGGATCGATCAGGAAGATTACCGTCAGAGTCTGGAGAATCTTGCAAAAGTTTGGTGAGTACACACTGCTGTCCAAATTAGCCTGCGACGAACTGGCGGGATAGCGAAAACTGTGGTGTTTTCAGGCTGATGGTTGAGTTTCGGGGATGAGGTTGGCATTGTTGCTGTCCAAGTTAGTTGACGCAAAGAGC
>JBMFWD010000168.1:0-538 GCA_049965615.1 Acidobacteriaceae bacterium
ATGCCCATCTTCTACACCATATTTTCAGAAGTGATGGATTATCAGCATGTTGCAGTTTTGAAAATGGTGTAGTGACATGCGTATTCTCCATCTGCGCCGCATTGAAGATAGTTTCAGCATGCTCGCAGCGTGGATGGCAGGGCAACGCCACAGGCTTGAAATACTTTGCCCGCCACGCCGGAACTCTGGCCGCGAAAGACGTAACCCTTGCCGCTGATCGAGACTTCCATCTCAACCAGGTTGTCCAGATCCCGGATCACGTCGGCCCATTCCAGCTTCCACTGCTTGCGCGCCAATCGGTCCTCCAGTTCCTTGCGTAACAACAAAGCGAGGAACGAGCAAAACACGTGCCCGCGAATCGTTTCGTCGCACTTGTGGTAGATCGGCCGGGTGTCGAGCAGCGACTTCATCGCTCGGAAGACATCCTCCACCATCCACAGTTGCTTGTACTTCAGCGCCACCTCTGCCGGCTCCGGCGCTGATTGGCATGGAGTCGGTAGGGAACTCGCTTTGGTTTGAGCGGCTGGTTGCGGGTCTT
>JBMFWD010000169.1:0-531 GCA_049965615.1 Acidobacteriaceae bacterium
TCTCCATGCCTCAACAAACCACAGGACAACTTCCAGCGAAATAGCTACCTGGGTTCCTTTTTCATTTAGAACCGCTGCGACCGGACGGCGTCCCTTGCCCGCTTTTGGATAATACGGCTCGATCAAAGCCTCTAACTCGGACCACGGCACCACCTCTTCCATGGTGCTCAGAAACTGCTCTCGGCGGCTGGGGCGGGAATACTTCTCGAAACTCGGCTGGCAGGCAAAGGTTATCTGGCGCATCGCGTCCTACTCACTCCTACATCGTTAGACGCCAATGACACGGATTCGGGACTTAATCAGAGGCTCCCTAGCTGAATCCGTTGAGCAACCACCAATGATCCTAAACGTCCGCTTTAGCTGCGTCCGAAAATGCTTGACGATCAAATTGCCGGTCCCGGCTCGGTATAGCTTCTGGATCGAGAGGGTAGATTTGTCCAGCAGGCTGCGTCACTAGCTTCTTACCGTTTCATTCGTAAACAAAAATACTTAAAGATTTCAAGCGGCCTCCAATAACTGGATGATGTTAGA
>JBMFWD010000170.1:0-522 GCA_049965615.1 Acidobacteriaceae bacterium
TTCAGTCTTGCGACCGTACTAATCAGGCGGAATGCTTAACGCGTTAACTTAAACACTAAATAATAAAACTATCCAATATTCAGCATTCATAGTTGATAGCATGGACTACCAGGGTATCTAATCCTGTTTGATCCCCATGCTGTAGTGCCTCAATGTCAGTATTAAACTAGAAAAACGTTTTCACCACCGATGGTCCCCAATAATATCACCGAATTTCACCTCTACATTATGAGTACCTTTTTCTTCTTTTAAACTCAAAGTTATTTAGTATAAAAAATTTTATAAAAATTTTAATTTAATTTTAAACTTAAATAACCATCTACGCACCCTTTACGCCCAGTCAAGATGAGTAACACTTGCCTCCCCCGTTTTACCGCGGCTGCTGGCACGAGGTTTGCCGAGACTTTCGTTATAATCGAGCATTATTGTACTTATAACGCCACTTGACTTTACAATTCTCAGTCCTATCATCAATGCGACATGGCTAGATCAAGCTTGCGCTCATTGTCTAATATTCCACAC
>JBMFWD010000171.1:0-521 GCA_049965615.1 Acidobacteriaceae bacterium
GCATGGCAATCCCCAACGTTCCAACGGTCTTCCTCAAGCTCCCGAATGCGGTCACCGGGCCAGGAGCCAACATCGTTCTGCCCGCAAACTCCGAGCAGCCGGACTACGAGGCAGAGTTCGCCGCCGTGATCGGCAAGGGCGGCAAGAACATACGCACTGAAGATTGGGAACAGCACGTGCTGGGCTACACGATCCTGAACGACGTGAGCGCACGAGATGTGCAGTTGACAACCACGCAGTGGACCCTCGGCAAGAGTTTTGACACGTTTTGCCCCATGGGCCCGGCCATTGTCACGACCGACGAGTTGCGCGATCCGCACTCGCTGGATATTCAACTGTCCATCAACGGCGAAACTCTGCAACACTCCAATACAAGAGAATTGATTTTCAGGTTGCCGCAGCTGATCGCGCATCTGTCTTCGATTGTTCCTCTGGAGCCGGGCGATGTGATCAGCACCGGAACACCGGCAGGAGTGGGCCTGGGACGTGAGCCGAAGCGCTGGCTGAAACCGGGCGAAGAG
>JBMFWD010000172.1:0-516 GCA_049965615.1 Acidobacteriaceae bacterium
GGATTGGGTCCAGCGCCTGTTCCACGTACAGTTCCTCTCGCCGGACGTCTACTACATCAGCAACCTGCCTTCGCGGCTGGAGTGGCGTGACGTGGGCTGGATCACCGCGCTGGCACTGGTGCTGTCGCTGCTGGCCACGATCTACCCGGCGTGGCGCGCCTCGCGCACGCAGCCGGCTGAGGCGCTGCGCTATGAATGATCAGGTTCGGGACTCGCGACCCGGCATCCGGAACCCTGGAACAGCAGGCGATGTTCCGGTGGTGGACGCCGTGCTGCGCGCGGAGGGTCTGGCCAAGACCTATCAGGAAGGGAAGCTGCGCACCGAGGTACTGCTCGGCATCGACTTCGCCGTGCGCCGCGGCGAAAGCGTGGCGGTGATCGGTGCTTCCGGCGCCGGCAAGAGCACACTGCTGCATCTGCTGGGCGGGCTGGATACACCCAGCGCCGGTGTGGTGACGCTGGCCGGCGAGCGTTTCTCGACGCTGGCCGATGCCGCGCGCGGACTGCTGCGCAATC
>JBMFWD010000173.1:0-509 GCA_049965615.1 Acidobacteriaceae bacterium
GTTGGACAGCTTGAACCGCTCCACACGATGCGGCTGGACCTCGTGCCTCTGCCAGACACGATGCACGATGGTCCGCGAGATTCCCAAATGCCGGGCCAGGGTGCGCACACTCCAGTGCGTGCTGCCGTCTCCGGGTCGAGTCTTCAATGTGGTATTGAGAATCTTCTGCTCCAGCTCCGCGGTCAAAACGCTGCCCCGGCGCTGGCGTCTGCGGATTCCCGTAACCGCCGCCATCCCGTCTTTGACGAAGGCCGCGCGCAGCGCCAGGACGGTGGGCCGGGAAACCTCCAATTGCTCGGCAATGGAGCGGTTGGAAACACCTTCACAGGCCAGCAGCAGTAGACGGCTGCGCAGCGCCACCTTCTGCGAGGAGTGGCCGTTGCGAACCAGCGCCTCCAGTTGTTTCTTCTGACTATCGCTCAACGCCAGCGGGGCTGCAGTGGTGAACATGACTGAGCATAACCATGCTTCAGCCGATTGTCAATAATTAAATAAGACAGGACACTAGA
>JBMFWD010000174.1:0-262 GCA_049965615.1 Acidobacteriaceae bacterium
CAGCCGCGGTAAGACAGGGGTGGCAAGCGTTGTTCGGAATAACTGGGCGTAAAGGGTCTGTAGGTGGTTTTTCAAGTCTTTGGTAAAACGCCGTGGCTCAACCATGGTTTGGCCAAGGAGACTGGGAGACTAGAGGCTGGGAGAGGGAAGCGGAATTTCTGGTGTAGCGGTGAAATGCGTAGAGATCAGAAAGAAGGCCGGTGGCGAAGGCGGCTTCCTGGAACAGACCTGACACTGAGAGACGAAAGCGTGGGGAGCAAAC
>JBMFWD010000174.1:272-509 GCA_049965615.1 Acidobacteriaceae bacterium
CTGGTAGTCCACGCCCTAAACGATGGGAACTAAGTGTGGGGAGCAATCCCCGTGCCGCAGCTAACGCAATAAGTTCCCCGCCTGGGGAGTACGGCCGCAAGGTTGAAACTCAAAGGAATTGACGGGGGCCCGCACAAGCGGTGGTGCATGTGGTTTAATTCGACGCAACACGAAGAACCTTACCAAGGCTTGACATACAGGTGGTAGTGAGACGAAAGTGGAACGACTCTCGAAAGG
>JBMFWD010000175.1:0-505 GCA_049965615.1 Acidobacteriaceae bacterium
CCAATGATTCCAGATACCGAACTTGGCATCGCGGTACCATTCGGGACAGTCGTACTGCAGGAGCGAATCATAAGTTGGCTTGTACGGGCCTTGGCCATGCAGATTAGCAAAGGGGCTCCGCATGGGCACGCCATCCCACGAACCGCCCGGAACCGGCAGAGCTGGGGGATTACCCCAAGCGGTAGGTCGCCAGGCCTTTTCATTGAGTTTTTCGGCGACGATGTCTCGGCCCTTTACCGTATAAAAGGTGCGGTCTAGTTCGGGCGTATTGCAGAACTCAGGGTAGGTTTCGCCGGGCTTATCAAAACCTGAGGCGATCGAGCCTGCCGCATCAGCAGCTCGCATTGTATGCGGTTTGAGTGTTGTTGCAGTAACCGCAGCGGCGGCCGCACCGACTAAAGCCTTACAAAACGCGCGTCGTTGCATAACCCACCTTTCGTATTGGAACTCGACATATTATACGCAAGCATCTGCCCGAAGTTCGGATTTGTCAAGCAGGCGTTAC
>JBMFWD010000176.1:0-504 GCA_049965615.1 Acidobacteriaceae bacterium
GGTCCAGGACCTGCTGGCGGCGAAGCGGGACCTGAAGCTGCGGGGATTCCTCAAGAAGATTTCCCGATATCAGGTGCTGATCCTTGACGATATCGGATACGTGCAATACAGCCGGGAGGAGATGGAGGTGCTCTTCAGCCTGCTGGCGGAGCGGTACGAGCGGGGCAGCGTGATGCTGACGAGCAACCTGCCGTTCTCGGGGTGGGAGTCGATCTTCAAGGACCCGATGACGACCGCGGCGGCGATCGACCGGCTGGTGCATCACAGCGTGATCCTGGAGCTGAACGTCCCCAGCTATCGCGCCGAGCAGGCCAGGAAGTCGCGTCCGAGTCCGCCTGGACCCACGAATCCGAGCAAGGAGGTGTGACGGGAAGCAACCGCCAGAGGCGGTCGAGAGGGAGAGCCTCGGAGGACAAGCCGAAGGGCCTTGTACACCATCCCCCGACCAGGGAATTCTAATTGTCGTCACCAGGGAATTCTAATTGTCGCCGATCAGCCTTCTTG
>JBMFWD010000177.1:0-502 GCA_049965615.1 Acidobacteriaceae bacterium
GCTGCATCGGCGACTTCGACAATGATGGCTTCGATGACCTTTTTGTCACCTACTGGGGGCAGAACGTCCTCTACCACAATAACGGGAACGGTACCTTCACCGATGTTACCCGTCAGGCGGGACTTTTGCAGCCGCAGCGGCGGTGGAATACTGGGTGCGCTTTCATTGATTACGACCGCGACGGCCACCTCGACCTGTTTGTCGCCAACTATATCGACTTCGACCCCAAAACCGCCCCCACTCCCGCCTCCGGTCCCTGCCTCTACAAAGGCATCGAAGTCGCCTGCGGACCGCCGGGCCTCGCGGGCGGCGTCAACATTCTCTACCACAACAACGGCGACGGCACCTTTACCGACGTCAGCAAAAAATCCGGCATCACCCACGCTAACGGCACCTACAGCCTCGGCGTCCTCACCCTCGACTTCAACAACGACGGCTGGCCCGACATCTACGTCGCCAACGACTCCAACCCCAGTTCCCTGTTCCGCAATAACCACGACGG